>NZ_JAKVBC010000011.1 GCF_022447245.1 Kordia sp. | reverse complement strand
AATAATTGACAATTCCGAGCAAATTGCCGACAGTAATGGATTGGCTGAATTCTGGAATATCATCACATTCTTATTTGAAAACAGCTATATCAAAGAAGGGCGTGAATTTGTGATCGATCGAAAGATTTCCATAACACTCATCGGAGAAAAGCGCAAACCTTTTGAGTACAAAAATGACACTAGAAAACAGATTTTATACTTACGCTTAAAGTCTGTGTATCAATTCTACAATAAGGAAGTTACAAAGCGCGAAGGTGTAGATATCATCGGGCAAACCACTATTAGACACTATTTCAAATCACGTCCATATTTCATAGGTCTGGTAAAAGGGAAACGATTCGGAAAATCAGGATCCCAAAGCTGCTACGCCTTTGATTATTCGATGATGGTTGAAAAGGGACTAGTTACACTAGAAGAAGATAAGAGTGATGATTCACTATTTGATACGGATAATGACAATACTGATAACGATTACACTGATGAAGTCCCTTACTAACGATAAAGAAAACCAACGAAAAGTTGGGGAATTACTAAAAATTGGCATCAGAATTTTTCCAGATCCGATAATGAGTAAAGCCAGCAGCATAGCTAAAGTATTTGTCATGGCTTATGAGAAAAAAGTAAATGGATATTGGAGGAGTAAAAAACAATTTAAAAAGCTTATTTCAGACAAAGAAATCGAAGAAGCATATGTCAAAACAGTCAATTATTTGTATGAAAAAGTAAAAATTAAATGAAAAGTGAAATGATAAAATATTACTTGAGGGATTGCATTCTATTTCAGAGCAAAAACACAGTCTACATGATAGTTGGAATCATTAATTGGATTTGCATTTTAAACTTATTAAGCATCCTATTTTTTTAGTGATCAAGACAAATTACAAGAAACAATATCAAATATCAAAAAACCGAATTAGGGTTTTTATGGGGAAGCCGAAAACCATTTTAGAGTAGGCATAATTTAGTTATTGGTTAGACTATTTTTTTTAGCGTGTAGGGCGCATTTGGGAAAAGCGCCCTACATAACCAATAGTATTTTAATTGTAGTATGAACGATAAAGACAAACAACAAATAATAGAAACATTTCATTGCATCCAATGTCAAGCCCTAGAGTATTTTGATTGCGTATGTATTGAATCTGAAAACCTGTAGAAATTTAAAATCACAAATACATAAATAAAATTTAAAATGACAGAAACAACAGAAACAACAGAAGGAACGGTAACAGTTACAACAACTATGGTTACCACAGAAGAATTTTCAATGGCAGAATCGATAACTGTCAGAATATTTATTGATAATCCACCTGATAATATTGGATTGGAGTCTACACTTCAAGAGTATGACTATAATAATCCGGAACAAGGACTAATAGGACCAATAGATGAAGGAGAAATTGTTTTGAATGATGTAAATTTTGATAATAAAAACCAAGTTTATTTTCGTCCTGTGTATAGAGGGAAGCATTACAAGGTATTAATAGGAGGAAATCAAGTGCATTTTGGTGGCGATCCATATTTGTACATAAAAATAAATGCAGCTAATTATTTAGAGGTGCAAGGAATTATAGATGTGAGTAATACATAAATTAAAATTATAAAGGTTAAATAAATCCACCTTTTTAAGTGATTTGTATAATTAATTGAAATGTCATGAGTCCTAGTTTAAGAAGAAAAAAAATAATGCGAACAGCTCCTAACCAAGCAGGAATTGGAACAAAAAAAAATGGAGCTTTAAAAAAGAATTATGTAAAATTTCCAAATGGAAAAGTTGTACATGTAAATCAACTAGATTAAAAATAGATGAGATGAATAAAAAGTATTTCCAGAAAGATGAAGTTAATTCAATTGGAAAAAAGCAATTGAAAGAAATTTTGAGACCAATACCTATCAAGGAAATTCAAGAAAAAATCAATGATGTAATTTCAATAGAGCGCGGTATTGATTTAGTTATAGCTAAACAAAAAAGAATCGTTTATCGTATTGAAGCTATCAAAATTTTAGATCATTTTGGACATATTTTAGATTAATTCAATAACAATCAATACTTAATTTTATAAAAACTTGATTGTTATTGAATTTTATTGATTACTATCGATTACTATCGATTACTACCTAGTAATCGATTTTTTTTTTTGCTGAATTTTATTCTAATAAACATAAATAAATTATTCAAATTGAATGAAGTTGAGGCTATTAATCGCTTGTTGTATAGACAACTTAGAGATAACTCTAAGTATGATAAATACTTTGAATATAGCGAATGTACCGTAACTAAAGAGGGAAAAGGGCAGACAGCACATGGAGTTGAAGTGATGAAAAAGTATGTGTATTCATATTTAGATCAATCAAAATCAATCAGTATCAATGAGTTTTCAGGATACGACTTGATTACCACTATTAGTAAAATTCATGAGTTTTTGTATTGGAGTTTACAATACAAATTGAATACAGATTTGCAAAAAATACAATCGCCTGGTTGTAGTTGGGAAATTAAAGAAGCTGATTGTAAATCATATAGTGTATTTGCATCTAGCATACTTATTAACTTAGGAATAGCACATTACATTCGAAGAGTAGCTGTCAATTTTGAAAGCCATTATTCACATGTTTATGTAATAATTCCAAAAGATCAAAATACTTTATCGATTGATGATCCTAGTGACTATTATGTTATCGATGCAACATTATTAGAGAATGTGGAACAAGATTTTACAGCAAATGAAGATATAATTATGAGAGTTAATGAACCTAGTTTACAATACGTTGGAATGGCAGCGCCTACATTTGGTAGTCCATTAACAAAAGGCAATTACTCGCAAAGAGAAATTTATAATGATTCCGTACTTCTTGGTATGGAAAACTTTGATTCATACATTGATTCACTAAGAATCAATGATGAAAAGGCGCAACAGATGCGTCAAATTATATATGATTCTCTTGCAAATGGTTATGATCCATCTATTACGATTCGTCAAAATTCAATTGAAATCAATCAAAAGGTTTTTAAGAAAATACCGAATTATGGACTAGGAACAACAGCACCAAGACAAGATGGATCGTTCAACATTTCAGATCATGTCGACGTTAATCAAGTATTAGGTTCAGGATTCTTTTCTAATACTTTTGGTGCAATTTTTGCCAACGGAATGAACCTTTCATGTTGGAATAGTTCTTTTTTACCACAGAATACTGCAGCAGAAATTCAGGAAATTCAAGGACCATATTTTGAAGCACTCTTTAGAGGTCTTGAAACTGCATCAAGTGTTCAAGAATTAGAAAATAGAGTTAATCATTTATCTATGGCTGTATACGTTTGTGCGCAAATGTATTGGCAATTGCGAACAGGTAATAATTGGCGTAAATGTTCAAGACTTGCATTAGATCAGTACAATGAGCTATTCTATGAACTTGTACCTGCGTTTGAATCCATAATAAATCAGTTAGAAACAATGTATACTGTTAATCAAGTAGATGTATTAACAGCGCCAATGGCATGGACATTTAATGGATATAACCATAATTGGTCAGAGGATGGAAATGCAGAATATCCTGTGTTTTCAATCAAAGGAAATCAAATTATTTCAAATCCAACTGATCCAATAATTCCAATAGGTGGAAATCCAACAAATGGAAATCCGAGTGGTTATGTACCTGGTAATAATCAAGGAACAAGAGATGCTCCAAAAATAGGAAATAGTAATACAGTTTATTACGTGGTGGGCGGTGTACTTTTAGCAGCCACAGGTCTATATATCTTTAAAAAAAACAAAAGTTAATTTAATCTTAGTATCAATGAAAAAAAACATCAAAAAAAATGTAAAAGATACAGGTCTTCAACTTGTAGGCGGAGTTGCAGGTGTATATGGCGGTAACGCAATTAAAGCCCTTATTCCAGGAAAAACTAATACGATAGGTAATGCAGTTATTTCACTAGGAGGAGCTGCAATGTCTATTTTTTTAGGAAGTGGTAATGAATGGTATCATCAAGTTGGTGCAGCCGTTGGAGATGGAATGGTGTTAAGTGGAGTTTACGGACTTATTAATGATGCTGTTACGCCAAGTTTACCTGCTAACGATGGTTCAAAAAAGAACAAGTTTATCCACACTTTATTTGCAACAGGTCAAGAGCCAACAACGAGTGTAACAAAAAGAATGGGCAATCCGAGTGGTTATAGATTTACACCACGTAACAGATTAAAACCTTCACATTCTGGTCGTGGTATGCAACTGGGCAATCCAATGATAGGTGCAAATTCATCAGGGGTAAAATTAGTTCACTAAGCCAATAAAAATCAATTAGTATCAATTAGTATCAACTTATAAAAAAAAATATAATGAAACGAAATTTTTATAATGAATCAATGGCATTTTTAGAAGCTATTGCAAGCGGAAAAAATGGCATTCAGCCCAAAAAATATCTTGATGAAATTATCATTGGAAAGATAAATGCCGCACAGGTTCGTTTGAAGCCAAAAACACACTACATACGACGTAAATTTTCTGCTGCAGATTTATCTGGAATCCAAGATATGTTGAAAGATCAACTTACTGTCAAAATTGGAGTTAACACTTTCAATGGGAAATCTTTATCGGGAATGAATTATTTTATTCCAAATGGTATCAAAATTAAATATGTTGAAGCAGCCAAAGCAACAACAGTTGTTAATGCAGCATATACTACAACGATTCCAGCAGCTATGAAAACAACAAACTTAATTGTAAGACAAAGTGGTAGTAACATTATAGAAATTCCATTTTTTACAATTACAGATGAATACGAAACGGATCAATTCGGTTATAAATTAGATAAACTGGAAATCTTTAAAGCTTTAAATACGGAACTTAAAATTGATTTAGAGTTCCCAGGTGATGCGACAATTTTAACAGATAGTGCAGCAAATGATGCTTTCATTGAAATTTCATTCGAAGGATACCAAACAGTAGCAGTAGGTTAGTAGTTGTTAGCAAATCTTTTTCAAATAACAAAAGCCGTTTAGAGTTTTAAACGGCTTTTTTAAAACTTATTCAATGTCAAATAATCATCATTACGCAATGAACGGTTTCTTTTCGCGATTATGGAAAGGAATTAAGAGAATTGCAGGAACAATTATAGGAGGTTTATTAGGCGGACCAATTGGATTACTTGTAGGCGCAGCAATAGATCACTTATTAAATCAACCACAAATAGTTGAAGATCCGTTGTGGGATGGTTCTGGAGTTATCAATGGTGGTTCACAGAATCTCGCACAAAGAGCAACTGGACTAAACCCGGTAGTTGAATTTCCATTAACTCAACAAGAAGAAACATTATTTTTTGATTATTTCGAGTATGATTTTTTACCAACTATTCGAGATTTAGCAAACATGGTTGATAGTGAGATCAATGTTAACTTTTTGAACAAAAATTTGCAATTACAGTCAGGTAATAAGGTAACAAACATTGCCAACGAAGTATTAAAAGCTATAGCTACATTTAGAAGCTACAATACTTTGATAGAAAATATTGGAGAACCAAGAAAAACAGAGAATTATGTAGCAAATAAGGTATATTTTACCGGTAAATTTTTGTCAATATTAGAAAAGTCTGTGTTGCAATATGTGGAAGCTAATAAGGTCAACCAACTATCTTTGATTTCAGTAGATTATAATTTTCAGACAGTTACTAAATTAAAGTCATCTACTATTAATTGGCAAGGTCATACAGTCACAGGAAAACTAAAGAAATATGTTGACATAACATTTCCTCCAGAACCAACAGATGTAAATCCTCTTCCTGTTGTTGTAACTGATACTGATCCAACGAATTTAAATGATGCAACTGATGAATCACAAGATATTTTAGTGATCCCAGAAAAAGACAATAAACTATTAAAAACAGGACTTGTTTTTGTAGCAGGAGTGCTTGTTTCAAAAATCATAAACAATTAAAAGATTATGCAAAATTTTACAGGAAGAAAGAATATTAAATTCCAAAAGACAATAGTGAATTTAGATAGAAATAGCACAGGTGATAAGTTTAGATGTTCAGAATTATCACAAGGTAGATGTGTAGCGATGTCTGTAGTTCAACTTTCATCTGCGGCTGAAACAGCTAATATTAATTTATCAATTATTGATACAGCAGGATCAGATGTTATTGATGCAGTAGACTTTAGAGTCTACAAACTAGGATCATTAGGTGGACTTAATGGTTTTATACCAGTAGATTTTCAAAGCTATCCAGAATTGAGAGTTGTATTATCAAATCCCACGGCAACTAATGGAACATTCAATGCACAAGTAGTATTTGCTATTGAAACTAATTAAAAGCTATGATAGAAAGAGGTTCAATTTCTTATGAGATCGTAAAGACTAACAAGAAAGTAAATTTTTCTGAATTTACTCAAAACAAAGGTGCTTACCATCCAACAATAGAAAACAAAGGAAATACTAGAGTATTGCTATTTGATGAACACATTTTAGATCCAGGTAAAAAATTTTTAATAGAAGTTCCTTTTGCAGTGGTAGGGCAAATGAATGTTATTTTTTTATCTAACAAAACAGATGGTGAAGTAGTTGAAAATCCAGTAAATAAAATTACTATTTGGTATGGACTAAAAGAGAAATGCTAATAATGACAGATATACAGCATATAATACAATTTCTTAATAAGCAAGGGCATGCAATTAGCATTGAATACAACAATGTAAAAAAGCAAATTCCTAATGTAACTAAGGATAGATTCCTATATACTAAAAGTCATATATTATCAGAATCAGATAGCATTGAATTGTTTTTGAAGAACTTACCTAATCACGGTTTTTATGATGGAACTATTGTTTATTTCTATGCGCCTAACGGAAGTGGAAAAAGAAAGGTTGGAAAACCAGTGACACTTAATTTTGATAATTCAAGGAAAATGCAAACATCACAACAATATCCTATTACACAACAAAGTACTAATTATGGAATGGCATCACCACCGGGCGTATTAAATTATGTGCATCCTGCTCAAAGTAAATTAGAAGCATTAGATGATAAGTATACCGATTTGAAAGTTCGTCATGATGAACTAAAAACAGATTTTTTAGACATGAAGTCTGAACTTAGAGTTACTAAAGAAGAATTAGCACTTAAAAAACTGGAACTTGCTACTATTGAATCTAAACATGAATTAAATATTCAATTATTAGAAGCAGGTAAGAAAGGAATGATGGACTCTGAAGGCTTTAAAAAGCTTATGGAACAACTTCCTAAAGTGCTTCCCGCTTTATTAAAAAAGCCAGGAGTTGCAACAACAACTTCTTCTGTTCCTGCAGGAATGAGTATGCCGAATAATACAAGCGAAGTCAAACAGATGTTTATTGAAATGGTATTGCATCCAAAATTTCAAGATCAAGATGCAGAATCTTTACATATTATCTAAGAATTAGCATCAAGAAATAAAGATTTTGCTGAAAAACTTAATGCTTTATTACTAAAGTTTAACACACAACAAACATAAAGACAATGTCAATACAAATTAAAATTAACCAAGATATTAATTCTGGTATTAAAATCAACTCTCTTGAAAGTTCTATTAATGAATTACTAGAGAAATTAACAATATCAGATTTATCTAAATTGTCAAAGATTAATTCGACAGCATTAAAGAATGTCGTGAAATTATCAGATAATGACAAAGCAATAGAAACATTATCAACAAAAGAGGGAATGGAAGTTATAGAAACATTTCTTTCTTAATCAAAAAACAACAGTTATGCCAAGACACGGATTAGGTAACCCAGCAGCACTTGCAGTGTTAAGTTCGAAAGAAGGAAAAAAAGAAGTTGCTAAAACAACACAGTTTGTTGGGATGGGATTTCGATACATTCTTGGCGCAATAGGAATTGGTGCAGTAGTATATATAGGAAGAGGAATTTATTTAGACGCAAAAGCACAAGCCTTTGCTGAAAAAAACATTGGAAATCCAGATGTCATTGCTGCATCCGTTATATATGGTTCATTCAGCAGATTCGCGCCAGGGGGAATATTATCTATGATACTGCCAAGTTTTGAAATAGCGGCAGACGAAGCAGCGCTAAATCAAATAGCAAATCAAGTAACATCTATTCACAATGTTGCCAGAGCATATAGAATTATGTTTCGTAGAAGTATGAGCGAAGATGTTATTAACGGATTGTCTACTGATGAATTACAAAATTTTTACAATCGAATTAATCAACCAGGTTCAAATCAACAAGAAACCCCATTTTTGATCAATGAGTATTTGTATGTAGCATTTAGAACAGGACTTACAATTCCAATTGCAAAAAAAGACAGCAGTGGAAACTGGTATGCATCGCAAGAACTGTATGGAACATTTGAAAATAAGGATAATGTTGGATACGTTACTTCGGTTGGTCAATTAGAAGATGGAAAATATTATTACATAATTTGTTGGAGTTTTTGGAATATTGGACCGTGTACTTACGGTATTGTTTATCACGATCAGGTAACAAATATTAAAGATTTATAAAAAAAGAACTTATGAGTTGTTCATGCAAAACTAAAGCACCTGTTACTAATACTAACGATGCTGTAATTACTGTAAAAGGAAAGGTACATGATCTAACATATACATTACCAGGCGCACATATTTATGCTCTTAATGATCCATCATTTGGAGTAATTACCAATATGGATGGTGAATTTCAAATTGATGCTAGAGTAGGTACTAAAATGGTAGTTTCATTTTTAGGATATCATGATACATATTTTGTCATCCGAGAAGGATATCAAGAAGTTATAATGCAAATTAATGAAGAAGCATTAGATACTGTTTATATAACAAACGAGCCACCTGCAGAACCACCACAAGAACAAGAAAGTTCTTCTATTTGGGGGAAAGTATTTTTAGGTGCAGCTGCAGCTGCAGCAGTATTAGTTCTTTTTTCTGGTGATGATGAAGAAAAAAAGAAAACTAAAAAATTAAACTTACAAGTATAATGTTAATCTACGAAGATAAATTACCAGGGAATATAAGAGTTGATTTTGTTGATACTGTAAAACATTATAGTTCACAATTAGGAATTAACCCGAATTGGTTAATGGCAATTATGAATTTTGAATCAGCAGGAACCTTTAGTCCAAGTATTCAAAATTCAACAACCAATGCAACCGGATTAATACAATTTATGCCCTCTACTGCAGTAGAACTTGGAACAAGCGTAGACGCATTAAAACAAATGTCAGCAGTACAGCAGCTTGAATACGTGTATTATTATTATGATAGATATAGATCAAAGCTAAACAGTTATGTTGATTTGTATTTAGTTACATTCTTTCCTAGAGCCGTTGGAAAGTCAGAAGACTATGTTCTACAAACTTCTAATTTATCAGCGTCAACAATTGCAAGTTCAAACCCTGTATTTGACCTTAATAATGATAGTCAAATTCAGGTAAAAGAGATTCGCAAAGTAATGACAGACAAAATACCTGCAGAATGGAAGCATGAGTTTGAAAATACAGGAACTGGTGGAAGTACAGGCGCTATTGTTGCTACAACAGTAGTTTTAATTACTGCCATCGCAATACTTGCATAAGTAATGATAGGGGAAAAAGAAGAATGTGAAGAAGGTTTAAGTGATTTACCAGTTGAAGATGGTTTATATTCTCTACAAGGTTTAATTTCTGTTCGTAACACACAATTTGATATAGTTCGTAACGCAACAGGTGCGGAAGTTCAAATATATCAAAATGGTGTTTTAGTTGCTTTTACAACATGTAATGGGACAGGCTTAGAAAATTATTTAATAAATAATATAGCTAGTGACAGTAATACAAGAATAGTTGTAGTTAATGGAACAGACGCTACAATAGTATTGCCATCACATTCAATCGAGCAGAATGAATTTTTAAATATTGAATTTCAAACAGAATCCTTAGATGGATTCATTTAATACTAGTGCATGAAACCATTTGATGAAGTCATAGTTGATTGTATAGATCAAATTTTGATCACTTTTACAGATTTGATTACCTGGATAAAGTTAATAATAATAACATTATTGATTAACCTTGATTTACCAATTACTATTTACAAGACAATAGCCTACATGATTCTATTTGATACAGTATTATCAATTGTTGCAAGACTTAGGTTAAATGAGAAATATGATGCAGATAAATTTCTTTGGAAATTTATTGTGAAATTATTGTATTTGACTGTGCCAATTGTAATTGCGGGAATGGCTAAAGAATTGGAACTAGATTTTAAAAGTATCGTTAAGTTATCAATAATACTACTTTTTTTCAATGAAGTACTATCAATCCTAACTCACATAGGATCAATAAGCATGAAAAAAAGATTAGAGCAAAATGATGTTTTCTTATTTTTTATCTCATTAACCAAAAACGTGTTTTTAAATCACATTAAAAATTACTTTTCAAATCAAAATAAGAAAAAGTAAAAGAAGCCGGTGTGATAAAACCGTAAAAATATTAAAAATGACTTTTGAAAATATATTGTTTACTGGAATTACAATTTTTAATACTAGAAAAAATTACAATAATTCAGTTGATAGGATAAGACGCACCTATATTTTGCGATACACAAAAATTTCAGAAGCAAAGATTGTATCCATGAGCAAGTCGGATATTTTGTTTTTATTTCAAGTTCTACTAAAATATAAATCATTAGACAATGCATACATACTTCAAGAAACATCCACTAAAATAGATGAACTACTGATTAGAAATCAAATTACTACTACATGAAAAAACTATTGTACATATCATTAGGAGTAGGAGCAGCTTTAACAACTGGTGCAATTTTATTATATAACAAATATGATAGAATTGTTTCAATTTTAGAAAACAGCCAAATTAAAGTAGCCAATGTTAAGAATATCAGTTATCAATTAGATAGGATAACATTAGATTTATATTTAATGCTTATCAATCACACAAATCATTCAGTCAACACAAATCTAGTATCTATTTCTCGTATTGAAATATATTCCAAACAAACACAAAAATTCATAGGTGAAGCATTTGCCAATATCAATCAAATACATATAACTGCAGCAGGAACATTAAATCTACCTGCGTTGAATGTCGTTGTACCTGTTAATTCAATTTTATCTGGATTAACAGATATTGGTAGCTACTTAGACATTAATAATATTTCCTTTAAAATTCATTTAGAAGTTTATGGTAAAAAATTTGTTTTAGATGCTTAGTAAAGTTCAAGAAATAATAGCAAAAAAAAACCATACCGCAGAGGAAATAATTTTTCTCACAAACTATGAGCCTAATGACGATCGTAATAGGTTGTATAGTTTTTACACGCCTATATGTCTTTGTGAAAAAATTTATGAATTAGCAATTCATTATGGTTTTGATCCAAAAAAAGGAAAGATACTAGAGCCATCATGCGGAAACGGAAATTTTCTAACAGTTTTTGATAATCCTAAAAACGTTACAGCTTTTGAAACGGATTCAATAAACTATCAAATTGCAAAAATACGTTCGCCAAAATCAAACATTTACAACGACTATTTTGAAAAAGCGTTTTTAATGCCACCTAGACACACTTCTGTTATTAAAAGTGGTTTAACATGGCTCAAAGATTATCCTTTTGATTTGGTTATAGGAAACCCGCCATACGGTAGCCGTACCAATATATATTCAAGTTTTTTTAAGAATATGAAGATAAAGCAGATCGAAGCTTTTTTCATGTATCAATCGCTACGATTGTTAAAACCAGGAGGACTACTAATCTTTATTACTTCCTCCTCTTTTTTAAGAGATCAAAACAACACGTATAAAAACGAAAAAAAACTAATGTCAGAATATGCAGAATTGGTAGATGCTTATCGTATGCCAAAAGTTTTTAAAAACACTTCTGTTCCAACTGACATAATAGTAATAAAAAGGAAATAGTTATGAGTAAATCATTAGTTAATAAAGTTAGGGACCATATTGCAGAAGAATTGAAACAGGTAACTCAATTTAGTTCTCCAAAAGTTTACAATGCCATTCAACGCGAGACAGGATATAAAAATGTAGAATCACATATTATACAGATGATGATTGATTCGTCAATTACTGTTAGTGCTTGTATTCCAAATGTAGAATTAATGTTATGACAGATAACCAGGAAAAGTTTATTCAAATTACAAGTAAAGATTTCTGGTTTAAAAATAATCCTGAAAAAATTGCAGGAATTGAAATTCAAACAACATCGTTGCATTTTCCAATACAAGTAAAGGGAACAAAAAAGGATGTTTTAAATGTAATAAATGCAACTATAAAAAAACAACCAGATAGGGAAAAAGAAGCAATGGCTATTGCATTGGCTATGCAAATGAAAATTAAAATACTAAAACTGAAAAGTAATGCTTAGATACACGCAAAACTTAAATAGTAACTTGATAAACTTGATAAACGCTAACAAAAGTCTTTTTAAGTCACTAATTACATTGCCTAAAAAAGCAATGGGAAGAAGTTCTTCAAAAGTATACACCATTGAAGAAAGCATTGCATAATATAATGCTGGAATTACAAAGGAAGAAATCCGTGCTTGGGTATGGTATCGAAAAAGTAAAGGTATACCAATGGATAATTGGAAATCATACCATGTGGAAGTTACTGCAACTTTAAAAGATAAATGGATTAAAAATGGAATAATATTTTATGATGCAGTATCAAAGTCGCTTGTTCCATACCCTGTATTTATATTTGGAAACATTTATGATAAAATTTCATTCTTAAAAAGAGAAAAAGAACAAATTGTTAAAAATTTTGGTAACTCAATCTATGAAAGTCATTTAAAAACATTAGAATCTGTAAAACCAAAGCCGTTATCCATTTCAAATCCAATAGAAAGCGAACGTCCTATATTTTTATCTATTTCTAGTTTTTGTAGAGAGTTCAAAATAAAATCATTAAGAGAGGATAGTGGTATTATTCTTTCTGAAGAATCAACTCTTCAAGAGGCATTTAAGGATTGGTTACGAGGACAAGCTGCAGATGCTTTTGAAAAAGCAGATGCTTATCAGGTTATTAATTATTATCTAAATAATGATAGAAAACCTCGAGGCATAGAAGGTCCTGAATGGTTGAGAATAAAAAAATATACTAGGGATAATGGAGAAAGACTATTCAAAATATTTTTACATGAAGCTTTAGAACTTAATGACCAAATAAAGTTAGATTATCATTACAACAGTAAATATAATTCAACCGCGCCTTTACAATGCAATAAAATACCTATTGGTGTTGAGATATCTAAAAAGTTTATGAGTTTCGATTTAGATATTCGACCTGCTCAAAGAGAGGGAATAGCATTTATGGAATTAACAGGTTCTGGTATTATTGCTTATGATGTAGGTGTTGGGAAAACTATAACGGCAATTATAGAAGCTGTAAGTGCCATAAAAAATGGTAAATGTAAACGCCCACTAGTTAACGTCCCTAATCCTACTTATAAGAACTGGATAAAAGAGATGCAAGGCATACCAGAGCAAAAACTATCAGGAATTTTATCTGGTACAGGAATAACGATTAATGAGTGGTACAATTTAGGAAGTGGCTATGACAATATTAATTTTGAAAAGAAAGTGCCAGAAAATTCTATTACGTTGGTCACTTATGAAGGATTTAACAAAATAGGTTTTAATCAAGAAACTCAAGAAGAACACTTTATTGAGTTATCCAAAATTTTGAAACAGAGTGAATCCAAATTAACAGAGCGTGATAAGGCGAAAGGAAATGAAAAAATTCGTGAAATTATAGGTGTTGGTATTAAAGACACAGTTGCTGATATTGAAACATTAGGGATTGACTATATTGTTATAGATGAAGCTCACAATTATAAAAATATTTTTTCGGAAGTAAAGAGTGATGATGAAGTTGGAAAACAATTCCATATCAAAGGTGGGCAACCATCAAAACGAGCAATAAAGGCTTTCTTTTTATGCAATTATATTCAGAGAAAATATGGGAGAAATGTAATGTTATTGACTGCAACACCGTTTACAAATTCACCATTAGAAATATACTCTATGTTATCATTGGTTGCTTATCAATACATGAAAGATAACGGCATTCTTAATATTAGATATTTCTTTGAGCAATATATACAAGAAACAACTGAAGATGTGGTTGGAGTTGATGGGGAAATCCAACAACGTAACGTGGTTAAAAGCTTTAATAATAGAATCTCATTACAAAAACTTATAAATAGTCACATTAATTTCAAAACAGGTGAAGAAGCAAACATTCCACGTCCATGTAAGATCAATTTACCAAAGACTACAATACAAACCGATAACGGTATTGAAAAATTGGAATTAGATAAACAAGTGTTGACTTATCTATCATTAAATGAAGAGCAGGCTTCAACGCAATTAGAAATAAACAAGGAAGCGTCTGAGGGAGTAACACGAGATGATCCTGGTAGGATATTAAGGTTAATGAGTTTGAGCCTTAATAATGCTTTATCACCATTTTTAGTAAAAGGAAGTGAACCACCGAAAGATTATTTAGATTTTGTAAATAATAGCCCTAAAATCAAGTATGCAGTTGAATGTATCAGAACTGTAAAAAAATGGCATGAATCCAGAAACCAAGAAGTTAGTGGACAAGTTATATATATTGATAGAGGTAAAGAATTCTTTCCATATATAAAACAATACCTTGAAATGGAATTGGGTTTTAAAAAAGCGCAAAAATTAAAGAGCAATCCGCGATTAAAAGTAGATGAAATTGAATTTATAACTTCTGAAATATCTGGAAAAAAGAAAGAAAAAATCAAAGCTGCTTTTAACGAAGGAGTATGCAAAGTAATCATAGGAACAAGTACTATTCGTGAGGGAATCAACTTGCAGGAAAACGCCACATGTTTATATAATTTATACCCAAATTGGAACCCTACTGATCTAAGACAATTAGAAGGAAGAATATGGAGACAAAAAAACAAATTTGGTTATGTCCGAATTGTTATGCCGCTTATGGAAAACTCAATGGACATTTTCGTTTTTCAAAAATTGGAAGAAAAAACAAGTCGTATCAATGATTTATGGAATCAAACAGATAGAGGAAATGTACTTGATGAGGAATCTCTTGATCCAAACCAAGTAAAGTTTGCATTACTTACAGATTTAGATGTATTAAAAAGATTTCAAATAAAATTATTGAAAGAAGAAAATGTAGCAAAGTTTAATATTGTCAATAGTCAATTAGAAAGCTTAGGTAAGTACAATTCATTGGAGCAAAAATACAATGATTACAAAAATTATTATGTAAAAAAGATTGATGCAACAAAACAAGCTTTGGAAAGAACTGAAATATTAAGTGTTCCTGGACAAAGGATATACTATAATTCATTATCAGGAATAGATACTACCAAGTTTTCTAAAAAAGCATTGGACGAAATTCGTCGAATTGACGAAGCAATTGCAAAATTTCAAGCAATTCAAAACAATGATTGGACAGATAAAGATTTGATACAGGCTTTTACTGCCCATACAAGAATAACAAAATCTTATGATGGCTATTTAGGAGCATACAAAAGGACAACTACTGAATTTTTAAAAATTCAAAGATCATTATTTACTTCTCGCGGATTTGATGTAAATACAGATACTTCAAAAATTGAAGCTGATTTACAAAAGGAGTTACAAGAAATTCAAGAGGAAGCACAGTATATGAATACTGATGAGTTTTCAGAAAAAATACTAGCCAACATAGTTTCTGAAAAAAAGAAATATAAAGTTAAATCTGGAAATTTAGAAGATCGCGTTAATGACTTTGCATCATTAAACTATTTATTAAGTTATGAATTTTCAGATGTAGATCACAGCGTATGTTCTATACCTACTAAGGAATTAATTAAAGAACAACCTGATAGAGAAAAAGAAGCAGTTGCTATTGCTTTAGCTATGCGAATGAAAATTAAAATACTAAAATTAAAAAGCGAATAGTATGAAAATTACAGTATCAAATTATAAAGAACAAGTTCCTTTGGTTGATTGGAAAAAAATTAATAATCCAGAATTACAAGATTTAGCAAATGATGGATTACAAGTGATAGAATTTTATTCTAATGACATCATAAAGCAACAAATAGATGATACGATAGAATTGATTAATAAATCTTTAAAAAGTGCATCAAATCCTTGTAAAGAAGAAAAAGTAACCCAAAAAAAGTATGTTCCTAAAAAAGCTGCACCTAAAAAAGTATCAAACACAAGGAAAACCAAAGCTAAGAAAATTGAAAAAATAGATCCAAATATTGTATCTCATTATTCTAATGAATTTATGCTAATTCGTCGTTTTTATAGTATGGTTAAAAAAGACGAATACACAACATTTAGAAAAATTCAATTGTTATTTCAAGCTTTTCAAAAAGCTGCTGTGTCAAGAAAAACAAGAAAGTCTGCAGTTTCAGAATTGTATAAAAAAGTATTTGATAAAGTGACTCTAATATACAACCAGGTAGAAGTAGATGAAGCTGACGCAAATGTGAATTTAAAAAGTAAAGCATTAGTTCAGCAACTAAAAGAATATGTCGAAGAATCAACAATTAATTATGCAATAACACTTCTTAATTCATTTATTCGTCTTCAGGGAACAACACCAGAAGAAAGCAAGGTGCAAAATTTAATCAACAGGATTGAAAAATCTATTGAAAAAGGTAAAGTAAAAGCAACCAATAGATTGTATGATGAATTAATAGAAGCAAAAAAGTATTTGAATAAATACTTGAAAAATCCAAAAGAAAAAATAGAAGTCAAACCGTTTGCCTTATCTGGTCCCCCAAAAAAAAAAGATGTAATAACTATTCCTGCTCCTCCAGTAGAAATGATTGTTCCATTAGATTTGGAAACACCGAAAAATATAATATCTAATGTAAATGTAGAACCTTTACCAAATAAAAAAGCAAAACAATTATCTGGAATAATTACTAGCAATGATCTTATGAAAATGCACTTTGAAACCATCAAAATGGATGAGGGATGGGAAGATCTTTTACAAGAACCTGCCAAAACCTTAAAAATAGCTGTTTACGGAAATCCAAAAAACGGAAAGACTTCAGGTGTATGTGCATTTGCTGATTACTTAGCTAGAAAACATGGTGATTTACTTTATGTTTTTGCGGACCAGGGTTTTTGTAAAAGCACACAAGATATTTGGAGAGAAAACAATTTGCATTTAAATCCAAACGCTTCTCCATCAAACATTAGAACCTTAAAGGAACTTGATGACGCATGTAAAACTGGAAAATACAAATTCATAGTAATTGATATGATTAATTATTTTATTGAAAATGAAAAGTTACGCGTTATTGATTTTAAAAAAGATTTTGTGTTAAAATATCCGAATATTTCTTTCATCTATATTTTAGAAGTAACAAAAGGTGAGAAGTTTAAGGGTGAAAAAGGATGGGAACATTTACCAGATGCTATTTTTGAAGTTAAGGACTTCTTAATTGAAAATAGGGGTAGATACGGAAACGGACATTACATTATTTGGGAAGAAGAATTTAAAAAAAGAAATCCTCAAAAATATAAAGAGTTAACTCAACCAGAAACTATTACGATATGAAAACAGGAGCATTAATTGCACTAGGAGTATTTGGGTTAGTCGATTACATTCAACGTCAAAGCGAACCAGAAATATACTATGTGAAAAACATAATAGGCGGTTTTAACGGCATTTCAATTCCAATGGTAGGGATATTTATCAAAGAAGATGAAAAAGGTAATAAAATGCTAGAAAATCACGAGCGCGTTCATTGGCAACAATACCAGGAAGAAGGTGTTTTATCTTTTCTAATAAATTATACAGCAGAACATTTAAAAAATGGATACGATAACAATATATATGAAATTGAAGCGAGGATTGTATCTGGAGAACAAGATGATTGTATTCACCGATACACAGAATGTGTTTTAACAGGCGAATCACTAACAGTATCAAACCCTAATTTTAGGAATAGTTAATTAGTGATTTCTGCAATATTTCCGCAATTAATTTTTTAATTATACTGTAAGATCCCTTTTTTTAAGCAACACAACATTTTCAATATGATGCGTTTGAGGAAACATATCTATTGCCTGTACTTTTATTACTTTATACATGGCGTCCATCAAAGCCAAATCGCGCGCTTGTGTAGCACTATTACAACTTACATAGACTACTTTTTTAGGTGCAATATTTAAAATTTGTTGCACCACATCAGCATGCATTCCATCACGTGGCGGATCTGTAATAATCACATCAGGAATTCCGTGTGTATTGATGAATTCTGCATTAAACACTTTTTTCATATCACCAACAAAGAACTCCGTATTTGTAATATTATTGAATTCGGCGTTCTCTTTGGCAGCATCAATCGCCTCTGGGACAGATTCAACACCAATTACTTTTTTAGCTTTTTTTGATACAAATTGAGCAATGGTTCCTGTTCCTGTATATAAATCGTATACCAATTCATCACCAGCTAAGCCTGCAAAATCGCGTGTAATTTTATACAGTTCGTATGCTTGATCTGAATTTGTTTGGTAGAAAGATTTAGCATTAATTTTAAACTTCAAACCTTCCATCTCTTCAAAAATATGATCGCGTCCGTGAAAACAAATCACATCCTGATCGTAAATTGTATCATTTCCTTTTTCATTAATTACATACAATAACGCTGTAATTTCAGGAAACGTCTCTTGTACATAATTTAAAAGTAATTCGCGCTTTTCTGTATCTTCTTTATAGAATTGAATCAAGACCATAACTTCGCCAATCGATGAGGTACGAATCATCAATGTTCGCAATAATCCTGTTTGATGACGTGTGTTAAAAAACGCAATATTATTTTCAGAGGCAAACTCCTTAATCGCATTACGAATTGCATTTGAAGGATCGGCTTGTAAGTGACATTTCTTTACATCTAAAATCTTATCCCACATGCCTGGAATATGAAAGCCCAAAGCATTTCTATCACCTAAATCTTCTTGTGAATCTACTTCTTCCTGTGTCAACCAACGACTGTCGGAAAAAGAAAACTCCATTTTATTACGGTAAAAATATTGTTGAGCACTTCCTAAAATAGGTGTCAATTCTGGTAATTCAACTTTTCCAATGCGTGTCAAATTATTAAGAACTTCTTTCTGCTTATAAAATAATTGGTGTTCGTATGCCATGTGTTGCCATTTACAACCACCACAGGTCCCAAAATGTTCACACACAGGTTCGGTACGCTTATCGGAATACGAGTGAAACTTCACTGCTTTCCCTTCATAATATGCTTTTCGCTTCTTATACGTTTGAATATCTACGACATCACCAGGTACTGCATTTGGTAAAAAAATCACAGTGCCATCTTCTGTTTTGGCAACCGTTTTACCTTTCGTAGCTGTATCAACCACAGCAACCTGCTCAAACAATTTCTTACGATTCTTTCTTCCCATGCGGCAAAAATAATAATAGCTATAAATATACAGCTAAAATCTATGGGCAATATTTAGAAAAGTGTGAAAAGTTTAGTTTGAATAAATGTATGAAAGGATTTAACAATAAATTTTTAGTATATTTCGCAAGTAACATTATAAACACCAAAATGGAAAAAACACCACGTAACTTAAATTTAATTTTTTGGGGAATTATTTTAGCTGTTGTAGATATAGATTTTTATGCTGTAAATAATCAAATAGGTATGCAAATTGATTTTTTACCAGATATTGTTGGTGCGATTATGATTTGTGTTGGAGTTTTTAATATAGCAAAAATTCCAGTTTCCAATCCCTTATTTTCAAGCAGTATGTTATTTGTGAAAATAGCAACTTTGTTATTTATATTATTGTCTGTAGATGACTTTTTTATTTACATAGATTCTAGTTTTACTTATTACACACGTCAGTTCTTTAGCATCATAATTGACTTTTCAATGGTAGTGTTTTGTGTAGCAATGATTATCTTATCAAAAGAAAAAGAATTAACTGAATCATTTAAAAATTGGAAAATAGCTAGAAATTTATTCCTATTCGTTTATGTACTTCCTTATTTATTGATAACGATCTTTAGTACATTACATATATTTTATATTCATCAGCTAGGAAGCTTTAGTTTTAGCGTTGTTCTTCCCAACTCAGAAGCATATGCAATTAGTCCTGTGATTGTAGTTTTCATGTTACTTATATTTTTGTTGTCGCCAATTATTTATGGATTATCTTGTCTTTACTCAATGCAAGGAGAAATCGAAATACAGCAAATAAAGAAATCTAATTAGAAGTTGAGTTGTATAGTTTTTGTGAATGAGGAAAACTTTAAAATGAAATCTAAATATTTAGTTTTTTGTTATTTGTGATGTAGGTTTTATCTCACGAACCAAATAAACTATAAAATTATGAAGAAACTACTCATTTTATGTGTGCTAATGACTACAATTAGTTCTTGTGGGAAAAAGGATAATGAATTAAATAAATTTATAGCTACTCAAAGTTAAAATTTTTTCAATAGTATTTTAGATAATGGTTGTGAGTTATTTTATAATAACTACACCAAAGAGATGTTTAGATTCAGTGGTGTGGCACAATCATATGGTAAAGGTATAAGTAGTATGTCTAAAGCACAGGAAAAGAAATGCTTGCCTGTCTTCATAACAAATTGAAGAAAACAATGAAGAATAATATGAAATTGAATAATATAGCATATTCTGTGCCTTCATTGAGCGATAAATAATCAGGAGGAGCGATAAATCTTATATATAGAAATGATCCAAAGAATTATGAATTTCATTATTTGACTTATAGAATGTATAATGGCAAATTATCTATTGCATTAGGTAATGATGACTTCAACAAAGTAAATTTAAATGACATTTTAAAGACGTATACTAGTAGAATTTCATTTAAAGGAATTGAATCTGAGATTTTTACAGAAAATCTAAACTAGTTTTAAAATAGTACTCAATTGTAAGTAACTGCTACATCGAGCATAATAGAGATGTAACAACTAAAAACTAGCAATTGATATTTAACTTCGAGCTGAAGTATGATGTACTTCAATTTTTGCTTTCGGATTTGCTTGATTCATGTGTAATGAAACATGATCAATAAAATTGTCAGGGTCTTCAAACTTAAAATGGAACATACCTCCTTCATAACTAGCTTCTACAATACGTACACCACTAGTGTGTACACCTTCAGAAGCCAATTTTAATGTAATCTCATGTATATTGCCCATAAAAGCTTCTGTAGCTTTATCCACAGATTTAGATTTTATATGTAATGCGTCATGACTTAAGGAAATCTGACGTATTTTACTTTGTGTGCTCATAGTGATTGTATTTTTAAATATTATTTAATTTCTTATTGTTTTAGAATACATTATTAGGAAATTCCAGCCGAGGCAACACAATTAGAGTCACTCTAATACACTTCAACTTTTACATCCCGGGGAGAAATTGGAATGAAAAGTTTTGATTGCGAAAGTCTAGGATATACATATTGTCCGCGAATATTGAAATCGTATGGATAAAAAAATCGGGTAATGCCTTGTTGGCGTACAATAATCCATGTTAAAATTGCAGGATTTGTGCCAGATTGCGCTCCGACCATAACGTTTAGGTTGTTCCCGTTTCTAATAGGGTTTACAACTACTGAATTATATTGATTACTCATAATTTTTGGTTTTTGATAGGTTTCCTACTCGTTTGTTATAGGTTTTTCGGATGTCACCGATATAAATAAAAACTACTTAAATTACAAATTAATAGAGTTATAACCTTCTAATAAAGGAGAAAAAAACCTATCGTATAAGAACACGTAATTTTATTTGGAGTTGTTCTGGCTTTGAAAATCAGTAAGTAATAATAATTTCAAACATTTTATTTGAATACATTTATATAAAATGTATATTTGCCCTATGTATAGTAAAGAACTAACAAAAGGAATATTACTTCCCATCATTTTAAAACTATTAAGTTCAGGAGACAAAATGTATGGATACGAGATTTCTCAGAAAGTACGAGAATTGACCAAAGGAAAAATTGATATCAGTGAAGGCGCTTTATATCCTATACTTCACAAATTGGAACATCAAGGTGTTCTGGAAACGGAAAAAGTATATATCGGAAAACGTGTGCGTAAGTATTATAAAGTTACAAATTCTGGAAAGAAAGTCATCACGGAAAAGACAGCCGAAATCAATGATTTTATTGAAACCTTATCACTTATTTTTAATCCTAAATCGTTGGTAACATGAATATAACACAGAATCAAATTGAATTTATTTCAAACAGTTTAGAATTTCACGGATTGCAAACAAAGAACATTAAAGATGACATCATAGATCATATCTGTACGACAATTGAAGAATCAAACCATACTGATTTTACCCTTGCATATGAAGAAGCTATTCAGAAATTAGGTGGATACTACAACATCAAACAATTGGAAAAAGAAACAAAGCAATTACTTCATGGAAAAATGCTATTGAAAACTAAAAGAATTCAATACATAATAGGTGCACTTATGACAATTATATTTTCGCTTGGACTACTTTTTAAAATGTTTCAATGGCCGTATGCCAATATCGCATTATTGCTTGGTGTTTCTTTATTATTACTTGTATATGCACCACTATTCTTTTACCAAAAATACAAACAATCAATATTCAATTATCAATCTTAATACGAACAATTAACACCCACAAAAAATGAAAAATGCAGTTTATGTATTAGGCTTTTTAGCCTTTTTTACGCTAAGTACAGGAATCATGTTTGAATTTTTTCACTGGCCTTTTGCAGCTATATTAATGATGCTAGGTTTTGTACTGTTTAACTTTGGATTTCTACCAACATTATTTTACAAATTGTATAAAACACAAAAAGTAGTATAATAGCATCGTAAGGAAAACGAAGTAAAGCCATTTTGTGAGAACAAAGTGGTTTTTTTTGTTGTAAAAAGGGATTAGTACCATGCTATTTGACTATTTTTAAAATCGATTTCATAAACTAGATCAATAATGACCATTTTTAAAAGCAACATTGATTCCACTAAAAAGCAAGCTGAGTTTAAAACGATATTGGAAAATAAAACCTTAAAAACGGGAAAGACTTTAAGTATTATGAGTACCGTAAATATGACAACAAACGATAAAGATTTTTATGGGAAATACGAGAAAGATGCGTTGTCAATTACACGAATCCGTAGGATTTCAATATTACGATTATTACCAAAATTGATTATAGAATTCCCTGAAATAGAAAAGAATAAAAAGTTCAACGTAAAACTAGGACTTTTTACATTTTTACTATTAATTATACTTTGTTTGGCTTTGTTATCAAACACTTATGAACTCTTAACTACTGGCACATTCGCCAATGATTTTATAACACTATTAGGTTTTATTGGAATTTTTGTAGGTTTGATTTGGATAGAATTTATGGTATACAAACAAAAAATGAATACCTATTAAAACTACCCAAATTTCTCCATTAAATCATCCACAACAACAGCCGTTTTCATATAACGTTGTTGTTTCTCTAAAATAACTGGAGCAGCTTTTCGAACCTTACAATCTGTAATAGCACAACGCTCACAAGTAACACCAACTTCTTGGGTTTTAATTGCAGGATCATCTAAAAAAGAAACTTTACGTTTCAACTGTTTATTAATCAATAAGCCAACACTAATACTACGGTAATATCCTTTTTTAAACGGATCTTTGGTCGCTGATGAAAGTACCAAATAACGCATATTATCTTCTTTGTAATGCGAAATTTGCAAGTCAAACACATGGTCTTTATCAGTATCTGAAATGGTTTCCAAAACATTCAAAGAAACCCAACGACGACAATAATGTTGGTTGTTTTCATTGGCGTGTGGCGAATGTTGATGTGATAAATGCAATTCTTTCTTTAAATCGAATCGATCGGAATTTGCTTTGTGTGTAAAACGTAAAAAGAATAAATTCTGCAGATTAAAATCTTTTGGTAAAATATTGGTCAAACGTTGATAGAAGGATTCTGGGGAAGCATTATAATTATCAATCAATTGTAAATATGCTTCTTTTTGAAACGATTCTTGTTCAAACAAAGTCGTCAACTGTTGTGTCAAAGAAACTCTTGGAATCATTAAGGCACCGGCAAAGTAAGAAGCGTAAAAATTATGCAATACCTGATCAAAATTTTCAAACTTAATCCAAGAAAAAGTATACAATCTATCTTGAATGCCCAGAAAATTATACGCTAATTCTTTTGCGTAAATAAACGTGCGTTGCGCATCATCAATATGATTAGCAAGTAATAGGTTTTTTGTTTTTGGAACGAAAATAGAGCGTAAATTTCCTAATTCTTGATGTTTAGTCAACTCTTCGTTATTAATTGTATAATCAAACTCTTCCACCAAAATATCTTCCAGTTCTTGTGAAGAAATCTTTTGTGTCAAATCAACTTGATAGGTTTTAGAAAATTGTAAAACATTGTCTTCCAAATTGCCAAAATAATTGTTGTTTGCTTCTTGAAATGATCGGACAGAAGCCAAATAAAAGTTTTCACGACTAAAATTGTAATGCTGTGCAATCTCAATAATGGTGCTAATAAATGCGTTGACTTTTACAGGCGCATTTGCTATAATATCAATCAATGTACTTTCTTGAATGCCAAATAATTCGAGCGGAATTTCTTTTAAGATTTTAGATTGTAAAATTTCACCAATAGGAGCTAAATTCTTATCCAACTTCAACGAAACCAAATGATCATACGGAACTTCTAATTTCTCTGCGAGTACAACAATCTTATCCGTTTTTGGAAATTTTTTACCTTTTTCAATCTCGTTTAAATACGATTTTGACAATCCCGAAAGTTTAGATAAGCCAAACAAAGACAAATTCTTTTCAGTACGAATCTGCTTCAATTTTAAGCCAAAAATAAGTTTGATGTATTCTTCTTCCATAAAAGCAAATATAGTACAATTTGCGAACTTTTATTTTTTAGCGAATAAAAATAATTTAGCGAACGTTCGCTAAATTGAAAAAAATGTTTTAATATTGCTGCATAAAATTATGAGTCATGGAAGAAACTTTATTACAACAGTCTAAAATTCAGTTCGCTAAAGAAGTGAAGAATTACTATCCAGAAATTTTAAATGATGAAGCTTTTGCATTTATTACAGCCTTGCATGAGAAGTTCAACGCCAAACGTATTGCATTGTTAGAAAGGCGGAAAAAACAACAAGACGTGTTTGATACAGGAAAGTTTCCCGAATTTCCAAGAGAAACGAAAGCAATTAGAGAAGGTGAGTGGAAAGCAAGTGCAATTCCACATGATTTACAAGATAGGCGCGTGGAAATCACAGGTCCAGTTGATCGAAAAATGATTATCAATGCTTTGAATTCTGGCGCTAAAACATTTATGGCTGACTTGGAAGATAGCAATGCGCCAAGTTGGAAAAATACGATTGAAGGACAACAAAATCTACTCGATGCCAACAAAAAAACAATTGCACTTCATGATAGTAAACGTAATAAATCATATGAGTTAAATGATGAAACAGCAGTTTTATTAGTACGCCCAAGAGGTTTACATTTGAATGAACGACATATTTTGATAGAAGGTAAAGAAGCTTCTGGAAGTTTGGTCGATTTTGGTTTGTACGTATTTCACAATACCAAAATCATGCTAAAAAATAATACAGCACCATATTTTTACTTACCAAAATTAGAACATTACTTAGAAGCACGTTGGTGGAATGAAGTCTTCGAGTTTGCACAAGAATATCTTAAAGTTGCCCAAGGAACATTCAAAGCAACGGTTTTGGTAGAAACCATTACGGCAAGTTTTCAATTAGACGAAATCATTTATGAACTCAAAGAGCATATTGTTGGCTTAAACTGCGGGCGTTGGGATTATATTTTCTCTTTCATCAAAAAATTCAGAAACCATTCAAATTTTGTGGTGCCAAACAGAGATCAAGTAACGATGACAACACCATTTATGGATGCGTATTCAAAATTGGTAATTCAGCGTTGTCACAAGCGAGGAATTCTGGCTATTGGTGGAATGGCAGCACAAATTCCGATCAAAAATAACAAACATGCCAACGATCTTGCGCTGGAAAAAGTGCGAAAAGACAAGGAACGCGAAGTAAAAAACGGGCATGACGGAACTTGGGTAGCACATCCTGCATTGGTTGAAGTGGCGATGAACGAATTCAATAAATATATGCCAATGGAAAACCAACTACACATATCTAGAAATGATATCAACATCACAGAAAAAGATTTGGTTGCCTTACCAACAGGAACGGTTACTGAAAGCGGAATTCGAAAAAATATAAATGTCGGCATCTTATACATAGAAGCTTGGTTACGTGGTTATGGAGCGGTTGCGCTATACAATTTAATGGAAGACGCCGCTACTGCGGAAATCTCTCGTACACAAGTTTGGCAATGGTTAAAAAATGAAGTTACATTGGAAGACGGACGTACGTTTGACAATGCGTTATTTCAAGATATTTTTGACGATGAAGTTGAAAAAATCATCACAGAAGTAGGAGAAGATTCATTGCCAAAAACAAAATTCAACTTGGCAATTTTACTATTCAAAAAATTAGTCACAGCAAATGAATTTGAAGAATTTTTGACGCTTCCTGCTTATTTACATATCTAAAAAAAAACAATCCTGCGATTGCGGCAACAATCAACAGGATCTAATTATCAATTATAATAATCTATTACAAATTTATGAAAACTCAAGACAGAATTCAAGCATTAATTACAGATTGGACAACAAATCCGCGTTGGAAAGGTGTAGAACGACCTTATACAGCTGAAGAAGTGGTAAAATTGCAAGGTTCATACAAGTTAGATCACAGTATTGCACGTTTGGGTGCTGAAAAATTATGGGCAAAGTTAAACAGCCAAGATTTTGTAGCTGGTTTAGGAGCTTTAACAGGAAATCAAGCGGTACAAGAAGTAGAAGCTGGTTTGGAAGCTATTTATTTAAGTGGATGGCAAGTAGCTGCAGATGCAAATTTGGCTGGTGAAATGTATCCAGATCAATCCTTATATCCTGCGAACAGTGTTCCGCAAGTAGTAAAACGTATCAACAATGCCTTATTGCGTCGCGATCAAATTCAATGTGTGAATGAAGCAGAAAATAAATTGGATTACTTAGTGCCAATTGTTGCAGATGCAGAAGCTGGTTTTGGTGGGAATTTGAATGCTTTTGAATTAATGAAAGCAATGATAGAAGCTGGAGCTTCTGGAGTTCATTTTGAGGATCAATTAAGTTCGGCTAAAAAATGTGGTCACTTAGGAGGAAAAGTGTTAGTGCCAACGCAAGAAGCGATCAATAAATTAGTAGCAGCGCGTTTGGCAACGGATGTCATGGGGGTTCCAACGCTTATCATTGCACGAACAGATGCAGATGCTGCCAACTTGTTAACAAGTGATATAGATGAAAGAGATGGACAATTCATTACAGGAGAACGTACACATGAAGGTTTCTTTCATGTAAATAATGGAATCAAACAAGGAATTGCTCGTGGATTGAGTTATGCACCTTATGCAGACTTAGTTTGGATGGAAACTTCAAATCCTGATTTAGATTATGCAAGAGAATTTGCAAAAGCCATTCATGCGCAATATCCAGGGAAAATGTTGGCGTATAACTGTTCGCCATCTTTCAATTGGGCAGCAAAACTAAGTGTCGCAGAAATGGAAACATTCAGAGAAGAATTGGCAGCAATGGGCTATAAATTCCAGTTCATCACCTTAGCAGGTTTCCACGCGCTAAATACAAGCATGTTTGAATTGTCTAAAGCATACAAAGAAAGAGGAATGGCAGGCTATTCTGAATTGCAAGAACGCGAATTTGCATTACAAAAAGAAGGATTCAATGCTGTAAAACATCAAGGTTTTGTGGGGACAACCTATTTTGATGCGGTTCAAAATACAGTAACTGCAGGTGCAGCAAGTACAGTTGCTATGAAAGATAGTACTGAAGTAGCGCAGTTTTAAAATATCAATTAGTTTGTAAAAAACTTTTTGAGTTAGTTGATCAAGATGTCAGATAAATATGGAAAGTTTGTAGCTAAGTGGATGTAATTACAATCTCATAGATAATAGATAGATATGACATGATCATGATAAAAGCTTCTGGAAACAGAAGCTTTTTCTGTTGCTACAGATATGATACTTTCTTTATATCTTAAAAAAAAAACAAAATCTTTTCAAAAAAAATGAACCTTTCCAATTTTTCTCCGTCTGTAGTGTAAACGGAATGTTTTTTATGTATAAGAAAGATCACATATCAGATGGCGAATTGGTAACACAATATGTTGAAGGTAATCAAAAAGCCTTAGCAGTATTGGTGAAACGGTTTCACAAAACATTTTGTAATCATGCGTATTGGATTGTCAAAGATGCAGATGTGGCAAAAGACATTGCGCAAGACAGTTGGAAGTTGATTATAGATAAAGTAGAAACACTTCAAAATCCTGAACGTTTTAAAAGTTGGGCGTTGCGCATTGTACACAGAAAATCCATTGATTGGACACGTACAATTGCAAAGCAAAAACAACAACAAAACGATTACAACGTCACTGAATCTATTCGTGACATTCCGTTAACTGATTCATCGCAATTAAAGCAGCAACTCAAGGAAGCTATAGCAAAGCTCTCGAGTTCACAACAGCAAGTAGTACGATTATTTTATGTACATGAACTGAGCTTAAAAGATATTGCTAAAACATTAGGAATCTCAGTAGGAACTGCCAAATCACGTCTGTATCATGCAAGAGAACACATCAAAAAACAATTAAAAAAATAGAAATTATGAGCACAATGGAAGACATCGATAAATTAATCAAAGAAACACTTACAGAAGAAGAGTCAAAGTTTTATGACGAATTAGACGAACAAGGACTTTGGGGATCAATTGGTAGCATTTTTAACGGAAAGTTAGGTTGGTTAGTTCTTATTATAAACATCATAAATTTAGTGGCATTTGGTATGTTGGTATACTGTTTAATACAATTTTTTAAAGTTACAGAAACCAACGAAATGCTTAAATGGGGATTAGGAATTTTAATCAGCTTTATGTTTAATGCAATGATTAAATTATATGCATGGATGCAAATGGACAAACGTGCCATTTTAAGAGAAATGAAACGTTTGGAATTACAAGTTTCATCCCTAGCGTCTAAAATATCAGAATAAGATTTTATTACAAGATGAATATTTAGTAATTTGCAAGCCTCTAGGGATGATTTCTCTCCCACGCTGAATTTTCGAATTCTTCGAAAGGATAAAGGTACAGTAGGAATGGTTATTTTATTCACTTAAAAAATTTATTAAAATGGCTGTTTTAGAACAATTAACATCTCAGCAAGCAATTGAATTAGAAGACAAGTATGGAGCGCACAACTACCATCCATTACCAGTAGTATTGAGTAGAGGAGAAGGCGTATATGTTTGGGACGTAGAAGGAAAAAAATACTACGATTTTTTATCTGCATATTCTGCAGTGAACCAAGGACATTGTCACCCAAAAATTGTTGGAGCATTAAAAGAACAAGCGGATATTCTCACATTGACATCAAGAGCATTTCATAATGATGTGCTTGGGCAATATGAAAAGTATGCAACAGAATTATTTGGATTCGACAAAATTTTACCAATGAATACAGGTGTGGAAGGTGGAGAAACCGCTTTGAAACTCTGCAGGAAATGGGCGTACTTGGTCAAAGGGATAGAACAGAACAAAGCGAAAATTCTCTTTGCTAAAAATAATTTCTGGGGAAGAACTTTAGCTGCAGTATCTTCTTCAACAGACCCAAGTGCATACAGTGATTATGGACCATATTTGCCAGGTTTTGAGATTGTAGATTACAACAATTTGGAAGCTCTAGAAAAAGCTTTAGAAGACCCTAATGTGGCAGGATTTATGGTAGAACCGATTCAAGGAGAAGCAGGAGTAATGGTTCCAGATGATGGCTACTTAAAAGCTGCTTATGATTTATGTAAGTCTAAAAATGTACTATTTATCGCTGATGAAGTACAAACAGGAATTGCACGAACTGGAAAAATGACTTGCTGTGAGCATCACGGTTTCCGACCAGATATTCTTATTTTGGGTAAAGCATTGTCAGGTGGTGTATTTCCAGTATCAGCTGTATTGGCTGATGATGAAGTTATGATGACTATCAAACCAGGAGAGCATGGATCCACTTTTGGAGGAAATCCTTTAGCATGTCGTGTGGCAATAGCAGCATTAGAAGTTGTTAAAGAAGAAAATTTGGCAGAAAATGCGGAACGACTTGGCCATATTTTTAGAGCTGAAATAAATAGTTATATTGAAACAAGTAATATTGTGAGGCTAGTGCGTGGAAAAGGATTGTTAAACGCCATAGTAATTAACGATAAAGAAGAGAGTGATACGGCATGGAATATTTGTATGGCATTACGTGATAATGGTTTATTAGCAAAACCAACACATGGAAATATCATCCGTTTTGCACCGCCACTAGTAATGAATGAAGAACAGTTATTAGAATGCGTGTCTATCATCACTAAAACACTTAAACAATTTGAATAGTGCCGATACGCAAACAAGATAGTAGTGTATTCGATAACTTCGAATTACGATTAAACGAAAGCTCAAAGAAGTTCCTTCGCGAAACTTCTCAATGGGCTTTCGTGCTTTCTATGATAGGGTTTGTACTCTCAGGCTTCTTGTTATTTGTCGGTATTTTTTCACTAATATTCTTCAATGATGCCGCAACGGTTTTATCAAATTTGAGTGAATTACCTCCGTATGCATATTCCATTATATATATGCTCATTGCTGTTGTAAGTTTCTTTCCTGCATTATATTTATACAGTTTTTCAAGACGAATGAAAACGGCATTATTAGAAAAAGATACGGACGATTTGACCAAAGCATTCTCAAAGCTAAAACTATACTTCAAGTTTCTTACTTTGGCTATTTTTTGTGTGATTGCAGCTGCTATTCTAACAATTTTATTCTTAGTGCTACTCAGCAATAGCTAACTTGTTTTCAAGGATACACATTAGTTTTACCACAAAATGAATTTGCTTCCAAAGAAAGTTACTATTTTTGTACCCAAAAATTAATATAGAGTGATTTCTAAATACAAAACAGCAATTTATTTCATTATGGTATTTCTCGGTGGAGGAGTATTGCTCTTTCGAGAAGACATAAAAGGTGAAACACAAATAGTAGTTACGGTCATTGCTGTTTGCATAATGATGTTTGGTTTGTATAAAGTGACTTCTCGTCTAATGTCAAATCCACATAAAGAATATCAAAATCAAGAATATTTTAACCGAGAAAAATATTCACAACAAGAAGAATTAGAAGAAGAGTAAACTACACTAATACTCAAAAGAGTTAATTTGTAACCGTAACTTTTTTTGTTAGTACTTGATTTTCTTGACTGAGCACAGAAACTATATATATACCATCACTCAGTGTACTTGTGTCCATACTGATCGTTTCTTGGTTGCCAGAAATTTTCTTTGTCCAAAGTTTTTTTCCTAAAATATCGTGCATAGTCACTGATTTTAATTCCATACGGTTTGGGTTTAGTATGTTAAGTATCTGTGAGGCGTTATTTTGAAAGATAGTGAGACTTTGAATCTTAGTATCATCTACAGATAAAACTTCCTCAGAAAAAGTGATTTCAAAACGCTCACTTATGCGTCCAGCAGGAAGAGTAAAATCAAATTTATCATCAAAAGATGTAAATTCATAATATTGTCCAGTTTCCTTGTCATGTAAAAATACTCGAATATCTAGATTGTCAGTGAATTCTGTCGCTTCAAGCGAGAATGAAAAATCGTTCAAAATCCCAATATCAAATACTAAGGGCAATTTCTTATCAATACTAAATTTATCAGATTGGATAATGAACGATTCATTCTCTATCAGCCAAGTAACATCAGAAGTAAGTGTTTCAGAGGCTTTTGCGTCTTTACCATATTCAGCACTAGAATTTGCATCATCACGCAGTACTAACATTAATCTACGATCATAAGTATCTTCTACACTGATTTTAAATATGAAGGTAGGAAAGCGAAAAGCTTTTCCTAAATAATAATTTATATTGTTTGAAGGACTAAAGAAATCTGAATCACCTGCATTTTCTTTATAATCACTCTGGAAAGTTTCAGGTAATTTTGGTCTTTGAGAATTTTGTATTACCACAGTTCCTCCTGTAGCATTCCCTTCAACCATGAATCCTTGTGCTATAGGGATGTAGCGTTTTGGAGTTTTTATATCTGTATTTGTTGAGTTGATTCCGCCAGCTCCGTAATCTGTTGTAGGTGTAGTTGCAGCAATGCCAGTTCCCATGCCTAATCCAGAGGATGTATAAGTTGCATAATTACCTTCATAATCACTTAGGTAATGAGAACCAGTTCCCCATTGATCCCAGAAAAATAGTTCTCCTGTTATCGTAGCGGCATTGTCCAAAATGAATTGATCAGCATCTAAAGCAGAAGGATACGGATTTCCAATAAGTCTATTTTGATTGGCTAACACACTTAGGTTGATTGTTCCGTTATTAGGTTTTCCTCTATACTCATATCGTTGGTTAGTTACCGCATTTGTGCCTTTCATGGTAAAACCTACTCCTGGGTTTATGTTGGTACTTTCGTTAATTGCATCCCAATCAGCATAAACGGTTCCATTGTCGTAAGTGTATAGCCATTGACTAGAAATGGTAAGCGGAGAACTTACTCCTTCATACGAATTGGTAAATAGGGCAGAAGTACCAAATTCATCTCTCATCATGTTTACGCTAAAATTCTGATTTCCTGAACTATTTGTACTAAAGTCTCCTACAGGAGCGCACCAATAATTATAATGATAAGGAGAATTTATTCCTTCTTGAAAAACTGATAAATATCCAGATCCTAAGTTTGTAGAGGTTCCTGAATTTCCCTGTATAAGTTGGGCTTCATCTCGCAAAGATATAGCACTTCCACTTTCAATATCTACATTATTTTCTACAAAAACGACTTGATTTTGTACATAGAGTGTATTGTTGTTTTCAATATGTAATTGACCAAAACTAAAACTGTAATGCAGCAGTAGTAGAAATATTAATACTTTTGTTTTCATTGCTATCAGTTATAATTATTACCTCTTAGAAAGCTTTTTAAAATCTTCCTCCAGTTTTTCTATTCTGCGTTTTAAAGTTTCATAATCGTCTTGTTGTTGCTCAATTGTTTTTTGCTGCTCTTGTATTGCATTTACAAGTACAGGAACAATATCAGCATACATAATTCCGTAAATATTATTTTCTTTAAGAGCGACAGTTTTAGAAGCTTCATTTGTTACTTTCCAATCATGAGTTTTTACAACTTCGGGTAGGATTTCTAAGACTTCTTGTGCTACAAATCCCAATTTCTTTTTTCGTAAATGTGAAGGAACGTTGTATTTGTTTTGTTTTTCTATTTGTTTCTTATAATCAAAAGAAACCGGTTGTAATGCTAGAATTTCTTTTAAACCATAGTTTAACTCTGAGATGTTATCTTTTGTTTTTCTATCGGAAACAGTCACGGTATTTTGAACATAAATATCTTCCCATTCTCCGGTACTTGTACCACTAAAGTTGGTTATATTATCTGTTGTTCCTAAATCAGCAAATGAAAAGGCGTCATAAAAAGGGCTCAAAGCACTTGCTCCGTCTAAAAATAATTCGGCGCCACCATCAACCATATATTCCACAGATCCCATTTTAAAGCTACTGCCACCACTAGCACCTCTATGATATCCTAAAACAACATCTAAGGTATAAGAATCACCATCGATTGTAAAGGTTTGATTGTCAAAATCTGTATCAGGGTTTGCTGTACTATTTCCAAAAGAGACAAAATCAACATCAGAGCTAGCTGTCATCATTCGTTTAGAATCACCATCTAAAGCAAAATCATTGGTATTTAAATCAATAGTGGTATTTTGTGTTAGAGTCCCTCCTAAACGGACTGTACCACTACTCTCTGTAAGTCCGTTTTCGAAGGAATAACTTCCCCCGCCGCCACTCAAGCTTGATAAGTCAACAGTAAGCGGTGCTTGTCCGTCGTTCTCCAAAGATAGACTTAGGACATTTCCAGATAAATTAAACAAATCAATTGTTTGGTCATCTGCTCCACCTCCGGATGGGGCCATCCAAGTTGCATTGCCATTAGCGTCAGAGGTAAGAATGTATCCGTTTTGCTGTTGACCATCCTCTAGCCTTAAAATATATGTGCCTGAGGTGGCAGGGGCTGTTTCACTAACTATTATGTTGTCTACAGTAGCACCGTAATCAAAATCTCCAATGTATTCAAATCGTAAAGAGTAAGTATCTCCGGCATTTACTGTAGCTGTATTTGAGTATGATGTATTTACATCCGTTGTTGCATTGACTAAATCTGCACCAACTTGTGAAGATGTTGTGTCGTTATACAAATATGCTCTGAATGAGTCACTTGTATAGCTATTGAATCTGTAGTCAAAATTTATAGTAACAGATGTTGTGGCAGGAGCACTAGAAAAAGTAATAATAGCAGTAGCATTTTGAGCGCAATTGAAATTTTCTGTATCAATAAATAAAAAGTCACCTGTACAGTTTGCACAATTACTATTTGAATCTCCGGTGCTTGTAACTTCCCAACCATTTGTGGAGCAATCTGCATCAGGAGTATAATTTTGGTTGACACTATAAGATGAGAAGTCTTCATTTAGTAAATCGATAGATCCGCCAGAACTGCCAGGGATTGTTGTTCCTGTTAAATGAAATTTCGCAGAAGGCGCAGCATTTCCGATACCAATATTTCCAGAATTTGCGTTGTATATATCGTTTCCTGCGATTGTCCAGTCATTGTCAGTTCCGCCACCACTGAGAGAAACCCATGTGCTTCCATTAAAATAATAAAAGCCAGTAATGTTGTCTGATTGATAAATTAATAAACCAGTTGCGGGACTTGAAATTCCATCTCGTTGAGATTGTGTCATTCTAGGGATGAGTATTCCAGCGTCCGTAGCAGAAATGTCTAAAGCAGCACTTGCATCAGGGGAAGTTGTTCCTATTCCAACTTGTGCATGCAATGAAAAAGTAAAAATAAAAAAGGCTAGTTTTGTAAATAGAGATTTCATTGTTTGTTGGGAAAAAAATTATGCTGCGAATATAGTTTTGAACCTAAAATAACGATGTACTGATTTCGGTTTAATATACATTGATTCCGTGAATCGCTACATTTTTTGTTATTTTTTTGTTATTTTTTTTGACTTTATACATAAAATATTTAATTTATTAACATATTACTTAAAAAATGTTTAGAGCCCTTTTAATCATACCCATTTGTATTGCGAGTTACTTTTTTATAAGATTTAACATACAAAATATACAAAAAAAAACAAAATCTTCCCTATTATTGGGCAGTTATTTTGGAATATTTATTTTGTTGTTACTAACAATGGTTTTTGTGGCAGATGATTTTGAAAATCAATTTTTGATTTCTCTAATTAACTATTTATCATTGATGTTTTATGTAGGGCTATTAGCAGTACCGCCAATCATTTATTTATATGTACTTAGCCTATCTGATTTGAATTATAAAGCAAAAGAGAAACCTATAATTCATTTTTTCCTTCCTTTAATTTTATTTGTTATCAACACATTGTGTTTTTTCTACCTTACATTTAGTCAAGATCAAGAAAGCTTTAGTTTTGAAGTTTCAGTCGTAGTTATGAATTACAGTAATTATGTAGCAATATTATTTATATTTCCATTGATTAATATTTACTACATCTACAGTATATTTAAAGCGTACTCGTATTATACAAAACGTTCCAAAGAAATTTATTCCTATTACGATGGTATTAGCATTCGCTGGATTCTACATTTTGTAATAGGATACATCATTTTTATTTTGTCAACTTATGTTATAAATAGTATTTCAGGAAAAGTTAAGTATATACCATTCATTGTTTTCCTAATGAGTTATTTGTTATTTGTAGGTATACGTGGAATGCGACAAAAGAAGGCAAAACTACTCGCACTTGAAGAGAATTCTAAAGTAAATCAGCAAGACCCTGTGGGCAAAAAAAAGATGCAAAAAGTGCAAAAAAACGAAACCCTTATTAATGACATTTCAATCGCAATGGAAGTAGAAGAGGCTTATTTAAATAATACATTAACCATTTATGAATTTTCGAAAATGGTAAATTCTAATAGTAAATATGTCTCTCAAATTTTGAATTCTGAATTTGGACAAAACTTTTCATCTTACGTAAATTCTTTTAGAGTAGAAAAATCTAAGAAACTTTTAGTATCAAATCAATATAAAAATTACACTATTGAAGCCATAAGTGAAAAAGTAGGTTTTAAATCAAAATCAGCCTTTAACAATGCGTTTAAAAATATTGCAGGCATGACTCCATCTGTTTATCGAAAAAAACAGAAAGTAGATGAGGACGTAATGGTTGGATAATGTACTTTCTCGTGTTATTTTTGTAAATAAATTATTGCTGATACAAAGGCAATTCTAAAGTAAGAATCATGAGTTTTCAAGTAGGAGATAAGGTAGAGGCAATTGATGATGTCATTGCAGGAGTTGTGCAAGCTGTTAACGGTAATACAGTTACCATAGAGACAAATGAAGGTTTTCCATTAAATTTTGAAGCCTCTGAATTGGTAAAAGTATCTTTGGATGAAATTTCACGCGAATTGTCCAATCAAAAAATATACAACGCATTACAAGAAAAAGAAGCCGCAAAAAAGCCAAAACGAACTATAGAAAAAACTAGAAAAGAACGTATAGAAACAATTTTGGAAGTCGATTTGCACATACATCAACTTACTAAATCGAACAAAGGCATGAGCAATTATGATATGCTTACTTTGCAGACTGACACTGCAAAACGGCAACTGGAATTTGCCATTAGAAAACGCATTCCGAAAGTAGTTTTTATTCACGGAGTTGGTGCTGGTGTATTGCGACAAGAGTTGGAATACTTGTTTGGTCGTTACGACAATGTAAAATACTATGATGCCAACTATCAAAAATATGGTTCGGGAGCAACAGAAGTGTATATTTACCAGAATCCTAAATGATTATTAAATTGTTACCTATCACTGTGAAAAAAAATATTTTCATCCTATTACTAGCATGTATTGTACAGTTCTCATGTACAGAATCCAAAACTGGTAAACAAGCAAAAATTGATGATTTTAAAGCTGAAATAGAACAACTCATGGATTCTTCTATACATTTTTATAATAAAGGTGTCAGGTTATTAAAGGCAGGTGTAGCTCCAATTAAAATTCAGAAATTTATTGGTCCTAAGCTTGATAAACTTAGGAAGCAGATCAATGAAAAATCAAAAGAATTTGCAATGAAAGCCCAAAAATTAAAAATTCCACGAGAATTATATGATAATGTCTTTTTAGATTTAAATACGAATGTTCAAAGTATACAAGAAAAGCATAAGTATCTAAATGAAAATGGGGTGAAAATTGACTAATGTTTAAAAATAAAAATGAGTGTCAAATACAACGAAAATAATCAGTCACTATAAATAAATGATGGACTTAAATACCAGCATATGTTAGTGTATTTCGCTATGGTTTTGAATCTTTTTAATGCCATTACTCAATTAACAAAACGATTAATCTCTACATATAGACAACTTGATTACCTGTAGATAGATATAGCAGTTATTTCTATAGTAGCGATGTTATTATTCTGTTTTAAGCAATCATTTACTAAAGAAATACCTGTTCATAAAATCAAAAGACTCAAAACAAAGAAGGTATTTGGTAAAAAACGCTATGCGTTGGTATTGACGAATGGAAAAAACAGAAATATCATTAGTTGTAAAACAGATGTTGAGGTTTCTCAATTTTTAGGTTTATTGGAAAATATAAGAATTCTGACTTAATAGTTACGGTAAAGCCGTTCTAAAAGTTCCATACGGAAATTCTCCATAACGAATATCTTGTCCGTTAGTTCCTGTGTATACAACATTGGTTAAGAGGATTGTATGATCATATCCTATTAAAACATTTTCTTCATTAAAAGCTTCTACGGTAATGACTTCCACACTTCCTGATTGTGCGGTATATTCTAAAGTAATGGGAGTGTCAGAAGGCAATTGATCGCAAAAATAACTATTACTAATATTGCTTTCAAAGCTGCGGTAGAAACTAGAAGCATCACCACTTAGAGTGGCAGTTCGTGGCGTGTCTGAATCTTCGGTAACTTCATTGATAATTATATCATTTGGAACTTCCAGAATTAATGTTTCTGCACCATTAATTTTAAACAATAATGTAACTCCCGATTGATCTGAACACGCATCAACAGTAGAACCAGTTGTTAAATCAATTTCTTCCAAAGTTAAATCTCCATCATCACAACTAAAAAATGTAAACGCGAGTACAAAAAGCAGCACTATTTTTTTCATAAAAAGGTACAATTATATTTTCTATCAAATTCGTAAACAAATGTATTAAGAAAACTCTATTTATATCCAAACTTCTTGTTAATAATTTTATTTCCCCTATTTTTGTTGATCTTTTAAGCCAACCAACCCAATTTACAAACATAACTAAATGAAAAACGTATATTTTGATAGCGCAGCAACGACACAAATTCGACCAGAGGTTGTAGATCGTATCAAGAAATCGCTAGAAGAAAATTTTGGAAACCCATCCTCAACACATAGTTTTGGGCGTTCCTCTAAGACGCTTATTGAAACGGCACGTAAAACCATTGCTAAATATTTAAACGCTTCTCCGCAAGAAATTATTTTTACTTCAGGAGGAACGGAAGCTGATAATATGGCGCTACGTTGTTCGGTAAGAGATTTAGGTGTAACTACAATTATTACTTCCCCAATTGAGCATCATGCCGTTTTACATACGGTAGAACAATTGCGTGTAGAAAGCGATATAAAAGTAGCCTATGTAAAATTACAATCGTGCGGAACACCAGATTATGAAGATTTAGAAGCATTACTAAAAGCAGATAGCTCTAAAAAATTAGTGAGTTTAATGCATGTAAATAATGAAATAGGAAATCTTTTAGATGTAGATAAAGTAGCTGCTATTTGTAAAGAATATGGTGCTTTGTTTCATTCAGATACAGTACAGTCTATCGGACATTTTGAATGGGATGTACAAAAAACTTCCGTAGATTTTATGGCTGCTGCAGCACATAAATTTCACGGACCAAAAGGAATTGGTTTTGCATTCATTAGAAAAGATTCAGGATTAAAACCTTTAATTTTTGGAGGATCACAAGAACGTGGATTCCGCGCAGGAACGGAAGCTGTGCACAATGTTGTAGGTTTAGAAGAAGCATTTCGCTTGGCTTATGACAACTTGGAAGAAGAAAAGAGTTATGTAGAAGAATTGAAGTCTTACTTCATGTCAGCACTTAAGAAAGTATTGCCAGAAGTAAAATTCAATGGAAACTGTCACGAAACTACTAAAAGTACTTATACTTTGGTGAACGTATGTTTGCCATTTGACCAGCAAAAAGCCTTGATGTTGTTATTTCATATGGACTTAAAAGGAATTGCTTGCTCTAAAGGAAGTGCTTGTCAATCCGGTAGTAGCAAAGGTTCACATGTATTAAGAGCTATTTTGAGTGATGAAGATTTAGAAAAGCCTTCATTGCGTTTTTCTTTCTCAAAATTCAATACTAAAGAAGAAATTGACTACGTAGTGCAAACATTGCACGAATACGCAAACTCCTAAAATAAAACGTCAATCGAAACTTGATTCAGCTCCTCATAAAAAACTAAAAGAAAAGCGAGTTCAGAAATGGCTTCGCTTTTTTTTGTATTCATATTTAAGGCTAACTCTCACGGTTAATTTTAATAATATCTTTATATTGAAGCACCAATCAAGACAATGCGTTTGAAACGTCAAAACCAATATGATCAAATCCTTTGCATCTCATCCACAACGCATTAGAATTATATACGTTCTTACGTTGATCATTGCTTTTTTTGCGATTTACAGTACTATTTTTGATGAAAAAGTGAGTTTGGGAGGCGATAATGCTAATTACTACATTTTAGGAAATGCACTTGCTAAAGGAGAAGGATATACCAATATTCAACATTTTCAAAAAGAAGCACATTATCATTATCCACCGGGTTATCCAGTACTTATTGCTGGTATAGTTAAACTATTTTCAAGTGACATTGTAGCCGTTAAAATACTAAATGGAGTATTTCTGTTAGGCGCTATTTTACTTTTGTTCTTTATTGTAAAACGACTCTCCCAAAACGATCACATAGCTTTTGCGACAAGTATCATTACATTATTGAATTATCATATTTTAAGTTATTCTACCATAATGATGAGTGAAATTCCGTTTCTATTTTTCTCTTTATTGTGTATATGGCTCTTCTCAAAAATAGATTTTTCAAAACCTATTTTAAAAAACAGACATTTCTTCTTACTGTTGATTTGTGTGGTATTTTCATTCTATATACGTTCTGTTGGATTGGCATTATTGATAAGTATAATTTGTTATTTAGGTTCCAAAAAACACTGGCGTTATGCCCTTACTTTGGCAGGTGGATTTATCCTATTTTATCTGCCATGGATGATAAGAAACATGAACGCGGTTGGAAACACGTATGTATCACAATTATCGTTAAAAAACCCATATCAACCTGAACTTGGACAAGCAGATTTTATAGATATATGCCACCGAGTTTTTATAAATATTGAACGTTACATAACTAAAGAAATTCCTTCAGGCTTGGTTTCTGTCAAAAAAATTATGTACTCAGATACTACTTCTTTTATGACAGAGTGGTTATTAGGAATTTTAATTTTAGGAGGAATTATGTTTGGAGTTTATAGATTAAAAAACTTCAGAACTTTTATATTTTTTTACATGTTAGCGTTTTTCGGTTTGCTCATGATATGGCCAAGTGTATGGGATGGAACGCGTTTTTTTGTACCACTTATTCCGTTGTGTATTTTTCTGCTAATTTTTAGTCTGATAGAAGTTGTAATATTGTTTCAAGCAATCCTATTAAAAAAGCAATCAAAGGTTGTATTAATTTCAATAAGCGTACTAATACTAAGTATTTGGGCTATTATCTATGGTGATGCCTCTATTTCTAAATTGAACGAAAAAGCAACTTTAGAATATGCGGATAATTATAAAAACTATTTCGCTTTGGCAGAATGGATCAATAAGAATGCTGATAAAGATGCAATTACAGTAGTGCGAAAAGAAGGATTATTTTATCTCTTTTCAAAAAAGAATGTAACTAGTTATCAAAAAACACTTGATAAAGAAGCGCAAATAGAATATTTAAAACAAAAAAAAGTAGCTTATGTAGTAGTTGAACAATTAGGATATTCATCTACAAGTAAATATTTAGTGCCGGTAATAGATCGGTATCCGAATAAATTTAAAACAGTCTTACAGTTGCCAAATCCAAATACCTATTTAATGAAATTTACGCCAGAATTAGGCTATTGGGGCGATTGGAAAAATGAAAAACGAAATGGTTTGGGAACTTATGTTTGGGAAGATGGACAAAAATATATTGGGCAATGGAAAAATGATGTCAGACATGGTGAAGGAGCTGTATTTTTTAACAATGGTGAAAGCTTAAAAGGTATTTGGGAAAATGGAAAGTTGAATGGAGAAGTGGTGAAAAAAGATAGAAATGGAACCATCATTGAAAAAAGTATCTACAGGAACAATAAAAAAATAGAAGAGATCAATGAAGCTAACTAAACTCTCTATCATTATTCCTGTGTATAATGAAGCTGCTACAGTTCGCTTCATTTTAGACAGAATCAAAGCTGTACAGTTGATTGAAAATATCAAAAAAGAGTTTGTTATTGTAGATGATGGCTCGCAAGATGATTCAAAAGAGTTGGTACATGCGTTTATGAATGAAAATCCTTCCTTAGACATACAATTCTTTGAACATGGAAAAAACCAAGGAAAAGGCGCTTCTATAGCAACAGGAATTTTTAAAGCTACAGGTGAATATTTGATTATTCAAGATGCAGATTTAGAATACAATCCAGAAGAATACAATCTACTTTTACAACCTATTTTGGATGATGTCGCAGATATTGTCTATGGTTCCCGTTTTCTAAACAAGCAAGAGAAACGCACGTCTTATTTTTGGCATTACAATGCAAATAAGTTTTTAACGTTTCTCTCAAATTTGTTTTCAGGTTTGAAACTTACAGACATGGAAACCTGTTACAAGTTGCTCAATACTCAAATGGTGCAATCTATTCGTATAACGGAAAAACGTTTTGGCTTAGAACCAGAGATTACTGCAAAAATTTCAAGAATCAAAGGAATTCGTTTACAAGAAGTCTCTATTTCGTATGAAAGCAGACGTTATAACGAAGGGAAAAAAATCGGTTGGAAAGATGGTGTCCGAGCGATCTATTGTATTTTAAAATATGGCTTGTTCCGAATGAATTAAGTCCAAATGTGATTAGTTGCAATCAAAAATTGAAAGAACGTTTTTGCCGTTTCATTTTTAAATCGATTAGTATTCCAATTCCAATCAGTAGTATAGCAGCCGAAATAATACCAATTTTGATATATAGGTCTATATTTTTCTGCACAGCAAAAGCAATTGCAAATGAAATAGCAAAACTTGCAATCCAAGTTGTATAAAAATTAGCAGGTAAAAAGCCTAAGTTGTTTTTTAGATACTTTTTGAATTTTGTCAATTTCTGCTTGTATAGGTCGTTACTAAACGATGGAATTTTTTCAAGTTCCAAATACTGAATATAACTTTCAATACCTTCTTTTTGTTCGCTACTTAATTCTCTTTCCTTTAATTTTTCTAACAATGATATAAACTTTTCAAAAGTTTTGATTTCTGCTTTTTTATTGGTTTTAGAAAGTTGCTTTTTAAGATAGATAATAGTTGCTTTTAAATCATTTGTTTCAAGAATATAACTGGTACCTGTAAGTTCCGATAATTGCACATCTAAAGCATTGGCAATTCTTTTAATGGTTTCGCCAGTTGGTACAGATTCGTTGTTTTCAATTCTTTGGATGGTACGTAAGCTTACGCGTGATTCTTCTGCCAAATATTCTTGAGACATTCCTCGTAAAGCTCTTAATTCTTTTACTCTTTTTGCTAAATCTTTTGTTTCCATTTTGAATGATGTTTTTGGTTTCAGCAAATGTATATAGGAATCATAATTACTGATTACGTCATAATAACGACATCTTTACGTCAAGTGATTTCAACGCTCAAATATAGGAATTTCGGTTATTTTAATTTTTACTATATTTAGTGCAGCTGCTAAAGAATGAAAAGGAGTCCTTTAAAAGAAGTTCTTATTTCGGATGAAGTAGCAGTTTATCGCTTCTCCTCATACGGAAACTTTCTACTAGCTTTTCGCATCATTCTACTAATGATATTTTGCGTGTTTTTTCCAGATTTACGGTTGATGGTTTTCTCGTAACGCCACAATAATTTCCCCGTAGTTTTATCACTTAATTTAATAATGATTTTCCCGTAATCAGACTTTCCTTTTAAATAGGTAATCAAATCGAATGAAGTATCGATATCTTTTGAAAGTACTAGGCGAGAGGTTAATGAACCACTAATAACAGCATCTACTTTTAAAATCTTACACAATTCTTGCGGTGAATAGATATCCATATCTTCGGCAGTAACATCAGCTTTTCGTAGCAGACGATTGGTTGTATTGATATCTTGGAATTCAATTTTTAACTTCTTCTTACGTTTTCTATTCAAAAAGTAACTTTCCAAGGCTCCTTGTACAGCAACACCTTCGCGTTCTTCCAATTCTTGAATTTGTGCTTTGGTATAAGTTTTATCTTTTGACTTCAGATTTAGAGTCGTTTGAAAAGGAAGAATTGCAATGATTTTGTGATCTTTTGAAAGTGTTTCAAACTTATCACTTACATAAATCTTTTTCTGTCCATTGCTTTGTTGAATCCCAAAACAACATAATAGTAATACAATAACAATCTTTTTCACAATCAATTCTTTTTCAAATTACAATGATATCTTGGTAATGAATGAGCACTAACACCCAACACCTAAAACCCAATACCTAATCCCTATACCTAGAATCGCATCCCCATTTTAACATTAAACACACGACCCGTTAAGAAATTCGGTATTCCAAATTGACGCTTGGTATATACATCTCGGACCCAAGTATTTGTAATCGAGTTTTGTGCATCAAACACGTTGAAAATCTCAAAACCAACATTCAATTCTTTGAATGCAGATAGCCAACCACTTTCAAATTGTCTGTCTTTATCAACTAAAACATACGAGAATCCTACGTCAGCACGCTTATAATCTGGTAACACACTTTGGAATAAATATGGATCAGAATAACTTGGCGATCCACCAGGTAATCCTGTATTGTATGTTAAATTAAGGTATAATTTCAAATTTGGAATCTTACGCATATAATCTTGAAATAAAACTGCAAATTTTAAACGTTGATCCGTTGGTCTTCTGATAAAACCACGATTATTGATGTTTTCTTCTGTTTTTAAATACCCAAAACTTACCCAACTTTCAGTTCCAGGTACAAACTCTCCATTCAAACGCATATCCAATCCATAAGCAAAAGCTTTGGCATTATTATCCGCTCTGTATCGAATACGTACGTTTTCAATTGTATACGCATTTACATCAGATAAGTTTTTATAATAAGCTTCTGTAGTTAACTTAAATGGTCTGTCCCATAACTTAAAACTATAATCATTTCCTAAAACAACATGAATAGATTGTTGTGCCTTTACATTCGGATTTACTACGCCATCTGGTCCACGCAATTCTCTGTAAAAAGGTGGTTGATGATAAAAGCCTCCTGATAAACGGAACAACATATCTTGTTCCCATTTTGGTTTAAGAGCAATTTGTGCTCTTGGGCTTACCACAGCTTGTGTTTTGCTTTGGATTCCGTCACCATTTACTGTCCAACTATGTGCACGAACACCAATATTGGTATACAACTCATGTTCACCAATCATAGACTGCTTACTCCATTGTGCATATCCTGAAATACGATCGATTTGTGTATTGTTACGAGCACGAATTGATTGGAAAGGTTCTAATGGACCTTCAAAAGCATCATACGGCTGATTGTTTATAAAATCAGGTCGTGGAGGACGAATTGAAAAACCTGCAGAATCTATTACTTCCCATTCAATCAACCGGTCACGAATATCTTCACGTGTATATTTCAATCCCCAATCTACTTGATTTTCGTTTTCTTCAATTTCATAGGTTCCTTTATGCTCTACATTTACAATTAAGGCATCTAAATCATTTCGCCCATGATTCAATTGCGAACCAATTCCTTCACTAAATTCAACATCTCCTAGATTTTCATCACCAATATTCGTGTTTACTTCTCCTAATCGATACTGTGCAAAAATGTCAAAATGTTCTTGTTCTGTAGTATGATAGGTAGAAGCGATAAATTTCAACGTAACATCATCATTCAAGAAATAATTTGCTTTAAACGCTCCAAAATACGTACGGAAACGATCTTCTTCTTGCCCTTGATAAAAAATCAACAAGGCAATAGGGTCTTGTAATGTTCCAAAATTCGTTTGACGTGTTAATGGTTGATAATCGTAGTCATTAAAAGAAACATTTCCTAAAAAGCTCAAATGGAACTTATCTGAAAACTTATAGGTCATATAAGTTTGAAAATCTGTAAATCGCGGTCTAAAATTCGTTTCAGTTTGTTTACTATTTACTAATAAACTATTATCACGGTAACGAATTCCAGAAATCGTTGTAAACTTACTATCATTGCTTGCGGTTTCAATAGAAGCGCTTCCTCCAAGGAGACTCAAATTGACTCTTCCACCAAAGCGAGATGGTCTTTTATAAGTAATATCTAAAACAGAAGATAATTTGTCACCAAATTTGGCTTGAAATCCACCTGCAGAAAAATCTACATTCTGAACCAAATCAGTATTCACAAAACTCAAACCTTCTTGTTGTCCTGAACGAATCAAAAACGGACGATATACTTCAATTTCATTTACATACACCAAGTTTTCATCATAGTTTCCACCACGAACTGAATACTGAGTACTTAACTCATTATTACCACTGACACCAGGAAGCGATTTCAATAAATTTTCCACACCAGGAGTTGCCCCAGGAATCAAACGAACTGTCTCGGCAGAAAGCGTTTCGATACCTTGTACGGCTTTTCGTTTACGCGAGTCTAAAACAATCTCACCAATTTGTTCAGCAGTAGTAGACATTACGGGAAAGAAATCATAATCTTCACCGTTTTTCAGCGCAACTGTTATAATAATGGGTTTGTGAGCAATATGTGTAAATGTTAAGGTAACCTTTTCATTAGCAGGAATTGTAATTTTAAAAAAACCATTCTTATTGGTTTGTGTTCCTGTTCCTGTAGAAGCTTTAATATTTACCGCGTCAATCGGTTGTTTATTATCATCTAAAATAACTCCTCTAACGGTTCCTGTTTGCGCCAACATAACGCTTGCGAACAGTAAAAAACTCAAGAAAAGTATACAACGTTTGGGTTTCAATAGTATCAGTTTTTAGTTTTTCTATAAAATGTGCTGGTAAAAGTAGTATTATTTCCAACATTATCGGTAACGATCAACTTTAAATTATGTTTTGCTTCAGCAAATTTAATATCGTTAAAATCGTAGGTAAGCATGCCTTTTTTAGGATCATATTCAAATAAAATCCACTTTCCGTTAATGGTTCCACGAAAACTGCGAACGCCAGAAAGATCGTCACTAACTTTTACCTTTAAGTATTTTTTGCTGGAAATCCATTTATCTTTTGAAAAATTGATCGGTTTCACTTTTGGTGGAACAGAATCTTTAGAAAGGAAATAAGTACCTAAACTTTTAGTGCTTGTGGTAAACTTTGTACCTTTCTTTTTTGTTTTACTGTATGAAGGTTTCTTCTTTCGATTCAGACTTGCAATAAATAACTGTTTGCGCTCTTTTGCGGAATACTTGGAAACATCAAACGAAATTGTGAAGTTTTTGTGTGCAGGGACTTTATCATTATGAATGTTGTAACGTCCTTTTTTATCTTTTGATAAATCGAAATAAAAATCTTCATAAAAAGTACTTTTAGGAATATATATGCTAACATCACCTTCTTTGAAGGAATGTTCTGCGTTACGTGTTACCAAATGTTTGGTGATATTCTCTTTTCGCTTTTGTGTGATTTTTTGTTTTTTACCGACAATTGGAACCGTAATCGTAGTAACATTGTCCTTAAAATCTTTCACTTTTAAAACCACCGTATATTCTTTTCCTTCTTCGATAAGAATACGTCCGTTGTCAATCTCATTGTCATAGATACTTAGTTGATTAGCAGGCGTTACAAAACAGCGTTGTACACGTTGTTTTAGTGTTTTAAAACGAGCATAATCAATCAATGTATTGATATATCTTGATTCTCCAAAAGAGAACTTATTAAAGGTATAACTAAAATTCTTTGCTCCATTTACATAAGTTTCCACTTTATATACACCATTTTTATTAAATGCTAAATCTTGTCGGTCATACGAGTTGATTCCTAAGCCAATTTCTCCAGAAGCATATATTTTGGATGCAGTATACGAATTTTTCTCTTTTCCTTTTTTCAATTGTAACTGTACAATTTTATTAGAAGCATTTACCTGAGCATCTTTAGAGAGTGCATACGCGTATACACCATTTACAGTAGGATTGTGTGAATCTTTCACTTCAATTCCAAATAGCATCGGATTCATTGGTTTGGAAGCTGCATCGCGAATTTCAAAGTGCAAATGCGGTCCGCCAGAAGAACCACTATTTCCAGAATAAGCAATCACTTCTCCTTTCTTTACAACCAATTCCGTAGGTTTTGGATACAGTTGAATGGCATAACTTTCTTTGTTGTATTGTTGTTTTTTTAAATATGCTTCAAGCTTTGGAGACAATTTTTTAAATGTGCATACACAGACGTATATGCATTTGAATGTGTAATATACAATGCGTTACCAAATCCCCAATGTTGAATTTTAATACGAGAAATATGGCCATCGCCAATCGCAAAAACTTCAAAACCTTCTTTCTGTTTTGTTTTAATGTCGATTCCAGAATGAAAATGATTGCTTCTCAATTCACCAAAAGTTCCCGATAAAATAATAGGAATATCAAGTGGCGATCTAAAATCGGTGTTGATAATTTTGTTTTGTGAAAAGCCTAAGGAAAAGAAAAATAAAAAAATATAAAATAGTCTGTACATAAATCAAAAATGCGTTTCGAAAAGCTAAAATAGCTAATACTTAGTTAATTTGGAATGTTTAAATTCAAAAACTGCACCAAAAAAAAGTAGGAATCTTAAAGTATTACTTTAAATAATAGTCAAAACCCTTGCGAACTAATTTTATGAATGTTAAATTTGTATCCATACGCATTGAATAAAAATGTAATGAGCAGTACTTTGAAAATCGTTGATTCTCTTGAGAATAGAGTGAGTAAAATGCTTCACAGACTTGAAGTTTTGGAGCAAAAAAATCAACAATTGCATCAGGAATTAGCGAATTCAAAGGAAGAAACACAACGTTTACACCAAGAAATCTCTCAATGGGAAGAAAAGTATAACACGTTAAAAATTGCAAATTCAATGCTTGGCAGTGATAACAACAAAAAAGAAGCTAAGCTTAAAATAAATACATTAATTCGGCAAATTGACCATTGTATTGCACAATTGGCTGAATAAATAAGACAGTTCTTTACAACTATGGATAACAAGCTCAAAATAAAGCTTTCTATTGCGGATAGAGTCTATCCTTTAACCATTTCGGCAGGCCAAGAAGAAGGATTGCGGAAAGCGGCTAAAAGAATAGAAGCAATGATTAAACAATTTGAGCAAAGCTACGCTGTAAGAGATAAGCAAGATGTTTTGGCAATGTGTGCTTTACAATTTGCAGCTCAAGTAGAACAAAAAGCTATAGATAAAGACGCAAATCAAACAGCATTAGAAGAGAAGCTAAAAGCGCTCGACGATTTACTGAAAGCGCAGCTTAGTTCATAAGTTCTTTAAAATATAAATAGGTTACTGCCTACATTGGTTTTTATTTTTGATAAACTCAACGTTAATTTAATTAAAAAGAGTGAGTCATGGTTGTAAAAGCAAGCTGTCAGTACAAATTCACGTTTGTATTTGGACAGATCCTTGATCAATCTGTTAGCTCTAAACTTGTTTTTTGGAGTTTATACAAAACTCTAATCAATGTAGGCTTTTTTTTTGATGTAAATTTCAATATCTGTAGTGTGTCAGAATAGAATGCATATGACATACATAAAACCCTGAAAATTCAATTAAAACCTAACAAATCACACTTTTGTTTGGGAAACCAACGTAAAGTTGAACCAACTCCATTGAAAAATGGAAAACTAAGGCGCAAGCCTTAATAACTAAATACATAATCAAGATCGATAGATGATGGATAGCACAACAATCATAATTGCAGTCGCCGTTGGCGCGATTGGTATAATCATAGGCTTTGTCATAGCTAAAAGTTTGGAGAAAAAACAAGCTTCAAAAATGATAGAAGAAGCAAAAAAAGAAGCTTCTTCCTTGCTAAAAGAAGCCAAAGCTGATGCTGAAAATGTGAAGAAAGACAAGATTCTTCAAGCCAAAGAAAAATTCCTAGAACTTAAAGCTGAACACGAAAAATTTATCTTATCAAAAGATAAGAAAATGGCAGATGCAGAGAAGCGTACACGTGATAAAGAGTCTCAAATTTCTAGTGAATTATCAAAGAATAAAAAACTCAACCAAGAGTTAGAATCAAAAGTAAAAGATTACAATTACAGATTAGATTTCATCGATAAGAAGAAATCAGAAATTGATCGTTTACACAAAAGTCAAGTAGAACAATTAGAAGTAATCTCCGGATTGTCTGCAGATGAAGCTAAAGAGCAGTTGGTAGAATCGTTAAAAGAAGAAGCCAAAAGCGATGCAATGAGCTATATCCAAGGAAAATTGGAAGAAGCAAAATTGACAGCACAACAAGAAGCAAAGAAAGTAATCATCAATACCATTCAACGTATCGGTACAGAAGAAGCCGTAGAAAATTGCGTTTCTGTATTCAATATAGAATCAGATGATGTAAAAGGTCGTATTATTGGTAGAGAAGGACGAAATATTAGAGCTTTAGAAGCGGCAACTGGAGTTGAAATTATTGTGGATGATACACCAGAAGCAATCATTTTATCATGCTTTGATTCGGTTCGTAGAGAAATTGCACGTTTATCATTACACAGATTAGTCACGGACGGACGTATTCACCCTGCACGTATCGAAGAGGTAGTAAAGAAAACTCGTAAGCAAATCGATGAAGAAATTATTGAAGTAGGGAAGCGTACGGTAATCGATTTAGGAATTCACGGATTACATCCAGAATTGATTAAAACGGTTGGTCGTATGAAATATCGTTCTTCATATGGACAAAACTTATTGCAACACTCGCGTGAAGTAGCAAAGCTTTGTGGTGTGATGGCAGCTGAATTAGGATTGAATCCGAAACTGGCAAAAAGAGCAGGATTACTACACGATATTGGAAAAGTGCCTGATACAGAAACAGAAGTGCCACACGCAATCTTAGGAATGCAATGGGCTGAAAAATATGGTGAGAAAGCAGAAGTATGCAACGCTATTGGAGCACACCACGACGAAATTGAAATGAATTCATTACTATCGCCAATCGTTCAGGTATGTGATGCAATTTCTGGAGCAAGACCAGGCGCACGCCGTCAAGTATTAGACAGTTATATTCAACGTTTAAAAGACCTAGAAGATATTGCCTTCGGATTTACAGGAGTAAAGAAAGCCTACGCAATACAAGCTGGTAGAGAATTACGTGTCATTGTTGAAAGTGAAAAAGTAGACGATGCAAAAGCAGCAGAATTGTCATTCAATATTTCACAAAAAATCCAAACGGATATGACGTATCCAGGACAAGTGAAAATTACTGTAATTCGTGAAACAAGAGCTGTGAATATTGCCAAGTAAATAGTCAAATTTTTAAAAATATACTCACAAAACGTGAATACCATGGTTTTTTGAAACTACGGTATTCACGTTTATTGTTTATGGCAAACCTTTGGCGGTTCGATTTTTTTATGAATATCTTTAGGTATAACCAAAATAAGAACCTAGCATGTTAAAGAAAATCTTAAATCTAACTGGCGTTGATGCACTTACTAAAATACAGCAAGTGCAAGCCAATGGAGGAAAAGACGCCTCCATAGCATCTTCTTTTATGTGTTACTGCAACAGTATTTTTATAGGAGAAAAAAGATCCGTAAAAGATTGTTGGAAGTCTTGTTGAAATCAGTAATACTACAAAAAGAGGAAAAAGCAGAAGTCTTAAGAAAAGATTTCTGCTTTTTTTATCTTCTAGGGTGAAATTCTTCCATGATAGCTGCCAAATGCTTACGATCAACATGCATGTAAATTTCAGTAGTAGTAATACTTTCGTGTCCTAACATCAACTGAATAGCGCGTAAATCGGCTCCGTTTTCCAATAAATGCGTTGCAAATGAATGTCGAAAGGTATGTGGGGAAACATTCTTTTTCAGTCCTATTTTTGCTACCAAACGCTTAATGATGGTAAAAATCATTACACGTGTCAATTGTTTTCCGCGTCTATTTAAAAAAACAGTATCACTAAACGCTGGCACTTCTTTTACAAAGGGGCGTGATTCGTTTACATAAATATTAATGTATTTTTGCGTGATAGGACCTATAGGTACAAAGCGTTGTTTATCTCCTTTTCCTGTCACACGGATAAAGCCTTCATCAAAAAATAAATCAGATAACTTTAAATTTACCAATTCGCTGACGCGTAAACCGCAACCGTATAAGGTTTCTATAATGGCTTTATTGCGATGTCCTTCTGCTGAACTCAAATCAATAGCAGCGATTAACTTCTCAATATCTTCAAGCGCTAAGGTATCAGGTAACTTTCTCCCGATTTTTGGAGCTTCAATCATTTCCATAGGATTATCTTTTCGATAATCTTCAAACACCAAATAATTAAAGAAACTTTTTAAACCAGAAATAATACGCGTTTGTGATCGAGCATTTAATACTTTGGCAATTTCGTAAATGAATTGTTGTACCGCTTCTTCATCAATAGACAGAGGAGAATGCTTAATTTCATTATGCTCAATGTATCGAATCAGCTTTTCTAAATCATGGGAATAGTTAACGATTGTATTGTCAGACAAACCACGTTCAATCTTTAAGAAGTGTTTAAAATCTTCAAGTGTATGCGTCCATTTCATGTTCAAATGTAGTAAGAAACATGGAAAATAGTTAAAGAAATATTAAAATTGAAGAGTTTTACGGACAAGTATCAATATGTGACATACATAAAAAAGAGGTTTTGACTAAAAATATAACACTTTTAGTATTAAGTAATTGATGTTGATTTTTTAGAGTTTTTACTTTAGTAAAATGCTGTCAATCGCAGTAATAAGCGCTAAAAAAGGGGATTTTTCCCCTTTTGTAATTTGCAATATCGTATATATATTTGTTTTGAATTAATTAATAAACAACTTAATATGAAAAAAATTATTTTAGCAGCTGTAGCTGTTTTTGGGTTTGCTTTTACAGCAAGTGCGCAAGATAAAGACAAAGCAACAGGGCAGACAACTGAAGGAAAATGGTTAGTTGAAATCAACACAGGTTTTGGAGAAGCATCAACATCAAACACAGCTTTCTCTTTACGTTCTATCGACGGAAATACTTCTTGGGGAGTAGGTGCTGAAGGTGGATACTTTGTAATGAATGATTTAGCTGTAAAAGCGGGTGTTGGTTATTTTGACTCTGGAGTAAGTGGAGAAGATGGTAGATTCAACTGGAAAGTTGGAGGTAAGTACTATGTAGCTAGTCAATTTCCTGTAGCATTAGACTTAAATGGATCAACTGGAAATAATGTTTCTCCATTATGGTTAGGAATTCAAGCAGGTTACGCTTGGTTTGTAGCTGACAATGTAAGCATTGAACCAGGATTACGTTACGGACTTGGATTGAATGACGATGCTGGTGACGGAGACCTTAATGTATTCGGAATCAATATTGGATTCAACATTTTCCTATAATAAAAGAACATCGTTATAGAAGAAAAGGGAAACAATTTTGTTTCCCTTTTTTATGCTTAAAACTTTCATGAATTATTAATACATTCGTTATACATTAACAACTACTTAAAAACGATATATTACTAATGAAAAAAGGCATATTAGCTTTCGTACTACTTATTGGGTATTTTAGTAACGCACAAAATTTTTCTTTTGGATTTTAAGGCGGATATAATTTAGCAGGTATACAAGGAGACAATGCTAACGGATTTCAAATGCGTCATGGATTTCATTTAGGCGCTATGGGAGAATTAGCATTAACAAATTCATTTTCAATTCAACCAGAAATCATGTATTCATAACAAGGCGCAAAACAAAACGCAATATTTATATTCGATAATTTTCCTTTAGCAGATGACAAGTTGGAAGCTCGTTATAATTTTTTAAATATTCCTATAATGGCAAAATATTATGTTTTAAAAGGATTAAGCATAGAATTAGGACCACAAATAGGTTTTTTACTTTCTGCAGAACAGGAAAATGAAGTGCAAAATATTGATGTAAAAGATCGTTTAAAAAGTATAGATTTTGAAGTGAATTTTGGCATAGCGTACAAATTTTCAAATGGACTAAGTTTTGGATTGCGTTACAATGCAGGACTCACCAATATAAATGATGTAACTGGTTTTTTAGACGAAAATAGATATGGTGTTGTACAGCTGTCTATAGGTTATTTTTTAAGAAAATAGAGTCAACAGATACAAATCATAAAAAGGAAGCTTTATGCTTCTTTTTTTGTGCATTGAAATTCGTATTTTTACCAAAACAATTCCTATGAATATCATTATTATCAATGGACCAAATTTAAATCTACTGGGAAAGCGTGAGCCCGAAATTTATGGAAGTGCTACGTTTGAAGATTATTTTGAAACTCTTCAATCACAATTTTCAACAGTAAACTTAAGTTATTACCAATCAAATGTAGAAGGCGAATTGATCAATAAACTACATGAAGTAGGTTTCGATTACGATGGAATCATCTTAAACGCAGGCGCCTATACACACACATCAATAGGAATTGGTGATGCTATTAAAGGTATAGTAACGCCCGTGGTAGAAGTACACATTTCTAATACATTTGGAAGAGAGTCATTTCGACATCAATCATATGTTTCGCCCAATGCCAAAGGTGTCATTTTAGGTTTTGGCATGCAAAGTTATCAATTAGCAATTCAGAGTTTCTTAGCATAATTTTATGAAATGAACGATAGCTTTCTATCTTCATTTACTAAAGTGTTTGTTTACAAATTCCATCTGATCAAAAAATAAAATAAAAATTCACAATTGAAAAAAGCATACTTTAATTGGAGTACAGGAAAAGATTCTTCACTGGCTTTATATCATATTTTACAGCAAAAAGAGTATAGCGTAACACAATTAGTGACTACTGTAAATAAAGATTATGAACGTGTTTCTATGCACGGTTTGCGAGAAGCTTTGTTAGATGCGCAAGTGGAACGCCTGCAATTGCCTTTAGAAAAAATATACTTTCCTGCCGAAGTCACGATGTCAGATTATGACGAAGCTATGCGAAAAGCAACTCAAAAGTTGATAGAAAAAGATTTTCAATATGGAATTTTTGGAGATATCTTTCTGGAAGATTTACGAAAATATCGTGAAGAAAAATTGCAAGAACTCGGTATTACAGGCGTTTTTCCATTGTGGAAACAAGACACCAAAGCTTTATTAAAAGAATTTATTTCATTAGGTTTTAAAGCAATTACAGTTTGTGTCAACGCAAAATTATTAGATGAATCGTTTGTTGGGAGAATTTTGGATGAAGATTTTATCAACGACTTACCCGACACTGTAGATCCGTGTGGTGAAAATGGAGAATTTCATACATTTACTTTTGACGGACCTATTTTTTCATCTCCAATTGACTTTACTATTGGCGAAAAAGTGTTAAAAAGCTATGTACCATCTAAAAAGGAGGAAAATACTTGTGGCTCAGACAATTCTAGTTGGGATCGCGCTTTTTGGTACTGTGATTTGATTCCGAAATAGACAAAATCTCTTAAAAATTAACTTTTTACTATAAAATATTTAGACTTCTATTATGATAGAATTGTGATTTATTAACAATTGATGCTTTTAGATTTAAACATTAATTTAAAATCCAATTATTATGAAAAAACATTTACTTACCATTGTATGCATTTTATGCATTTCCTTTGTAAATGCACAAGAATCTAATGATCCACAAAAAGGACAGACAACTTTTGGCTTTAAAGCTGGATTGAATCAAAGTTATTTAAATACTTCATCTGATAACGGTTATGAAGGACTAGAACTCTACGCTGGATTTTTTGCAGAAACCAGTTTGAGTAAAAAATGGAGCTTTCAGTATGAATTACTGTATTCGTACACGGATGATATAAATTTTTTGGAAATTCCATTATTATTTAAATATCACTTAAATGATAAATTGGCGTTTATGGCAGGACCAAAACTAGATGTAGTTGCTAATAAATCCATTGAAGGTGCTTTATACGTACCTTTATCTGTTTCGTTCTCTCTTGGTGTACAGTATAATATTTCCAGGCACTTTTTCGTGGAAGGGCGTTATGGTTTAGGACTTTCCAACGAATTAATTACAAACGGTAACTCTGAAACTTTTGGTAGAAATACATTACGACTGGGGATAGGGTTAAAGTTTTAGATAAATTAACTTTTTTCGAAGAATTTTAATCAAACTTTAGCAGTTACTTAAGAACAAATTAAGACACATCTAAGCTATATTTGAATGTGAAACAAAACGAAGTTTCACAGCAATTTTTTCATAGCTGAAGGTGGGATATCAGTTATTAGGTTGGTTGAGGGAAAAGTCATTCAAGTGAGATTGAATGGCTTTTTACGTTTATATAAATTACATAAAAATCTCTTTAAAATATACGATTACTGCAATAGGCACTAACCATTTGATAGCAGTATAAACAATAGAAGCAATAACTGCTAATACCATAACGATCCACAACCATCTTTTTTGTTTTTTGTCCATAAGCAAGTATACAAATAAATATGGAAGGCGTACAATAAAAAAGTCGGAAGAACAATCTTCCGACCCTCATTCAATTATAAACCTTGGTTTTTACGCTATTTGACAATATCCCCAAAAACAGAAGAAACGTTCATGTTCCATTCCTGGCAATGAGTTCAAAATTTGACAATCACTATGATTGTAACATTGCATTCCTGTAATGCCTCCATTAATTGCAGCTTGTTCTGTTTTGTTGATTTCTTTTACTCCTTCTAGGTTTAAAATGTTTTTTTTCATGATATTAATTTTGGTTAAATATGTATCAAATGAAGAAGAATTTTTTCATTAAATAAAAGGTTGCTACCTTAAATTGGATAATTTAAGACATGAAGTTATAACTGAATTTGTTTTTGTAAACATAAGTAAATGATGTGTTTAGGTGTTTTTGGAACCTAGCATATGAATAATGTTGAAATAAAAAAGCGAACCGAAGTTCACTTCATTTATCAATTACGTTTGTCAGCAAACGTTAAAAGTATCATCTGATGAATACCAACAACCTGTTGGTTTGTGTGATTTTCCATCACAAACAGTTTCAATTGTGTGAGGTTCGCATTGTGTACAATGGGTTTGTTGTGATAAACATACATCTACGATAACTGTTGAGCAATTTCTGGAATATATAGGAATTTACTTTCTAAGTAAGGCGTTGAAATTGGAAACTTGCGTTTTGTTAAGCGCTAAGCTTTTAAAACTCTTTTTCTTCATATTTAAAATGACTTTATGTTAATACCCTTTAGTTCATGAAGAACATAAATGTTACCCATGCAGCTGAGCAATCGCAAGGATGTTCGTTGTAATACTTCTTCCTTTAATTTTTGATACAGAAAAGTTAAAAATAGCTTTTTTGTTTAGACGTAGACCTAAAGAATTCTTTTTTTACAATGACAATTTTAAAATAGTAATCCTTTTAAAGTCATATAAACAGAAAAGCGAACTAAAGTCCGCTTTTAACTAAAGTATTGTAGTTGTTACTAGTATCATGGAAAATTCACTAATGGCGTAAATGTATGATCAATAGTACATAGACCACATACGTTGTAACAGGTGCCACAGTAAGTTGCGCAGGTTAATGAATAATCGCATAAATCTGAATCTTTAGCTTGTGCACCGCCTTTCAGATTTGAAATGGCTCTTTTGTTTAATGTCAACTGTTTGAATTTCTTTTTTTTATGACTTAAAAATTTAAAATTAATAAGTGCTAAATTCTTGAAAAAAAGAACTTTAAAGTAGTATGTAAACACTAATATTAAAAAGAGATAATCCTTTTTAAGTACACGTATTTTTAGATATTGTAACGATAAACAATCAAACTGAAGTCTGCTAATTATTTAGTACGTAAATATTTCTTTTCTACATAAAATGTTGCAAAAGGAACCAAGGAAGCAATAAATAAAATGGCAAAACGTTTCATTGTCCATTTTTGTTCCTCAGTAACTAAATATGCATATATTACATAGATTACAAACAAAAGTCCATGTGCTATTCCAACAATCTTATTTGGCATCATAATTTCCATCATATACTTTAAAGGCATTGTAATAAAAAAAGCGATATAGGAAATCCCTTCTAAAATTGCAATCAATCGAAACATACTGAGTGTTTTTGTTTCTTTTTGAATCGGATCTATCATAATTAATTAATGCTATTTTTCAATTTGTTCATTCCGTAATACAGTGTTTTCATAAACATAACTTCGTCTCTTGGATCACACATATTTTTTATGTAATCGTAGTACAATACTGTATTGTTAGAAGTATTAAACACATAAATGTTAAAACTAGTGGTAAATTTTTTATCTCTGATACCGCCTACGACATAGACAAAAAGTTGTAGGTTACTTTTGTTATTTGGAATAATTAAGTTTTCAAAGTACATAGCGTCAGCGACTCCTTTTCTGACTCTATTAGTGGAAAACAAAATGGTTTTGTAATCTTCAGCTAATAATCTTGAAGCATCAAGATTTGTTCCTTCAGGAAATATTTTTTTGAAAAAACGTTCAGAGGTTTTTGCCAGCTTGTGTCGTATTTCATTCTTTTCTAAAGAATCTGTTTGATTGAATAAACGGGTATATGTAGTTGAATATGCTAAGTTTTCTAATGTAATTAATTTGTTGAGCTCAAATTTGCTATCCTGATCATAAATTTTAGCATTTTCAGCACAGGTCACAACTGGTGGTAACTTCGGTTTCGTTTTGTTTTTACTACTTCCGCAGGAAATCATCACAATTCCCAAAAGGATAAAAAACAAATTCTTCATATAATTTCGTATAAAAAAAGCCGCTCAAAGAGCAGCTTTTCATAAATATATTATTAAATGTGAATGACTTCATCATAGGCATCTGCAACGGCTTCCATTACAGCTTCACTCATAGTTGGATGCGGATGGACCGCTTTTAATACTTCGTGTCCAGTGGTTTCTAATTTTCTACCTAATACGGCTTCGGCGATCATGTCAGTTACACCAGCACCAATCATGTGGCAACCTAACCATTCTCCGTACTTAGCATCAAAAATTACTTTTACAAAACCTTCTTTGTTTCCTCCAGCACTTGCTTTTCCAGATGCTGAGAATGGGAACTTACCAACTTTGATATCATATCCTTGCTCTTTTGCTTGTACTTCTGTCAAACCAACTGAAGCAACTTCAGGAGAACAGTACGTACATCCAGGAATGTTTCCGTAATCTAAAGCTTCAACATGCATTCCAGCAATTTTCTCTACACATAAAATACCTTCCGCAGAAGCAACGTGTGCTAAAGCTTGTCCAGGAGTTACATCACCAATTGCGTAATATCCAGGGATATTTGTTTGGTAATAATCGTTTACTAAGATTTTATCTCTGTCAGTAGCAATTCCAACAGCTTCCAATCCGATGTTTTCAATATTTGTTTTAATCCCAACTGCAGATAACACGATGTCAGCTTCTAATACTTGCTCACCTTTTTTCGTTTTTACCGTAGCTTTTACACCATCACCAGATGTATCTACTGAAGTTACTTCGGCAGACGTCATAATCTTGATTCCGCTTTTCTTGAATGAACGCTCTAACTGCTTTGAAACATCAGCATCTTCTACAGGAACGATTTTCGGCATATATTCTACAATCGTAACTTCAGTTCCCATAGAGTTATAAAAGTATGCAAACTCCACTCCAATAGCTCCAGAACCTACTACGATCATTTTCTTTGGTTGCTCAGGTAAAGTCATTGCTTCACGGTATCCAATTACTTTCTTACCGTCTTGTGGTAAACTTGGTAATTCGCGCGAACGTGCTCCTGTAGCAATCACAATATGCTTTGCAGTATATTCGGTTATTTTTCCGTCTTTATCTGTTACATCTAGTTTCTTTCCAGCTTTTAATTTTCCAAAACCTTCAATAACGTCAATCTTATTCTTCTTCATTAAGAACTGTACACCTTTGCTCATTCCATCAGCTACACCACGACTACGTTTTACTACAGCGTCAAAATCCTTATCGTATTCTTTCACTGATAATCCGTAATCTCCAGCATGTTTCAAGTATTCAAAAACCTGTGCTGATTTCAATAAAGCTTTCGTTGGAATACATCCCCAATTTAAGCAAACACCACCTAAATTTTCTTTCTCAACTACTGCGGTTTTAAACCCTAATTGAGAAGCTCTAATGGCAGTTACATATCCACCAGGACCACTTCCTAAAACGATGATATCGTATGTACTCATATCTTAAAATTTTGTTGTCTGTTTTTCGAAATGCAAATTTACGGAATATTACTCGAACTTTAAATTTTATGTAGTTGTTTTTGCTTTGATAGGCTCATGACTAGTTTTGTTGGAAACGCTACGCTTCAGACCGCTGTTGCTGTTAGCTGTTAGATTGCTTCGCTTTTAGACTTTTTTTGTTTATTCGTCAATTTGGTTTTTGTGAATTTGAGCGTAGTCGAAATACAATTTTTCTGTAAAAAATCACTCGAAGTAACGATTGATGCGGTTTTAAATCTTTATTAAAATATCCTTACGAAGGAGTATCATGAAGTAATTTGTAACACTTCTGTATATACTGCTACATATAATTGTATCTTTTGAGAACAAAATAGCAATCACTACTAAAAGTCAATCTAATTATTGAAAAAAAACTATCATTTTAATCCATTCGCAGGTGTTTTAGATCAGGAAATCAATCATACAATTGTTCCGAGATTTTCCATTTCTGAGATGGTTTCATACATAGCAAATAATGATTCATTAGCTATAGAATTTATTGGCAAACAAGGACGTGGAAAAACAACACATCTGATTTGGTTGCAACAGCAATTGTCAAAATATCCAATCTTTCAATTAGATAAAAATTCAAACGTCAAAGAAATTTTAGAACACGATGCAGAAGTAGTTTTGGTGGATAGTATTCACCACTTAAGTTTCAAAGAACGGATACAACTATTTAAAACAAAACGAGTCGTTATATACACCACGCATTACACGCGAAAACTTTCTTGTGTGTTGACACAGAAAAAAATGAAAGTCATTCGCTTCAAAGGAATTGATACCAAAATATTACGTAAAATTATAGATAATAGGTTATTATTGGCGCAAAATGGTGCACAGGTACAGCAGGCAACTTTCAACGAAAGCGAACTAAAAGATATGATAAAAAAATACGGAGATAATTACCGTGGAATTATTAACAAACTATACGAAAACTATCAATGAGCAGTTCAACATTACAAGCAGAAGTATTTATAGATGAAGAAAACGATGGAACTATATCTACTGGATATTTGGATATTGTATCTTCAGAAGATATTCTGATGGATGAAATTACTGCCAAGATATATTTTGAAGCGCGTGGAAAAATGCGTGGTTACAAAAACACAGTAATCTCATTTCCAGTCATTACAGAGCCAACACTTATAAAGGCAGGAGAGGAAAATTTCATTCCATTTTCGTTCGAAATAGATGATCTTATAGAAAGTTATGAAGGGAAAAACGCAAGCTTTACGTATACCTGCGAAGTTATGATGCATGTAGATGATAGCGATTTTAAAAAATTGGGATTGAACTTTTTGGCAACAGTGAAATCATTTGTTACTTCTGATAAACGATTACGAGCGCAAAAACAATTTGAAGTCAGTAATTATTATCATACTTATAATGTGAAGGAAGGAAAATATGATTTCAAATTGAAGCTTAATTATAAGCTACCTATCATTATTGCAGTCATTTTATTTTTGATTTATATCATTTTGCTTCCAGAGTTCAACCTTACTTTTGCGATTTTGGGCGTTGTACTTCTGATTGTAATTACGTATGTAATCCACATGTATCTTGAAGATGCTTTTGGAAGATTGGTAATGGAGTTAGCAGATGAAGACGAAGAAAACTTTCGTTGTACAATTGAAAAAACAAGAAAGTTCAATTTAAAAGAGCAACATGTATATTATGAGGTCATTGAAGAAGTTGTAGATAATAGAGGAACAAAATCGAGTACAAATAGGCAAAGATTGTATGCATCGTTTCGAAAAGAACTGACTAAGTTTAAAAAGAATACAGCATTCACATTTCCATATCCATCGAATTTGAGTTATGCGACAATGGAAGTCAAAGATGTAAAAATCTTTTGGAGAATGTGTGTTACAGGGATTACGAGTGGAGGATTGAAATTAAAATATACAGCAGAATTTGAAGTCAAAAAAGATAAGCCTATCAATAATAAAGAAGGTTTGGTGAAATTTTAAGAACGTTAAAAAAAGGATTCTCATCAATTTAATGAAATCAAATATGTTTGCATTTCAAAAAAATAATAAAAATATTAGATGATCTCACTCTTAAAACCAGTTACAACGAATAAGTTTTTTTACTATTTTCCAACAATCATCATTTTGACGAGTTGCACACAAAAACCAGCAGAAGGTGTTGTATACGAAGATTTTAAAAATGATTTAGAAACATTTAAATTTCAAGGGAAAGTAAAAAAAGTAGTGATGAAAAATGCAGATTTTGAAAGTTCTTCAAGTGACAAATTGGAACCTGCAATACTAGCTAAAGTACAAGAGTTTTCAGCAGATGGTTTTTTACTAAATTCTGAAGTGTATGATTACAAAGGAGAATTAGATAAAAAGACAGTATATGATTATGATGATGAAAATAAGTTGACGAAAAAGCATGTTGTCAGCCCAGGAGATGAGATATTTAAAACAGAAACGGAAATGCTTTTACGTATCGCGGAAAGCAAAGATCAACGATCTAGAACATACGAAGTATTTATAGACAGTGTTTTGGAATATACAATGACGTATTTTGATGACGAACACGACAATGTAAAAAGAGCCATAAGATCCCATAAGGAAACAACTTTAGAAGAAACGTTAAAAACATATATGTTCACGATAATAAACTAGCTTTACGACTTAAAATTCAGGAAGCCAAATCAGATGATACGCTGAGTAAATTTGTATACGATGATAAAAAACGACTTGTTGAAGAAACTATGTATCTTAGTTTTACTCAATACAAAGAAGAGTATACGTATGAAGGAGATATGTTGGTACAACAAAAAACATATCGTGTTAACAAAGCAGGAGACGCTTACGATATTTCAATACAAAAGTTTAATGAATACTATCATCCAATATATAAGTCATTTGACAACAAAAAAACTGTAACAGAAGATAAATTTGAGTATGAATATGACACAAATGGGAATTGGATAAAGAAAACAAAATATTATAAGTCATTCCTTGACAAAGCTGGCAATTTTACAAGAACTAGTGTTATATTGAGAGATATTACATATTACGATGAATAAAAAACAGAAAACAACCTATGAACAATTCATTAAAACCGAGAAATAATAACATAGACGATATTCAATTTCCGCCTCACGAAAACAACAATCAAGAGAGAGAAGTGGTATATGTAGAACGAACAGGAGCACCAACCATGCTGACGATTCTTGTAATATTTACAATCATAGGATCCTTATTTTCTATGGGAAAGTCACTTTTCTATGATACGGTTGAATCTTATTTTGGTTTTGGCGGAAGTTATACCTATTGGATATATGCCGCTACTTGTGTAGGAACCATGTTTGGAGCCATTATGATGTTATCTAAAAAGAAAAACGGATTGTATATTTATTCTGCATGTCAAGTAATTTTTGTTGCCATGTTTGTATTGAGCAGAATTCCATCAGGAACAACGTATTATTCTACAAGTTATACTATGTTAGTAGCATTACCAGCCTTGATTTTCTTAGCGTTGTATTGGTCTAAAGACATCAGAGATTATTTGACGAAATAAAAGATTAAGATGATGAAGTTAAGACAAGTTTTATACTTCCTAAGTATGTTACTAATAGTTTTTTCATGTAAGGAAGTTGACCCGTACAAGTAAATTGATGAAGGACATGTGAGTAATGGAGTATACACAAGTAAAGAAATTGGATGGAGTATATTAATTCCTAACGGTTGGAAAATTATTACCAAAGCACAAAGTGATAAATTTACTCAAAAGGGAAAAGCTGCAGCTAAAGATGTTTATGGAGTAGAAATCGATGATTCTGAGGTAAATGATTTAATTAGTTTTCAAAAAAATATATTCAATGCATTTATGTCTAACTCAGAGCACTATAAAGAAACCTATGAAGGCTAATGGTCAGAAGATAATGCGGAATTAAAATATTACATGTATGACATATACAAGAGCAAGGGGCTTGATATAGATACTACCGCAACCACCATAGTACGTATCGATGGACTGGATTTTGAATGTTTTGAATTCACATTAAAAGCACCCAATGGAACCGTAGTATTGAATCAGTTGATGTATGCAAAGTTGATCAATGGACATTCTTTTGGTGTCAATATCAATTACAATAATAAGAAGTATAAAAAAGAAATGCTCAAAGCATTATTTGACTCTCAATTCAGAAAATAAGATATGTATACTGTCTTTGAAAATAGTACAAACATTTTTGATAGCATATTAATGCCCGTCTTTTTTTACTATTCTTTACTATTGATTATTTTAAAACTTACGAATGCTATAAAATCAAATTTTTTTAAAATAGATCGTCAAATTTGTAACCTAATCTCTTTACTCGGAATTTTATATATCATTACTGTTATTGGAGTCTGCTTTGCGTATCATGAAGGTATTATGATTGCATTAGGAATACGTCCTAATTCAGGTGAGTTTGCACTCCATCTTTGGTTTTTAATACTCTGGAGACCATTATTACTATTTATGTTTACACAATTGTTGAGAATTGAAAATATAAGTAATTCTATGTGGTTTAGGGGAATTTCCGCAGTACTATTCTTAATAATATTTTGATGAAGCACATTTCCAATAAACGAAAAAATCAACTTGCATATTGTAAAATTTGTGAGTACAGAGATTTTGACAACATAAAAGGAATTACATGTGCGTTGACAAAAAATGTTGCCGATTTTGAAAGTGAATGCCCTTCTATGCGAATTGATTTTGAAGAAGTAGAAGGACAAGAAATAGATCTTCACAATGCAATCCTTGACCACATACGTAAAAAATACAACTTATTTTATTTAAAAAAGGAACATTACATATTACCAAATCGACCATTCTATTCTAAATACTATTCCAAGGAAAATACTCAGAAAATTAAGATAAAAGGACCTAAGGATGAAAATGTTTGGACTACCATTTCTTCTATGGTTTTATTTGCATCTATCATAGCAATATTTGTTACTGAAAGCAATACCTACAAACTATTGTTTGGTTTCCTAATTTTTATAGCGTTTGTTTTTGTAGTGATACGATTAGTGATAGAAACACATACGCCAGCAAAAGTGGGTTTTAGTACTGATTCGAAAGGATTGATCGTAAAAGGAACAAGAATATTTTGGCATGATATTGTTGATTTTCGCATCATATATGTACCAGGAGAAAAAGGATATTATGATTTAATCTTAGGAACTATCAGCGGAGGTGTTCAGTCATTCAGTTTATTAGATATAAGAATTACTATAGATCAACTTTTAGAAATTTTTAGTTTCAATAGATTAGATTATCTAACACGTTATGATCGAAATCTTCCAGACCTACTTTAATATATATTAGTTATATTTAGAAAAAGTAGATTGTATGAAAAACTATATCGCATATAATGAACCAATAGCAGATGACGTTAAATTCTGCACTCAGTGCGGCACAAAACAACCAATACCAAACATTCAAGATACAATAGCACAAGAAGCACAGGCCAAACCTCCAACGATCATAGTAGTCTTAGCTGTTTTAACCATTTGCGGCTCTCTTTTTGGTATAGGTCGCGCACTGTTATATGAATTATTTGGATCTGCAACAAGCAATGACGGTATTCGCATCAGAGCCGCCATATATGTAATAGCTTCTGTAGGAACTATTGTTGGAGCTGCATTTATGTTTCTCAAACAGCGCAAAGGATTGTATATTTATACTGTTTTTCAGTTTCTTTATATTATTACTGCCACATTTTCAGCATTCGTGTATTCTACTAAAGATGAAAATTTATCTTCAGTAATATTAACGTTCTTTTTAGTGCCAGCGATTTTATTTTTAATACAATACTGGTTAAAAGATGTTCGAAAACATTTAACCTAAAACCCAACACCTAAACCCCACCACCACAAACAACATGCTCTTCGGTTTCGGATTCAAACGCTCAACGTTACTCATATTTTTTCTACATGGATTGATATTTACAATGCTGTTACTTTACAAAGGCATTCGAAACGAAAATAAATCTAGCGTATGGTTGGCAGCATTTATCTTTTTATGTACAATGTATATTACGCCTTTTATGTTGGGATATGCAGGTTGGTACGGAGAAGATCCGTATCGGGCAATTCTATTTTTTGTGCCATTTCAACAGTTGTTTTTAGTACCACCAATATTATACTTCTATATAAAGAGTTCATTAAATACTGAATTTGTTTTTAAACGGAAAGATTGGCTCCATTTTGTGCCAGCCATACTATATGGTATATACAGTTTGATCGTTTGGATTACTGATAAAATCGTCTTAGATGAATATTATTTCTATGCAAATGAACAAGACAAAGACTTTGCGCTTTGGTACCAAATAGTAGGATTTATAATGATGATGTTGTATTTATTTGCTTCTTTAAAATTATATGCGGAGTACAAAAAGAAAACCTATGAAACGGTAAGTTTTGCAGATTCCATCTTATACGTATGGATGCAACGTTTTTTAATAGCATTCATTGGATTATTGATCATTCGTGTTTTATTCTTTATCCTAAATCCAGAATGGGCAAACTTCGGGAATAAGTATTGGTACTATCTTGCGTTTTCGATCTTGTTCTACTATATCGCTTTAAGCGGATATATGCATAGTATTAAAATGAATTTGCCTTTTTTACCACAGTTATCATCTTCTGAAACAATGGATTTTCTCGCGGAAGCGGAAGAAAAAAATGACTCCTCAAAAGTTACTGAAGAAGTAGAAGTTTCCATCACAGAAGAAGACAAAATATTTCAAAAACAGTTGGAATATTTTATGGAGTCTGAGAAGTTATTTACAAATCCAAATTTGACCTTGTTTGATGTGGCTTTAAAACTCAATACACATCCAAAAAAGGTGTCATATATCATTAACAAAGGTTTTAAAATGAACTTTAATGATTTTGTAAATACCTACAGAACGCAAGAAGTGATCAAAAAAGTTACATCTAACGAAAATGCTTCCAAAACCTTGCTAGGAATTGCATTGGATTCTGGATTTAATTCAAAATCAACGTTTAACAGAGCTTTTAAAAAGCAAACGAAACAAACACCAAAAGAATATTTTAGTCAAAAAAATTAAAAAAGAAGTGTCAAATCACGATTTGGCGCGCTTTACATTGGTAATAAATCAAGATTTGTACCATCAAAAAACATTAAACATATTCTTATGAAATCTGACATGGTACTTATCGCTTTTCTTTTATCTTGGATACTCACAATTGGACAAGAACTGACCAATTCACAACTTCAGCAATTAGACAAAATCACCACACAAGATGTGCCCAAATCTGCACCAGGAGTTGCTACTGGAATTGTAAGAAATGGTAAAATTATCTATACAAATTATGCAGGATATGCCAACTTAAAAGATAGTATTCAGATTGGAAAATCGTCACGATTTAATATGGCTTCTAATGGAAAACAATTTACCGCTTTCGCCATTTTGATGTTGGAAGAAAACAGAAAGTTAAGTCTAGAAGATGATTTCAGAAAGTATCTTCCAAATCTCTATAAAAACATTCAAGAACCAATTAAAATAAAACATTTACTAAATCATTCTAGCGGTATTCGTGATGTATATGATTTATGGAGTTTACAAGGGTATACATGGTGGAAACAACAATTTAGCAACACAGATGCCATGAAACTGTTAGCAAAGCAAAAAGACTTCAATTTTAAAGTAGGTACAAAACATTCATACAGCAATTCAAACTATATCTTATTGACACAGGTTATAGAAAAAGTTACTGGAAAAACATTTGTGGAGTATACAAATCAAATGTTTGCAGATTTGGGCATGCCCAATACCTCTTTTGTAAATGATTATAAAAACATTGCAGCGCCGATTGCAAAATCATATTTTAACTTCAATACATGGAAAACTTATGAATGGACTTGCAATATACACGGAGATGGAAATTTATTCTCTACGTTGGAAGATCAATTGCAATGGGAAAAGCTATTGCAAACTAAAAACAGTAAGGTGTTTTCCAAGGAAATTTTAGCTAAAAGTCAGGAATTAATTGCCAATACCAATATTGAAAACTACGGTTACGGTGTAGAATTTGGCAAACATAAAGATGAAAAATATCGTTTTCATGGCGGATCAACAGGCGCATGGAAGGCGATTACAGCACGATTTAATTCAGGAGATTTTGCTATCGTAACAATGATTAACAGCGGAAAAATAGATCCTATGATGCAAACCTTGCAAATGGCAGATGTTTTATTGGACAAAACCACTACAAAGGAAACCTTTCCAATTGTTCCTGCAAAAATAGGAGCGAAGGTAAGCAATGAAGATATTTTAGGGATTTATCGTGCCAAAAGTGGATATATCATGAAGTTCGAACAACGCGAAGGTAATATATACATGATACGTTCTGGAAGAAATGACATTAAACTATTGCGTGAAGCGGATAATATTTTTTATCAGTGGAATGATGCAGCTTTCAAACAAGAATTTACCAGAAACGAAGATGGGATCATGCAAATTACAGCATATTATCCAAGTGTAAAACCATTCACGTTGACCAAAATAGAAAGTGATTTAAGTACGTTTGATTTTACGGCATTAAACGGTTCTTTTCAAAACTCAGAAACCAATGTTTCGTTTACGATCAAAAATATCGAAAAGGAAAACTATGAAATCATCATGGGAGAAGATACAATGAAAGGATTATTGCTTACAGAAAACGAAATGCTTGTAGATGGGTACAACTTGTTCTTTGAAAAAGATAACAACGGAAACATCCACGAAATATTAGTGACTTCTGGACGTATTCATAATGTGCGTTTTGTGCGAAAAAAGTAGCTTTTTGTAAACTTTTGTGCTGTTTTTGAAACGAAATGATAAAAAATGCTACCTATTTCATATATATTTACATTAAAACCGATTATTATTAAATTTGAAAATGTCTATGAAAAAAATAGTATTTACTATCTGTCTTTTACTGATCTTTACTAACTGCCATAACAAAAAATCAGTCTCTCAAAAAGCATCTGATAAAGATGAGCAAAATCATTTACAAGTTGAAAACCTTCAAGGAAATGTAAAAGAATTTTTATTAAAGCAAGCATATCCATTAGGGGATTCGCAAACGGAATTTCAAGAATTAAAAACGTCAGCATACTATATTTTTAATGAAGCTGGAAACTATAATAAAATGCAATTCTTTAATGATTTTGGTAAGCTAGATTCACATAATGTATATCGTTACAACGAAGCAGGATTAGTTGCTGAATTTGAAACAAAAGATTTTTTAGAAAACGAAAATACCGAAATACGAGAGTTAAATACGTACAATGATGAGAACCAATTAACACATAAAAAAACGTTCCAAAATGAAAGAGTACAGTATGAGGTGTATATGGTTTACGATACAGAAAAAAATATTGTTGAAAGTAAAATTATACATGGAACGAATGTTATTTTCAAGACTACAGAAAACTTCTTAGATGATCAAGATCGTGTCATTAAAATCATAGAAACTTCTGATAAAGACAATATCAAAAATATACAATCAAATGTATATGATGATTCAGGAAATCTTATAAAACATGAAGCAAACATTGGAAGCTTAAAGTTTAGAAACGAATTTACGTATGAAAATGGAAAACGAGCTGAAGCAAAATATTATTCTATTCCATTGAGTGGGAAAGTGTTTTTAGACAGAACTACAAATTATGATGCCAACGAAAATATTACAAAAGTCAGTAATTACGAAAATGGAGTATTAAAAACAGTATTCAATTATGAATATGAGTTTGACACACAAGGAAACTGGATCAAAAAAACAACTTACATCAACAGAAACCCTGAATTGGAAGAAGATTTCAAACTATATTTATTAGAAACAAGAGAAATTACGTATTGGTAAAACTTTACAAGTCATCCGTAAAATGCTTTTTACTTTTTGTTTTGCTAAACTTTTCCTTGTTATATGTTGAAGATTGTCCTTTTGGAATAGACAAGGATTTCCATTCGTCAGAGCGAATCAATTTGCCAATATAGACCAATTGTCCAATATGATACGGATAATGACACAATTGACGTGTAATCGCTTCCAAAACGGTATGTCCTTGATTTCGGATATAAATAATTCGAGAAACATCTTCAGCTTGTAATGGATTGATCGCATCAAATAAATATTGCCAACCTTTTTCCCAAGCAGCAATCATTTCTACCTTTGTGGTATATGTGTCTTCAAATTCGGTATCGCGATGGCGCCAAGTTTTCTCGCCATCTTCCGTAAGGAAATTGGTCCAACGACTCAGCATATTCCCAACAATATGTTTAACAATTATAGAAACACTATTGCTATCTGCGTTTTGTTGCCAATGAATTTCTTCGTCAGTTAATTGGGCAAAGGTTTTATCGCCCAAACTTTTATAATAAGCGAATTGTTTTTTAGTACTGTCTAAATAATTTTCGGAAACTGAACTCATGCGATGCTAAGTTTAGGTTGGATATGTTCTTTTAAAAAAAGTTGAATATCTTTTGCTTCTCTTTCATCATCAAGCGTTACAGTATAGCTTATTGGATGATTTTTAACGCTAGCAAATTTAACAGTCAAATCTTGATTTCTAAGGATAATATACTCAATTTTATGTAGCGGTATTTTAAAATGTTTTAATTTATACTTACGATTTAAAAGATGAATTACAGCTAATACCAATAACGGAATAAATGAAAAACTTATCTCATTTTTTGTAATCAGAAAAGCAAAAATTAGGACAAGACAGGTATATATAACATTGATAATATAATTTGAAGCATAAAAAAAAGTCAATTTTGGGGTTTCCGTTTCCTCTAAAATTTCACAAGTTTGCCAATTCCCATGATCGTTAAAATAGAAGAATTTTTCATTAATATTTAAATACCCTTTTTTTAAAACAAAATACCTTTTTTCCATGTAAGTAAAGATAATAAAACTAATATGAAACGTAACTACAAGGACTAAAATGATACGTTAGTTTGGTAGTTTTAAAATATACCTGTTATTTGAACAGAAAGATTACTTCATCTTTTCGAGGAAGCAATGACGTTTAAAAATTGAACTCCAAAGTAATTTTTCACCATACAAAGAGAGAAGTTAAAGTATAGCCTAACTGCCTAACAATCTAGAAACTTCCGCTTTCAATTTTGGAAGTACTTCTTCTTCAAACCAAGGGTTTTTGCTCAGCCAAAAACGATTTCTCGGTTGAGGATGTGGTAACGGGAAGTATTTTGGTAAATAACTTTCGTAATTAGAAACCGTTTCGGTAAGTGTCTTCTTTGCCTTTTCTTGTAAGTAATATTTCTGTGCGTATTGACCAACTAGTAAGACCAATTTAGCTTCTTGCATTTTAGACATCAATTGTTCATGCCACGCTTCTGCACATTCCTTTCGCGGAGGTAAATCGCCAGACTTTCCTTTTCCTGGATAACAAAATCCCATCGGACTCAAGGCAATATTTTTAGCATTATAAAATGCTTCATCAGTAACACCAAGCCAATTTCGCAAGCGTTTTCCACTCATATCATTCCATGGAATACCGTTTTGGTGCACTTTTCATCCAGGTGCTTGCCCAATCAAGATAATCTTTGACGATTTGTGTGCAGCTAAAATTGGGTTGACACCAAGTAGCAAATGTGCTTTACAAATAGTACAACCCAATATCTCTTCTAATAAATTTTCCATCTATCTAATTATCTAAGCAAGTCTAAATACATGAAATGCTATTTCTCAGGTACAAACTTCAATGCAACACCATTGATACAATGTCTTTTCCCTGTAGTTTGTCTTGGTCCATCATTAAATACATGTCCTAAATGACCACCACAAGTGGCACAATGTTCTTCTGTTCGTGCATATCCAATATTATAATCTGTGCTATACGATACATTTCCTTTAATCTCACGATCAAAACTTGGCCAACCTGTTCCAGAGTCAAATTTATACTCACTTTTAAACAGTGGCGTATTGCAACCAGCACAATGATACGTTCCTTTTTTGTAATTTTTATTTAGTGGACTCGTAAATGAACGTTCTGTTCCAGCTTCTCTTAATACATAAAATGCTTTTGGACTTAAAATTTTGCGCCATTCATCTTCCGATTTTGTTACCTTAAAAGTTTCCTTTTTGGTATTTTCTGCTGTCTGTTTTTGTGCTGAAGTATTACAACTAAATAACATGCCCATGAGGGCTACTAAAAAAATCTTTTTCATCTATAATTTTTTAAATTTTCAAAGCCAATTTTATACCTTAAAAATACGGTTTTTTACATAAATACTCTGTCGTAAGAAAAAATAAATCATTACGAAAATGTTTTCGTTTTAATATTAAGTTAACTGTTGCAAAATTTTTGCAATTATTCCATATTAATTAATTAGCTTTAAACTCGTTACCGAAAAATAAACAAGAAAAAGAGTTAAAAATTAACTATGAAAGTACTTTTTTTTACGAAAGAATTTCCGCCTTATGTGTACGGAGGAGCAGGAGTTCATGTTGAATATTTAGCAGATGAACTAAAGCAATTAATGGAAGTTGATGTACGAAGTTTTGGCGATCAAAAAATCACTGCAGAAAATTTGAATGTTACGGGATTTTTAGGAAATCATCAACATTATGAATCTACGGAAAAAAAGTTGCAAACCATCTTTAATACTATGCAAACAAATTTACAGATGAACGCAACTGGAGTTGATGCGGATGTAGTACATTGTCATACATGGTATGCACAATTTGCAGGAATTATGGCAAAACTATGTTACGGCAAGCCTTTAGTAATTACTACACATTCACTAGAACCGTTACGTCCTTGGAAACGCGAACAATTAGGTCGCGGATACGATGCGTCTTCTTGGATTGAAAAGACAGCCATCGAAATGGCAGATGCCATTATTGCCGTTTCAGAGGAAACCAAAGTAGATGTGCAAACGCACTTCAATGTAAATGAACACAAAATAAAGGTGATTTACAACGGAATCAATCTACAGCAGTATCAATATACGGAAACGACAGCAACACTAGAAAAATTCAATATTGATCCTTCAAAACCGTATGTGTTATTTGTGGGACGTATTACACGTCAAAAAGGAATCATTCATTTGGTCAATGCCATCAAACATATTGATACAAATACGCAAATTGTGCTGTGTGCTGGTGCGCCAGATACCGAAGAAATTGCCAAAGAAATGCAAGAAAGTGTGGCAGCAGTGAAAGAAACACGCAACAATGTATTTTGGATTGAAGAAATGTTGCCGAAAGAAGAAATTATTGAATTGTATTCACACGCAACGGTTTTCTGTTGTCCATCTATCTATGAACCTTTCGGAATCATAAATATAGAAGCGATGGCTTGCAAAACAGCCGTTGTAGCCAGTGCAGTTGGTGGAATCAAAGAAGTTGTGATTCCAAACGAAACAGGAATTTTAATAGAAGTGGAGCAACAAAATGCAGCACCTTTTGAACCTGTAGATCCTGAAAGATTTGCCAAAGATTTAGCTGATGGTATCAACAAAGTTGTCAATGACGAAGCATTACGAGCACAGATGGAAATCGCAGGCAGAAAACGCGTAGAAGACTTTTTTGACTGGAAAGCCATTGCAAAACAAACTGAAAACCTATATAAATCTATCATATAATTACCACCATGATTAACAATAAAGTACTAAGTATCATTCTCGGAGGCGGACAAGGTTCAAGACTCTATCCATTAACAGAAGCACGTTCAAAACCAGCAGTTCCGATTGCTGGAAAATATAGATTGGTTGATATTCCAATTTCCAATTGTATCAATTCGGATATCAAACGTATGTATGTATTGACGCAGTTCAATTCGGCTTCCTTGAATAAGCACATATCTAATACCTACCACTTTAGTTTCTTTAGCTCAGCTTTTGTGGATGTCCTAGCAGCAGAACAAACGATTTCGAGTGACAAATGGTTTCAGGGAACAGCAGACGCGGTACGACAAAGCATGCATCACTTTCTAAAAAATGATTTTGAATATGCGCTCATCCTTTCGGGAGATCAATTATATCAGATGGATTTTAATGAAATGATCAAAAAGCATGAACAATCGGGTGCAGAAATTTCCATTGCAACCTATCCTGTAAATGCAAAAGATGCTACTTCGTTTGGAATCATGAAAACAAATGAAGAAAACGTGATTACATCGTTTATTGAAAAACCAGCGGCAGATGTATTGCCAGAATGGAAATCGGATGTAAGTAAGGAAATGAAGAAGGAAAAACGTTTGTATTTGGCGTCGATGGGAATTTATATTTTTAACAGAGACTTGTTAATCAAACTCATGGACAATCCAGATACAGTCGATTTTGGAAAAGAAATTATTCCGCAAAGCATTGACAAGCATAAAACGGTAAGTTATCAATACGAAGGTTATTGGACAGACATTGGAAATATTGATTCGTTCTTTGAAGCAAATTTAGGTTTGACAGATGATATTCCGAAATTTAACTTATACGATCAAAAGCAGCGTATCTATACCAACGCACGTATCTTGGCGACTTCCAAAATCTCAGGAACTACGCTGAATAATACCGTTATTTCTGATGGTTGTATCATTCAGGCATCCAAAATAGAACGTTCTGTGATTGGAATTCGTTCGCGTATTGGTAACGATACTGTTATTGTAAACACATATATGATGGGAAGCGATACCTATGAATCCTTGGAAGAAATTGAAGAAAAGAAAATTGATATTCTTGTAGGTGTAGGAGAGCGTTGCTATATTAAAAATGCAATCATTGATAAAAACTGTCGCATAGGCGATGATGTCAAAATTCACGGTGGGCCTGATTTAGCCGATGAAGAAACAGATACCTATTTTATCAAAGATGGCATTGTGGTGATTAAAAAAGATGCGGTGATTCCAAAAGGGACTATTATTCAATAGAATCCAGAAGTTGATACAAACGTCATTCTGAACTTGATTCTGTTTCTTATCACAAGTAAAAATCATTTTAATGAGATTCTAAATCAAGTTCAGTTTGACATCATTTATAAAATAGTATTAAAATCCTGCTTTGTAGAGTGGGATTTTTTTGTTTTCTATGGTATAGCTAATAAACGTTATTGTGAGCAGTTATTTATTCCGTTTTAAATTGTGGTCTTTTAATTTGCTCAAAACAGTTTGGATTAGGTTTCTTGGTTGGATTGTTAAAGAAATCATTAGCAGCTTGCATAGCACACGGATTACTCCAATTAGTAGTTGGGCCGTGTTTCCAACCTTTAAAAATCAGATGGTAGGAATTTGTCAGATTATTAGTCATTGAATCAGCCCATTTGACAGGTGTTAATTCATCATACTCTCCACTTATTAAAAGAACAGGTATATCGCTTCTTACAGCCTGATTCTCAACTTCAGTTACCTTTTTAACGCTCCAAATTTCACAAATTTCTTTGTCAAAAACCGCTGGAGATAATCCCTTGACTGTTCTATACTTATTTGTTTCTGTAGCGATTTTTTCTTGAGAATTAAATGGGTTTTCTTCTGCACACCATACCGATAGACGCATCCCTTTCCCAATTCCATCTCCAGGTTTTTGGAATAAATATTGTAATTGTTTTTTTACTGATGACAAATCATTATTGAGTATTTTATGTATTTCAAAAGGGATATTAGGTACACTTCCCGTAGAAGCTGAAGAGAATACATTTATCAAGTCTTTTCCTTTAAGATAAAAAGTTTCTAATTTCCCATTTTCTGGGTTTTCCACTTTTACTTTAATTGGATTGGTTGTTTTCTCTTCCAAATATGAGAGGAAGCGGCTTTTAATATTTGGAAAGGCATTATTACAATCAGGATCGATTTCGCAATCGACAAGTAGTTTGTCTAAAGACACTAAAAGGTTGTTCACACTTTCTTCATCATAATTAACTTCTAGTGGAAGTGGAGAATCCATTACTACACTTCTGATTTTATTAGGATAATCGCGCATTAAAACCTGCCCGATTTTAGTACTGTAAGATAGCGTAAGTAAATTATACTTTTCAATTCCTAATACATTTATTAAGTCGTTGATATCAGCTGCAATTTGGTTTGTTGTGTAACTATTTAAGTCAATTCCGCTTTTTTCTAATTTTTCTTTACAAGTTGTAACCGCATTTTGAAAAAGGCTATCGGTTTTGGTTACGTCAAAATTCGGAAGATTGGATTGGTAAACGGCTTTTGCCCATTCAGGACAATCTAAACTTGGCTTAGCATATTGTGTTCCTCTTTGCTCAAATAAAATAAAATCTCTATCATCAAGGTATTTGTAGTATTTCATATACTTTGATGCGCGCATAGAAGTATAACCAGGACCGCCAACAGTATATAAAATCGGGTCAGGTTTTGGATTTTTACTTCGACTTTTAAATATATATACAGGTAATTTTATTTTATTACCATTAGGTTTGTCTCTATTCTCAAGCACTTCTAAATATCCAAAAACATAGTCCTGATCCTTCGGAATGTTATGAGTAGTCTCTTTAGACTCTGTAAAAGTTGGTGTGAAATCTGTTTTAGGAATAGTATTCGAAAGAGAAAAAAAATAACTATAAATAAAAAAGGTTGTGATTATATGCTGCATACAAAACTTTATTAGGTTGAACTACTTTACAAAGTAAATACTGATAAATGATTTAAACATTCACATTTGTTAAGAAATGACTTGTTTTTTGATTCTACTTAAACTTTGCTCTGAAACTCCCAAGTATGAGGCAATGTACTTTTGGGGTACTCTTTGAATAATACTAGGACTTGTTTTCATCAATAGTTGATATTTTTCAGCCAAGTTGTATAATTGCATATTCGCTAACTTCTCTACAGTAGCTAGATAAGCTTTCTCTGCAATGATTCTGCCTAATGCTTCTAATTGATGTGATTTGTAGTAAAGGTTCAAAAGGTCTTTCTTTTGAAATTCAAGATAAACAGTATCCTCTATTGTCTTAATATAGATTTGGCTTGGTTCTTTTGTTAAAAAACTGTTGAAGTCTGTTGCAAACCAATCGGCAAAATAGAAATGATGGGTATGTTCTTTGCCATCGATAATTTTATATCCCCGAAGAAGTCCTTTTTTTAAGAACAAAATCTTATTTGTCGGTTTACTTGGATGGAATATTAATCGATTCTTTCTTACTTCTCTTTCAGTTGCAATGTTTATCAAGAGGTTATAACTTTCATCTGAAAACGCTATGTGCGACTGAATTATTTCTTTCATTTTTTTCTATGCGAAAAGCTTGTTTTAATTGTCTATGGTAGGCAGGTTTAAAGTTAGTGATTTTCTTTTCCATTACTCAGATAATATCCAATGAATTGACTAGGAGTGTATTCAAAAGCTTTTAAAGACAACTAAAAAAGAGAAAGCTTCTAAAACCTATGTTCTTTTTATTGAATATGTTTATCAATATAGTTGATACACTGATGATAGGTAAGTCTTCCTTGTGGTGAAATAGCAGCCAAACCTTTTACTTCTTTTAATTTTTTACGAATCTGTTTTCTTGTACGACCACCAAAATCTACTCGGGTTTGGTTATTTGTGCCAAATTTAACATGATCGTAATGTACATGCCAGTAAGCTCCTTGTCCAGCTAGAAACGCATTTCCGCCACCAGCCATTTGAAGGACAGGTTGTTGTGAAGAGTTTTTAGTTATGTTGTCTTGTAGTTTTCTTTGTGTAATTGCCTCAGGTCGATTGTCAACAAACTGAAAAGTAGGTTTACTTTCTTTTTGCTTTTGAGAAGTTGTGTTTGCAGCCGATTGGCTTTTATTCTTTGGTGTTTTTTTAGCATGCGTTTTCATAGGTTAGTCTCTAAGGTTTAGGTCAGTTATTTGTAAAATACAAATAGGAAAAGCTGATTTTTATAGCAACGTCTTCGTTATTCTTTATAAATATAGAATAATCTTAAACATAAAAAAAGAGGTTTCTTGCATTTTAAAACTAAAAAATGCGAATGATTTTATACGTTTTCAAAAACATATATTTCTGTATTGAGAACTTGTATAGTTGTTTTAAAACCCATCAAAAATACCGCCTAAAAGTCTCCAATACCTTCAAGAATTCCTCCAAAAATATCTCCTAAGTCTAGCCAAGAAGCGTCTATGTCTAAGTTTGGAATTTCTAACCAATCAACATTAGCGGCACTTGTGGTCAACCCATCTAACATTTCTGTTTTCATAGCTACATAATCGCACACTTTTCTTCTAGCTTGATGACAGCTGTCAAAGTCAGAATGTGAAGAAAAGATACACATTGCCCAGCAATGCATAGCATCGTAGTATTTCGACTTTTTAGAAGCTTTTTTTACTTCTTCAGGCTTGTAATATTTTTGTTTTCCATGTTCCGCTACAAGAATTTTTCCAACATCAGTAATAAATTCTTTCTTATTTTGTGGTGCAGGTGTGCAGTTTGAATTCATGCGTTATTCTTTTTCGACACCTTTCTTTTTTTTGTTCAATATATATTTATCTGTGATAGCCATAAAAAAACCAAAAAGTGAAGCGTGTATTATAAATTTCAATCCACTGAATTCTTCTCCATTAAAATAATCGAATCCAGCCATCATTACGGCGAAAATAATTCCAGAAATCACACCATATAGCAATAATTGTTTCGTTTGTAGATTCATGATTTTTTACATTTTATATTTTTACTCAGCATACATTTCAACAAAAATGGCAATGTGTATTCTCAAAGATTTCCGTTTATTTTTAAAAGTAAAACAAAGATTATAAACATACAATGCGGTTTTCCGAAAAAAAGAAAGAGTTTTAATAATTTAGCAAGAATTATGTAAATATTAAATAACCGTTTGGTCTTCTGCAACGATATGATCTGTTATATGAAATACTTCTTTTATCCATGGATGATTCAAGCTGTCTTTTCGATCTAGCATAACGTCCAATATTTCAGCGTCAGACCATTGACATTCTGAAACATCCATTAAACCAACTTGATAGTTTCGTTCATTTGTCCAAATGCGGAAAGGGAATGCATATCGTTACGAAGGGTTTGATACAGAACTTAATATTAATCATGATTGAAATTTCTTCCAACCATGATTAATTAAAAATTGGTATTTAAAGCTTATTCTGCGCAATGTATAACTGAGCCTGTACATGTTCTACGGTCTGTATATCTACAATTTTGGTTGTATGTTTTTGCACAACACATTGAATTACCGTGAGAACCACATGGTCCACCAGAAATTCCTCCATTGATTTCAGTAATTTCAAAGTTTGAAATTGTTTTCTTTTTTAATGTTAATGATTTTAAAATTTGTTTTTTCATAATTTATGATTTGATAATTAATTTGAATTTGAGGTAATCTTATCAAAGACTGATTTTTAAATGTATTACTTTCTAGCTTGCTATATAATCTTAGAGAAGAAATGAAAATAAAGTTTCTTTTCAGATATTACTGTGATTATATATGAGAGCAATATGAAAATTTAACACACTTCATTTTTCAATCTATTTGCTATACAACTCTTCTAAAAAACTAGCTTCTTCATTTGGGTCAGTAATTGGAGTTTCTCTATTGGCTTCATTTTCTGTAGATGTAGTTCCTCCACAGATTCTTTCTTGTAAATTGTTATCTATTTTAGTTAACTTTAATGTTTTGAATTTCATTTTCTTATATTTTTTTAGTTAATATTAATAATTACTTGAATTCATGTTTTCTTCTTCAAGATTTTTAGAACCTACATAAGGATCTGTAATTGGAGTTTCTCAAGTGGTTTTCCTTTCTGTTTTTGTAGTACCTCCTAATAGTTTTCTTTCTAAATGATGGTTCATTTGGAATACTTTCAATGTTTTAAGTTTCATAACTTTTTGGTTTTAAATTAATAATAGAAAATTGAATTTGTACTTGTTGTTATACAAGCACAGATGTTGATATAAAGTGTAAGGACATAGGAATCAAAATACTGATGTAAAGCTAGTATGTGTTTTTTTAAAAAGTAAAATTGAAGAAATACCTGTTTCGCAATTAAATTATTGATAAACTAGTAACATTTGTATAGTCATAATTTGTAGGTGAAAAAATTTGACTGATTTCTTCTGTAGATAATGCTTTTTCATAGATATAAATATCATCTATTCCTCCTGAGAAGGGACGTATACCATTTTTTGAGTTCCCAATATAAAAATTAGCATTGTTGTGAATACTTCTTAAAGTTCTTACATCTAACTCTGATGTCAGTGAAGCATTGGTGTAAAGTAATGTTTTTTGAGTATCAGCATTGTAAAGAAAGGGAACTTGTGTCCAAGAATCATTTGAGTTTAAAGAAGTTTCAATACTATTATTCGTAGTGCCATCATAAACAACACCAACAATATTTGAATCTTGTACAATTAAAGAAAATGGATATGCTTCACTACCAATTCCATTCCTCTTTTCAATAAGTTGTGCAGAGGTAAATATACTAAAAGGAGTCGTCGTTTTATAACAAATGACAATAGAATAGGACATATTATTAAAACCGATATTTATTGCGTCTGAATTTTCAAAGATTAGCATCGTGTCTTCAGTTCCATCAAGCATAATTGCATGATTACTTACAAACCTATCAGTTGTATACATAATACCGCCTTGACTAGTATGATTTATATTTTCTCCGTGATTACTAAATAGATTTCCATTGAATTCAAACGAAAATAAAAGCCCTTCAGGTGGTATCGTATTTAACATTTCATTTTGTGAATTCTCAGTATTGTCATCGCAAGAAAAACTCGATAATGTATAGAAGATGATTATGATTAAAATTTTAAAAAAGAACAATTTCATAATTACAGTTTTAGTTTTGATTTTGTGAATGATATGATTTCTAAAAGTGAATGCTTTTTTGGTTTGGTTGATTTGTAACTTTTAGACAAAATGATGGTTCAAAGAAATCTAATAACTCACAAAAAATAAAATACTATGAATGACCTTTTATAAAAGCGCAACGCGATGTGATGAACGTATTAATTTTAGTGATGAAAAGGTATTTTTGTCACCTCAAAAATTTTCTTTAAAGAAACAATTGTGAAGTTTGAGGTGTTTTATAGTATATGATATTATTTTTTAAAGAATAATGCGAAAAAATAATAAGGATAATAAAATTCAAATATTGTATAATTTCTTGTTTTGATTTGTCTTCAATCGCAGTTAATACGGCTAAAAGTGATAAACGTATTTAAAATAGTGACGAACGGAAAAAGCTTGAGTGTTATATTATTTTATGTTGTTCTTAATAATAATACTTTTGTTATATAATTTTTATATATGTTGTTTCACAAAAATTTTTGTTTGGTATTGCTACTAATTTTTTACTGTTTTTTAAGCAAAGCACAATCGTATGTATACCAAAATTTTTCTATAGATGATGGATTGCCTAGTTCTGAAGTATACGACGTATATCAAGATAAATTAGGATATGTATGGTTTGCCACGGACAAAGGTCTTTCACGTTACAATGGATATGAGTTTAAAAATTATACCGTGGAAGATGGCTTACCTGGAAATACAATATTGAAATTCTATCCTCAGAAGAATGGACAGGTTTGGTGTTATGATTTTCACTCACAAAAGTTGTTTTATTTTAATGAAATATTTGATGGGTTTTATTCTTATGAACATAATGATATTTTAAAAAAACAACTTTACAAGTCAAGTATTATCAAAAGTGTTAGGATCACAGAAGGCAAACTACATATAGGTGGATATAGAGTAAATGGGTTAATTGTTATTGATAAAAATGGTAATTTAAATAGTAAGTATGTAGGAACAGATGTAAAACCCATCAAAACATTCGGTATAGAAAAAGGCACCTTTTTTAGTACACAATACCTTCTTACGGACACAGATTTACATTCTATAAAAAGAATATTACCAGCCCATAATATACATGGTTTTTTAGTCAATGATCATATACATGTATTCATGGCAAATCATGAAGTTTATATACAGAATAATCAAACTAATTATTTGATAAAAACAAAGAAAAGTCCCATTGGTATTAAACAAACAAAGCAAGGGAGTTTATTTGTTGGCTATCGACATGGGGGAGCTAAATTATATGATTTTCAAGGCAACTTGTTAAATACGTTCTTACCCAATAAATCTGTTTCAAATTTTTTAATAGACCATGAAGGTGGCTATTGGTTTACGACGATCAATTCAGGGGTATTTTATGTTAAGAATATTGGAATTAAAAATTATACAACTTCAAAAATAACTTCATTGACAAAGAATAAGGATAACGACTTATTTATTGGTTTTTATAATGGAAATATCGCAAGAAAAAAACATCATATAATTGAAAACTTATACACCTCAAAATTAAAGTTCCCATCTACTGCGGTAGAATATGATATGAATACAGATAGAGTTTATGGACTCTCGGATAATAAAATAATGGATGTATTAACAAAAGAGGTTTTTGTAGCATTATATGCTAATAATTTATCTTTTACTAAACACAAAAGGGCATTTGCGTTTAATCGATCAGTAATATTCAATATTCATGATAGTACTGAAATACCAGTAAATATTGTTCCTTCTATTCAAGATTTAGTCTGGTTTAAAGATAAAATGTTATTGGCCACTTCTGAAGGTTTATTTGTAAAAAAACAAGATTCAATACTCAAAATTAAAAGTGAATCAGAAAAGCTTAATGTTCGATTAGACAATATCGCTGTTAATGAAAAAACTAACACAGCCTATATAGCTTCACAAGGTTTAGGAGTGATAGTGTACAGCGATACGATTTTTAATATTTCAAAAAAGAATGGACTTACATCGAATTCAATTAACGAAGTATATGTGGAAAATGATTCTGTAGTTTGGGCTTGTACCAATTCAGGATTAAACAAAATAATATTTCATAAAGATGCTACAAGCTCTATTATAACACTTACAAAGGATGATGGTTTAGTAAGTAATGAAATAGAAGATGTCGAAATAGTGTCCGATACTATTTGGATAGGAACAGCTAAAGGACTCTGCTTTTTTCCAAGCAGAATAGTTGAACAAAAAGAAGTAATGGGAGTAGACTATATAAGTTTAAACTCATTAAGCGTGAAAGGAAAACGAAAAGATAGCAACAATCGATTAAGGCTTTCCTATGGGGAAAATGATATTAGCTTTCGTTTGCAAGCTATATCCTTTAAACATTCTGAAGATGTAGTGTATAAATATCGATTGAAAGAGATTGATCAAAGTTGGAAAGAAACTAAAAATAGAACCATTACATTTCCTTCTTTAGAACCAGGACGATACACTTTTGAAGCTAAAGCTTGTTTATTTAATAATTGTAATGATAAAGTTATAACAAAAGAATTTATCATTATTCCTCCATTTTGGCAAACAAGTTGGTTTTATCTTATTTGTGTTTTGTTGTGTATTGGTTTGGTATATATTTTCTTTAAAATAAGAGTTTTAACCTACAATAAAGATGTTACAAGAGAACTAATTCGTTTGATGATAAAATATCTAAAACGCAATGAAAAAAATCTCTTAGTACGCTCTAATGGTCAGGATATTAAAATAGGTACCCACAAAATACTATATGTAAAATCACAAGGTAATTATTTAGATATCGTAACAAAAGATCAAACATTTACTATACGCTGTAAGATAAGTGATTTTGTAAATAAAACTCCTGACCCGTTAGAGTATTTGAGAATTCACAAATCTTATATTATTAGAATAGATCAAGTGTCAGCAAAAGGAAGAAATTGGGTAGTAATCAATGAAGAAAATATTGGAGTAGGAAAAACGTACTTAGCAGAGCTTAAGAACATAAAATTGTAAACTTCCTTTCGTCACTATTTTGATATCCTTTGTCACAAACCCAATGAATAACTGAGTTTTTGCATTGTTGCTGAATATTTTTGAGCATCACAATTTACTAAACTTTGCATGATGATAAAAAAAATACTTTTAGCTATTACAGTTTTACCAACCCTACTTTTTTCCCAAAATACGTTTGTCCCTGATGATAATTTTGAACAAGCCCTAATTGATTTAGGCTATGATTCAGGAACGTTGGATAATAATGTCCCCACTGTAAATATAAATGGTATTACTGATTTAGATGTAAGTAATAAAAATATAAGTGACTTAACAGGTATTGCCGATTTTATAGCACTAGAAACTGTAACCATTTCAGGAAACCCCATAACAACAGTTGATTTTACAAGTAATAGTAATTTATTGTTTTTGTATGCTGATTTTTGTGATTTGGAAAGTGTTGATATAACAGGATTGACAAATTTAGAAGAAGTATATCTTACGTTTAATGATTTGTTGAGTTTAGATGTAAGTACAAATACATCACTCACAAAATTACATTGTTTTTCAAATGATATTACCAGTCTTAATGTAAATAATAACGCATTACTGGAGCTAGCTTGCTCTGGAAATAATTTAACAACACTAGATGTATCGACTGCAACGGCATTACAAATATTACAAATTAATGGAAATCAACTTGCTGAAATTGATTTAAGTAACAATTCTGCCCTTTTCTTTTTAAATGTAATTGGAAATCCAATAGAAGGATTAGACTTGAGTAATAATCTAATGTTAGAGACATTATATCTAAATTTAAATGTATCTAATCTTACCACAATAGAACATTTAGATTTAAGTAATAATACACTCTTAGAAAGGTTATATGCCCAGAATGTTACAAATTTAAAAACCTTGAATCTAAAAAATGGAAACAATAACGCCATTACCACATTTTTTGTAACTGGAACTCCAAATCTTAGTTGTATTGAAGTAGATGATGCAACATATAGCACAACTAATTGGACTGCAGTAGATGCAACTGTAAGTTTTAACACAGATTGTAGTTATCCATACACATATGTACCTGATAATAATTTTGAACAAGCATTAATTGATTTAGGCTACGATTCAGGAGTTTTAGATGATTATGTGCTGACATCAAATATAAGTGGAATTACCAACTTAGATATCAGTAATAAAGGAATTGAAGACATAACAGGAATTGAAGACTTTGCCATGTTGACAAGTTTAAATTGTCAAAACAATCAAATTGCAACGGTAGATGTAAGTATGAATACTCAGCTAGAAACTTTAATCCTCTGGCAAAATTCATTAAACACTGTGGATTTAAGTGCTAATACCAATCTAACTTACTTAGATATTGATGAAAATAATTTGACAGTACTTGATGTGAGTGCCAATACACTTTTGACTGAATTATATTGTAATTATAACCAATTGACAAGTTTAGATGTCAGTGCTAATACACAACTTCAAATACTTCAAGGCGCGTTCAATCAAATCTCTAGTATAAACACAAGTAACCTTACAAATCTTACTACTTTAGTAACGTATGAAAATCAATTATCAAGTATTGACGTAAGTACAAATACAGGTTTAGAAATTTTATCAATTGGAGATAATCTTTTAACAACGATCGATATTTCAAACAATACTTTACTAAAAGAATTCTATGCAAGTTATAATCAATTAAATACCGTAAATACAAGCACTAATATTCTTTTAGAAAGGTTTGAAGCAGGTTATAATCAAATAACAAACTTAGATTTTACTTCAAATACCTTGCTTTATCGAATCGCGGTTCCAAGTAATTCATTAGCAGGATTAAATCTATCAAACAATACACAATTAACAGTGTTGTCTATACATTCTAACAATGTAATATACTTAGATTTAAGTAATAATATCTTGCTCGACCAATTATATTGTAGTAATAACAATTTAGCAGGGCTCAATGTGCAAAATGGAAATAATATAAATTTTCAGTTTTTCTTTGCAGGTTCTAATCCAAATCTAACATGCATTCAAGTAGATGATCCTAGTTGGAGTAATACAAATTGGACAAATATTGATCCTGCTTCTAATTTTAATACTAGTTGTGCTACTCCAGAACTTACTTATGCTCCAGATGATAATTTTGAGCAGGCACTTATTAATTTAGGGTACGATTATGGTCCTCTAGATGATTATGTATACAAAGAAGCAATAGAATTTCTTATATATTTAGATGTTTCAGGTCACAATATAACAGACCTTACGGGAATAGAAGATTTTGGGATGCTTGAAATTTTGGACTTTCACAATAATAGTGTTGTTACAGTAAATTTAGATAATAATATCATGTTAGAAAGGGTCTATGCAAATAACAATCAACTCGCTACTTTAGATGTTGATGGATTGGTATTTTTGAATACGCTTGATGTGAGTAACAATGTACTTACCAATATAAACACAAATAACAACTTACAGCTCACACATTTTTATTGTAACAACAACCAATTGAATAGTTTTTATTTAGGAGAAAATGTGTTGTTATATCACTTTGAATGCAGAGATAATTTGATTACAGAAATAGATTTTTTTGCAAATTCTAACATATTCCATGTCGATTTTAGAAATAATTTGGTAAATACAATTAACTTGAATGGTTTAACATCTTTACGTATACTTATTGGAACGAGTAATTCCTTAACTACTATAGATTTAAATGCGGCTACAGCACTTAATTTCTTATATCTAGGAGAAAATATGCTTACAACCCTGAACACAGCAAATATGCCAAACTTATGGGTTTTAGATGTGCATGACAATCAAATAGCAACGCTAGATGTTTCAAACAATCAAAATTTAGTTCAATTTAGTGCAGCAAATAATAATTTGAGTGAACTTAACATTCAAAATGGCAACAATACAAATATGACATTTTTTAATGTATTAAACAACTCGAATCCAAACTGTATTTTAGTAGATGATGCCAATTGGAGCAATGCTAACTGGCCAGACAAAGATGCAACGGCTACATATGTAAATAATCAAATGGAGTGTAATTTACTAAGTGTAGAAAATACCGAAATGTCTAATCAATTGACTTTGTTCCCAAATCCTAGTAATACTTTTACAAATATCAATTTTTTTGAGAATCATGAAAAAGTAGGAGTGTACATGTATGATGCTTTAGGAAAGCAAGTTTTTACATCTAATTATTATAATGTGAGCACAATAGAGTTAAGTTTAAGTGATTATAAAAAAGGAATTTACTATATAAAAATAGTAACTAAAAATAAACAAGAAACATTTAAATTATTGATTAATTGATTAAGAAGACTTACCCTTTTTCGGACAGTTCTAAATTAAACAAAATAGATTACAAAGGGGCTGTAGTACTCAAAGCAGCCCATTCTTTTACAGTTTTAAAATGATCTTCACAAGGATAATCACCTTTAGGTTGAAACATCCAAGGAATACCACCATTGTCCGTAGTAATACTTTCAAAATATGGCATTAAGTCGTTTAGAATTAATTCAGGAGTAAGATAACCGACTTCGTCCAAAGTTTCCAATGCCATAATACTAAACAACGGTTGACTTTCAGGAGAAGCAGTATCAGGTTCCATTCCGTGACCAAATCCTCCATCTGTATTTCTATAAGCATATACAGCATGATATACACCTTCTGCATTTCCGTTGCCAAAATAAAAATCAAACAAGCGACGTTCAATCATTCGGGCATTCATCAATATAAAATCTCTGGCTTTTTGGAATTGTTTTCTGGAAAGTTTCATGATTCAGTTTTTGTATACGAACTTTAAGGCATAGAAAAGTAATTACAGCACAAACTTTTTTTAAAATTATTAGCGATAAAAGCAGATTATTTATTATCAATTTAGCCTAAAAAGAAACTTAAAGTAAAGTTGATGAAAACGGTGATTTCTATCAAAAAAAGCCAAATTAATGTTATTGTTTCATTTATTAATTGTTACGCAATCGTTGTAGTTTAATAATCAGTAAGATAATCGCTTTTGAAGTAGGGAAATTGCTTTTAAATTTACTAATTTCGAAATCTAAAACGCTAATTATTTCGAAAAATGCAAAACCAAAAACGTGTCGTTATTGATCATATTTCTCCACAACTAAATGGCGGTGAATTTTTTATAAAACGAATCGTAAACGAAATCGTAACTGTCAATGCGCATGTCTTAGTAGATGGACATGATGTGATTGCGGCTTCTGTAGTTTACAAACATGAAAAGGAACGTACTTGGAAGGAGGTACGCATGGAAGATACAGGAAATGACGAGTGGAAAGCTTCTTTTGTTGTAGAAAAGCAAGGTTTCTATACCTATAAAGTTCAAGGTTGGGTTGATGATGCATTGAATTGGCAACATGGTGCAGAACGAAAAATTGATGACAATCAGTATATTAGTTCAGAATTGTTAGAAGGAGCCGATTTATTAAAACCATTACTTAAAAAAGTAACCAAAACGGAAAAAGAGTATTTAAGTGAATGTATAGAAGCATTTCAAGATGCATCACAATATGAAAAAGCGATTGTAGAAGCCAAAAGTGTACGCTTGTGCGAAATCTTCTTAAGATATCCTGAAAAGCATTTAGTCAATACTTCACATGATTTAAAAGTATATGTAGATCGTAAAAAAGCCACATTCAGTACTTGGTATGAGTTCTTTCCACGTTCTAGCTCAGAAACGGAAGGAAAACACGGAACGTTCAAAGATTGCGAACGTTTATTGCCACGTATTGCAAACATGGGATTTGATACTTTATATTTTCCTCCAATTCACCCAATTGGAGAAGTCAACCGCAAAGGGAAAAACAATACCACAGAAGCCAAAAAAGGCGATGTAGGTTCTGCGTGGGGAATTGGATCTCAGTATGGTGGACACAAAGATGTACATCCAGAGTTGGGAACGATGGACGATTTTAAAACTTTAGTTGCCAAAGCGAAAGAACACGGAATTGAAATCGCAATGGATTATGCCTTACAAGCAGCGCCCGATCATCCTTGGGTAACATCGCATCGCGATTGGTTCAAATGGCGTCCAGATGGAACGGTACAATATGCCGAAAATCCACCGAAAAAATACCAAGATATTCTCCCAATCTATTGGGAAAGTGAAGACTATAAAAATCTATGGAATGAGTGTTTAGATATTCTCATGGTTTGGATTGATTGTGGTGTGCGCGTATTTCGTGTAGACAATCCACACACAAAACCATATTACTTTTGGAATTGGATTATTGCGGAAGTAAAAAAGAAGTTTCCAGACGTCATCTTTCTCGCAGAAGCATTTACCAAGCCAAAAGTAATGCAGCAATTGGCAAAACAAGGCTATACACAATCATACACCTACTTTACCTGGAGAAATAACAAGCATGAGCTGATTGAGTATGTAACAGAATTGACTCAGACAGATCAAAAGGAATACATGCGACCAAACTTTTGGCCAAACACTCCAGACATTAATCCGTATCACTTACAAGGTGCCAATGAATCAAAGTACATTCAGCGCTACGCATTAGCCGCCACTTTGAGTTCAAACATCGGAATTTACGGGCCAGTATTTGAGCAAATGATCGATCATGCGATTCCTGGAAAGGAAGAATACTACATGTCAGAGAAATTTCAAGTTTGTCATTACGATTGGTTCAAAGAAAACAAATTAACAACACTTATTTCTCGCATCAATCAAATTCGTCACGAACATCAAGCGTTGCAACAAACCAACAATATCAAATTCTGTCACATAGAAAATGACAACCTCATTGGGTTTTACAAATGGAATCAAGATCGTTCTAGCGAAATCTTAGTTGTGATTAGTCTAGATCAATACTATATGCAGCAAGGAACATTACAATTGCCCTTACAGGATTTAGGAATTCAACACGGACACAAAGTAGAAGTGCACGATTTGGTGACAGGAAACAGTTACAACTGGTATGATGAATGGAACTATGTAGAATTGCATCCAACATTGCCATTCCACATTTTTGAGATAAGAAAATAGTTATAAAACTTGCTACCATGACTAAAAAGACCACCAAAAACAAAACGCAATATAATTTTAACGATGCTTGGGAAGACTTGTTAGAAAACAAAAACTTTGTCAAAGCATTTCTTTCAGATGTATTGGAAGATTATATTATTAAAAAGCGTTGGTATGGAGGAAAAGCAAGCAAACTAAAATATATAGAACTCTCTGAATACTTTAGAATTCAACAGCATGGAGAAGTGTATTATGGTCTAATATTAGAAGTCAATTTTGTAGAAGCGTTCTATCAGCATTACTTTTTACCGATTGCCTTTGTATCGGATGAAAGTTTTGCCAAAGAAGATCGAATTTTGCCAATCAGTATCAAAAACCAAGAAGGTTTTATCATTGATGCCATCAACTTAGAAGCCTTTCGGAAATTGGTTTTTGAGCGCATTCATACGGCAGTTCCAAACGATCAAACACGTGTGCAATATCATAAAAGCTTGCAATTCAATGACGAGTACCAATCGTCAAGTTTTATGGGCTTAGAACAAAGCAACACTTCCATTGTATATAATGAACGTTATGTGTTAAAATTCTTCCGAAGAATCTATGCGAATAAAAATCCTGACTATGAAATGAGTCGGTTTTTATCTGAAAAGAAACAATACAAAAATACACCAGCATATTTAGGAAGTTTGAGTATTGTAGATTTTGACAAGGAAAATATTACGATCGGACTCATGCAAGAAATGGTTCCTAATCAAGGCGATGCTTGGGATTATATGTTGAAAGAACTACACAAAGTATTTCTAAATCTAGAAGCAAAAAATATAAACATTCCACAACTACCCGAAACGGAATTGTTTGAACGTTTAAGCATTCGCGATGTATCTCCGAGAATTATTGATTGGGTGGGATTGAATCTATTTTTAAAGGTTCAAAAACTGGCAGAACGCACCGCTGAAATGCACATTGCTTTGGGAAGCGAATTTGAAGAAACAGCCTTTACACCAACACATTTTAATGGAGACTACACAGTTTGGTTGAAAAACAGATTGTTGTATCAATTCCAAAATCGTCTGAATACTGTGGAAAACAATCTCCACAAACTAGAAGGTTTGTCATTAGAATTAGCAAATGAGTTTTTAGATAATAAAAATAGCATTCGTAAACGTTTGGTCAATTTTGACTGGACAAAGTTAAAAGGTGAACGCATCCGAGTTCATGGCGATTATCATTTAGGACAAATTTTGGTGAAAGACGACGATTTCTACATTCTCGATTTTGAAGGAGAACCAGAAAGTACCATTCGTGATCGTAAAGTCAAACAACCGCCTTTAAAAGACGTGGCAGGATTGTTCCGAAGTTTCCACTATGCAATTTATGCTACAATTTTTAATCATAAAGAAGAATACAAACACAATCAAGAAGAATTGTTTGAAGCAGGAGAAATTCTATATACATACTTCATAGGCGTATTCTTAAAAACATACATCACAAAAATTCAAGCTGCCAATTTGAACATTGGTTACAGTCAAGAACGCATCTTTTTACTAAAATATTCATTGCTCGAAAAAGCGATATATGAACTTGGATACGAACTCAATTCTCGACCACTTTGGGCAGTCATTCCGCTAAAAGGAATCACAAACATTATCAATCACTAATTTATGGAAAAAGTAGTTCCACATAGTTTATTCTCGGACTTTGATATCAATTTATTCAAAGCAGGAAAACATTACAAATTATATGAAAAATTTGGTTCACATATCCTAACCGTTGATGGTGTGGAAGGAACCTATTTTGCAGTTTGGGCGCCAAGTGCAAAAACGGTGTCTGTGATTGGTGATTTTAACTTTTGGATAGAAGGTGAGCATCAACTCAACGTGCGTTGGGATTCAAGTGGAGTTTGGGAAGGGTTCATTCCGAATGTTGGAAAAGGAAGCACGTACAAGTACAAAATACAAAGTCATCACAACGATATCAAAACGGAAAAAGCAGATCCGTATGCACGTCGCTGTGAACATCCGCCAAAAACCGCTTCAATTGTTTGGGATGCAGGTCATGATTGGAAAGATGAAGATTGGATGGCAAAACGTAAAAAGCACAATGCGTTGGATGCACCATTTTCTGTATACGAAGTACATTTGGGGTCGTGGAAACGAAAGCTAGAAGAAAATAAATTCTTAACCTATACAGAATTGTCAGATGAATTGGTGGCGTATGTAAAAGAAATGAATTTTACACACGTCGAATTGATGCCCGTAATGGAATATCCGTACGATCCAAGTTGGGGTTATCAATTGGTAGGCTATTTTGCTCCAACGTCACGATTTGGCTATCCAGAAGAATTTAAGTTATTGGTGGATAAATTACATCAAAACGACATCGGAATTATTTTGGATTGGGTTCCATCGCACTTTCCAGAAGATGCACATGGACTTGGTTTCTTTGATGGTACAAACTTATATGAGCATCCAGATAAGCGAAAAGGCTATCATCCTGATTGGAAAAGTTTGATATTTAATTATGGTCGAAATGAAGTCAAATCGTTCCTAATTAGTAATGCTATTTTTTGGCTTGAACAATATCATGCCGATGGTTTACGAGTAGATGCAGTAGCTTCCATGTTATTTTTAGATTACTCTAGAAACGAAGGTGAATGGGAACCAAATCAATTTGGCGGACGTGAAAATCTAGAAGCCATAGCATTTATGCGTGAAATGAATGAAGCCATTTACCAAATGTTTCCCGATGTGCAAACCATTGCCGAAGAATCAACTTCGTTTCCAATGGTATCGCGTCCAGCATCTATTGGCGGACTTGGTTTTGGAATGAAATGGATGATGGGTTGGATGCATGACACCTTGCAATACTTTGCTAAAGAACCTATTTACCGTAGACATCATCAAAACGATTTAACCTTTAGTATGACCTATGCGTTTACGGAAAACTTTATGTTACCCTTGTCGCATGATGAAGTTGTATATGGAAAGAAATCTATTTTGGGAAGAATGCCAGGCGATGAATGGCAACGCTTCGCAAACTTACGTTTATTGTACAGTTATATGTTTACGCATCCAGGAACAAACTTACTATTTCAAGGAGCAGAATTTGGACAGAGTGAAGAATGGAACTTTCAACAAAGTCTCGATTGGCATATATTAGAATATGATGTACACAAAGGAGTTCAAACCTTAATCAAAGACTTGAATGCTCTCTACAAAGTAGAACCAGCATTACACGAAAAACAGTTTACTGCAGATGGTTTTGAGTGGATTGATTACAACGATACCGAAAACTCCGTATTGATCTACATGCGCAAAGGCAAAAAACCAGAAAATGATTTGATCATTGCGTGTAATATGACGCCAATTCCACGAGAAAACTATCGTATCGGATTGCCAAGAAAAGGAATTTTACAAGAAATCTTCAACAGTGATCTACAGCAATATGCAGGAACTAATGATTTTGTCAATACAAAAGTTACTTCTGATCAACTCGATTGGCAATTCAGAAATCACTCTACAGAAATCAAAATTCCACCATTAGGAATGGTTATTTTGAAGTATGTTTAGGTTTTTAAACATGTTAGATACGTCTTTGAGAGAAGCATAGTGACGTAGTAATCTGTTTATTTAGTTAAAGAACGTAATGAAGCAATCTATACCTTCAAATTACAAATTTACTGTATGCTAAACAGATTGCCGTGCCGTATATTCTTTTGAATTAGTACCAAAAAAATAAATGATAGTTAACGTGATTATTAAATCGTAAAATCTTTCAGTCATTCCATCAAAAAAAACCTAAAAACAAAGAATTGCGAAAACGACAAAATTTGTGGTCTAAAAATCATAATTCAACAAAAAAACGTATTCAAAAACCCACTCATCTATCAGGTTTTTATTTGGAGCGGAGTCGAAATAAAAAAATAATACATTACGATAACGTTATCGTTAATAAGTAGCTGATTCAAAGCTTTTAATTGTCTAAACTTTTGTGTTTTTTTACATAATATCTTAAAAATTGCAAGATGATTGTAAACACAGAATTAGAACACAAAGGGAATTTATTTCCATCCAAAATAATAGACTTTAGCAAAGACGTCGATACCTTGTATTTTAAGGCAGAAAATGATGTGGTATTGCAATTGCGAATTGTACGCGATAGTGTATTGCGTTTTCGATATACAACTACAGGAACATTTGAAAATGATTTTTCCTATGCCATTACAAAATATGCAAGTACAGGTTACAATCATTTAGAAATAGAAGAAGACCAAGAAAAATATAGTATCACGACATCCAAACTAATTTGTCATATTGCAAAAGCAAACATGCGTGTGCGATTGTATGATGTAAAAGACAATGTTCTAATTAATGAAGACGAACTTGGTTTCCATTGGGAAGAAAGTTATGAGTACGGGGGAAACATTGTAAAAATGAGCAAGACAGTCAACGAACGCGAAAGTTATTTTGGATTAGGTGACAAGCCAGATCATTTAAATCTCAAAGGAAAACGTTTCCAAAATTGGGTAACCGATTCATACGCATACGGAAAACACACCGATCCAATATACAAAGCAATTCCTTTTTACACAGGATTACATCATAACAAAGCCTACGGAATCTTTTTTGACAATACCTTTAGAAGTTATTTTGACTTTGCGCATGAGCGTAGAAATGTAACAAGCTTTTGGGCACAAGGAGGTGAAATGAATTATTACTTCTTTTATGGTCCAAAAATGCAAGATGTCGTTGAAAGCTATACGGATTTAACTGGAAAACCACATCAATTACCACCATTATGGGCATTAGGCTATCATCAATGTAAATGGAGTTACTATCCAGAAAGTGAAGTCAAAGAAATCACACAGAAATTTAGAGACTTAAAAATTCCATGTGATGCCATTTATTTAGATATTGATTATATGGATGGTTTCCGTTGTTTTACTTGGAACAAAAACCACTTTCCAGATCCGAAACGAATGGTGAAAGAATTGGCAGATGACGGTTTTAAAACTGTTGCTATTATCGATCCGGGAATCAAAATTGACAAAGAATACAATGTTTTTAAAGAAGCATTAGAAAAAGATTATTTCTGTAAACGTGCCGATGGTCCTTATATGAAAGGTAAAGTGTGGCCAGGCGAATGTTACTTCCCAGATTTTACACGTGCAGAAGTGCGCGATTGGTGGTCAGGATTGTTTAAAGAACTGATTGAAGAAGTAGGAATCAAAGGTGTTTGGAACGATATGAATGAACCTGCGGTGATGGAAGTTCCAAACAAAACATTCCCAGATGATGTAAGACATGATTATGATGGGAATCCATGCAGTCACCGAAAAGCACACAATGTATACGGAATGCAAATGGCGCGTGCAACCTATCAAGGTTTAAAGAAATTTAACTATCCAAAACGTCCATTTGTTATAACACGAGCAGCGTACTCTGGAACGCAACGTTATACCTCAACTTGGACAGGTGACAATGTGGCAACTTGGGAACACTTATGGATTGCTAATGTACAAGCACAACGAATGGCAATGTCTGGTTTTTCTTTTGTAGGAAGTGATATTGGTGGATTTGCAGAACAACCACAAGGAGAATTATTTACGCGTTGGATTCAACTTGGAATCTTTCATCCGTTTTGTAGAGTGCATTCTTCTGGAGATCATGGCGATCAAGAACCATGGGCATTTGATGAAGATGTAACCGATGTTGTACGTAAGTTTGTGGAACTACGTTATCAATTATTACCTTATTTGTACACAGCATTTTGGAATTTGGTAGATCACGGAACGCCATTATTAAAATCGCTTGTCATGTTTGATCAAGAAGATCATCAAACGCATTACCGAACAGATGAATTTGTTTTTGGAGATAAAATATTAGTCTGCCCAATTCAAGAACCAAACAGCAAAGGTCGTAGAATGTATATTCCACGTGGACAATGGTATAATTTCTGGACAGACGAATTGGTAGAAGGAGGAAAAGAAAAATGGGTAGATGCCGAAATTGATAGCATGCCAATTTTTGTAAAAGCAGGAGCCGTTATTCCTAAATATCCTGTACAACAATATGTTGGCGAGAAAGAAATCTCAGAAGTTACCTTAGATATATACTATACCGAGGGAAAAGAGCGTTCGCAACTCTTTGATGATGCGCATGATGGTTACGATTACACAAAAGGACGTTACAGTCTAAGAACCTTCAAGTTGACAGGAAAGCCAAAAGAACTCATTCTGCAACAGCACAAACAGGGAAAGTACATTACAGAGTATGAAAACTTCAAAATGAACATTCACGGATTGCCGTTTGAAGTTAAAGAAATACAAATAGACAATGAAACGGTTTCACTATCAGAGGTCAAAAAAGACAGTGGAGGAGCTATGATTGTAGACAAGAATTTCTCTGAGATTCATATCATTGGATAATATAAAAATAGTAATTGTTGAATTGAAATTGAGAGTCAATATGTGTATAGTATTGGCTCTTTTTTGTATTAGAAGAAGTCATTGCGACAATTTTGTAAAAATTTGTGGCAATCTGTGGTTTCAAATACAGTTTTATTTGATACGAACAGATTACTTCGTCATGCTTCCTCGCAAGAACCTTTCAAACTCAAACCGCTATTTCAAGTAATTTTCAAATGAAAAGAAGAAAATTATATCGAGAGGTAACATGAAAATCAAAGTTGTTCTCGATATAACGAATCTGAGATTCGTCACTCAAACTGATACTTGGAAAGCATTTAACTGTCATTCAGTACTCGATGCGAAATCCCTCAAATTAAATATACACTATTGAAAACCAATAAAAATCTAATGGCAAAAGCGAATCCATAAATCTAAGCGTAAAGCAAGTCTAACATATCAAGAGGCGAAGCCTATATTAACTATCTAAGAACATTAGTGATACTAAAGCGATAGCGTGTATAAAATCTAATCAATCTTCCAACAAAAACGCTTCAATCTTTTTAATTACTTCCTGATTTCCAAGAATTCTACGATGTCCTAAGCCTTTTGTTATGTGAATCTTGCCATCAGGAAGCGCTTTATGTATAGAATGCGCACAACTTACATGTACATCTGCATCGTTCTCATCATGTACAATTAAGGTAGGTACAGTCACTTTTTTTGCAGAATAACTCGCGGAAATTTCATTAATATCAGTCCCAAACAAACCGTCTAAAATGGCTTTCATTTTGGTAGCAACAATCGGTTTGAGTGTCAATGCTTTGATAAAATTGGCAATAATGTCAGAAATAATATCAGCTGCACCAATGGTTACGAGCTTTTTTACGCACATTCCATCTCTAATAGCATTCAATAAAGACATGCCGCCCAAACTATGTCCAATAGCAAACTCAAACGGACCATATTGTTTGTCAAGTTCTTGAATTGTAGCGATAAACTCCAACAAAGAAGATTGATTTCCTTTGAGTTTTCCATGAGAAGGAGCATCAAAACTAATGGTTTGATACCCTAGTTTTACAAAATGATCTGCAATTTTTACCAGTTGTGTACCGCGACCACTCCAACCATGCGCCAATAAAATCTTTTTGTCACTTTTTCCGTACGAATACACTAACACTTCTTTATTAATTTCAGGAACTGGTATCATCGTTTGTGTAGATTCCTTATCCATATGAAATTCACGCTTTGGCATTTTATACTTTACAGGCGTAACAAATAAGCGTTTGGCATATTTTGCGGCAAGTGTTGTAGAAATAAATTGTAAAAAACAACCTGTATATAAAATAGGTTTTGGAATCTGAACAGGAGGTTCTGGGTTAAAATTGGATGCAGTTTGACTCATTTTTTGGTAATCTATCTAAGATTCTTCAAAATTGGGGTAAATTATCGAGCTTCGGAAATACAATCTATAATTTTGTGTTAATAATTTAATAATCGCTAATTTTGTATGAAGTCTTATAGAGTTAAAACACTTCAATAAAGACTCAAAAATAGTAAAACATGAAGAAAATAATCGCATTATCAGTTTTCATATTCATACTATCCTGTGCGACAAATCCATTCACAGGAAAAAAAACCATGGCGTTGGTTTCAAATACACAATTATTTTCAACAGCATTTGCACAGTATGATCAATTCTTAAACGAAAACAAAGTTGTTAATGGAACTTCTCAATCAGCAATGATTAAGCGAGTAGGAGAGCGAATTGCTGTAGCAGCAGAACGGTGGTTAGATGCTAACGGAAATCAAGGATATTTAAAAGATTATCAGTGGGAATATAATTTGGTAGACGATTCAGCTGTTAACGCATGGTGTATGCCTGGTGGAAAAATTGTATTCTATACAGGAATTTTACCAGTAGCAGAAAATGAAACAGCGATTGCAGCCATTATGGGACATGAGGTAGCGCATGCATTGGCAAATCATGGACAACAACGTATGAGTGCTGCATATTTACAACAAGGATTGGCAGTTGCTGGAAATATTGCTATTGAAGATGACAAATCGCGTCAAGCGTTTAATCAATATTATGGCGTTGGATCTAACGTTGCGTTTATGTTACCATTTAGTAGAAAACACGAAAACGAAGCTGATAAAATTGGAATTTATTTAATGGCAATTGCAGGATACAATCCAGATGAAGCGGCAGAACTATGGAAACGTATGGGCGCTAAAAGTGGCGGACAAGCACCATCAGAGTTTTTAAGTACCCACCCATCACACGAAACACGAATCAAAAACTTACAAGTAGAAGCATCTCTAGCTAAAGCAGAGGCTCGAAAATTTGGGGTTAGTCAATACCGTCCCTTAGGGGAATTTTAAATTGATTTCAATCTAAAATATCAATTTAATTTTAAATTCTTTCTCAACGGTTAATATTGTCAAAATTAACTAGGATCTATCTATAAAAACACATTTTGGTAAAATATGTTTTACCATGATACTCATAAATTTTATGTTATGAAATGATTTATTTTGATTCATTTCAAAATAAAAAAGCAATATTTGATGTTCTTGTCAATAAGAGGGTAATATGCAAATTTAGAGCTGTTTAGGGTTTATTGTGTTAATGAGAAATTAGACAAATACTTCATTAATTTTTTTAAAATCAGTTCTTCAAACAGTTTGCGTGATAAAAGGTCATCAACCTGTAACACAAAAAAGTTAGCTCTAAATTAAAAAGTATTCGCAAAAACTTGATAGTTTCTTGGTTGATTATCTTAAAAATTTATTATTGAATAGGAACAAATTTACTTCATGTTAATTGACTAGTAGTTGATATTTTTTAGAATGAATACATAGCTGTTAAAAAGAGATTTGAATGATCCATTAAATTTGTATTCTTTCATAATGCCAATGTAGTCTCGTGCTTTGATGAATTGTTTTTTATTAGGATTCAAAATACTAAGTTAATCGAAAGCAATGGTTTACTCATCTCAAGTTTCTCTATTTTCAAAGACTTGAGGGGTTTGTTTTTTATCCAATTAATAATTTAGATTCATCTAAAATACTAGGGTGGTCAATTTTGTAAACCGTGCTTTGATACTCTTTAACAAATTGGTTGAATTTTCAATAAACGTGTAGTTGTTGTAAATCGAAAAATATTATTTTCTTTCTAGTCTAAATTACACACACTACAGGAATTACTGTTAAGTTCAGGAAAATATCAAGCGCAAAAAAAAAATCAATATGAAAAATCGCAATCTACGTTTGATAAAAAAGTTACTTATTCTTTTTTCTTTTATGAACATTTCTGTAATATTCGCTCAGTTAGATTCCATTCATTACTTCCCTCCGTTAAAACAATCTTCCAGCAATAGTGCTTTACAGCAGCAAGAATTTTATTTTTCAACACCTGAAAATACACCATTCAGTATACTTGTATACAGAGGGAACAATACAGCGCCAATTACAACGATTACAGGTTTAGCTAATAATTCCTCTAAAACCTATGACCCTGGCGATGGTGATAACAATATTACGTTAGTGTCAAATAGTAATACAGGAGTAGTTTTGTCTAATAGTGGATTGCGTTTTGAATCATCTGGTGGCGAAAAATTTTATGTTAATTTTAGAGGACGTTCTTCCGCTCAAGCAGGATCTTTAACTTGTAAAGGTCAGGCTGCACTGGGAACTGATTTTCGCTGGGGAGGTATTCCAAATAAAGCTACGATAAGTGGACGTTTAAATTCAGTCTTAGGTATCATGGCTACAGAGGATAATACACAAGTTACTATCTCGGGATATAATCCGAATTGTGAATTTCGTTTGGCAGGAGATCCCGATGGAATAACAAGTGATGTTATTTCTATTACTCTCCATGCAGGACAAAGTTATGTATTGGAAGCAATACCATCTGAAAGTGCTTCTAATGATGATGGTTGGTTAGGCGCCACAGTAAGTTCAGATAAGCCAATTGCTATTAGTTCAGGAGGTTTAAATTTTGGAATTACCTCGGGAGCTTCAAGAGATACAGGAATTGATCAGCCTGTTCCTACAAATTTATTGGGTAAAGAATATGTTTTTATCCGAGGGAGAGGAGGAAATGAAAGTGAATTTCCTGTAATTGTCGCTTATCAAAATAACACTGAAGTATATGTAGGAGGAAACTACTTTACAACAATCAATAATGGCGAATATATAGAAATTCCAGGAAGTAATTATTCATCTTCCAATCCCGGAGCAAATATGTTTGTGTCCACTTCTAAAGAAGTTTATGCATATCAATGTTTAGCTGGACAATCAGCAACCAAAACAGTTGGGATGAACTTTATAGCTCCTCTCAATTGTTTATTGCCAAGTAGCTTGGATGAAATTCCAAAAATAAATGAAATCGCAGGCGCTTTTAGTGGAGAATCAGCTATTACGATTATTGCATCTACTTCAACTCCTGATGCAAATATATCATTGACTGATGGATCGGGTACGGTAAGTTTACCAGTAGCGAGCCCTGTTTCTGGAACTTCAGATTGGAAAACATTTTATGTTACTAACTTAACAGGTGAAGTAGAAGTGAACTCAACAGGACCCATTGCTGTCGGGACTTTTATGCGCTATGGTAGTCATGCAGGATTGGCTGGGTATTTCTCAGGATTTGATACAGCTCCAGTAGTTGATGTAACGATCGGAGGAGCAGGCTGTTTTCCTAACGCAACTATTGCTGAATCAACTGGTACTTTTGATGCGTATCAATGGTACCATGATGGAGTAGCTATCCCAGGCGCAAACTCAAATACCATCATTCCAACGACTATAGGCGATTATTATGTTGATGTTACCAAAGGGACTTGTACTTATTCATCTAATACCATAAGTTTATTTTTCTGTGTTGATGAGGTTTTTGTGGAAATTGTTGATGCCGTAGATCCTATCATTGAGGGCGACTCAGAAATTTTTTCAATTCAAGTAACAAATTTGGGTATTCATACAATAACAAACTTGACCATAGCGACTAATATATCTTCAACATTTGAAGTGATTGGAGTTTCACATACTGCAGGTTCATGGACAGCACCGAATTGGGTAGTGGGGTCTTTAACCTCTGGAGAAACACAAACTTTAACCTTGTCAACTAACAGTATTGTGGGAATAGAAGGCGGAACTTTTACTAGTACAGTGTTTAATACACAAGATCAAATAGACGCTAATTTAGTATTAGACAAACTAAGCGAAGATACACGTGTATATGATGGCGAAATAGGAATTGAGCATACAGGAGTATTTACCGATGATGGGGATGGTATTGCAGAAACAGGAGAAGAGATTACCTTTGCATACACTCTTTATAACAATGGGGAAATCCCTTTGTCCAATATTTCTATATCTGATCCATTTTTTGGAGGTGTCATTTCTGGAACTTACACTGGAGATACAAACAATAATGGTATTTTAGAAGTCTCAGAAACTTGGGTGCTTGTTTTGCAATATCCCATTACGAACAGTGATCTAATTCAAGGAGAAACCCATACTGCTGCAACAGTAACTGGGGTGCAATCCAATGGATTTAACCAAGTAGATGATTCTGATGATCCAAACGATTTCACCAATGTAGATGATAATGGTGATGGAGAACCAGACGATGATACTATTGTGCCCTTGAGTAGATCTGTTAGCATTGATTTTGATGGAGTAGATGATCATGTACAAGTAAATTCTTTGGGAAGTTCTTCTGATGGTTTTACCTATATGGCTTGGGTGAAATTAGACCCTAATACTGCTGGTCTTAATGTAATTATGGGAGAGTCTAATCATTTTTTGTATGTAAATCCTGATAAAACAATAACCTCGGTAATTTCAACTAATAATGGTTCTATTTCCGCTACAACTAGTGAAGCGATACCAACTAATACTTGGGTGCATTTGACTTCTGTGTACGATCAAAACCATTTAAAAGTTTTTATTAACGGAGAGGCAGCCGGTAGTGTGGAAACTATTGGAAGCTCCCTACTTTCGAGTACCTCTGATTTCATTATCGGAAAGAGTCCAATAGCTAATTCAGATTTTATTAAAGCAGATATTCAAGAGGTTAGAGTGTATGCGAAACCTCTCTCCGATACACAGATTAAAGAGCAAGTTTATCAAGCTATATATCTTAATGGAGGAAAAGTATACGGAGCTATTACCAATACAGAAATTGATGGATTGTCTCCTGATGATTTGAAGTTATATCTAAAACTAACATCTGCTGCCAATGGAACTACAAATGATACTTCACAACATTCTAATAATGGTTTTTTATTTAATATGACCACAGTACAGGAAACTACTGCTCCTATACCTTACATTGCTGAAAATTCTGGCGAATGGACTGACCTCAGTACATGGAAATACGGAGATGTATGGGATATTACCAATCTACCTCACAAAGATTGGGCAATTGTGTCATTGACAAATTATGCAACCGTATCAACGGTAGCAAGTCATTCTCACTTGGGATTACTATTAGATGCAGGAACAAGTTTAGTTGTAAAAAGTGATCAGATGATACAAAATTCTTTGTATTTGAAATTAGATGGAAAAATTGATTTACAAGGAGAATCTCAACTTTTACAAGAAGAAAACTCTGTTTTAGATGTTAGTAGTGCTGGATATATTGAAAGAGATCAACAAGGGCATACTAATATTTATTATTACAATTATTGGTGCTCTCCAGTAGGAAGTATTAATACTCATACAAATAATAAATCATACTCAATTGCTGAGGTATTGCATGATGGTACAAACCCTTCTAATATATTAGATATTAATTTTACCGATGGATATGATGGAGCTCCAAGTTCTCCGATTACACTCTCCAATTACTGGTTATTTGCTTTTAGAGATCAGACGAGTGCTTATCAAAACTGGGAACATCTAGGCTCTACTGGAATTCTTGAGGTTGGAGAGGGCTATACCCAAAAAGGGTCAGGTAGTTCAGCCAACAATCAAAACTATACATTTGTTGGTAAGCCTAATAACGGGACCATTACTCATAGTATAAATTCCTCTAACATTTATTTGATAGGAAATCCTTATCCTAGTGCATTAGATGCAAATCTATTTATTCAAGATAATTTAGAGACCTTAGATACTTCTGGCAATGTTATTACTCCCGGAGCCATAACAGGTGCTTTATATTTTTGGGAACATTGGGGAGGTGAAAGTCACACATTAGATCAATACCAAGGTGGGTATTCAACATATAATTTGACAGGAGCAACCATAGCTATTTCTCCTCCTAATGTGTCTGGTATAGGTAATGGAACCATACTCCCAAAACGCTACATACCTGTCGGACAAGGATTTTTTGTGCAAGGTGATAGCGATGGAGGTTTTATTGAGTTTTCTAATACACAGCGCGCTTTTCAGAGAGAATCAGATGGGGAGTCGGTATTTAAATCGTTAACCACTGAAAATGTAGAAAATGAAAATGATAATATTTCACGAATGTATTTTAAATTTAAAACACCTGAGGGAGCAGAGAGACAGTTATTGTTGGGAGTGAAACCTGGATTGGAAGATGGGATCAATTACGGTTACGATGCTCCCATATTTCAGTGGAATTTTACTGATTGTGCCTTTGATATATTGGGAGTTCCAATGGTGATTCAAGGTATAGGTCAAATTGATTCCAACCAAATGTTACCCTTAAAAATTAAAGTGGGTGCCACTGGAGAGATGGTATTCAGTGCCGAAGATCTTTCAGGTTTACCTTCAAACTTACAGGTGTTCTTTTATGACAGCCAAACCAATACTTACAATTTATTGGATCAAAATTCAATAGCAATTTTGACATTGCCAGCGGGAACTTACGAACATAGATTTTATCTTGTTTTCCAAGAAAATTCAACCTTAGATATTCCCTCGATAGAGGTTGAAGTAAATAGCTTGACGACATTTTATAATTCCAAAATTAATTCCTTGGTTTTTCAAAATATGACTTTGTTTTCTATAGAAGATATCAAAGTTTATAATACCATCGGACAACAAATTTGGCAAGACCAAAAATCATACTATTCTGATTACCGTATTGAACTTCCATTTACAGCAAACGAAGGATATTATTTCGTGAAATTTACATTAGATAAAACGCATAAAATCACTAAAAAAATTAAAATTCACTAATGTTAAAGGATGTGACTTTATAATTTTATCTTTTTTAATATGATTGAAACCTCTAACACCTTTACCTAAATAATTGAAAACATTTCGTTAATGTAACTTCAGGCTTACAAGAAAAGATCCTGTGAATGCATTAAAAATAAATCTGTATTTTAGTTGTCGTCCAAAATTGAACAACTTTTTTATGATATTAGCGAAATGAAAAAAACTAACCAACTACAAAAAGGAGACAAAAGACTAATTAATGCTTGGGCATTTTACGATTGGGCAAACTCAGTATATTCACTCGTAATAAGCACAGCAGTGTTTCCAATATATTATGCAACGGTAACAGGACAATTTGCTCAATATGCTATTAATAAAAAAATTATTTTTTTAGGAACGCAATGGGATCCTACAACCTTATACGATTATACAATTGCATTTTTTATGGCAATAGTAGCCATTACATCACCAATACTTTCTGGAATTGCAGATTACACAGGAAGTAAACTTAAATTTTTAAAATTCTTCTGTCTTTTAGGTTCTTTATCCATTATGGGATTATTTTTCTTTAAGGATGAGTCTTCGCTTTGGATAGGGATTTTATTAACCATTACTTCTGGAATCGGTTTTTGGGGAAGTATTGTCTTTTACAATGCCTATTTACCTGAAGTTGCGCATCCAGAACAGCAAGATGCAGCAAGTGCTAAAGGTTTTATTTACGGTTATATTGGCTCTATTTTATTGCTGGTTTTATGTTTAGTACTGATCATGAAACCTGATTTGTTTGGTTTGAAAGAAGGTACATTACCTACGCAAATATCTTTTATTGCAGTCGGAGTTTGGTGGTTAGGTTTCGCTCAAATCACTTATAGAAGATTGCCTGAAAATGTGCATGAAAGAAAACCTCAAAAAGGTTATTTAACAAGTGGTTTCAAAGAATTAGGAAAAGTTTGGAAGGAGTTAACGGATTATCCACAATTACGTACCTATTTAATTTCTTTCTTCTTTTATAGCGTAGGTGTACAAACCATTATTTACATGGCGGGAATCTTTGGAAGTACTGAATTAGGATTGCCAACAACCAACTTAATAGGTGCTATATTATTGGTGCAAGTTGTTGCCATTTTTGGCGCATATATCTTTTCAAACATATCCAAAAAATACGGAAACTTAACTGCATTAAAAAGCACAATCGTCATTTGGGGAGCCGTTTGTTTTGTTGCATTTATGTTAGATAAAGATCAAGAAAAAATTCAATTATACTTTTATATATTAGGCGGATTAATAGGTTTAGTGCTTGGTGCCATTCAATCCTTATCGCGTTCAACCTATTCCAAACTATTGCCAGAAACAGAAGATACCGCAACGTATTTTAGCTTTTTTGATGTTACGGAAAAAGTAGCGATTGTATTGGGAATGGTTGTTTTTGGAGCTTTAAAATCGATTACAGGATCTATGCAATGGTCCGTAATGTTCTTGGCTATATTTTTCCTGATTTCTTTTATCGTATTGAGTTTTGTGAAGAAAACGAAATATGTACAATAAACATATCTGCATAACTTTAGTAAACCTATGAATGTTATGAAAACTAAAAAACATATTTCAATTCTCATACTCATTATTGTTTTTGCAATGCTAAGTTCCTGTGGAAAGAAAACGGACTGGAATTTATACGATGTTAACGGAAAAGTAAAAAAGTTTGTAGAAATGCATTACGAACCCGAAACAAAATTTGGAGAATGGAACAAAGGAGAACCAATAGAATTTGGAAATTACAGTGTTGCTTTTGATGCTGATGGAAATTTTGAAGTAGAAGATTTTATTGGGAAAAATGGAAAAATGAAAGAACGTTCAATCCCCAAAAAAGAGTATGGAGAAATAAAAGAAATATCCTCTTATGATCAAAAGGGAAATTAGAAAGAATTACAAATTTCAAACACCTCTCTGTGACTAAAGTTGAATTTACTACTTATAATCCCAAAGGAGAAGAAGTTGGAGCGGGGAAAACATTTTTGAAAAACGGTAAGTTAGTAAGAAGAGATCACAAAACATTTACCAATGGAAAAGTAACGTATGAGTTTAGAGTAAAATTTCAATACGATGAAAATGGACAAGTACATACTATTCAAGAGACAAATGAAGATGGTGAAGTTAAAAAATATACTTACAAATATCTTGAATTTGATGATCAAAATAATTGGATAAAAAGATTAGATTATGTTGATGATATCAGTGAGACACCACAAAAATTAGTCACAAGAACATATACCTATTATGAAAAATAAAAAGTATATACTATTTCCAATAATAAGTATTGTTCTTACTATGTTGAATTCCTGTGTGGAGCAAACAGAGTGGACTAAATACGGATTGAACGGAAAAGTAAAAACGCTTGTTGAGAATCAATATGAGCCAGTTGAAAAATCTGGTAAATGGCAACAAGGAGCACCCACACGATTTGGAAATTACAGTCTCATTTTTTCAGAGAAAGGTGATCATGAACGAACAAATTTTTTTGATGAGAACAATAAGATACGCTATTATTTAATTTCCAAAATAGAAAATGGAAAAATGGTAGAAGAGTCAAGGTATGATGCAGAAGGAAAATTTCAAGGAATTAATAAATACACCCATACTTCAGATACAAAAATTGAGTTTACCTCTTATGAACCTTATGAGGGCGAATTAATAGAAGTATCTAAAGGGACGGCTTATCTAAAAGATGGTAAACCTGTAGGTAGTGATCTTAAAACGCTGTATAATGGGGAAGTAAATTATGAAGTTCAAAAGAAATTTTTATATGACGAAAATGGATTTCTCGTTGGGATAAAGAAGAGCTTTCCTGTGGGAGATGATGAAATTGAAAAATTTGAGTATACAGAATTTGATGATCAAAATAATTGGACCAAAAGACTTTATTATGAAGATGAAGACAGTAAGACACCACATAAAATAATCATCCGAAGTTACGAATATTATAAATGATTCATATGCAATCAAAAGATTAGTAGTTGCTTACGATATAAATTTTATTAAATTTGGCACAAATTAAAACCGTTATCAAATGAAAAAAACATCCCTTTTACTGTTAATTTTTATTTCCCTAACTGCATTTACCTGTGAAAATGAAGCTTTAGATGATGGAGTAGAAGAAACTGCAAATACAAACAATACAAACAATCCAGGAACCCTTTTAGGAACATGGAGAGCCGTATCTTTAGAAGCAGACATACAAACCACGACTACTATTTTGGGAATTCCTATATCTACCACAGGAACTATTACGGGTGTTGATTTAGATTATACTGTTACGTTTACTGAAAATACCTATGTAGCAACTGGTGATTACAGCATTGAAAGTTCTTTTAGCATTGCTGGTGAAGCACCAACGACAACAACACAATCGCTTACTGACCAAACAAATTCAGGAAATTATGAGGATGTCGGAAATAATACAATTGTTACAAACGATCCTTTCTTTACGATTACAACTCCTGGTGTAGATACAAGTGCAATAACAGGTGAGCCACAGCAATTAACGTATCAGTTGAGCGCAGATGGACAAACGCTTACCTTTGTGCAAGATCAACAAGAAATACAAACACAAGATGGAATTGAATATTCAGTTGACGTTTCCTCTGTTTCAGTTTTTTCCAGAGAATAAAGCATATACAAAATACTCATAAAGCAAAAATCCACTCAGTAATGAGTGGATTTTTTAATGTCCAAATTTTGATTGTTGAATCTTCTAGTTCATAGAAATACTTCCTGAACCTGCTACTTTAGTATCTTGTTTTACTGGTTTTCCTTTACATGTGATATCTCCAGAACCAGCTACACGAGCTTTTAAATAATCGGTAGCGTGTAATCGGATATCTCCAGAACCTGCCAAGCTAACTTTAGCACTCTTAGCTTGTAATTTAGATGCGTGAATGTCTCCAGAACCAGACAATGCCATTTCTGCATTATCAGCAGTTCCTCTTGCTGTCATGTCTCCAGAACCAGAAACCGCCATTTTTAGCTTTCCTGTGTTTACATCAACGATAACATCTCCAGAACCAGACAATGCCATTTTAAAAGTATCTGCTTTGATCGTATCTTTTGTATATACATCTCCTGAGCCAGATAATGAAACTCCACTAATATCTCTAAAAGGAACTGTAATAATTAATTGCTTTCCTCTACTTACGCGTAAATTAGCTCCTTTTTTGGCTTTAATTTTTAACACATCTCCTTTTACTTCTGTTTCAATATATTCCAATAAATTAGATTCTCCTTTTAAAGTAATAGTTCCTTCAGTTCCAGCTACCAATTCTACATCAAAGAAACCTGCTACGCTTACGGCATCGTAGTCTGATGTAGTTCTAGTAATGGTGGTCACATTACCATTTCCTTTAATTTTCTTTTTTCCCCACTGTGCGTGTGAAACTGTTGTAGCTAGTAATAATGTAATGATGAATACTGTCGCTTTTTTCATGATGATTGATTTTTTAAATTAATGTTTGTTTTATGATTTGATGAATTATTGTTTTATAAATCGAATACTTCCGTATTCAGAATTAATGATAATACTGTTGTCGCTTGAACCATTTCCGTGATAGCCTTCGTAATAGCTTTCACCCGATTCAATGATTTTTTTGTTTAATACGAGACTATTCTCCCCTTTAAAGCTTGCATTTTCTAGGTCAAACTCAAAGTTGAAATAATAGTTAGGATCGTATCCTATTTTGATGCCAGCAAATTCAGATTCAATATTAATATCACCAGCTTTATCAGTCATTTCTGAAATTTTGATAGAACCGTAATCTGCTTCTAAGTCTATATTTCCAGAAATTGTTCCCAAACGCAATGACAAATAATCTCCAGTTCCTCGTACGTTGTTTGCTTGTTCTATTTGAAGTGTTCTATGCTCACAGTTGTATTCAATATTGTTTACAGTACCAAAAAGTGATCTAGTATTATCGGCGTTCAACGTAATATTTACTGCTTTATTTACATTAAATGAAGAATAATCAGCATTAATTCGTCCACCTTTCATATAAGCAATACTGACATTATTTGAATAATCGAAATTTAGTGAATTATCTTCTGATAACAGTTCTCCAATTTCCATTCCGCCATAATCTGAGTTTAAAGAAGTTCTATTTTCAGCTTTATCAATAAAGATCTTACCATAATCATTTGAAATATCTAACACATTTCCTTTTGGAAACTTAATCGTATAATTTACTGTAACATTTACACTGTTGCGTTTATTCCATTTCCACCAAGCCTTTGAACCATTATTAAATTTCGTTTTGGCATTTACCATATTGCTTGTGTTTGTAAAATCAACGTCAATTTGACTTAAACGTTCTGCTACTTTCTTTTCAGAATTTCCATTCGTCTTAATGACAACTTCAATAGCAACCGTATTTTTGTCCCAAGCAGTCATGTATACAGCTCCATAACTATTGGTAATTTTTAACACAGCATCTGAATTCACTGAAAACTCCTTAGTAATTGTTTTCTCTTTAGTATGCTTTCCAAGGTGTTTCCCAAATCCATTATTCGCAAATACGAGAACAGGCAAAACAAGGGCGAGAAAGGTTAATTTATATGATAGTTTGTTCATTTTTGAATAATTTTATTTCATCGATTTGTATCAAAACACTTTCTAATAATTCTATACGAAGTTGAAAGTTTGTGACCATTGCATGTAATATACGTTTGTCGTCTCCACGCTCAATGAGTTGTTTTTTTAGGCTTTCATAATCTTTTTCAAGTCGTTCCAATTGCTTCATCGTATTTTGGATGATTTGCTTGGTGTCTTCATCTTCAGCAGCTTTCAATTTTTCAACTTCTTTCTCAATAATAGAAGCAAAATACAGTTGAGATTTTTCAATTTCTGGTGAAAATGTAACTTCTGGAGTATCTATTTCACCAGTTCTAAAATTAGAACCGATAAAAATTCCCAAGCTCAATAAAATTACACAGGCTGCTGCAATTTGCTTCCACCAAGTAAACAATGTTTTTGGTTTACTGGTGTCTGCTGTTTCTTGATTTTGCTGCTGCTGTTGTAGCTTTCTCAAAAAACGATGTTCGTGTCCCAATTCAGGTGTTTCGATATCGAAATCATCCTTCAATCGGTCAAACAGGTTTGTAATGTTGTCGTTATCTTTCACACGTTTAAATTTTTTATTATGAGATAATAATTTATTAATGCTCGTTTCATACGTATACTTCCAATTTTCGTCTTAGACTTTCCTTTGCACGCGAAATCGTAGTTCTGCAATTTGCATAGCTGATATTTAGAATCGAGGAAATTTCTTCATAATCGTACCCTTCAATTAAATGTAAGGTCAAAGAAATTCTGTAATTGTCCTTCAGTGTTTTTAAAGTTTGCAATACTTTTTGAGCCTGTAAGCTTGTAAACTCTTCATCCGAAGCAACTCCATCATTATCTTCGACCTTATGTAACAATGTATCGATAGGAACTTCTTCTTTTTGTTGTTGCTTTTTGTACAGATAAATACTTTTATTCACTACTATTTTTTTTAACCATGCGCCAAAAGAAACTTGTTCGCTAAAAGTGTCCAATTTCATAAAAGCATTCAAAAATGCTTCTTGCATGGCGTCTTCTGCTTCTGCGCTGTTTTTTAAAATTCGAAATGCAGTATTGTACATCGCTTTATAATAGCGATTGTAAATCTCCATTTGCGCAGATTGATTTCCTTCTTTGCACAACGTAATGAGTTGTTCAGTATGTAACTTTTGGTGGCTCAAAAAGTTTAGTTTATTGTAAAGATTACTGAAAAATGAGTTTGTTACAGTTTTATCTAAAATTATTTAATATTTCTTGATTTTTATCTGCTTTTTGAAGTAAACTTGGCATAACAATTGTCTTTAAGTAGTCGTAGTGACCAGTAAAATCAACTACTACGGTTGATTTATAAGTGGTTAAGCTAGAAAAGAAAAAAATTAAAGATCGATTTAATTCTGTTTATATGACAGAATGACCTAGTACAATATATATGAGCGAAACAAAGTTTTTAAATATGGACAGTTTGTCATTTCAATCTATTGATGAAGATGCGGAATTGATTCCGTTGATGACGCCCGAAGATGAAGAAGAAATCAATAGAGAACAATTGCCGCCAACGTTACCTATTTTACCATTACGAAATACGGTATTATTTCCAGGAGTTGTAATTCCTATTACAGCTGGACGCGATAAATCAATTCAATTGATCAAAGATGCCAATAATGGAGGAAAAGTAATTGGAGTTGTTTCTCAAAAAGATGAATCTGTTGAAAATCCAGCATTGGAAGACATCAATACTTTAGGAACAGTAGCACGAATTTTACGTGTATTGCAAATGCCTGATGGAAATACAACAATCATCATTCAAGGAAAAAAACGTTTTCAACTAGATACGCTATTGCGCGATACTCCGTACATGGAAGCAACGGTGAAAGAAGTACCAGAAACACGTCCAGAAAGAGATGATGAAGAGTTTAGCGCAATTTTAGATTCTATCAAAGAACTAGCGCTGCAAATTATAAAGGAAAGTCCAAATATTCCTTCAGAAGCATCTTTTGCAATAAAAAATATTGAAAGTTCTTCTTTCTTAATCAATTTCATATCGTCAAATATGAATTTGACAGTAAAAGAAAAGCAAGAGTTGTTAGCCGTAACTGACTTAAAGCAACGTGCATTGGCAACATTGAAGAGCATGAATTTGGAAATGCAAAAGCTAGAATTAAAGAATGACATTCAATCAAAAGTACGTCACGATTTAGATCAGCAACAGCGTGAATATTTCTTGCACCAGCAAATGAAAACCATTCAAGAAGAATTGGGCGGTGGCGTTTCGTATGAGCAAGAAGTAGAAGATATGCGCGCACGTGCCAAAAAGAAAAAGTGGGACGAAAAAGTGAAGAAGCATTTTGATAAAGAATTGTCGAAAATGCAACGTATGAATCCACAAGTTGCTGAATATTCAATTCAACGTAATTATCTTGAACTGTTTTTAGATTTACCTTGGAATGAATTCAGTAAGGACAAATTCAACTTGAAAAAAGCACAAACCATTTTAGATCGTGATCACTCTGGTTTAGAAGATGTAAAAAAACGTATCATAGAGTACTTAGCAGTCTTAAAATTACGTAACGACATGAAATCACCAATTTTATGTTTATACGGTCCTCCAGGAGTTGGAAAAACCTCTTTAGGAAAATCAATTGCTGAAGCGTTAGGAAGAGAATATGTGCGTATTTCATTAGGTGGATTGCGCGATGAAGCTGAAATCCGTGGACATCGTAAAACGTATATCGGTGCAATGCCAGGACGAATTATTCAAAGCTTAAAAAAGGCAGGAACCTCAAATCCTGTATTTGTATTGGATGAAATTGATAAGCTTTCTAGTAGTCACAATGGCGATCCGTCATCGGCGATGCTAGAAGTATTAGATCCAGAACAGAATACAGAGTTTTATGATAACTTCTTAGAAATGGGGTACGATTTGTCAAAAGTAATGTTCATTGCTACGGCAAACAGTTTAAGTACCATTCAACCAGCTTTGCGCGATCGTATGGAAATTATCAATGTAACTGGATATACGACAGAAGAAAAGATAGAAATAGCAGGAAAGCATTTGTTAGGAAAACAATTAAAAGAGCATGGACTTTCTGAAAAGGATTTAAAAATAGGGAAGAAGCAGCTTGAAAAAATTGTTGAAGGTTATACACGTGAAAGTGGTGTGCGTGGATTGGAAAAGCAAATCGCAAAAATGGTGCGTTATGCAGCTAAATCCATTGCAATGGAAGATAAATACGAGAAAAAAGTTGCCAATAGCATTATAGAAGAAGTATTAGGTCCTGCAAGAATGGAGCGTAGTAAATACGAAAATAATGATGTGGCAGGAGTCGTTACTGGTTTAGCTTGGACAAGTGTTGGTGGAGATATTTTATTTATAGAATCTACCTTATCAAAAGGAAAAGGAACGCTTTCAATCACAGGAAATTTAGGAAAAGTGATGAAAGAATCTGCAACGATTGCTATGGAGTATATGAAATCTAATGCAGACTTGTTAGGAATAAAACCTGAAATATTCTCAAAATACAATGTACACATTCACGTTCCAGAAGGTGCAACTCCAAAAGATGGACCAAGTGCCGGAGTTACCATGTTGACATCGTTGGTTTCTTTATTCACACAGAAAAAAGTGAAAAAGGATATTGCCATGACAGGAGAAATTACCTTACGAGGAAAAGTATTGCCTGTTGGCGGAATTAAAGAAAAAATATTAGCAGCAAAACGCGCAGGAATCAAAGAAATTATTTTGTGTGCGCAAAACAAACGCGATATTTTAGAAATTAAAGAAGCCTACTTAAAAGGATTGACATTTCACTATGTTACTGAAATGAGCGAAGTTATCAAACATGCAATTACTGATGAACCTGTGAAAAACGCAAAAACATTATCAGCAGAATGATAAAGTTAAAATTGAATTTAAACTCAATTTTAATTTCATAAAACATACTTAAAAACAAGACTTAGAGTTTTATAGTAATAAAATTCTAAGTCTTTTTTTGTACCTAACATGGAAGACCTGCAATATTACACGTATTCAGAAAGAGAAAAATTTACGAGATACTCTAAAAACATCAAAAAGGCGAACAGCTACCCAATAGTGTTAAACTAAACAAAAAAAATGTTATGGTTATTGAGTAACTGTTACATAATTAATCATTTCTGAATACGTGTTTTCTCTAAACAAGATATTAGAATTTTATAATTAGCCTCTCTAAAAAAGTAATGATAGTTTTCCGGAAAACTTCTTTTATGTACATAGGATGGTTTTGTTTGTTTTTTGATGATTAAAAATGGCTTTTGAATTCTTTTACTGACTACTAAACATGCTCTTAATTTACGATGGTTTTGTGCGGAAAAACAAAGACATCATGTGCGGTTTTATAAAATATCATTAAAAATAAAATGCTATGAGAGCCATATTTGTAAAGGATTGCCAATAAAACGTGTAGTTTTGCCGCAGAAAAAAATCAATTCATAGAAATATCTAGAATTTTTTAAAAAACGCATAAAATATTTACAATATCTAAACGTTTTGAATAAAGATTTTAGTTACTTTGTACACATGCAGAAAAAGATCCTCTATTCCTTTTTTTTGTTTATAACTACGCTGGCCTCCGCACAAATCGGAGGTAGATATACGTACCAGTTTTTAAACTTAATTTCTTCACCAAGACAAGCAGCTCTTGGAGGTAAAGTAATTACGAATTATGATAAAGATGTAAATCAGGCATTATTTAACCCTGCGAGTATTAATTACACAATGGACAATCAATTGTCTGTAAACTATGTGAATTATTTGGGAGATGTAAATTACGGTTCTGCTGCTTATGCTTATACATGGGATAGAAGAGTACAAACTTTTCATGCTGGAGTTACATATGTAGCCTACGGACAGTTTGATGGTTATGATGAAGAAGGAAACTCTACAGGGACCTTTACAGGAAATGAAATTGCTTTATCAATGGGATATGCATATAATATTCCTTGGACAGATATTCACATTGGAGCCAATGCAAAATTCATTAACTCAAAACTAGAACAATATAATTCTTTTGGTGGCGCGGTTGATTTAGGAATTATGTATATCAATGAAAAGTTGGAGTTCAATGTGGCTTTAGTAGCTAGAAACTTAGGAGTTCAATTTACAACCTATGCTGGTATACAAGAAAAGTTACCTTTTGAATTAATTTTAGGATTATCACAAAAATTAGAACATGTTCCTATTCGTTGGCATGTTACTTTTGAAAACTTACAAGAATGGAATATAGCGTTTGCAAATCCAAATAGAGCAGAACAATCTATAGAAGGCGGCGTTACCGAAGAAAAAGTTACTTTCTTTAAAAACCTCATTCGCAGAACGATTGTAGGAATGGAATTGTTTCCTGACAAAGGATTTAATATTCGTTTAGGATATAACTTCCGTAGAGGAGAAGAACTTAAAATTGTGGACCAACGTAATTTCTCAGGAATTACAGCTGGATTTGGACTTCGAATCAATAAACTAAAATTTGATTATACCTATGCTCGTTATGCTATTGCAGCAAATACTAGCATGTTTGGTGTTACAATCAATTTACAATAAGACGACGTTTTACTGCCAAAACGAATGCAATCATGAAAAAAATTATCATTGCCATTGATGGCTTCTCATCTACAGGAAAAAGTACTATTGCCAAACAACTTGCCGCAACATTAGAATATATATATGTAGATACAGGAGCAATGTATCGTGCTGTAACCTTATATGCGCTTCGAAAAGAATATATCAATGCAGAAGATTTTTCGGTAAATGATTTGGTGGAAAACTTAGACAATATACAGCTCAACTTTATATTTAATGAAGCACAAGGCTTTGCAGAAATGTACTTGAATGGTGAAAATGTAGAACAAGAAATTAGAACCTTAAAAGTATCTGACTTTGTAAGCAAAGTGGCTGCAGTTCCCGAAGTTCGTTATCAGTTGGTAAAACAACAACAGAAAATGGGCGAAAACAAAGGAATTGTCATGGATGGAAGAGATATAGGAACAGTCGTTTTTCCGAACGCAGAATTAAAACTGTTTATGACTGCTTCTCCTGAAAAAAGAGCCATGCGTCGTTATAAAGAACTTATAGATAAAGGAGAGGACGTTAAATACGAAGATGTATTACGCAATGTGCAAAACAGAGATTATATAGATTCGCATAGAGAAGATTCTCCTTTACGACAAGCTGAAGAAGCCATTGCTATTGATAACAGTGATATGGGACTCAAAGAACAATTTGAACGTATTCTCAATTTGGTAAATCGTACCATAAACGCTTAAAAAGTGTTTTTACCCTATAAAAGGTTGCTCATATAGAGTATTTTAGGATAACTAGGATGAATATCCTATATTCAGATTGAAAAAAAATCGATTAAGTTACCTAAACTGTATGAAAATTGCTAAACAGATATTTTTAATATCTATCACTGCCTTTATTTTACTCTTTATATCTTCATGTTCCAAAGATGAAACTGAATTTGAAGTAGAGTCCTATTTTGAAATTGCTGAAACTCAATTATTCGCGCCACCAGAAGAAACTGAATATGAAATTGATATTTCTACCAATATTGATTGGAAAATTGTATCAACCCCTAGCTGGATTGAAGTAACTTCGGAAATCAATTTTAGCATTAATAAATTACACATTACCGTTTTTGAAAATGAAACGTATTCTTCAAGAGCAGGAACGGTTGAAGTTAAAACCGTTGGTGCTACTTTTAAAATTGAAATTAATCAAGGAACTTTTTATGAAGATTTCCGTAAATGTTATGTGAATTATGATCCTGTAGGCTATCAAGGGAATGCTGTTTTTACTGTATTTACGCAGAGTGAATCAAAACCTGAATATTATTGGGGTTTTACGATAAGACACGAACAAAATTTGTCAGACGCTGTATATACGGATCAATTTAGAATTACATACTGTGAGGAGTTTATTTATGATGGAGAAGAAATGAAACCAACAGAAACCACGATATTACATTTTGGTGAATCTGAATTTGCACACAAAAAAAATGGTGTTACGTACTTTACAGGCGGTTTTCATGGAAAAGAAACGTTAGAAGAAATAGATTTTTTTATAGATAATGATATACTGAAAAATCATACAACAGCATTTACAATGAGACCTTGTGAAGAATTTTCATATTTGCAAAAAAGTATCATGCATAAAGACGATATATCTCATGGAGAAGAAGCCGAACATATAAAGCATACTACATTTAAAGAAGGCGGGTATTTTACCAGAAATACTTTGATTGGAAGAGAGGCTATTTCTATGAATATTTGTTATGGTTCTTTAGTATCTGCAAGTATTGACATTGGAGAAAAAGGCTATACGGACAACATCAGTGAATCTGTCACATTCAATCAAAATGGCAATAGAAAGATGGAAGAAGTTAACAATAGAATTTTTTTATGGAGTGAAGCCCTTCAGCTTTTTACAAAAATAGAAAGTATTTTTAGTATCAATAACAATTCTTCAAAGCAATATATATGGGATACTGAATTTTATAGCAAGTATTATAGATATATTCAAAATGTAGATTTAGATATAGGGGAAGAATGGAATTTTGAAACAAGAGTTACTTTTGATAAAATTAGATAAATAAAAAAACCGCCTCATTTTTCTTAATGAGGCGGTTTTATATTATGTATATATTATATATTACTTACTTATGATAAATGAGGAATTACTAATTCTTGTCCTGGATGAATTACATCTGGATTGTCAAGAATATCTCCATTTGCTTTAAAAATTGCATGGTACTCACCAGCCTTTCCGTAATATTTCTTAGCAATTTTACCTAAAGTATCTCCACTTGCTACCATATGACGGTGAAAAACAGTTTCGTCAGCAACTTTAATATCTGCTTCAATATCTTGTGGCAATTCACCACCTACTTCTTTAATTTTGTCCCACATCAAGTTTTTTTCATACTGCGTTCCTGCAGTTCCGCTTACTTTTAATATTCCATCTACCTCTTCTACATTTCCATTTTGAATATTTAATTCTTGTCCAAGATCTAAAACTCCTTGATATTTCGCTTTTACACTCATTCTTTTGTTATTTTAATTATTAGTATCATAAAGATAAAGTAAAAAAATAAAATTTGTGTTATGACAGTGTTACAATCTTTTTTTTCGATGAAAATCATATTTCATAGCTAAATTGTATAAAACATGTGGATTGAAGGACTATTAGTTTGTAAATCAAAATAATAATCATACTTTTGCACTCCTTTTTAGCATGATGGAGAAACGGAAAAGGGACAAGAAAATTTATAGAAACATAACAATCTACTGCTTTTACATGCAAAGGTTCTCTAAATGAGTAGTATACAAATTTTAATCAGCAATGGCTGAAGATAACACAAACACAAACGTTCAGGACGTTAAAAACCCTGAAGAGTTCTTAGCAAACTTTAACTGGCACAATTACGAAGAAGGGATTGACCAAGTAGAAGACGAAAAGTTAGAAGAATTCGAAAAATTAGTAGCAGAAAATTTCGTTGATACAGATGATGATGCTGTAGTAGATGGAACTGTAGTAAGAATGACTGACAGAGAAGCAATCATTGATATTAATGCTAAATCTGAAGGTGTAATTTCTTTAAACGAATTTCGTTACAATCCAGATTTAAAAGTTGGAGACAAAGTAGAAGTATTAATTGACGTTCGTGAAGACAGAACTGGACAGTTAGTATTATCTCACAGAAAAGCGAGAACAATCAAAGCATGGGATCGTGTAAACGCTGCTCATGATAAAGGTGAAATCGTTAATGGTTTTGTTAAGTGCAGAACTAAAGGTGGTATGATTGTAGACGTATTCGGAATTGAAGCGTTCTTACCAGGATCTCAAATTGACGTGAAGCCAATCAGAGATTACGATCAGTACGTAAATAAAACAATGGAATTCAAAGTGGTTAAAATTAACCATGAATTCAAGAACGTGGTTGTTTCTCACAAAGCGCTTATCGAAGCAGATATCGAAGAGCAGAAGAAAGAAATTATCAGTCAATTAGAAAAAGGTCAAGTACTAGAAGGAGTTGTGAAAAACATCACTTCCTACGGTGTATTTATTGATCTTGGTGGAGTTGACGGATTGATCCACATTACAGATCTTTCTTGGTCTCGTATCAACCATCCAAATGAGGTTGTTGAATTAGACCAGAAATTAAATGTTGTAATCCTTGACTTTGATGATAACAAGTCAAGAATCCAATTAGGATTAAAGCAATTAAGCGCGCATCCATGGGAAGCTTTAGATTCTGAATTAAAAATCGGAGATAAAGTAAAAGGAAAAGTTGTTGTTATTGCTGATTACGGTGCATTTATCGAAGTAGCAGAAGGTGTTGAAGGATTAATTCACGTATCTGAAATGTCTTGGTCTACTCACTTACGTTCAGCTCAAGATTTCGTAAAAGTTGGAGATGAAGTAGAAGCGGTAATCTTAACATTAGATAGAGAAGATCGTAAGATGTCTCTTGGTATCAAGCAAATGACTCCAGATCCATGGACTGATATTACTACTAAATACCCTGTAGGTTCTAAACACACAGGAACTGTACGTAACTTCACTAACTTTGGTGTATTCGTAGAATTAGAAGAAGGTATTGACGGATTAATTTATATTTCTGACTTATCTTGGACTAAGAAAGTGAAGCATCCATCTGAGTTTGTTACTGTTGGTGACAAATTAGAAGTACTTGTATTAGAATTAGACGTAGAAGGGCGTAAATTAAGTTTAGGTCACAAACAAACTACTGAAAATCCTTGGGATAAGTACGAAGCTGAGTTTGGTGTAGGAACTACACATACTGCTGAGATTTCTGATACAAATGATAAAGGAGCAACTGTAGCATTAAATGATGATGTAGTAGCATTTATTCCTTCTCGTCACTTAGAAAAAGAAGACGGTAAGAAATTGAAGAAAGGTGATACTGCTGAGTTCAGAGTAATTGAGTTCAACAAAGAATTCAAGAGAGTAGTAGCTTCTCACACTGCAATCTTTAGAGAAGAAGAGCAACGTAATGTTCAAGCTGCTGCTAAAAAGCAACAAGCTTCTGAGAAAACTACACTTGGAGACTTAAACGCTTTACAACAGTTAAAAGACAAAATGGAAGGAAAATAATTCTGAACATTTTATCATATTATAAGAAGCCGTTTCAATTTGAAACGGCTTTTTTTGGACTTGATCTTACGGTTTCCCACAAAAGGAGTAATATTTTGTGTAGTTGCAGTAAAATTGGGATGAGTTTTTAGAATAAAACGTATAAAACCAAAAAAAACTGTACTTTTGTATTCCAAATACCATTTGGACAAACACTATGAGTCAAAAAACCTTATTGAACTCAAAAGAGATCGGAATTATCCTGCATCGATTAGCATGTCAGCTTATCGAAAATCATCTCGATTTTTCAAATACTGTACTTGTTGGAATGCAACCCAGAGGAATTTATCTTGCTGAGCGGTTGACAAGCATTTTACGTGATGAATATGAGGTAAAAGACATTCAACTTGGATATCTAGACATTACTTTTTTTCGAGATGATTTCCGTCGCAGTGAAAAAATTTTAGAAGCTAATAAAACCAATATCAACTTTGTCGTTGAAAATAAAAAAGTTGTTTTTATTGACGATGTACTGTACACAGGAAGAAGTATTCGTGCAGCATTGACAGCTATTCAATCGTTTGGAAGACCTGAAGAAATTGAGTTACTTGTGTTAATAGATAGGCGTTTTAGCAGACATTTGCCTATTCAACCAAATTACCGAGGAAGACAAGTAGATGCCATCAATGAAGAAAAAGTAAAAGTAAATTGGAAAGAGAATGATGGAGAGGACATGGTATATCTTATTAATCAAGAAAAAGACAATTAGAAATGAGTGAATTAAGTGTAAACCACTTGCTAGGAATTAAATATCTTAAAGAAGAAGATATACAACTCATTTTTGAAACGGCAGATCAATTTAAAGAAGTGATCAACCGTCCTATAAAAAAAGTACCTTCTTTACGAGACATTACCATTGCAAATTTATTTTTTGAAAATAGTACACGTACGAAGCTTTCGTTTGAATTAGCCGAAAAACGTTTGTCAGCAGATGTTATCAATTTTTCAGCTTCGCAGTCTTCTGTGAAAAAAGGAGAAACATTAATTGATACTGTAAACAACATCTTATCCATGAAAGTGGATATGGTAGTCATGCGACATCCAAATCCAGGAGCTGGAGTTTTTCTTTCAAAAAATGTGAGTGCAAGTATAGTCAATGCTGGTGATGGTGCTCATGAACATCCAACGCAGGCATTGTTAGATTCTTATTCTATCCGTGAAAAATTAGGTGATGTAGCCGGGAAAAATATAGTTATTGTCGGTGATATTTTACATAGTAGAGTTGCCTTATCAAACATTTTTGCACTCAAACTTCAAGGAGCCAATGTAAAAGTGTGCGGACCTAAAACATTGCTACCAACATACATTGAAAGTTTAGGTGTTGGTGTAGAAACCAATCTGCGAAAAGCATTAGAATGGTGCGATGTGGCAAACATGTTACGTGTGCAAAATGAACGTATGGATATTAGTTACTTTCCTTCAACACGTGAATATGCACAACAATATGGAGTTACCAAAACACTATTAGATTCATTGGATAAAGAAATTGTCATCATGCATCCAGGACCCATCAATCGTGGAGTGGAAATTACCAGTGATGTGGCAGATTCCAAGCAATCTATCATTCTGAATCAGGTAGAAAATGGAGTGGCAGTGCGAATGGCTGTAATTTACTTATTGGCTTCCAAAATAAAGAAATAACATAATTTTTGGTTTTCTTGGTATTTATATTAAAATAGGGTTAAACGTATTGTGAATATATATTTATGAGGTAAATTTTGTAAATTGTTATAATGCACATCATAAAACAACCAAAACCCTCTAAATTTTGAACTTATGATTTTAGATAAACAAGAGAATATTCTCATCATTACACAAGAATCTACAGATACTGTAGCACTTGTACAAAAAATAGAAACACGTTACGACGAAGTTAAAAATGATAACATCATTGTGAACTTGTTTTCTTTTGGGAACCTAATTAAAAGTGATTTAGTTGAGTTTTTACAACTCTCAAAAAAACATCGTGCCGCCAAACATTCCTTTGTCATAGTTACGAATAAAATAAGTACAGACGATTTACCAGAAGCCATCATGACAGTACCAACATTACAGGAAGCTTTTGACATTATTGAAATGGAAGAAATAGAACGCGATTTAGGCTTCTAGCGATCTTGTCAATATTATATTAAATGAAGCTAACAATATTGGGCTGTTATGCAGCAACACCAACAAAACATACAAATCCAACAGCGCAAGTACTGGAAATTAGAAATCATATTTTCCTCATAGATTGTGGAGAAGGAACACAAGTGCAACTGCGCAGAAGTAAGGTGAAATTTGCACGAATTAAACATGTTTTTATCTCACATTTACACGGAGATCATTTTTATGGTTTAATTGGACTAATTTCTACATTTATGTTGTTAGGTAGAAATACTGACTTGCATATTTATGGACCAAAAGGATTAAAAGAACTTACGCTTTTACAATTAAAACTGTCTAAATCTTGGACAAATTATAAACTCTGTTTTCACGAATTGGAAAGTGATGCACCTGAAGTTTTGTTTGAAGATGAAAAAGTTAAGGTGACTACCATTCCATTGCAGCATCGTGTATACACAAATGGTTTTTTATTTCAGGAAAAAGAAAAAGAACGTAAACTAAATATCAATGCTGTATTGAACTATGAAATAGAAAAATGTTACTATCAAAACATAAAAAAGGGAAGAGACATCACATTAGATTCTGGTGAAGTCATTCCTAATGAAAAATTAACCTTCGATCCTCCTAAATCCAAAGGGTACGCTTTTTGCAGTGATACCGAATATTTCCCTAAAATAGTTGATCAAATCAAAGAAGTAGATGTTTTATATCACGAAGCTACTTTTTTAAACAAGCACGATCAATTAGCCTCTAAAACAAAGCACACAACGGCAAAACAAGCAGCTATGATTGCCAAAGAAGCCAATGTTGGTCAGTTAATACTGGGACATTTTTCAACACGTTATGATGGTTTTGATGAATTCAAAGAAGAAGCCAAAACTGTTTTTGAAAATGTAGTATTAGCTGATGACGGAAAAGTTTTTGAATTTAATTAATTAGTTAAAATAAAATGATAAAAGTTAAGATTTTAAAAAGATAACAGATTTATATCCTTCCTATTATATAAAAGATTTAAACAGTTCAGAAGAATCATAGTTAATTTGACGCTGAACTATTAGATTTTTAAGAAGAAATAGAGATCATCAAAAAAATAGAGTCGCTTATGAGGAAAATTTTTCTAATTATATTGCTTATTTCAGTATATGCTTGTAAACATGAAAGGCGAGATGTAATAGCACTAAAGCAATCTGTAAAAAAGAATCTTTTCAATGAAGGAACACTTGCCTTAGAAAAATTAGGAGAATTATTAAAAATAGGATATGCTAAAAAGGATACTACTTTATTAATAGAAACGTATTTAGATATTGGAATTTTATATACAAATATAGGAGAAAGTCAACAGGCTGTTGATTCTCTAAAACTTGGATTGAAACTCATTGATATCTCAGGGAAAAACACGCTTCGAAATAGATATTTGCTGCGTTTAGGAAATGTATATTCGCATTGGTATGAAGATAAGGAAGCTTTAAAGTGCTATACAGAAGCTTACGAAAATGCATTTTTAAACAATCAGCAAGAAGAAATTGAAATCGCACAAATAAATATAGCAAAAATCACTAGAAATTTAGGAAAGTATCAAAAAGCTTTACAAATGTATAAGGTCGGATATAAACGTGCATTAGAACTCAACTTTCATAAGAAAAATCTATCCCGAATTATTATGGGAATTGGCGGCACTTTTTTAGTGATGCATCAACCAGACTCAGCGTTAGTATATATTGATAAAGGATTAAAAATGATGGATGATAATGATAAAATTGCTGAAAGTTTTTTTTATCATGATAAGGGCATGGCATATATTCTCAAAGAAGAATACTCAAAAGCAATACAATATTTAGATAAGTCAATACAATTCAGAGAATCAATTGGAAATAAAGAACGGATGGCAGAAACTACTTTCTATGTAGGTAAAAGTCATTTTGCACTTGAAAACTTTCAAAAAGCATTAGTTAATTTTGAAAAAGTTTCCAGTATTATTGAAGCTTCTGGAAATCTTTTGAAAACACAATTTCGACCACTTGAATTAGTTGAAAATTATGAATTGTTAGCTAGTTGCTATGAACGAGATGCGCAACATGAAAATGCGTCAATATACAAATCTTTAGCAGAGGATTTGAAAGAAATATCTGAATCTAAAATAGCCATCGTAAATGAAGTTTTATATGAACGCCTTATCAATATAAAACAAAAGAAAATAGACAAGGTAGAAAAATCTGAAAAAAACCTTTATAAATGGTTAGCAATCATAATAATACTATTATGTATTGTACTTTTATTATTGTTGTACTACAGGCAAAAAGCTAAGAAGAACAAATTACATTTTGAAAAATTAGTACAAGCGCAAGAAAAGAAAACTGTTGAAGCACAACAAAAATCTAAAGAAATTGTTATAACAGACACAAAAGTAGAAGCTGTTTTAAAACGCCTCGAAAAGTTAGAAGAACAACACTATTTCTTAGAATCTTCATGTTCGTTGGCAAATATGGCGAAAAAGGCAAAAACGAATACTACCTATCTTACGCAAATCATTAAACAGTACAAAGAAAAAACATTCTATCAATACTTAAATGAGTTGCGTATCAACTATACCATAAACCGATTGAATACAGATCATCAATTTCGTAAATATGCAATCAAACATATTGCATTAGAGGTTGGATACAAAAGCCCAGAATCCTTTACAAAACACTTCAAGAAGGCAACAGGAATAAATCCTTCATACTACATCAAAGAATTAGAAAAACGTCTTGAGACTTAGTATTAGCAATATGCTGTGAGTACATTTAAACTGCCTTAAATTGTCTAATTTAAGGTTTACAAAAATTTCTAAATTAATTATATTCAATAGTTTTAAGAGCTTAAATAAACTAACCGCAATTTTTTAAATACTTGAATAATGAAAAAACAACAACCAAAAAAGCTACGATTTTCAAAAAAACTAATCTCCAAAATAAATACATCGCTTTCTACAAAGCTTAAAGGGGGAACAGATACCGTTTCTATTCCGGGAATTCCAACAGCTCTTGGATCTGAATGTGGAAATGAAATGTGTCACTAATGCAACCTTAAATCATCTAATTTACGGAAGTTTACTTTTTTTAATTTTAATTTCTTCAATAGATTACAACTATCAATTTTTACCTACTAAAGATTGATAGGGAAAAGCCAAAGCCTTTATAAATTGTAGGCACGTTAAAATTATAACCATGAAAAAATCAAGAACTTTAAAATTAGGATTGAACAAAAAGAAAGTATCAATATTAGATACAAACGAAGTAAAAGGTGGACACTATTCTTGTACACCTACATGTACGCAAACAGCATTATATTCACGTTGCGGAAATATGCAATGTCACTAGAATAAAACTAATTTTTAAGAAAAGAGGAGCAATTATTGTTCCTTTTTTTATGCGGTAAAACGAATATTGAAAACGTTGTTAACATGTTGATTATTTGTATTTAAGAAGTGAAGTTTCTTCCTTGAATTAGATGATTTAAGTTTAGAATTTTCAAAACATAAATTGATAATCAATAGATTTAAAAAGAATTAATAATTTAAAATTTTCAATTATGAAGAAAAAGTCAACACGTAATTTACAAATAGCAAAAATTTCAGTAGCAGTAATTCAAAAATTACAAACTAAAGCAGTAAAAGGAGGGTCTGAGCCTGTATCACCACCAATGTCTCAAGCTCCAGATGAAGAAAAAGTTTGTTATGCAATCAAGTAACTACTTAATAACTTAAATCATCCAATTTACGTTTATGACTCTTTTTTTCGTGCACATTCCTTTCTAATTTGGCAGTAACAATCGATTGAAAAGGTATTGCCGAAAACCTATAGAAAAAGTAGGCGCAACAGAAAATTTAAAATCATGAAAAAAAAGAAGTTTAGTAACTTAGGATTAAACAAAAACATTGTTTCATCTTTAAACAAAAACATGCTATTAGGAGGAAATGGTTCAATACCAGCAAATACATTAGGATGTACAGGTTTTTGTAGTGTAGGAGGTTGTCAATCACTGAATGGTTGTACAGCTCAATCTATATTATGTAATGATGGACCAAGCGAATTTGGAGCAGGTGGATGTACACATCAACAAGAAAATTAAGATAGGCTTACAATAAAGCTTCAAGGGGCAACCTAGGTTGTCCCTTTTTTTTAGTAAAATATATAAATTAACTTGATGAAAACTTAATATAAAAGGACTCGTTTTTACTTCGCTAAACGGACGAAAAACAGAATAGTATTCGTGGAATTACTAAATGGAAAGCAATACATGTTTTTAATCAAATTATCGATAAAAAAATAGTCTGAAATCTTACAATTAAAATAAATTGCAGACTTGTAAGGATATCATGATTCTTTAAGACATATCGTTTTTGTCATAAGACTTTCAAGTAAATTCCTCAAAAAAAGAGACTACCTAAAAAATAAGTAGTCTCTTCTAAATGTTTTGGTATCTGGCAGAAAATTTATTTCACAACTAGCTTTTTGACCAATTCTGTATTTCCTTTTCTTAGGCGAACAAGATATACTCCAGATGCTACATAAGACATATTTAGATTGTAACGGATTTCTTTATCTTCGTTAACAAGTCCGTGACTAAATATTTGTTTTCCAGAAATATCAAAAACAGATAGTATCATTCTATCTATATTCGTGTTGCTTAATGAAATATCAAAAATGTTATTTCCTTTGTCTAAAATGGTAAAGTTAGAAGCATTTAATACGTTATCTTCCACACTAAGGGTTTGAATTACATTTGCTGTATAATCATTAGTTCTACCGTATTGTAAATCACCACAAGGGTCGCTAACTGTTCCACCAGAATTTTCATCTCCACCTCTAACACGCATTCTGTGCAAACCAGGTAACACATTAGGTATTATATCAAAGTCCACAGTAAAATTAAAATCGGTATCAGCAGCTGCAACAAGACCACTAGAAATAATTTCATCTGTTTCAAATTCATTATTATCATTAAAATCAATCCATATTGTGTAATTAGAGTTCACATATCCTAGTTGTAAAACACCATTAAAAGGATTATCGTCATCTAAATTAAAGTTAAAGATTGTAGATGTATCATCAGAATATCCATCAGGACCACAGTTTGTGGCAATATCTTGATCTGCAAGTTGCAATTGCGTTACGCCATCACCAAATCCTGCGCAATCACTATCAGGCATACAGATAATATTAGTAATGATTGTTGTGATTGCATCATTACTGGTATCGGAATCTGACCCTAAAGCTGTCCCAATTTCAAAAGTGTAATCTCCTAGAGTAGAAAGGTCAGCAGTAGCAGTAAAAGCATAGCTGTCAGTAGCTCCAGGAGCTATGGATCCAGTATAAGTTTCATTCTCAGTAACTCCATCAACCATGTAAAATACAGGAATAGAAGTCTGTGTAGAAGTTCCAAAATTAGTAATCTCTACAGTAACAATTTCGGTATCAGATAAACTTCCTGTAGAAGGAGTAACAAGAGCAGTTACACCTACATCTTCCGCAAATAAATGGGTTACATTTTTCGTAAAAGTATCGTTTAAATTCTCTTCATCCGCACTTAAAACAGTGGAAGCTACAAGGGTATATGTTTGTCCTTCAACACTTAAATCTGCAGGAGTTGTAAAAGTAAATGATACTGTTTCTGTAGAGTTAATAGTGCCAGTATAAGTTTCTGTAATTATTGTGCCACCATCAATTTGATAAGTCACATCAAAGCCAGAGACTGGATTGTTACCGTAATTAAAAATACTTACTGTTATTTGTTCGCTATTAGTTAACGTTCCGTCTACAGGAGCATCGATATTTACGACGCCTATATCTGTATCCAAATCAGGAGCTATTTGAAAACGACCGACTACATTTGCTCGGTTAGGAAACATAAGCTCATTAATAAAATACATTCTCTTAAAGTTAGAAGGATCAAGGTCTATCTTACCATAATCTCCATAGCGTTCAGAACCCGGAATATTGCCATTTCCGGCAGCAATAAGTTGAGGTGCAATAGTCATTGTGCCACCAGGGTCATTTGCAAATCGACCTGTGTAATAGCTAGAAACAAATTCATTACTACCATTGCCTGTAGTCGCATTTCCCATGGCACTGAAGCCCATTCCTATATTTCCTTGAATGTCCATGATCATACTGGCATGCCAAAAATGGCGTCCATCAGGGTCAGAAAAAGTTCCTTCTTGTGCCATCATCCACGGATCTGAAGGACTATTTCTTCTAAACTCATACCAGCGAATGGCTGCTTGCTCATTACCTCCAGTACCTACATCAATAACAAAGTTAAATATTGCGCTTTCATAACTAGGGAATTTCTTGTATTGAGCCTGATTCATCACAATACCTTGTAAAGCATCAATATCTTGTCCTCCTGGTTGTCTTAAGTTAGAAAAGGAACCACCATCAAATACAGATGTAAATGGTGTTACAATGATTTCTTGAGGATTAGAGACTGTTGAATTTAATGGATTGTCAAAATCTACATCTATATCCCAAAATTTTACACTGTCATCATCTTGATTAGGGTAAGCATCATCTTGAAAAAATACGACTGTTGCATTTCCAGGATTTGGGTATACACTATCAGAAATGTTTAATACCTGTACACTAGCAAAACCACTAACATTTAAGTTAGGAAGGCCAAAACCTTGTATAGATACGTTAGCTGCAGGTTCTCCATCGAGCATTGCTTGACGGTCCATAGCATAAACTCTATCTCCAGAACCAGTTACATCCGTAAGGTAATATCCGTCACTCCATACAGAAAGCTTATTATAATCATTTACAGTATTAATGGTATAAACATTCCAACCATCATTCACAGGATCGGGTCCATCAGAAACAGCTATTTGAGCACCTGATCCAAGAAAAGAAAGTACCCATCTACCTGGATTCGAATTTCCAACAGAAGTTGCTACAGGATCATACGATACTGTTAAATCGCAACAACCAGAACTAGGAAATATAGCAGGATTTGGATTTGTTTGCCCAACCAATTCATTACCGTCTTTATCATAAATCGCAAAGCCTGTATTAAATACCACAAAAACATGATTAGGCCCAACTGCAAGCGCAGGATCTGTAGGTTGAGAATTTGAGACTGCACCTACCCAAGTTATATCTGGAGTTCTTCCTGAAATTTTTTGACTCAATGGATGCGGATTTTTGGATAAGATATCCTGTTGTTTTCCTTTGCCAGGAATGATAGGAATACGATTTTTAAAATATCTTCCATCTTTTACTTCACTTGGAGGTTTTATTGTTGATGGTGTAATTTCATTCAATCTAGAGGCAATTGAAGGAACATAGGTGTGCGTGTCAGCAGTTCCTATATAACTAGCTTTTTCTCTATCTTGAGCAAACGATAGCGTCAAAACACCTAGTAATAGGATAAGTGTAATTTTAAATTTCATAGCGTTTTACTTAAATTAAAAGTTTTTTTCAAACTTACAATATAAAATTGAATTATACTTTTCTCATATAAAAGGTTATTGACTATAAATTAGTTATTGATGTAGCCCTTCATGATATGAAAAATTGATTAAACTATTCATAATAAAGTTCTGAAACACAAAAAATAACAGGATCTTATTAATCTCAACGCGGCATTGTGAGGTCTATCATAAATTTAGTTTGAGAGTTCTTAAAAAATAGAGCAAAACTTTAGTATTTGTAGTAATTAAGAGCGTTAGTAGATTTATTAATGCATAATTGGATTTAGAAAAATATTCAGTAAAATGCGACTATTTTTACTTCGCTAAACAAACGAAAAGCTGTAAATTGCAATACCTATAATTTTATAGATATATACGTTAAATAAAACGAATGAAACAAGATTTAAGTGATTACAGAAAATCCTACGAAAAAAGCGAACTGTTAGAAGAAAATTGCGTCGAAAATCCTATTGAAATGTTTCGCAATTGGTTTCTAGAAGTTGAAAAGTCAGAAACGGTTGCAGAAGTCAATGCGATGACATTGAGTACAATTGGTTTGGATGGTTTTCCTAAAGGCAGAGTTGTTTTGCTCAAAAAGTACACTTTTGAAGGATTTATCTTTTACACAAATTACGAAAGTGAAAAAGGACTAGCAATGACAAACAACCCAAATGTCTGTCTTTCGTTTTTCTGGCCAGCAATGGAACGACAAATTATCATCAAAGGAAAAGTAGAAAAAATAGCAGAAAATCTATCTGATGGATATTTTGAATCACGCCCACGTGGAAGCAGACTTGGAGCTTTGGTATCTGATCAAAGTTCTGTAATTCCATCGAGAGCGTATATAGAACAAAAATTAAAAGATTTAGAAAAAGTCTACGAGGGTAAAGAAATAGAACGCCCATCACATTGGGGCGGATATATCGTAAAACCCAAAGAAATTGAATTCTGGCAAGGACGAGCTAATAGATTGCATGATAGAATTCGTTACCAATTACAAGCTGACTATTCATGGAACATTGAACGTTTAGCACCTTAATTAAAAACTGAGAAATTGTGAAAACCCTAATCATCGTGCGACATGCAAAATCATCATGGGAATATCCTGTAGATGATAAAGATCGTACACTCAAATTACGCGGAATTACTGATGCACATTTGGTAGCAAAACACATTGCAGCTAAAATTGAAACACCAGGAGTCATTTTTTCAAGTATAGCAAACAGAGCTTTGCATACATGTGCCATATTTACGCGTTGTTTGGACTACCCGTTTGAAAAAGTAATTATTAAAGAAAGTATGTATGATTTTGGCGGATCAGGATTGGTAGCAACGGTAAAATCATGTGATGATGAGGTAGATACTTTAATGGTTTTCGGTCACAATCATGCCATTACCGCAGTAGCAAATACCTACGGAAGTCAGTTTTTTGACAATGTGCCAACTAGTGGTGTCGTAGTAATCCAATTTGATACAAATTCATGGGAAACGATCAGCGAAGGCAAAACAATCTTAAAAGTATTCCCAAAAGACTTAAAATAAATGCAGCAGACTAAAAATAAATACATTAATAGAGAAATAAGTTGGTTGCAATTCAACGGTCGTGTATTGCAAGAAGCCGCTGACAAAACGGTTCCACTCATTGAACGCTTACGTTTCATAGGAATATTTTCAAATAACTTAGATGAATTTTTCAAAGTACGTTATGCCACAGTCAAACGTATTGCACAAGCAGGGAAAGGAGGAAGAAGTGTATTAGGAGGCGCAAAAGCAAAAGATCTATTAGAGCAAATTACCAAAATTGTAATCAAGCAGCAGGCAGAAAGCTTGCGTATACTGAATGAAGTTCAAAAAGCTTTAGAAGGAGAAAATATATTTGTAATCAATGAGCAAAAAGTATCGCCAAGTCAAAGCGCATACATTGAAAAATACTTTATTGAAAAAGTAAGCCCTGCATTGGTAACCATCATTTTGGATGATATTGACGAAATGCCGAGTCTAAAAGATAAAGCTGCATATTTGGCAATTCGTATGGTGATGAAAGAACAAACCCGAAATACGAAAAAAGTAACGCGTTTTTTCAAACCTAAAGTAAAAAAGATCAAATATGCACTGATTGAAATTCCTAAAACAATCGATCGCTTTATTGTATTACCCACAGAAGGCGAAAAGAACTTTATCATCATGTTAGATGATTTAATTCGTCACTCTTTAGGAAATATCTTTAGCATTTTTGAATACGAAAGTTTATCGGCACACATGATTAAAATAACGCGTGATGCCGAATTGGATATTGACAACGATTTAACGAAAAGTTTCATCCAAAAAATATCAAGTAGTGTAAAAGGTAGAAAAAGTGGAGAACCTGTACGTTTTGTATACGATAAAACCATTGAAAAAGACACCTTTGAATACTTGTTGGAAAAAATGGGTATTGATGATATTGATAGCTTAATTCCTGGTGGACGTTACCACAACCGTAAAGATTATATGTCTTTTCCTAGTTTAGGGCGTAAAGACTTACTCTACAAATCATATCCGCCATTGCCAGTAAAAGGCTTGAATATGGAAGGAAGTTTGTTTGAAAAAATTGCTCAAAAAGATTACCTACAATACGCACCGTATCACACATTTGCCTATGTAGTTCGCTTTTTGCGAGAAGCAGCTTTAGATCCGAAAGTTGAAAACATAAAAATTACGGTATATCGTTTGGCAAAAATTTCACATGTAGCAAGTTCTCTTGTAAATGCAGTGAAAAATGGTAAAAAGGTAACAGTCCAAATTGAATTACAAGCAAGATTTGATGAAGCTGCGAACATCAAATATGCAGAACAAATGCAGAGCGAAGGCGTAAACTTAATCTTTGGTGTGCAAGGCTTAAAAGTGCATAGTAAAACCTGTGTGATAGAACGTAGAGAACAGGGGAAATTGGTTCGTTATGGTTTTGTAAGTACAGGAAATGTAAACGAATCTACAGCAAAAATTTATACGGATTATACGCTTTTTACGGCAGATCAAAACATACTAAAAGAAGTTTCAAAAGTATTTGACTTTTTTGAAACAAATTACAAAGTAGCAAAATACAAGCACTTAATTGTATCACCGCACTATACACGAAACGCATTAATCAAACTGGTTAATACAGAAATAAAAAATGCGAGAGAAGGCAAAGAAGCCTATATCAAAATAAAAGTCAACAGTTTATCAGATTATAAAATTATTGACAAATTGTATGATGCAAGCAGAGCTGGAGTAAAAATTCAGCTGATTGTACGTGGAATTTGTTGTTTAATTCCAGGCATTCCTGAAATGAGCGAAAACATTGAGGCAATAAGTATCGTTGACAAGTTTTTAGAACACCCAAGAATGTTTATCTTTGGCAACAATGGTGATTCAAAAATCTATATTTCCTCTGCTGATTGGATGACGCGAAATATAGACAAAAGGGTAGAAGTTACCTGTCCGATATACGATGAAGATATCAAAAAAGAATTGCTAGATACATTCAATATTGGTTGGAGCGATAACGTAAAAGCACGCGTATTCTCGGAAAAACAGGACAATGCATATCGCAAAAACCAGTTGATAAAAGTACGTTCACAATTTGCTACGTATGATTACTATTTAGAAAAAATGTCAAATTAACACATAAAAGAAATCCATTTTGAGAATTAGAAAATTTGCTGCCATTGATATTGGATCGAATGCTATACGATTGTTAGTTGCAAATGTGATTGAAGAGGAAAACAAACGCCCAAAATTCAAAAAAAGCTCGTTGGTTCGTGTGCCAATTCGTTTGGGACAGGATGTATTTACGAATGGAGAAATTTCTAAAAAGAATATAGATCGTATGACCAACGCAATGAAATCCTATCGTTTGTTAATGGATGTTCATGGAGTGGAAAGTTATATGGCATGCGCGACTTCAGCAATGCGCGATGCAAAAAACGGTGCTGCTATTGTTGAAAGAATCAAGAAGAAGGCAGATATTAAAATTGATATCATTGATGGAAAACGCGAAGCAGAAATTATTGCTTCTACTGATCTTCATAGTGTCATCGCTAAAGAGAAAGACTATCTTTATGTAGATGTCGGTGGTGGAAGTACTGAGTTTACGATCTTCTCTAATGGAAAAATAAAAACGTCACGCTCTTTCAAAATTGGAACAGTTCGTTTATTAAACGGAATGATTACCGATACTTTTTGGGACGATATTGAAAAATGGATCAAGAAAAATACCAAAGACTTGAAACGTTTATCACTCATTGGTTCAGGCGGAAATATTAACAAACTATACAAAATGTCAGGAACGCCAATAGGTGAACCGTTATCGTATATCTACTTAAATGCACAGTATCAATTTTTGCAAAGTCTTAGCTATGAGGAACGTATTTCAGAATTAGGATTGAATCCAGATAGAGCAGATGTAATCATTCCAGCAACCAAAATTTACCTTTCTGCGTGCAAATGGAGTGGTGCCCGTAAGATATATGTGCCTAAAATTGGACTTTCAGATGGCATTATAAAGACATTATTCTTCGAAACATCGAAAAAAACGAAATTAGGGACTAATATTTTAAGTTTTTGAGTAAGGGATAAGTATTTTTAAAAATAACTAATAGCGATAGATTCATACTCGAATATTAAAGAATCTAAACAACCTAAAATAAAATCTTACAGATGAAAAAACTGATACTTCTCTCGTTTTTACTATGCTCATGTATCGCCTTTTCTCAAGAAAAAATTAAAGAAACAGATGATTCTATTGATGTTGACGATTACGTAAGTGCAGATACAGAAACACGTTACGGATTCAAAATTGGACTCAATATTTCAAACTATAGCGGAACCAACTTAAATGACATTCAAGATGGTTTTAATGATTCGAGAATTGGTTTTGTAGCAGGATTTTTTATAAACATGAGTTTGACTGAAAGAATACGCTTTCAACCAGAATTTTTATATTCAGCTCAAGGTGCAAAAGAAAAGAACTTACGCGCAGATTATTTGCAAGTACCACTAATGTTAAAGTATGAACTAACAGATTTCTTAAACATTCAATTAGGACCACAAATAGGTGTGAAAATTCACGAATTTGAAGACAATTTTAAAAACTTTGACTTTGGTGTAAATGGAGGGATTGGACTAACAATCCTAGAAAATGTAGCTATTGAAGCACGTTACAACCTTGGATTGGCTGAAATGTTTGACGAAGACAGAGTGCCAAATTTTGAAGGTAAAAATGCAGTTATTCAAATTGGTCTCACATACAGACTTTAATTTTTAAGATAAATTAACTCAATAAAAAACATCAAACCGAAAATTTTAGTTTGATGTTTTTTGTCTAAGGGCATATTAATATTACGATAGTTGAAAATGCAAAACGTTATCTTTATAATTAGTTATGTACAATAACTTTTTTAACAATATTAGTATTTGGAGCATTTGCTTTTAATTTTATAATATACATTCCACCACTCAAATCTGCAGTACTCATGGAGTATTGAATTTTAGGAAGTTTTGGGTTGATTTGAAAAATATGCTTTCCTGTAGTATCATACATATTAATTTCACTAATCTCAATTGCATTAGGATTATGAATAACTAAAGTATTCAATTCATTATTTTGAGTCACACTAAACATGTCTGGATTTACGGTAGGAGTTGATAATACTTTTTTATTAAAAACAATTTCAAACCGATCAGTAAGTATTCCTGATGTCAAATTAATTTCAACGTCTTGTAATCTAAGATTTGTGTATGTATCTGTTATCATATCATGTAAATAGATGGCTTGAGCATCGTCAAAATTTTGAACATCGAATATGCGAAAACGCAGAGTCTGATCAGTATTCAATTTTAAAGCTAACGGAATTTCAAGAGCATCTTCGTATGGATATGCTTGTATAACATACGGAACTTCATCTAAAACCCAATACGCATCAGAAGCAGTATCTTCCGGGCTTTTTCCCTCTAACCCATAATCAAAGCCATCTGTAGCTGTTACATGAAAATTCATCAAAAGCTGTCTGGTATACGTATTATTAAAATCTACATTAATCCTAAAACGCATAAAATCATCAGGAACTGTATTTAAGCCATAGGTGTCTAAATCGTCAGAATTTTCACTTTGTAATAAAGTTGTTTGAGCATTAGGTCTAAAAAAATAGCTTTCCGTTTGTGCTTCTGGGTAATAGATCCTATGTGAATTTTTCATAAATACGTTACCATTGGCAATTCCTTCTACCATAAATCCTTGTCCTATTGGGAGATATCTTTTTAATGTCTTTTTTCGTGCTCCTGATGGAATATTTGTTGGAACTCCAGTGCCTGAATATGTAGTAAAAGTAGCAGGTGTAAAGGAACCAACACCTCCCGAAGAAATAGTATATGTAGCATAACCTCCAACATAATCTTCAATATAATGAGAATCTACAGTAGGGTCTTGTTCCCATAAATGCAAATCACCAGTAATTGAAGAATATTTTGAGGATCGTGAATAAAAGCTAAAGCGTCTATGGCGCTTGGATATGGATTTCCGACAAGTGTCCATTCGCCAATAGATACATTGTTAGTCATAGTTCCATTATTTGGCTTCCCTTTAAATTCATAATTTTGATTATTACTACTTCCGTTAGTTCCTTTCATCGTAAAGCCTAAGCCTGGTGCAATAGCTCCAGTAGCTCCTACATGAGTCCATTCATTATAATCGGTACTTGTGGTAAATGTATACAACCACGTATTTGAAATTGTAAGCGGAGAAGAAATTCCATCATGAGCCGCTGTGAATAAAGCATCTGTACTAGTAATCAAACCAGTACTGTCATCAAGTAAATTTACTCTAAATGAATTATTGACACTTGTATTACTATCAACATTGCCTATGGGAGAGCACCAGTAATTATAAGCGTATTGGCTAACAGTTCCATCCTGTTGAACGCTCATTTGTCCAATACCTGAGTTTCCAGTTGAAGTTATTCCTTGAAGTAGTTGAGAATCATTTCGTAAATAAAACTGACTATTAGCTTCACTTAAATTAACTTCTCCTTCTACATATATGGGGACTCCATCAGCAAATATATAGTTTGAGTTTTTTACGGTAAGTTGCGCCATACATATAGTATATGACACAAGAAAAATGGGAAATAACTTGTATTTCATGATATGGTAGGTTAATTGTTGTTTATTAAAATAGTAAAACAAATCTTGTCAAAAGTAAGGTTTAGCCGTTATTATTTTGAGAGACCCAAAATGTATTATAAGAACGTAAACTCAGTATGTTAAAACAATAAAAGTGCCCTTTATACTTGTTATTCAGTAGTTTATGTGAGGGTTAATTCTTATCTTAGGAAGAAGTCATTTTTAAAATTAACCTACCATGAACACAAAAACACTACTTATCAGGGTGTCTGGCATTCTATTGCTTTATTTTTCCCTTACGTCAATTACAAATGCACAAGTCGGAATCAATACAACTACTCCAGGTGATGGAAGTATGCTCGATGTCACCAGTACAGAAAAAGGGATGTTGGTTCCGAGAGTTGATATTTCTGAACTAAGTACAATAGATCCTATTACAGGAGGAAGTACAGAAAGTCTATTAGTGTATAATACGAATGCGACCACTGGAGTTGGATTTTATTATTGGAATAACTCAGCATGGACACCAGTTGGCAATCCTTTTTTTTGGAAAACTACTGGAAACTCAGGAACAACCACTACAAATAATTTTTTGGGAACAACCGATAATAGCGGTTTGCGAATTAAAACGAATGATTTGGATCGATTTGAAATCACAGCAGGATCTACTCCTGGACGAATGCATGCATACATAAGTGGATCAGCAACATCACCTGCGTATTCTTGGCAAACAGATTCTGGAATAGGAATGTATAAAGCTGGAATAAATCAATTAGGTTTTGCCACTAATGGAGAACTCCGAATGAAAATAGTTTCTACAGGCAGAGTTTTTATCAATACTGATGGAGAAACCACAAGTCAATTATCAGTGCATACAAATGGCACGGGAGCTGCGCAACGTGCTATATACGGCTCAAGTACAAACAGTGCTTCTGGTGTTTTTGGAAGAAATACAGGAACAGGAAATGGAGTCTACGGATTTAACTTTGGAGGAACAGGAAGTGGTGTTTATGGACAAACAGATACCGCAGGGGGAACAGGAGTTTATGGATTAAGCCAGAGTTCAGGATATGGAATACATGGAGAAAATACAGGTAGTGGAAGCGGTATCTATGGGTTAACAAGTCATACAGGAAGTTATGGAGTTGTTGGGGAAAACACAGGAGTTTCTAACAACGCCATTCATGCCAATGGAAACTTATCAGCCTCAGGTACAAAAACATTTAAAATAGACCATCCTCTTGATCCAGAAAATAGATACTTAAAACACTTTTCAATTGAATCTAATGAAATCCTAAATGTATATCGAGGTATTGCTACTTTTGATGCTAATGGAAAGGCTATAATAACAATGCCCGAATACTATGAAGCAATTAATAAAAATCCAAGTTATCAACTAACGCCAATAGGAGCTTCCATGTCAGGACTTTTTATAGAAAGAGAATTGACTGGCGGAAGCTTTGTAATTGGTGGTGGAATTTCAGGAAAAAAAGTTTCTTGGCAATTAACAGCTGAACGTAATGATCCTTATCTAAAGCAAAATCCAAAAGAAAGAATCGTAGAGGCAGATAAAGGTGAAAATAGAGGGAAATACTTAATGCCTGATTTATACAACCAGGGAAAATCAAAAGAGATATTTAAAAGAAAGCAAAGAACTTCCCAAAGGAATTAATAATGAGAAAAATAATAGTTTTTGCAATATTCTTAAGTATTTCAATAGTTAGTTATTCTCAGACAGGACCAGAAGAAATGGTTGCACAGATGGGAAGAGGAATAAATTTAGGAAATGTTTTAAGTGCTCCTTTGGAAGGAAATTGGGCGCCAGCCGTATATGAACAATTCTTTGTGGATGTAGCTAACGAAGGTTTTACGAATGTTAGAATTCCTACTGATTTCTTTGGAACTAGAACCTCAGGTGATACATCAATTTATGCAAGTAACTCTGGCACATCAGATAATTATTCAGGATCGTCTACGGATTATGTAATAGATGCAGTATATTTAGATAGAGTAGAAGAAGTTGTAAATTGGGCGTTAAATGCTGGGTTAATAGTAAGCTTGGATTTTCATGGAGCTACCTTAAAAACAGAGTTTATTTATACATTTGATTCCAACAGAGCTGAATATACAGCGCCAACTTCTGCGAAACGATTGGCAGATACCGAGAAATTTAAAGCGATATGGATTGCTATAGCGAATCGATTTAAAAATCATTCAGAAAACTTACTATTTGAAATAATCAACGAACCATATTTTCATATGAGCGCAACGGAAGTTGATGCATTAAATATGACAATTATCAATAGTATACGTGCCACAGGCGGGTTCTATACAACAAGAAATATTATAATTACAGGTGGTGGAGCCAATTCATACATGGCTCCGCTTCAAATAAGTAATGCTGTTGTGACAAGCGATAATTATTTGATAGCAACATTTCATTACTATCAGCCATTTAATTTTACGAGCTCTTCTAAGCAGCAGTATAATGTTTTTAATTGGGGAACAGAAGCGGAAAAAGCAAGTATAAGTACACAATTTGATGAGGTGTTATTATGGTCAAATGCGAATAATATACCTGTATATGTAGGAGAATTTGGAGCAGATAATGAAAACGGATTTTTGTATAATACGGGAGCCTATGGAATGTATGGAGGTCCTGTGAGTGAAGCGAGAGTAGCCTATCATGCTTTTATAGCAGAAGCAGCAATCAGTAGAGGTTTTTCTTTCTCAGCTTGGTGTGCAGGAAATAAATCAAATAAAACGATTCACAAACGAAGAGACAATCCTAATACCATTAATTATTATTCAGATGCTTCTGTAGATACCTCGATTTGGGTAGAAGATGTAAAAGATGCATTGTTATCGGCTGGAGCTGAACCTGTATGTGATAATTCTATAGATACTATTATAGTAAACCCCAATTTTGAATGTGGTTATAATGTAGATTGGATTTTTTCATCATTAGAAACAGCCAATGCAACATTCTCAGATGCTACAACAAATGCTAGAAGTGGAGCTGTTGCGGCAGAAATAGAAGTGACAACAGCAGCTGGCTATAATAAAGTGCTATTAAAAAATAACGCATATACACAAGATCTAACAGGTAAAAAAATATCGATTTCCTGTTATGCAAAAGCAACTAATAGCAATCAACGATTTAAATTTAGGATAAAAGCGGTTGAAAATGGAAGCAATAGATTTGTTCCATCGTCAACCTATAATTTAACAACTGTATATGAGCTTTATGAATATGTGTATACAGTCATGGAAAACACAAGTAGCATTGAAGTTCAAGTAATGTGGGGACAAGATACAGGAACGTATTTTTTTGATGATTTTGATTATTTGGTAGAAGATTCAAGTATCTTATCGACAAGAGAGTCACAAATGGTAAATGGCATGTTTGTATATCTAAATGAAGATACTAAACACATACAAATTCGCAGTAATCATCAGATTGAAGAAATACAACTGTACAGTTATACTGGCAATCTTTTGGAAACATTCTTCAAAACAGAAAAAATAGATGCTTCCAGTTATTCCAAAGGAATGTATATATTAGTAATCAGAACCGTAAACGGAAATAAACATGTCAAAAAAGTTATTGTTTGATAAATTTTTTCACACTAGTGTTTCCATTCTGTGATACTTTTAAAAAGTAGGTTCCTGCTTTCAAAGAATGTACATCGATGCGCTTTTCTATTAATTGCTTGTTAGAAATAATAGTATTTCCGATAAGATTATAAATAGAATAACTCGTTTTTGTATTGATAGAGATTCCCGTTATAAATAACTCTTTCTGTGCAGGGTTAGGGTAGAGTTGTATATTCTTTGAAAACACTTCATTATCTTTGGTTGACAGAATCTGTTTTCCGTACACGAGTTTTTCTCCCTGTGAATCAACCATCATTAAAATGTTATTCGTAGTGTCAATTGTATAGTTAAAAGTAGTCGTAGTTGAAGTATCGAATAAAATGCCAAAATACAATAATTCATATTGCTCAATTTGCTCAAGGGATGAATCACCCGAATTTGCTTCATCGCAAAATATTAATGTTGTACTCCAAATAGGTATTGTGACAGTATCATTACCTGGAAGTTCATAATGCGCAAAGAAATTATTACACATACCATCTCCCTCTATATTATGCTCTAGTGGATCTGTAACTAAATTAGAAAAAATAATGGAAGGCTGTACTATAGATGAATTCCCATTACTTGGAACATATACAATATTTCCGTTGGACTCAATATAATGCAAGTACCAAGTACCTAATAAATCGGGATCGTCTTGAGCTTTGATATTATGGCTAGTGCAAACTAATAAAATAAAAATGTAAAGTTTTTTCATAGTAACTGTATAATATTAATCACTATAAAAATACAACAGCTTTTGCTGTTAAAAAAGGAGATTTGATGATTATCAGTCAAGTATATCGCACAATTTATAAATAACGAGTGTTTTTCATAAAATGTTTATATTTACAGCAAACAAAATCCTCCAGAGGTAAATAATTCTAACAATCTAACAGCGCAGCAAGTCTAAAAGCCAGGTGTGTCTAAATTACCCGTGTATAGTTTCTTTATTCCCCAAACCTTTCATGATTTCTGCTTCAAAATCTAGCAAAGCTTGCCATTTTTGATCTACTTCTTCACGATTTCCGTACTTTCTAGCATACGTTAGAAACATAGTATAGTGATTGGCCTCACTAACCATTAGATTTTTATAAAAAGTAGCCAATTCTTGATCACTAATATGTTCTGATAGTAATTTAAACCGCTCGCAACTCCTAGCTTCAATCAAAGCTGCATATAACAGTCTGTGAACCAATTGAGTAGTTCTGCTTCCACCTTTTGGGAAGAATTGTAATAATTTAGAAACATATTCATCTTTTCGATCGCGACCTAACTTCGAACCTCTGGCAAGAATTTTATCATGAACCATTTTAAAATGACTGATTTCTTCTTTGACCAAAGCAATCATGTCTTCGACCAATTCAGAATATTCAGGGAAACTTACGATAAGGGAAATTGCAGTACTCGCTGCTTTCTGTTCACAAAAAGCATGATCGGTTAAAATTTCTTCAATGTTCTTTTCTGCAATATTTACCCAACGCGGATCGGTTGGCAATTTTAATCCTAACATTCGTATAACTTTTATATTTCTAAATCAAAATCTCTACGTAGTCTTTCAACTAGTGGATTAATTTCTTTTAGTTTTTCGTATTTATCACGAGTTGTAAACGCATATTTCTTTGCAGTCAATTCGTTAACCTCAATTTCTAACGAAACATCGTAATTATTCAATTCAGAACGCACAAATTCTAATAAAGGATATTGCGCACGTTCAATTTCAATCTTCATGGTTGCATTTGGCAATTCGATAGAAATGGTTGTATCATTCTTCAATTTTGGAACATCGGTAGCCAACAAAGATGCCATAATTTTTTCACCTTTCTTATCAATCTTTTCCACATATGCATTCCACACTTCAATCATCTTTTCTTCCGTAAAAGGATCTTTTGGCAATACCTTATGCTGTACAATTTTACTCTGTTGCTTTTTTAAATGTTCTTGCTTTGCTTTGATACTTGAGAGTGACAAACCAGAAACCTTATTTCGCATCATCGAAATATCGATCTTCGGTTTTGCTGGTGGTGGCGTTTCTACTTTCGGAGGTGCAGCTTTTACTGGTGTTGGTTCAGCTACTTGATGCGAAGTTGTAGTATTGAGTTGTGGTTGCTGCTGCTGAGTAGAAACTGATGTATTTGCTAAGGTAACTTTAGCAATTGGATCAATTTGTTTACCGTGAGCAATAAAAAACGTAGCAGGAATTATGAACCGATTGCTATTTTTTTTTTCTCTATCATAAGTGATAGAGGCCAATTGCATTAAGCATAATTCGACTAGAAGACGCTGGTTTCGACTCGTTTTATATTTTAAATCACAATCATTTGCCAGTTCAATTCCTTTCATTAAAAATTGTTGTGACGTTTTTTGTGATTGCTCTAAATATTTTTGTTTGGTTTGATCGCCGACTTCTAAGAGAGCAATCGTAGCTTGATTTTTACAGACTAATAAATCTCTAAAATGCGATGCAATTCCCGCTATAAAATGATGTCCGTCAAAACCTTTAGATAATGTTGTGTTAAAGTCAACTAATAATTGCGGAATATCATTGGCTAACATTAAATCAGTTGCAGTAAAATAGGTTTCATAATCGAGCACATTCAAGTTTTCGGTTACGGCTTGTCGTGTCAATTGTTTTCCAGAAAAACTAACTACTCTGTCAAAAATAGACAAAGCATCACGCATGGCACCATCGGCTTTTTGTGCAATAATGTGTAAAGCGTCATCGTCAGCTTCTATACCTTGATTTTCTGCGATATACTTTAAATATTCCTTAGCATCTTTAACGCCAATTCGTTTAAAATCGAAAATTTGACATCGCGATAAAATTGTTGGAATAATTTTATGTTTCTCGGTTGTAGCCAGAATAAAAATAGCATGTTTTGGCGGTTCTTCTAAGGTCTTTAAAAACGCATTAAAAGCTGCTTGAGATAACATGTGTACCTCGTCAATAATATATACTTTATATTTTCCGACTTGTGGAGGAATACGCACTTGCTCAATTAAGCTTCTGATATCATCTACAGAGTTATTTGAAGCAGCATCTAATTCAAAAATGTTGAATGCAAAATCTTCATCAGGATTTTCTGTACCATCTTGATTGATCTTCTTGGCCAAAATACGAGCACAGGTTGTTTTTCCTACGCCACGTGGCCCGCAAAACAATAAAGCTTGTGCTAAATGATTACTTCTAATAGCATTTTCTAAAGTATTTGTAATCGCTTGTTGACCAACAACATCTTTGAATGTTTGCGGTCTATATTTACGCGCTGATACAATGAAATGTTCCATAGAATTCGAGGAATCTTAACAGGGACAAATATAACAATACATATCTAATCGAGCACAGTAAATATGCAGATAGTTCTGCTTTTTTATTAACAGATTTTGTTAAGTAAGTTCGATTCTTGACTCATGTAAAAAAAGAAAAACCAAACACCGAAGTGCTTGGTTCATTTTTGTATTAAAAAAATAGAATAGAACTTGTTTTTTACAAAGGAATAAATGCAGATACTTTGTAAAATTCGTCGGAAGTACCAACATCCGTATTTAATGTGGAACCTGCAGAGATTCTGAAAATAATATTTTTGTCAAATTTGAGCTTTACAGAAGCACCAAACCATTGATACATTAACAAAGGATTTGCATCTTATCGTAGTAGAATTCAAAAAGATTCAAACAAGATTCCTAGCCTTTATCTATTTTCATTATTTATACCTGATGCTATTTAAATTAACAGTTAATTTTTGGAAAATTTATTAAAGGAATCATGTATAGTTTTAACAGCGAATTATTTTATAATGCAGCTATGGAATACGGATCGTTGGATAGAAGAATCATAAAATTACAAAATCGATTTATAAAAAAGCGCCTTTGTAAAACACTATCCGATTTTGATAAGAATCTATAAATATTTTCTTTGAATATGGAGGCTATTCCTAACGAAATACCTGTAAGTCAAGATGAATTGGCTGCTTATATAAGACCTTCAAGAATTATAACTAATAAAATACTCAACGAATTGCAAAAAAACGTGTACAAGTATTGTATTCATCCGTAGTTGTTGTATTTGTTAAATTTTAAAAAAGAGTAGCATCTAATTGTTTTTATCATACAAAGCAATTGTGTACTTTTGCGGAAAGCAGGCTACCTTATCGCTGCTTCTTAGGAAGGAGAGGAAAGTCCGAACACCATAGTGCAATTGTAGCGGATAACATCCGTCCGTCGTGAGGCGAGGACAAGTGCAGCAGAAAGTATGTACAGGTAATGCTGTAGTGAAATCAGGTAAACTCTACGAGGTGCAATGCCATGTATATGAATGTTTGAGAACGGCACGTTCGATGTTCAAGGGTAGGCAGATAAAAGTTATTGGTAACAATGATTTTAGATAAATGATAAGGCTTGACAGGATTCGGCTTACAGCCTGCTTTTTTATAAATCTACAACATTGAAAATATAAGAAAAGATTTTATTCGCATAAAAAAGAAGAGAAACGTCTCGATTAAATTTGAAGAAAACTTAGTATTAACTTAATAATTCACATATGAAAAAATGATACAAATCCTTGACAATTTCTCTCCTTATATTTTTTATGCACTAACATTCAAATTTTAAGCCCGATTAAAATTTAAATAAACTAATTATATAACTGTAAAAGTACTTTAGTTTTTGCTTAAATAGATTTAAAAACTTATAACTTTTGTAAGGTAAAACCGTATATTTTTTTGTCAAAAAATTAATGCTTTTTAAAAATGTCAGCAAAATCAAACTCTTGGTGCTCTTTAATTTACTATATAAAATTAGTGCGGACCTAGTGTATTGATATTAATAATGCTGTAAAGGTAAATATTCCAATCACCAAATATTTACGGTGAATCCGTAGTAATCATATTGTATTAAAAAAACTTCCGAAGAAGATTCTTTTATACTTAGTGTAGGCTATAATTATTAACAGTTAGCTCTACATGAATCTGTAGGACATATAATAGATCAACATACAAAATTGAAGCATCAACCCCAAGATTAAAATCTATCATTTTCTTCTTCATTGTTCAATCTACCTTTTATTTGCTGTGATTATAATTTGGATATTGAATTTTTGTGCAATTCTAATTTGTGTATTCTCTTTTTTTATGAGTTCAAAAAAATAAGATAATATGTATAAAGTTAGTGAATTAAAAGTGTTTAAAATACGGTAAAACCTTAGTGATCTTTATCTCTTCTAACAATCAAAACCAATTTTTTGAAAAGAAACTTCCAATAAATAAGGTTTTTTTCTTGTTTAAAATCATGTTAATTATGTTATGATATGAAATAAACAAAATAATAAGAAGGAATGATCAAAAGTACATATAGATACAGGTAGGAACCGATTATAGTGAACTTGGGTACGGTATGCTAAAAACAATAAACCTTTTATGAAATAACTCAAGAAACCTTCAAAGGTAAAAAGAAGTAAAAAGAAATTAAACTAAATAAAGTTGAATAATTTCTTGTAGAAATTAGAAATATAAAGACAATCTGATCATTCCCCCATTCAGAGGACAGGTTTTATGCTAAGTTAAGTGAATAATCATATATCAAGCTACTTGTTTATTTTTCATCAAATACCTGTTAACAGGTATTTGATTT
>NZ_JAKVBC010000010.1 GCF_022447245.1 Kordia sp. | reverse complement strand
TACTATCAAAAAGATGGTAGATACTTTAAAATGAAACCTGTTTTTAATAGTGATTTGGATGAGTTAGATGCACAATTGGCTGCTTACGAAAGCATGAAATAGTAGGCTCCTAAATATAAAAACTAACAAACTATGAGAAAGAACGAGTGCTAAAAGCTAGCTAATTGTTCATAATTAGCATAGTAATTAATTGTTGGTTCTTTGGCAAAAACCTTTCCATAATCGGAAAGGTTTTTTTAATATCAATTTTAGTGGTTACAAGGTTTTTCTTTTAGTTTAACCGTATGTAATTCGTCCCAAGTAGCATGTCCAAATTCTTTCGGAGAAAAATGGAATAAAACCATTGATTTTTTCTCTTTTGTACAGTTGTATTGCAGTACGGTACAATTTAATGTAATGATATCTTTGGTATGAAACGAATCGTATAACTGTATTTTTCCAACAAAATGATTCGCGTCTGTATTGGTTTCCTTTTTCAAAAATAGTGCTATGGTTTTAGGTACAACCTTGTCTTTATCTTTGTTGACAGTAGTCATTAAACCATCAAAATAGTATTGCATATATAGTTCTAGTTGCTTCGTGGAAAGCATTTCTGTGAGCTCTATATTCCATAGAAATGCATAGGTCCAAAACGTATCGTCTCCTTTTGTTGACCAACCTTTGGCAAAACGTACTTCTTCGATACCTTTTAACGGAATTTGAGGTGCAAAACCTATAGGCATTGGAATAATTTCTTCCCGCCAAGAATCATCAAAAGTGACCAAAGCTCTTTTGTAATCTTCTTTTTGTCCAAATACTGAGATTGCACAAAAAAATGTGAGTAGTAATAGTATCTTTTTCATGGAGGTAAATTACAAACTTATTTTTACTTCAAAACCAATAGCATCAGAAATTGCGCTGTCTTTTATAGTGCTGTTATAGGTAATTCCCCAACGTGTACGATCAATTTTAAACTTCGTAGTCATTGTTTTTTCTTCAAAGTTTACCGTTGCCTGAAATTTTATAGGTTTTATGATGCCTTTAATTTTCAAATTGGCTTCTGCTTCAAAATGTGTAGGATCATGATAGGTAACTTTGGTGATAACTAAGCTCGCTTTTGGATACTTTTTTACATCAAAAAAATCAGGATCTTTTAAATGTGCTGTCAGATTTTTGTTGCCTTCTGCTTCCATATCGGTAGCCATAATCGTGTTGAGATCAATCACAAAACGACCACTGGTAATCATGTCTCCTGTTTTTATAAAATAGCCTTCTTGAAAATTTACATATCCGTAATGACCATTAAAATAAAAACTGTAATCGCAAGACCATTTTATTTCACTTTTAGAAGTATTGATGGTGAGTTGTTCTTGTGCATTTAGGTTTGTTATCGCTAAAAAAACGATGTAAATCAGTGTTTTTTTCATTTGTCTAAAAATTTAATTGATGTTCATTTTTTGATTGTTTGTATGTTGTTATTTCCAAGGGCCATTTAACGTTACATTTATTACTTTTCCTTGTTTGTCCATTTTGTATGATCCACCTGAGCATCCTAGCCAAATATTTCCTTTTGTATCTTTTATTAAGCTCATTGTAGTCTTTGGAACATTATAGTTTACGAACTCATTGTTTGCATATGTATAAATACCATTGCTGATTGTACTAATCCATAATCTGCTTGAATTGTCTTTGTAAATTGCATAAACATCACTTTTGTTAACTCCATTTATTGTAGGAAAGTGAATAAATTTTTTGCCATCATATTTGTTTAAACCACCGTTACCAATTCGTTTATCAGGATTACATTGTCTTTTTCTGCTACTCTCGTTCCTATCCAGATATTTCCTTCTGCATCTTCCACAATTGATTGGACATTATTAGAGTTCAACCCTTCTTTTTTTGTAAAATGTGTAAATGAGTGTCCATCAAATTTACTGGCGCCGTAAGCGTCTCTTCCAAACCAAATATTCCCTTCAGCATCTTCTGTGATTTCGGTTATCCAATTTTTGGTATCTGGGTTTATTTTCGTACTTATTTTTGGGTATGGAATGGAAAATTCTTCAAACTGAGTTCCATTAAACGTGCAGACTCCTCCCCAAGTACCAATCCAAAAAATTCCTTTACTATCCATATATAAATTACTGATCATATTACTACAGAGTCCATCTTTTTCGGAATAGTTTGAAAACGTTTTTCCGTCATATTTTGATAAACTTGCACCAGTTCCAAACCATAAATTTCCTTTTGAATCTTGAAACGTATTAACCACATATTGTCCAATTTGTAAAGCTTTGTTTTGTTCAGTAGTATTTTCACTATAAATGGTTTTAGCCTTCTTCTCTTGAGAGTTACAAGAAATAGTTATAATCATTAATACTATTAAAAGTTTTCTTTTCATTTTTTTGATTGTTTTTGATTTCAAGCGTAAAACTAGATTGGAGGCGTGCTAAAAAGTGTCAAAAAAGTGTAAAAGAAGTGTCAACAGTTGTAAAAAGTCACGAAATTGTATGTTATTTACAGCTGTTATGAATAAAAAGAGAATCTATAGTTACAGATTTTTGATAGTTAGTGTGTTAGGTATTTGGTTGTTTTCAACACTAGATACCAACCAAACCGCATTTTCAGAAAAAGTAAAAATTGCACTGCGCGATGTGGGTAATAAGTTGTTATTGTCTGAAAAAGATTCCACTTCGTTAATTTTACCTGTAAGAGAAATCAGTGCTGCAAAATATGAGCTTTCCTTTCAAAGTCACTTAACGTTTGAGCCAAACGCCATGGTTTCTATCATAGAAGATAGTTTTGTACGAGCAGAATTACCCAAAGAATATCTAGTAGAAGTCTTGCAATGTGCCGACGAGGAAGTGGCGTATAGTTATGAAATACGAAAACAAGAAGAGAATACACTTATTCCTTGCAGAGGAAGATATTTGCCAAAGAATTGCTATAGAGTTCAAGTGCGATTTACGTCTAAAAACAAGGGTGTTTTTACCGTGTCAACTATTTTGTATGGACTTGTGTTGCTTATTTTTATTTGGTTGGAATTCTTTTTCTTTCGAAATAAAAAAGTAAACGAAACTCCGCAAGAAACTCAAGAACATTTTGCAACCATTGGAAGCTTTCATTTTTATCCTACCCAAAATAAACTGGTCAAACAAGCAACGGAGATCAACCTTTCTAAAAAAGAATGTGAGTTATTACAGATTTTTGCTGCAAACCTAAATCAAGTCGTTACCCGTGATGAATTGACGAAAAAAGTATGGGAAGATAACGGCGTTATTGTAGGAAGAAGCTTAGACACGTACATTTCCAAACTTCGTAAAAAACTAAAAGAAGACGAAAGGATTAAACTCACCAATGTGCATGGTGTTGGGTATAAGTTGGAACTTGTGGATTAGACTTGGCTTTGCCTTTTAGATTGTTAGACTTCTTAGATTTTTATAGCGAAAGAAGTGAAGCTACTTGCACTTTAAGAAGCAGATTGCTTCGTCGTGAACTCCTCGCAAAGACGTATCAAACATAAACAAATAAACAAAAAGTCTAAAAGCGAAGCGATCTAATATCTAAAAGGCGAAGCCGAGTCTAACAGTGAAGCGTATCTAAATCAAAATTTCACATTCAACAAATCACCACTTAATTGTAAAACGACCAACTCTGCCAATTTTGCGTTGTATTTTGCCTGGTTTCTGCTGAGTTCTGCATTTAATAAGTTTAACTGTGCTTGTCGGAATTCAATGGAGTTGACTTGTCCTATTTTGAACTTTTCTTTGGTACGATTAAAGTTGTTTTGAGCCGTTTTAATGTTTTCTTCCTGTAATTGGTAGATTAAGACTTTATTTTGATAATCGTCCCACGCATTATTGAAGTTGCGTTCCAAATCGATTAAAATTTGCTCTTTTTGCAATTGCTGATTTTCCAAAGCAATCTTAGCGTTTTTTACACGCGTTATGGTACTTCCGCCATCAAATAGATTCCAAGTTAAATTAATGCCACCAGAAAGTCCTGTGTTGGTAGAAACAGCCACAAACGATGCTGCATTATTATTGTTTCGATTCCAACCGTAACTTCCTGTTAAACCAACCGTTGGTAAATATTGCGAACGATTCGATTTTACATCCAATGTGCTAATGTCAATATTTTTATTTGCTTGTAATAAAGACACATTGTTTGCTTGTGTTTTGTTCCACAAATCTTCTTTATCCAATTGAAACAGACAAGAAATATTCGTGACTACTGTAAACTCTTGTGTCAATTTATTTCCTAAAATCACATTCAAATCGCGCTTAGCGTTGATGAGTTGTTGCTCCGTATTTACAATATTGATGCTGTCATTATTGATATCAACTTCTGCATTTAAAACATCTAGTTTTGTGTTTTGGCCGTATTCAAATTGATATTCAGAACGCACCAAACGTTCTTTAGAAATTTCAAATGTTTCCTTAATTGCATCTGTATTTTCAGAAAGTTGCGCTACTGAATAATACACAGAAAATAGTTGCAATAAAGTGTTTTCAATCGTTTCTCGGGCTTGTAACTCCGATAATTGATATTGTTCTTTAAGTCGCTTATAATTATACAATCTGCCCAAACCATCAAATAAGACATAGTTGAGGTTTACAGCAGCATTATAACGTGAACTTTCAGCACCATTTAAAACTGTAGTATTTCCATTAGAAAATTCGGCTTCAGTATTGTCTAAATTAAAAGTTGCGCCAGCATTTCCTGTCACAGTTGGCAAATACCCTGTGTTTAAAACACTGGTGTTATTCTCAGCAACTTTTACGGTATTATTGGCAATCTGAATTCCATAGTTATGTTCTAAGGTAAGTTTAATGGCGTTATCTGGTGTCAATACTTCTTGTGCATTCATGTATATTCCGAAGAAAACTACTATGCATGTGATATAAATTCTGTGGTGCATTTGCTTCGTTTTAATCTTTAAAAACTTCAAAGGTTTCTATGCTTGGTAATTGTTTTGGTTGCGTTGCTTCTAAAAGTTGATTTTCATGTTGTTTTTCTCGAACAACACGTTCTACTTCTTCTTTGGTAATACTTTTATTGTAATACAACCATTTTCCTGTTTTCTTTACAGAGTTACTGAACGATAAGAAAATAGGCAGCACAATTAAAGTTAATACTGTGGCAAAACCAATTCCGTAGGCGATAGATATTGCCATTGGAATTAAGAATTGTGCTTGTCGGCTAGGCTCAAAAATTAATGGAGCCAAACCTGCAACGGTTGTAATGGAGGTTAAGAAAATAGCTCTAAAACGTGCACGACCTGCTTGATACAAGGCATCATCAAACGACATTCCTTCAAGCAAGTTGTTATTGAATTTTCCAATCAAGACGAGTCCATCATTGACCATAATTCCGATCAAAGCAATAATTCCTAACATGGATAAAATATTTACTGGAAAGTCATGAAAATAATGTCCCCAAGCCACGGCTGGTAAACTCAACGGAATGAGTAATAGTAATAATAATGGCTGACTGTAACTTCTAAACGTAAACGCGATGACAATATAAATTAAAATCAACACCGTTAAACCTACAGGGCCTAGGGAATCCATCAGTTTATTACGCTCTCTGTTTTGTCCTTCGTACGATGGTGTTACGGTTGGATATCTGGATAATATCTCAGGCATAATCTCGTCTTTGAGTTCTGCCATAATATCTGTTGAACTTGTCTTTTTGGTGTCTTTAATATCTGCTGAAACTTGAATTTCGCGACGACCTTCCAAGTGATTGATGGCAACTTCTCCACGTTCAATGCTGTAACTCGCAATTTCTTTTAAAGGCACACGTTGTCCACTTGGTGTAATGATACGCATATTGTCCAAATCATTGATAGAAGAACGATTCGGTCTGTCATAACGAACCCAAACTCTAATTTCATCTTGTCCGCGTTGAAAACGTTGTGCTTGTGCTCCAAAAAATGCCGAGCGCACTTGTGTCATGACCGTTCGTAAATTCAGGCCTAAAGCATACGCACTTTCGTTAAGTTGCATACGTATTTCTTTGATTCCTGCCGGATCTGTATCGACAACATCCTTTAATGCAGGGTTATTTTTGAGAACTTCTTTGAGTTCTGTTTTTACAGCTTTTAATTCTGCAATATTATTTCCTAGTAAAGAAACGGAGACAGGAAGTCCACCAAAATTTCCATTACTTCCATATACTAAACTTTCAATGCCTATAATATCGCCAACAGCCTCTTTGATACGATTGGAAACTATTGGAGCTGTAATTTCATTTGGACGTTCTTCTCCTGGCAATAAATAGACTTCTAATCTAGCTCTAGCAGAACCTGGACCTATGGTGCGAATCATATTTTCTACCAGATATTTTTGGGCATCTTCGCCAAGGTATTCATTATGAATTTCTTTGGTAACTAGTTTCGCTTTGTCCTCTATAAATGAAATAATACTATCTGTTACTTTTTCATTTGTTCCATTCGGCATGTTGAGCGTAATAGTTACTTTATCACTTGCAATTCTTGGAAAAAATGCATCTCTAATAATTCCTCCCATAAAACTAGCTTGTGTTAAAATTAAAAACACAATGAAGAAAGAAAAGGTTAAGAATTTGTGTCTTAGTGAAAATCGCAATGCAGGACTGTAAACTTTATCACGCAACCAAGTCATAATAGCATCACCAAACGTATTGATATAACGTAGTTTTGAAAATAGTCGCGGTAGTAGTCCTTTAGGTTCTTTATTTTGTGCACGTAAAGCTTTGGAATGTGCTAAATGCGCAGGTAAAATAATCAATGCTTCTACCAAAGATACAATGAGTGTCAGCATTACAACAACGGAAACCTCACCAAAAAAGTCGCCAATTCGACCATCTAAAAACAGAAATATACTAAAGGCTAGTATAGTGGTGAAAATTGCAGAAAGAATTGCGGGTAATACTTCCATAACACCATCAATAGCAGCATCCTCTGGCGATTTTCCTTTTTCGTATTGTTGATAGATATTTTCTGCGATCACAATTCCATCATCTACTAAAATACCAATAACGATAATCATCCCAAAAAGAGACAATACATTGATAGTAATGTTAAAATATCCAGCAAACATAAACATTCCCAAAAAAGCAACAGGTAAGCCAAATGCTACCCAAAATGCCAAACGTGTATTAAGGAATAAAGATAAAAACGCGAGTACGAGGATCATTCCAATAAAAGCATTCCAAGCAAGTAAATCGGTACGTTGTACCAGAGTTTTAGATCTGTCATCTACGACATCTAGTCGAACATTGTCATATTTTTGATTGAATTCTTCAATGTACTTTTTTGTTTTATCTGCGGAAGAAATTAAATCTTCAGTATTTGTACTTGTGATACTAACGTTGATAGAAAGATTTCCATCAAAATAACTAGCATTGGGAGTTTCAGAAAACTGATCACGAACAGTAGCAACATCTTTTAAACGAATAATTCGTCCAGTAGCATCTGATTTTACAACCAAATTAGACAATTCATCTGCATAATACGAGCGAGCATTGGCACGAATAAGATATTCTTCGGCACTTGTTTTTATAGTTCCACCAGTAGTAATTAAACTAGCTTGATTGATAGCGTTAGAAACTTCTGTAAATGATAAATTGTACGCCAACAAACTCGTTTCATTGATAGCAATTTCTATTTCCTCATCCGGATATCCTGTAATATTAATTTGTGAAATACCATCAATACCACGCAAATCGTTTTCAACTTGTCTGCCTATTTGTTTTAAAGTGACTAGCGGAATTCCATCGCCACTTACGGCAAAAGATATAGTTTCACGGACAGCTTCTCGCTTGGAAACAACCAAGGGTTCCATACCTGTTGGAAACGATGGCACACGATCTACAGCATTTTTGATTTCTAGTAGCATAAAATCAATATCGCGTCCTTTTTCAATCTCAACATTGATAATACCACTGTTTTCATTTGAAGTTGAAGTAACACGTTCTACACCACTTAACCCTTTTAGATTGTCTTCAATTTTTAGTACAATTCCTTCTTCAATTTCTTGCGGGGAAGCACCAGGATAGGTAACATTAATGGTCACATTTTTAGAAGCAACCAAAGGGAAAAAAGAAGAATTTAAGGTGTATGCTCCGTAAATTCCAAAAATCACAAAAAAAGCAATGACGATATTTACCGCAACACTATGCTTAATAAAGTAAGCTATTATTTTTCTCATGACTTACTTTACTTTTTTAGATTCTGTAGCAGTTGTATTTGTATCTTTTGACTTTTCAGAAGTTAACGGTTTTACCAACATTCCTGCGTAGGCTCCAGGAACTGATTTTGATAAGATGACCGTTCCATTAGGAATATTTTTTATAACGGCTTTGTTGTCAGAGAAATAAACAGGATTTACTTGTATCACATCTAGTACACTGTCTCTCACCACAAATACTTCATTATTATCAAGCACTAAGTTTCGATCTATTTCAATAGCATTTTTTTCTTCTTTCGCATTTAGGTTTGCTGCTAAATACATACCTTCTTTTAGTTTCTCATCTTTTACATCAATATAAGCAGTAATGGTTTGTGTAGTAGCGTCAATACTTCCGTTGACACGAGAAACTACACCTGAGAATTTTTCGGTATTTTCTAAATTGTTTAATACTACTTTTTCACCAACTTTTAGCAGGCTTGCATACTGTTTGCTTAATGCAACTTCCATTTCGTATTCGGAATCATCGATGAAAGCACCTAATTTTTGTCCGTTACGAATCAATGAACCTTCAGTAACTAATGCTTCCGTTAAAATTCCAGAAAAAGGAGCACTAATTGTATACTTTGATAAACGTTGTTCTAAGTTTTTTACGTTGTAATAATTGGTTACAATACTACGCCCTGTAATGAAGTACTTTTCTTTTTCAGAAGTCATTTCAGGTAGTTTCGGTGTTGTTTTATTTAAATCGAAACTAGAAAGATATTGTTGCCATTTTGGATAAATATCTGGAAAATCCAATCGCAAATCGGGCATAATGGCTGCAATTGAGTTGTACAAATTACTTTTAGACGATTGCACATTGGCATAATATTCTGCGGCATCAATGCGGATGAGTGTTTCTCCTTGTCGATATTTTTGTCCGGGTTTAAATAGTTTTCTGTTTGTTTTGAAAATCCCTTGTACTTCAGCATACAATTCTACACGTCTTTTGGCTACGAGGTTTCCGTTAGCAGAAATGATAATGGGAATATTGCTGTTTTGAACAGTATTAGTATAGACTGTTTTAACTACTTTTTTGGGAATAGGTTTCTTTTTCTGTTTACTACTAATTATAATGTTTCCAAAAAAGAATGCTCCAATAATAAGTAGTACTCCAAGAATCGAAAGTATAATATTTCGCATCTGGCGAGGTTATTTAGATGGTTAATTTGCAAATTTATCTATAACTTTACTTTCAGACTCTTAAAAAAAACTTAATAAAATTTAGAATCTATCAGAATGTATTTCAATAAGATAAGTTGTATAACGAGGATTCCTTGTGAAAATATGTGCTGTATATCTATTTTTTTATTGTATTTTAGGCGCAAATAAGAGTAGTTAGTTTGTGGGGATTGAAAAAAAATCCTAGTGAAAATCTTAGTTCGACGCCTTTTTTTGTCATTTCATAGATTATTTTGCAATGATATAACATAAAATATTTTGTCATACCCTATAATTTTATACTTTTACACCGTTATGGCAAAATTAAATCAAAAGACCCTGTTGTGTTTTGTTATACTAGCAATTGCTTTTTTAACACCAACACACGCCCAAATCGTACCTCCGCCACCTGGACCACCGCCTCCACCGGGATTCCCGATAGATGCCGGTTTAGTAGGTGTGCTAGCCGCTGGATTATTGTATGGTATACGGAAAAAAGTGAAAAAGTAATTACTTCGACAGCCCCTGAAGTCTTGCAACGTATTTCCCTATAACATCAAATTCCAAATTTACAATTGAGCCGACTTTCAAATATTGAAAGACTGTATGGCTATATGTGTATGGAATAATTGCAACAGAAAAAGCATTTCTCTCTGAATTTACAACCGTCAAACTTGTACCATTTACTGTAATAGACCCTTTTTCAATAGTAATATTGTGTAGAGAAGGATCGTATTCAAAAGTATAATACAAACTCCCGTCACTTTCTTTAACAGCTGTACAAGTTGCAATTTGATCTACATGTCCTTGCACAATATGTCCGTCCAAACGATCACCTAATTTCATAGCACGTTCTAAATTGACACGATCATTCACTTGCCAAGTACCTACATTGGTTTTATCTAAAGTTTCTTGAATAGCGGTAACTACATAAGTGTTTTCTTGAAGATTTCTATCAACAACCGTCAAACAAACACCGTTGTGAGCTACACTTTGATCAATTTTTAATTCGCTTGTTAAACTGCTTTGAACAGTTATATGGAGGTTTTCTTTTTCGCGCTCCAAATGTGTAATCACACCTAATTCTTCAATAATCCCTGTAAACATGTATTAATTTCGTTAAATTTGCATGTAAAATTAAGAAATAAAAGTCTGAAATACGTAGATGAAGAAAGAGGAAAAAATAAAAGTAGGAATTTCGGTTGGTGACTTAAATGGTATCGGAACAGAGGTAATTTTGAAGACCTTCAAAGATAATAGGATGTTAGAATTGTGTACGCCAGTTATTTTTGGATCCACTAAAATTTTATCATTTCAAAAAAAACATTTCAATATACATACAAACTTTCATGGTGTTCCTAATGCTGAGAAAGTACAGCACGGAAAAATAAATGTGGTAAACATCTCTAAAGATCCTGTAACTATTGAATATGGAAAATCATCGGAAGCAGTAGGAAAGTTTGCTATAAAATCATTCACAGAAGCAACCAATGCATTGAAAGATGGAATGATTGATGTTTTGGTCACTGCTCCTATTAATAAACATAATGTACAGTCGGAAGAGTTTACTTTCCCAGGTCATACAGATTATTTAGGAGAAACTTTAGAAGGTGATAGCTTAATGTTAATGGTCAACGATTCACTTCGAGTCGGATTGCTGACAGACCATGTTGCGGTGAAAGATGTTTCGGCAGCCATTACGCCAGAACTGATTGAAAAGAAAGTAAGCATTATATACAATACTTTAAAACAGGATTTTGGAGTAAGTAAACCAAAAATTGCAGTATTGGGCATCAATCCACATGTGGGAGACAATGGTGTTATTGGTGTAGAAGATGATGAGGTGTTAAAACCAACTTTGGAAAAAATTAAAAATGAAGGCAAACTTGTTTTTGGACCGTATGCAGCCGATAGTTTCTTTGCGTCGAGCAATTACAAAAACTTTGATGCTATCTTAGCAGCATATCACGATCAAGGATTGATTCCGTTTAAAACCTTATCGTTTGGTCAAGGTGTTAATTTTACTGCCGGACTTAATAAAGTGCGTACTTCGCCAGATCATGGAACTGCTTATGAAATTGCAGGAAAAAACAAAGCTGATCACAACTCATTCAAAGAGGCAGTATTCACTGGAATACAGATTTTTAGAAATAGAAATTTATATACAGAGATTGCTGAAAACCCCTTAAAAAAGCAGCCAAGTAAGATATAAAAAAAAAAATGTTAACAACCTACTGTTGATTAAGAAAAATTTATATCTTTGCACGCTCGAAACTGATGTTTAAGATGATGGTACTAAAGGACTTTACAATTCCTTTTATAGGATTAAAAGAAGGAAAACACCAGTTTGATTATCAAATTGATAATACGTTCTTTGAACTTTTTGAATATGACGAATTCAATGAAGCTGCTGTAAAAGCAACATTAGAATTTTACAAAAAAGCAACAATGCTCGAATTGACATTCAATGCTTTGGGTACAGTAAACGTACATTGTGATGTAACTAATGAACCTTTTGAGCAGCCAGTTGAAGGAAATTTAAACTTGATTGTAAAGTTTGGACATGAGTACAACGATGAAAATGAAGAAATTTTAATTGTTCCCCATGGAGAATATGAAATCAATGTTGCACAATACATATATGAAATGATAGTGTTGGCAGTTCCTTCTAAAAGAATTCATCCTGGTATTGAAGATGGAACATTAAAATCTGAAATACTCGAAAAGCTAGAAGAATTACAACCTGGTACAGAAAAAAAAGAAACTGAAGAGGAAATTGATCCTCGTTGGAATACATTAAAAAAACTATTAACGGATAATAAATAACATAGAAAATGGCACATCCTAAGAGAAAAATCTCGAAAACAAGAAGAGATAAGAGAAGAACTCATTATAAAGCAACTGTTCCTCAAATTGCTACGTGCCCAACTACTGGTGAAGCACACTTATATCACAGAGCTCACTGGCACGAAGGAAAATTATATTATAGAGGAAAAGTATTGATTGACAATACTACTGAAGAAAACTTAGCATAACACACAGATGTTTAGTCATAAAAGCTCTCACTTTCGTGAGAGTTTTTTATTTATGCATTTTTTTTGTAAAAAATGTAAAAACGACATATTTTGCCGAGATTATCAGAGAATTTTAGTAATTTCGATTAATTTTTAATGAATTTTTGTTAAAAATCACAAAAAACCAACGTTAAGGTATGACCAAAATTACAGCAGCAATAACAGCTGTAGGAGCATATGTTCCTGATTATGTATTAACCAACCAGATACTTGAAACAATGGTTGATACTAATGATGAGTGGATCACCACAAGAACAGGTATCAAAGAACGCAGAATTCTTAAAGAAGAAGGAGCGGGATCTTCATATATGGCTATCAAAGCCGCACAAGATCTTCTTGCAAAGAAAAACCTAGACCCCAAAGAGATTGACATGGTTATTGTAGCAACTGCTACTCCTGACATGCCAGTAGCATCTACTGCCGTATATACTGCCAGTAAAATTGGTGCTACCAACGCATTTGCATTCGATTTACAAGCAGCCTGCTCTAGTTTCTTGTATGGAATGTCCGCGGCAGCGAGCTATGTACAATCTGGAAAATACAAAAAAGTATTGCTTATTGGGTCAGATAAAATGTCTTCAATCATCGATTATGAAGATAGAGCTACATGCATTATCTTTGGAGATGGCGCAGGAGCTGTTCTTTTTGAACCAAATGAAGAAGGACTAGGATTGCAAGACGAATACCTAAGAAGCGACGGGATTGGACGAGAATACCTAAAAATTGATGCTGGTGGATCTATCTTACCAACATCTGAAGAAACTGTAAAAAATAAACAACATACCGTATTTCAAGACGGAAAAACCGTTTTCAAATTCGCAGTATCTAACATGGCAGACGTAAGTGCTAAAATCATGGAAGATAATAATCTGACGAAAGAAGACGTTCAATGGTTGGTGCCACACCAAGCCAATAAACGTATCATTGATGCCACTGCAAGGCGTATGGGCGTAGATGAAAGCAAGGTTATGATGAACATTCAGCGTTACGGAAATACAACTTCTGGAACGTTACCTCTATGTTTACATGACTATGAAAAACAACTCAAAAAAGGAGATAACCTTATTTTTGCTGCTTTTGGTGGCGGATTTACTTGGGGAGCTATCTACCTTAAATGGGCATATAATTCTAACTAGAAACGACTAAAACCTATCTCATGGATTTAAAAGAAATTCAAAGCTTAATTAAATTCGTAGCCAAATCTGGAGCAAGTGAAGTAAAACTTGAAATGGAAGATGTAAAGATTACCATCAAAACTGGAAGCGGCGATTCAAAAGGCGAAATGACCACTGTGGTGCAACAAATTCCAATGGCTGGAATCCCGCAACCAGCACCAGCACCAGCAGTTCCTGTAGCTGTACAACCTGCAGCACCAGCAGCAACTGAAGCACCAGCACCAGCAAACGACGATTCAAAATATGTTACTATAAAATCACCAATTATTGGTACATTCTACAGAAAACCTTCTCCAGACAAACCTGCTTTTGTTGAGGTTGGAGATTCTGTTTCTGAAGGAAGTGTACTATGTGTGATTGAAGCAATGAAACTTTTCAACGAAATTGAATCTGAAGTTTCAGGAAAAATAGTGAAAGTCTTAGTAGATGACTCTTCACCTGTAGAATTTGATCAACCATTATTCTTGGTAGACCCATCCTAAGAAATTTTAAATAAAACTTGAAGTACATTCCATTTGTGCCACTTAAAAAAGTTACAAATTTTAATTTCAACATTTAAAATTTCAAAAGATGTTTAAAAAAATATTAGTTGCCAATAGAGGTGAAATAGCGCTTAGAGTTATTAGAACCTGTAAAGAAATGGGTATCAAAACAGTTGCTGTATATTCAAAAGCAGATGTTGATAGCCTACATGTACGTTTTGCTGATGAAGCTGTTTGTATTGGACCAGCGCCAAGTAGCGAATCGTACTTAAAAATGTCAAACATTATTGCAGCTGCAGAAATTACAAATGCAGACGCAATTCACCCAGGATACGGTTTCTTATCTGAAAATGCAAAGTTCTCCAAAATTTGTGAAGAACACGATATTAAATTCATCGGAGCAAGTGAAGAAATGATTTCCAAAATGGGAGATAAAGCTACTGCAAAAGCTACTATGAAAGCTGCAGGTGTTCCTTGTGTTCCTGGAAGTGATGGAATTATTGCTGATTTTGCTGAATGTGAAAAAATAGCAGTAGAAACAGGATATCCTGTCATGTTAAAAGCTACTGCCGGCGGTGGTGGAAAAGGAATGCGTGCTGTATGGAAACCAGAAGACTTAAGAGATGCATGGGATTCTGCGCGACAAGAATCGAAAGCTGCTTTTGGAAATGACGATATGTACATGGAAAAACTTATTGAAGAGCCAAGACACATCGAAATTCAAGTAGTTGGAGACTCTTCAGGGAAAGCATGTCATTTGTCTGAACGTGATTGTTCTGTACAACGTCGTCACCAAAAATTAACAGAGGAAGTGCCTTCACCATTTATGACGGACGATTTGCGTACGCGCATGGGAGAAGCTGCTGTAAAAGCTGCCGAATTTATTAGCTATGAAGGAGCTGGAACAGTTGAATTCTTAGTAGATAAGCACAGAAACTTCTATTTCATGGAAATGAATACGCGTATTCAGGTAGAACACCCAATTACAGAACAAGTAATTGATTTCGATTTGATTCGTGAGCAAATTTTAGTAGCAGCAGGTGTGCCAATTTCTGGTAAAAACTATACACCAAACTTACACTCTATAGAATGTAGAATCAATGCAGAAGATCCATATAATAACTTTAGACCTTCTCCAGGAAAAATTACAGTATTACACGCACCAGGTGGACACGGAGTTCGTTTAGATACGCATGTATATGCAGGATATGCAATTCCGCCAAACTACGATTCTATGATTGCAAAGTTGATTACAACTGCGCAAACACGTGAAGAAGCAATTAACAAGATGAAACGTGCTTTAGATGAGTTCGTAATTGAAGGAATTAAAACAACAATTCCTTTCCACAGACAATTAATGGATCATCCTGATTATGTAGCAGGAAACTATACAACAAAATTCATGGAAGACTTTGAAATGGAACCCGAAGCGGAATAATTTCAATGAATCTTAGATATATAAAAAAGCTCCTTGTAACAAGGAGCTTTTTTTATACTGTATGTTAAGGGCTTACTCTTTTTTTAAAACATGAAAACACGTTGTATTTCTTACTTCTTTCACGTAATCATTCGTTATTTATAAATGCAGACCAGCATCTACAGTGTTTAGAAGGGTAAAAAATTACATTTATCCGCAGAAATTAAAATTTTACCTATAAACCCAAATATAAAAAAAATGAAATTGAAATTATTTTTAGTAGTGCTCCTCACATCATTTGTATTTACAAATGCGTATGCACAAAAAATCAATGTAAATGAATACAATAAACTTATTAAAAAAGAAAATATGCAGGAGCTCTTGATTATACAAAAGACAGAAATTTTCCAACGGACAATTATTGGTTTTCTAAGTGGGCAACTTAGTTTTCCACGTTTGCATTAGATAAAAATTTTACTGATGATATGTATAATACCATTGTAAAACTGGCTAATTATAGTTATGCAAATATAGATTATCCAGATAGAGCTTTTAGTAGTGTAGGATTCTGTTACATAACAAAAGCACTTCATCTTATTCGGATTGAAGATTTTGAAGAAGCTGAAACTGCTTTCAAAGATTCATGGGCAAAAGTAGAAAAATTCAAAACTGAGAAAAACATCAATCCAGAATATATCAATAAAATTAATGGGCAAATGGCGTATAGTTTTTATTCAGAACTTGAATCCTATAAACTATATAAGAAATTCAAAACTATGGATGTAAATAGTTTGCCGTATTCGGAGCAAGAACTGTATGAATCAAAAGGGCATATCCAATCGATTAGCGATAACTATAATAAGCCCAAAAAACCACACCAATATTCTAGTAGTAGTACCAGTCATAGTGTAGATGTGGCAAACAAAAAACTTGCAAGAGTTTCTCTTACACATTATCAAACATCTCGAAAATTAGAGGAATTCTTTTTCAATATGACAAGTGAAAATAAAAAGAAATATTTCGCGGATATAAACGTGCATCATCTTTTTGGTAATGGCTTTCTTACCAAAGAGCAAGTAGCTCAAAACAATGAAAAAAGAAAACAAGACTTAATAAAAAAATATGGCAAAAAGTTTGGGGAGTCAATTTTTAAAGGGAAAATAATGATCGGAATGACCCAAAAAATGTTGGAAGATGAATTTAATGCTCCAAGAGCAAAAGATTCATTTTCAGAGTGTAATGAATATTGGACATGGTCAAAATTGATGGTCGCCATTGACAAAAAACCAAAAAAGTAACAAGTATAACAAAGCTTATATAATTATTCTAAAAACAATATGAAAGCACAGTAGAGATTTTTTTAGTTTCTCTACTGTGCTGTTATAAAATCATTGTTTTTGATACCAATCTTATTGCTTCTCTCGCTGATAATACGCTACAATACTTGCTTTTGCTAAGGTATTATTCCAAAGGTAATATCCTACAACCGCAGCATTCGTATCTTTTGTTAAACCAAGCGAATCTGTTTTTAAAGCATATACGGTAATGATATATTGATGCAATCCGTGACCTTCTGGCGGACATGGACCACCATAACCAGCACTTCCATAATCGGTAATACTTTGAATACTTCCTTTTGGTGCTAAATTCAAGGAAATGTTTCCAGCTTTGGTAACCAATTCATTCACATTTGCTGGAATATCAAAAACTATCCAATGCCACCATCCGCTTCCAGTTGGTGCATCTGGATCGTACATGGTAATAGCAAAACTCTTGGTGCCATCAGGAGCGTTTTTCCATGATAACTGTGGCGATGCGTTGTTTCCAGTACAACCAAAACCACTAAACTCTTGTGCTTTGGTAGCTTGTCCTCCTAAATCTGTACTCGTTAATGTAAATGTATTTTGTCCGAAAGTTGCTGTAGTAATCAATACGAACAGTACTAAAAAAGCATTTATTTTCTTCATAATTGAGATGTTTTTAATGATGCTACAAAGCTATCTCAACAACAATCCATATAGAAAATAATATAGTTCAAAAAGTAGTGCTAAAAGCTCAATCTTGGATTTGATATTGTTTTGGAGTCACACCAAATTTGGTTTTAAACGCATGTACGAAGTTGGATAAGTTCTCATAACCAATCTTTTCAAAAATATCAGAAGGTCGCTTCGTTTCGTTCTTCAACAGAAAAGCTGCATGTTCCAAGCGCTGATTTTGAAACCACTTGCTCGGCGATTCCTGAAAGTGCTTTTCAAAGGCTCGTTTAAAGCTAGAAACACTCATATTTGCTAAAAAAGCAAGTTCTTTTAAAGATAACTTATTCAATTTGTTACTTTCTACCACATTGATAAAATGACTTGTTTGATCATTTTTAGCCGCAGTTAAAAACCCAAAAAAATCAGCGCCTTTGGTAGCGACTAAATACAATAAAATTTCTTCAAGTTTCACTTGTAAAAGCTGTTGTTGAACTTTTAAAGGAAGTTGTTGAATGTCTTCTAAACTTTTGACAAACGACCTCACAAAACCATCATATTTACAAGCTTTTGCAGCCGTAGTTGCAGCGAAATGTTTCTTAGGAATTTGATGTTTTTCTATAAATTGAAACAATGCGTCATCCGAAAAAAACAATAATATGCTCTTATAAAAATTATTGGTAGCTGATAAATTCTCCGTCATCAAGCAATGTCCAGATTTCATAATTAAAAAAGCATCATTTGTAATAGCAATAGGTTGATGACTTGTAGAAACCGTCTTAAATCCTTCTTGCAAAAAGCTAAAAGCATTTTTGGTCAAATCAATTTTGCTATTCAACTGCGACGTTGTCGATTCATACAAAAACAACTGAATCGGACTCTTCGTTTCAGGAGTTAAATAATCAGGCAACGTAAAAATGTTCATATAAATTACTTTCTATCGGTACAAAAATACGATCTTGATAGTATTTTTCAAGTTAGAATAGAAACTATTGAAAACCTTTAGTTATATTCGAATCAAAATGAATATATCCAAGATGAATTTAAGTTATTGGGAATATAAATCGTGGTTAACGAATATCGATTTCACTGTTGTGGGAAGTGGCATTGTAGGACTGAATTGTGCCTTGCAACTTCGCAAGCAATATCCAACGGCAAAAATTGTCATTCTAGAAAAAGGAATTTTACCGCAAGGAGCAAGTACAAAAAATGCTGGATTTGCCTGTTTTGGGAGCCTTTCAGAGATTCTAGACGATCTAAATACACATTCGGAAGAAGAAGTGGTCAATTTGGTTAAAAGACGCTGTAATGGCTTGCAATTGCTTCGTGAAACGTTGGGCGACGCAACGATTGATTATCAAGCCTTGGGCGGATATGAATTGTTTACGGAAGAAGATACGGAATTGTATGAAACTTGCTTGCTTAAAAAAGACCAAATAAATCAGCTGTTGTTTCCTGTTTTTAAAGAAAATGTATTTAGTGAAGTTTCCAATACATTTCAGTTTGAACGAATTCAATCGAACTATATTTTTAATCAGTTTGAAGGACAAATCGATACAGGAAAAATGATGCAGGCTTTAGTGCAGAAAGTGTTATCTAGCAATATTCAGATTTTAAATTCGGTTTTGGTAGAAGGTTTCTCGGAGACTGGAAATGCAGTACAGATTAGGACAAATCATTTTGATTTTTATACAAATAAATTGCTCATTGCTACCAATGGTTTTGCATCACAATTGTTAGATGAAAAAGTAAAACCTGCACGCGCACAAGTATTGATTACAGAACCCATTCCAGATTTACACATCAAAGGAACATTTCATTTAGACAAAGGATATTATTACTTCAGAAATATTGACAATCGCATTCTATTCGGTGGCGGACGAAACTTAGATTTTAAAGGAGAAGAAACTACAGAACTCCTGCAAACCGAGTTGATTCAGCAAAAATTAGAGGAGCTTTTAAAAACAGTCATTTTGCCAAACACAACATTTGCAATAGCACATCGTTGGAGCGGAATCATGGGTGTTGGTTCGCAGAAAAAAGCGATTGTAAAACCACTGTCAAACAATATATACTGTGGTGTTCGCTTGGGCGGAATGGGCGTTGCGATTGGAAGTTTGGTAGGAAAAGAATTAGCAGATTTGGTATGACAGTAAAAGAAACATTATACAAAGCATGTTTAGACATGGTAAATGATCGCCAAGTCAAGATTCAAGAACGTTTTGCTGGCATTCAGGAAGCTATGTTATTGGAAACCAAAAGCTCAGCAGGCGACAAACACGAAACAGGCAGAGCCATGTTGCAGTTGGAACGAGAAAAGTTGGGAAATCAATTGGCAGAAATTCAGAAAGTCAAAGAAATTCTGCTAAAAGTAAATCAAACAGCTGAGGTTTCACAAGGTTGTTTGGGAAGTATCATTTATACATCACAGACCAATTATTTCATTTCAGTGAGCGTTGGAGAAATTACCGCCAATACTGAAAAATTCTATGCGATTGCTACCAATACGCCGATTGGAAAACTGCTTCTTGGGAAAAAAGTTGGTGATGAAATCGCTTTTAGAAATCAGTCGTTTGTGATTGAGAAGGTTGTTTAGAAGCACTTCGACTTCGCTTAGTTTTCGGAAATTTCATTAAGAGGAAGTAATCTGCTTCAAAAGTTACAGATAGCTTCCTGCTGTTTATTGTGATGTGTTTTTATGATAAACTTTAAAGAAGTCTAAAAATATTTATCTTTTACATTTAAAATAAAAAGAACATGAGTTATGTAATGGTTGACATAGAATCTGATGGACCAATTCCAGGTGATTATTCTATGATTTGTTTTGGAGCCGTTTTGGTCGATGAAAAACTCGATAGAACGTTTTATGGTCAACTAAAACCAATTTCTGAACGGTTTGATCCAACCGCGTTGTCTATTTCTGGTTTTTCTCGTGATGACACCTTAACATTTGACGATCCAACAACGGTGATGACCAATTTTAAAACGTGGATTCAAGAAAATTCAAAAGGAAGACCTATTTTTATTAGTGATAACAATGGTTTTGATAGGATGTTTATTTGCTGGTAATTTCATCATTTTATTGGCGAAAATCCGTTTGGGTATTCTTCTCGAAGACTTTCCGATCTGTATTGCGGACTGGAAAAAGACACCTTTGCTAAATGGAAACACTTACGTAAAACTGCGCATACACACAATCCAGTTGATGACGCCATGGGAAATGCAGAAGTGTTATTATTAATGAAAAAGGAAATGGATTTAAAAATTAGCTTGAAATAAATTTTTTTAATGTGATATTTTGAAAATCCAACATAAAAATTGAATGAGAGTAAATCTAAAAAAGTGATCGAAAAATCGCTATTTTTTAACCAGCAAAAAGTTTAAATTCTTTGTGTTGTACTCACACAACTAAACTTTCAATATTATTACTCTTCTTTGCTATAATTCTTTCAAATAGTTTTATGTACATATCTGTAATGAGTTCCATAGGAAATGCAGTAGCAGCCTTATAGTTTGTTTTTCCAAGTGAAATTCTATACGCGTCGTTGGTTACAATAGCTTCAATGGCATTTGCCAAACTATCTACATTTGCAGCTTCAAAGAATTCACCTCTATAACCTTCATCTTTTACCAACAATGCTAAGTCACCTAAATCTGGCATCACAACTGCTTTTCCGTAGCTTCCAGCTTGGTGCAATACGCCCGAACTTCCTGTGGTTGCTGTGTATGGAAAAACAACAACAGCACTTTCGTTGAATATAGTTGCTACGTCTTCCTCTGCTACATAGCCTGTAAAAGTCAATTGAGGAACATGCTTGTATTGTTTTTGTGCATTTGCTAAATAACCAGGCACATTCGGATTATCAGTTCCTGCAATGACAATTTCTAAATCGAGTCCAGAAGTTTTACGAACTTTCTCCACAGCTTCTATCATAGTTTCTATTTTTTTATATGTTCCAAACTTTCCAAATGCCATCACTTTTAAAGGACCATCAGGCAATTCAAAAGATGGTTTTTGGGCAATTTCAAAAGTTCCATGCGGAATCATTGTTACATTATTTGCCAGGTATTTTTTCTCTAAAATGTTTACATATTTTTGCATTGTTACAGCCACTCTATCTGCCTTTAAAATCAATTTTGTTAGACTAGTTCCAATGAAATTATATACTTTTTGTAATAATTTATTAGAGGTAAAACCTGCGCTTTTTAAATCTACTTCTTCCAGAATATTGTGTAGTAAAACAATGTTTGGAATTCCTTTAATTTTACAAACTAGTGGAAGCATCAATCCTAAAGCAGCCGCTACTTTTTTATCACCAAACTTCATAAACTGTAAGTTGAATAATACGGCATCAGGTTTGGTTTGATTGATGGCTTTGGTTACAGAGAAAATATTTTTGTAACTGTTGAATTTCCAGCATTCTTTCACGGTAACTTTGCAACCAGCTTCAGCGAAATTCAAATCCTTTGCTTCTGGAGTTGCATCGGTTAGCAAAACGATTTCTGTAATATTTTCTTTTTGACGAAAACTTTTCACTAAGTGATAAGCGTATTCGTTTAAGGTTACTTTGCTTGGCGGATATGCGGTTATGATTGCTAACTTCATGACATCTAGTTTTCTAATTATATTACAAATGTGCATGTTCTAAGTCTGAAAAATAGACGACTTGTGCCGAAATGCGAATATATTTCGATGAAAGGAAAGAGCCTTTAGATTTGGTTTATGGTATTAATTTGAGAAAGTAATAGTACTCTTATGATACGTCATTGCACGGAAGTATGACAAAGCAATCTGTGACTTCTAGATATGTTGTACAATAAAAAGATCACCACGTCACTTGCGTTCCTCGTGATGACGAAGCATAGATAACGAAAGAAGTTTTCAAATGTCACTAGAAGTGATATTTAAAATAGTTATTGATTTTGTGACAAAAAAGTAAGTTGGCGTTACACTGAATTTAATTCAGGATCACACAAGAGCGAGAAAATTTAAAAGCATTCACGCTGAGTTAGTCGAAGTGAAGCGTTCTAAATCTATTTTCATAAAAGAAGAATCCTAACTGAACGAGTAGTAATAAAACCATCGCAATGATTTGCACATGTACTACTTGTGCTAGATTTTCGTGGAAAAAAACCACTAATAAAATTTGAAGCATTCCAAACAACCCAGAAAGTACTACTGGAATGTATTTGTCTAAGGATAAATAATAGTACGCGAAGATATTTGACAATGCAAAAATGCCTGTAGCTAAAGCGTATTTCCATAATAAAGGTGTAACTGCTAAATAGCTTTCACCAAATAAAATCGTAATAATTTGTGTTGGAAATAATACACAACCCAATATAATTACCGCAGCAATTCCTGCAATATAGGTTACATATTTTAATAAGATAGGAACTGTAGATTTTCCTTCTTTTTTCTGTTTTACAACGGTTGGTAATAACAACATTACAAACATCCAAGCAATAAAATATACCACACGTCCAATTAACGCTAAGGAAGCATACAACCCTGCATCAAAGGATTCAAAATAATGTTTTACCAGTAGAATATCACTGTTGTTAATGATAATTTGTGTTAGCTCATAAAAAGCAGTGATAATGAAAAAGTTACGCACCAATTTCCCCTGTGATTTGCTCAACAAGTTGTTGCTTTTCCATGAAATATTTTTAAAATCAAAAGGAATCAATCCACATACAAATGATGCTAAAATTCCCAAAGAAATCAACAAAGAAGATTCAATTTGTAAAAAGTATAAAAATGCTAAGGTGATTACCAAACGACTGATCATTTCAGCCTGATATGTCACTGAAAGCGATACTAATTTTTCTTTACCTTGAAAAATTCCACGATTTACACTCATGATAAAGTATAATGGAATTCCCAACCCGAAAACGACAAACATACTCGAAGATGAGGTTTTAAAAAATTCTTGCAATTCTGAAGCAAAGAAAACGATTAAACAACCAAAAATGATTCCAGCGAAGGCTGATTTTTTATACATATTTGCAGCGAAAGCTTTGAATACATTTGCTTCAAAAAATACAGAAAACTTTGCTGTTACCTACTGAAATGTCATCGCAACAAAAGATAATACTAATAAAAAAGTAACCAAAACAGCAGCATCAGCGAACTTTTCAGGTCCTAGAAATCTACCTAATAACAAGTTGTATACGTAGTTTCCGCCGTTTACCAACAATACACTTATCATAAATACATGTGCTGGCGTAAGGTTACTTTTTAATTTTTTTGCGATTGCGATCATTTTGTTTGTTTTTAATTTCACATCGTGAATTAGAAGTCAAGTTTGTATTCTATGTTCATTTTCTTGATTTTAGAGTAAAGGAAACGAACCAATAGAATTGTAATCATGATGCATTAAGCTACCTGAGAACAATTAAAATCTTGATAAATATCTTTGCAACCATTTCCAATTACAGAAAACATTTTGTGATCTCTTAATGCGATTGCAGTTAATGTTTTAATTCCTTCTAAACCATCATAATCAATCTCTGTGATTCCATCAATATTTACGACTACATTTTGCTGTTGTTCCATGATGTATTCGAAGTGAATAATGAAAGATCTAGATGTGGTTGTGTTTAATTTTCCTTTTAATAAAAAAGTTCCATTTTGTTGTGTGATTTGTAAAGCCATTTTTTTGATTTTTTTTTATAAATATTGATACAAATATCCTCCATATGACACAAAAATAGGCTCATCGTCGGTGAGATTCAATTTTCTTGCGATGAATGTTTGGAAGCTTATGCTTAACTTACAACTGTCAAAAATCAACTATATGAATACACGATATATCCTACTTTTTTCACTTTTATTAACGTGCTTTTTTAGTGTTGCCCAAAACATGAAAGAAGGCTTTTCCTATTTAGAAAATGGAAAGTATCAAGAAGCCGAATTATTCTTTAAAGATATCTTACAAGACTATCCTACTAATAAAACGGCACGTTTGTGCTATGGTCGTTCAGTTGGATTAAATGGTGATTCAACGAATGCAAAAACGATCTTCACCAATTTATTAAACGATTATCCAAACGACTTTGAAGTGAAGTTAAATTATGGCGAATCTTTATTATGGAATAAAGAGTTCAATCTCGCGAAAGCTTACTATCAACAGTTAGTAGAGGAAGATACGAACAGTTTTCCAGCGTTATTAGGTTTTGCCAATACGCTATCGAACTTAAAAGAATATAATAATGCTTTAATATATGTGAATAGAGCTTTGGAAGTTTCTCCAGGGAATCAGAATGCAATGACTTCTAAAAAGTATATCTATTTAGGTCATGCCTATCAAAAACAGCAATTACAACAATATCTTGAAGCGGAAACTTTATTACAAGAATGTTTGTCGCTTTTTACGAATGATAAAGATGCACTTTTAAATTTGGCGAATTTGTATTTGATTATGGAAGCATTTGACAAAGCGGAAACTACTTATACAACCTTATTTAACAATCCAAGCAACTATGAAGACACGATTTCTGCATCAAATGGTTTGGCGCTAGTAAATCATTTAAAAGGAAAGGAAAAGCAAGCATTAAAAACGAGTCAAACTGCTTATGATCGTTTGGATGAAACAATAAGTCCGATAGTAACTCAACAAACTACCGAACGTTATATTCAGGCTTTAATTTGGAATAAAAAGTATGCAAAAGCTCAAACGTTAATTGATCAAATGATGGAAGTAGAACCAAATGAAAACTGGATTTTGGCATTGCGTGCAACCTTGAATGTGTATAAAAGTAACTTTAGGCAGAGTTTGGCAGATTACGATCAGATTTTAGTGAACGAATCCATGTCATTTGATGGAAATTTAGGAAAAGCCAATGTCTTAAAAGCTTTAGGTCATTATGATGAAGCATATGCCGCTGCAGAAAAAACGCTAACATTTTACAACAACCAGAAAGATGCAACAAACTTTTTGAAAGAGCTAGATACGAAGTTTTCTGCTTTTTATGATGGAAAAGCCTCGTATACATTTGATAATGGCGATAATAAAGCATTTTCAGTAGATAATACAGTAGAATATCCGCTTTCAACACGTTTGAAATTGCTCGGAAATTACACCTTTAGAACAACAGATAATTCCGTGACAAACAACAAAGCAACATCGCATGCAGTTTCGGCTGGTTTGGCGTATCAGTTGGCTCCAAACACTGTTTTAAAAGGAACTTTAGGAATCACTTCAGCAACAGCAGAAACAACCGATTACACTCAATTATTAGCTGATTTTTCTTTGAATATAAAGCCGTTTAAACTCCAAACCTTAGATATTGGTTACAAACGAGAATTACAGAGTTTTAATGCGGATTTATTAGATCGAGAGATTGTACAAAATCATTTGTATGCAAATTATAATGTGAGTTCTAATTTCAATCTTGGTTGGTTTACACAATACTATTATACGTCGCAAAACGATGATAATTCCAGACATTTGTTATTTACTTCGCTGTACTACAACATTCTGAGCAAGCCATCTTTGAAAATCGGATTGAACTATCAGTATATCACTTTTGAAAATCAAGTGCCAACCATTTATTTCAGTCCAGAACGATTCAATGCAGGAGAAGTCTTTGTAAACTTGATCAAAGATGAAAATATCACCAAAGCTGACGAATGGTTTTACGAACTTACTGCTGCGACAGGATTACAATACATTGAAGATCAAGATTCGCAAAGCACCTATCGTTTTCAGGGAAAACTAGGTTATAAATTCTCCGATCGTTGTTTGGCCAATGTATTTGGCACACGTAGTAATATTGCATCTGCTACGGCTGCAGGATTTACCTTTACGGAGATTGGGATTCGATTGAAGTGGTGGTTTGATGGAAAATCTAGGTTTGGGAAAGATTACTAGAATATATTTTTTGGCTTTATAAATATTCTATTTAGGCCCATATTGTATTTGCTTTTTACTTTAAAACAATCACTCCTTTTGTGCTTTCCTAATTAGCCAGTAAAATTTTTATCATGAATAAAAAACTAGTCTTTTATGATTAGGGGTTTTTAATATGCTGAAATTCAGAAAATTGAAGTTTGGTTTGTTATTATTTTTTTACCATTGATTCTATTTTAGTTCCAATATTAATTTTGAAATCACTCATACTAAAAAAAAGAATTTAAAAAACTTGAACTTGAGTAAAATCTCTATTTCTAATTTACAAGCAAGTAAAAGAGGAGCTATTGTTTCTTGCTAAGTTGTTGAATGTGGACAATCAGACACAACAATTACTACAATTCCACATCCTGCTGATTCAAAAACATGCAATACCATGCGACTTCCAGGTTGTAACGATAATACATTAGCAGCAGATTGTGAATCTCTTGGCTATTGCCCTGTCCGACTGCAGCATAATTTTAATGCCAAAAAAGGCAAAAGAATCACTCCTTTTGCCTTTTACTAATTAACCAATAAAAATTATCACCATGAAAAAAAACTATTTTTAATTTATAATGAGTTTTAATGTTTTGTAGCTGTGCGTCTTGCTTTCAATATTACAGAAATACAATCCGGGACGTAGATTATTTCGGCTTAGGGAAACCTTGTTCTGACCAGGTTGGATTCTAACCTTTGATGAATAAACTACCTTTCCTACTTGGTCATACATCAGCAATTGTACGTCCTCGGATTGTTTGGCTGCAAATTGTAGTTGCGTTTGAGTTGTCATTGGGTTTGGCACAGCCATAATTTTGTTGTTAGCTACCTCTATTTCAAATTCTTCAATATCAAGTGTGTTTTCCATGCCAAAGCGTGCACTATGAACTTGCAGGTTGAATGGAATATAACTTTGATAATCGCCCTGTGTTGAGAATATGATGGTTTTTACATTGGTAATATCTGCTGCATTTCCATCACCATCTTCAAATTCATTGAATGGAATTCGATATAAGGTTTCGGTACTATTTTGAGAAATTATTATTCGATAACGGTTGTTCCAATCGTTTAAATCTTCTTGCAATAAATTGATTTCAACAGGTTGCGTATTGGTAATGCTGAATTGAAATGCATCATACATGCTTACATCCAAGGTTTGATCACCAGGTAACACATGACGGAACAAATTGATAGTTCCTTGTACTTGACCAGAAACAATAGGTTGCCTTTCAATTTCATAGGTGTTTTCAAAGTCTTCCACAGTAGTATTTTCTACATGAAAACTAGTCACAATTACATTGTCTTCTTGGTAATCAATTCCCCAAGGGCCATCTGCCAAATACAGAGCATCTTGTTGTGCCGAAACGTCTGTACTTATTGAAAACCCAACATCAAATAATTGTCCTGTCGCAATAGTTACAGTATCATTCCATTCGCCAGTTAAGGCAATGTTTTGTGTTATTGTAGTGCGTTCAGCTACTTCCGTAGGAGCCACGCTTGCATCAAATAATACAGATGTTGTGTTTACTTTATTGACGATATTTAAATGCACATTTCCATTTGCATAATATCCCGATTTAACAAATACAGGTGGAATTACATCGTCTACCATTTGACTGTTCAGAGGCTTTTCTAGCGTTAGCGTATCAATAATATGGTTTCCGATAGTAAAAACTTGTGAAAATGATCCGCCCCAAATCTGAAAATTATAATAATCGCCCTCTGGATATTGCTCAATATTCCAAAAACTAAACAATTCGTTTGCTGCATCGCCCAATTTCACAGAAAAGCTTAGGGTATATTCTGTTTCGCCTGTAGGTCTTTTTATTTTGGCACTAATGAGTTGATGTCCCCGTACAATTACAGTTCTTACGTCTTCCAGAGATGAATTATTTAATCGGTCACAAATAACTTTGGAGTGATCGTAAATAGCACCTTCAGTGGCGGTTGCCAATACTGCAGAAACACGTGTATTTTCTTGATACATGTCTAAAGCAAATACTTCTGTCGCATTAGTGATTCCTAATAAATCAGTTGGACTTGATATGTGTGCTGTTTCGGTTCCAAACATACCTGTATCTGGTAAATATGAATCTAAACTTGTTCCATCTTCTGGATTTTCTGATGTATAGCTTTGCTTATTAAAAGAAGCTTGAAATCGTTTTTGATTGTTTTCATCACCTGTTTGCGTTCTTTTTAGGTTACGTTGTGCAATTAAACCTGCTAAATTTCCATTACTTTCCAATCCGCCATCATACGCTGAGGTTACGTTTGAAGCACTTTCTACATCGGCATAGTTGGTCGTTTTTAGTGCTGTGTAAGGATTTGCAGTTACGTAAAATACAGCATCATTAAAGTCATTATCACATGAGCTGTAATCACGACGAATATCTTCAAAACCAAGAATAACACGCTCATTGTCTGGATCGTTTAATAATACATTATGGTAACGTAAATTTGGATCAGCTTCAGGATTATAATCAGGGTTTGAATAAAGTTTCCATAAACCGTTACCAACAGTGCTTGCACTAGAACTCCATGCATTTGCTAGTAAAACCCAACCGATTCCTGTACCCGCTTCAAAGGTTCCGATTTTTACTTTATCGCCAACTTGCAATCCGCCGCCACTTCCTAAAGCGGATGCATTTGGAAAAATAATGGTAATATCTTCATTAGCAGGTGCTGTAGGCGATGGATTATTTAAATCGTAGGTATAAAATCCTAGTACATTTCTATAACCAGCACCTTCACTGACAAATGTTACCCAAACTTCTGCTGTTTCATTGATACTTAAATCAGTGTCATATCCAGAAGAAATATAATGTGGATTGTAGTCAGGAACAGGATAACTTTCTGGAATGGAATTACTAATCATTTCTAAGGTTTCCACAGATACATTATCTCCAGGATTTTCTAAATATAAAGGTGTTCCGTTTGAGGTAAAAGCGCCTAGATATTGATAGTTCTGTGCGGTTGTTGTTGCAATAGCAAGTATGCTAAAAAGTAATAATAGTTTTTTCATCTGTCCATGTTTTAGTTTATGAATTCTGTTTGATGGAATTCGCCCATAATCATGTTGATTATTATCTAGAGATTTTGGTGGCTCATTTCATGATATCTTTTTATTTGTATTACAAAGCTAGGGACTGAAAACTGCGAAAAACCTGATTCACGGCACAATCATTTTAAGTGTAGACGAAATGCAATTTTCTTCAGACTAACCATTTTTCAAATGCCTTATAAGGTCAATAAACAAAAGGGTTTAAGCTATTTAAAACATAGAAAAAGGGCAAAAGAATTGCTCCTTCTGCCCTTTCATCATTAACCAAATTTAATCACCATGAAATTATGTTATTTAAGTATGAGTTTTATTCTTTTATATGTTTGTGTTTTTCCTTCTATTTTACAGAAATACAATCCGGAACGCCAATTATTTCGGTTTAGGGGGATTTCGTTTTGACCAATTTTTGTGCTAACCTTCATTGTATAAACTACCTTACCTACTTGGTCATAAATATATAATTGCACGTCCTCGGATTGTTTGGATGTAAAGCGTATTGTTGTTTTCGATGTCATTGGATTTGGAATTGCTAAAATCGCATTGTTTTCATTTTCAATATCTACCACACTTAATGTACTTTCACTAGAGAAATACAGATGTGATAAATCAATGGTTCGTGTTATCATTTGTCCATTTTCGGATGCTATTGTAAATACGATGGTTTTTACATCATCTAATACGATATTATCAATGGTTGCAGATGATAAACTTGAGATCGGAATATTATATTCTTGGTCCGTATTTGTAAGCGTAATAAGTTTTTTAGGTTGTGTTTCCCAATTGCTAACACTTGCTTTTACAAAGGCAATTTCAAGCTTCCCTGTTCCACTAGCTGTAAAGTTGAACGTGTTGTAATCTGTCAAATCTACTGCATTGAATCTTGGAGTCAATGCTCTATACGCAGCAAAGTATGTGCTTGTAGTTGCATGTAATGATACATTACGTTCAATCGGAAATACATCTGATTCAAATTCGAAATCGTTTGGTGAAATTTCATAATTTAATACGGTGGTACTTTCTTGCGAATCGTCAATTCCCCAAGGACCATCCGACATAAATAAATCGTCTGGAGTCGCAATGCCATCACCAATTCTAAATCCTATATCAAATAGGTTTCCTGTTGGTACTTGTAAGTTGGAAATATAATTTCCATTCAAGTCTAGCGATGAACTCATATTGTCAAACTCATTCGTTTCCGTAGTTCTGTAACCAGCATCAAAAGCAACATTGTCTGTAGCGTTTGTATTGATGATTTGTAGATCGAGCGCTCCATTTTCATACTTTCCTTTGCGTACAAATACGGTTGGCGGTGTTGAATTATTATAGTCTGAAATTGGCTTTTGAACGTCCAATAAGTTCAATACTTCTTGCCCTAATATGTATAAATCATCTAAAGAGTTTGACCAGATTTGAAAGTTGTAAAATGTAACGTCGCTTTCGTATTTATCCAAGTTCCAGTGGCTTTCGATGGCAAAATTTACTTCATTATTTATAACTTTCGCTGAAAGGCTTAACACAAACTCTACAGTATTATCTGTATTTTTAATGAGTGATTTTATAAACTGTTGACCGTTAATGTATATGGTTGAAACCGAAATCAGTTCTGCGCCTAACAAACGATCGCAAATATATTTTGTGTGTTCGTATACACCATTTTCTGTTTTTAAAACTAAGATGGAAGCTACTGAGTTATCTGCTTTGATATAATCTACCGAATAAATTTCTGTAGCATTTGTAATATTTACTAAATCTGCTGGTGTAGATTCAATCACAGAATCTTCATTAATCATATCTATTGGAATAAAATCTTGTAGTTGAAAACCGTTGGTATTTGATTTTGCATACGAAGCAGATTTTTTCACTTTTTTTGCTGTACTTCTATCAAATTTATAACTTGTTTTAGCTCTATTATAATTACGTTTGTTGATAGCATCTGACAGCCTTCCATTACTTTCCAATCCGCCTGCATTTCCTGTAGAAGTTTCAGGATCAATTACGTCACATTCTCCATAACCTGAACAAGAAGGATCTTCACAATCAATCAAACCATCGCCATCGTCATCAATGCCGTTATCGCAAATTTCTTGTGGAACTGGCGCTGTAGGACAACGTGCTCCATCATTACTCGAACTTGAAGGTCCAAAAGCAAATAAATTGGAAACCATACCATTACTACCTGTTAAATCTTGTACACTTTGAATTACGTAAATCGTTCCTGTTTGATTGGCAGATACATAAAAACGTCCAGAAGCGTCAAAATAAACAGCTCCATAAGTATAACTTAATCCTGATAAAATAGGCACTGTACCAAGCGATTGAACATTATTTGTATTAGGGTCAATTCTGTATAATTTGTTAGTATTTTTTTCAACGGTATATAACATATTATCAACCGCGTTGAATGCCCAATCATGAATATTTATATTTGTTGATAAATTTTCTGTGCTTAAATGTTGTGTATAGGTTGCTGAACTAGGATCTACGTCAATTTTATAATATGTTGTTCCGCCTCCTTTTAGATGATACACACCAGAAGCACTTATATCACCAACATATCTATTAGAAGAGGGTAATTCGTCTACGTAAAAAGTAGTTGTTTGGAAATCTTCACCAATACGCACAATGGTTTTTGCTGGACTACTTAACGAGCCCCAAATATATCCATCAGCAGGATTGTAAGCTGCTGCGTTGATACTTCCAGGTGTTATGTCTTCAGCAACAAGAGATGAACTTCCCGAAGCTAAATCAATAGCATATACATCATTGTATTGAAATAAATATGCATTATAAACGCAGTTGAATGGTTCGTTTTGAGCGCTTGTGATTGCTGTCGTGAGGATGCTGAAAATTAGTAATAGTTTCTTCATGAGGTTGGCTATTTACACCACAAATCTAGGAACTCAAAAAAGGGAAAAATCCAATTGGCGGTACGATCATTTTAAGTGTAGACGAAATGCAATTTTCTGATGACTAACAAAATTCGTCGAATTGAAATATTACAGATGTATCCTTTATATTTGTTTGGTATGAACGATAAAAAAGTAGTAAAACAAGTAAAGAAACCTTGGCCAACCAAAGCTGCTATGGAACAGGTGTACGAGTTGAATCTTTGGGGAAAGGGAAAAACAGATTTTTATTCTGGTGAAGGTTCTCATGATCCTGAGATTGTGAATTCGTATGTAGATTCTGTGCGCTCTTTTTTGACTTCTTTTGAAAAACCGCTGGTTGTTTGCGATTTAGGTTGTGGCGATTTTAATGTTGGAAAAGAATTGGTTTCTTATGCCTCAAAGTATATTGCGGTTGATATAGTCTCAGATTTAATTGTACATAACATTCAAAAATTTTCTGCTGAAAACTTAACATTTCATTGTTTGGATATTGCTGTCGATGAATTACCTATTGGCGGTTGTGCTTTAGTTCGACAAGTATTGCAACATCTCTCCAATGCTGAGGTTGAAAAAGTGGTTCGGAAGTTAGAAAACTATAAATATGTGATTTTGACTGAACATGTTCCACAAGGAAATTTTATTCCCAATCAAGATATTATTTCAGGACAAGGCATTCGGCTCAAAAAACAAAGTGGTATCGATTTGTTAGCAGCACCATTTTATTTTAAGGTGAAAGAAGCAAAGCAATTACTTTCGGTAGTTCCAAAGAATGGAAAAGGATTGATTGTGACGACTTTGTATAAGAGGTATTAGAGGCACTTTGTTTTTAGATTTTTTAGATTTTGCATAAGTCTAAGTAATCTATGAGCGCAGCGTTTCCATCAATCTAAATGCGATAGCGTTTCTAAAAAACTATTTCCCTTTACCCTCCACAATAACAACAATCTCGCCTTTTGGTGCTTTGTTTTTATAATGAGTTAAGACTTCTTTTGCGGTGCCACGAATGGTTTCTTCATAAAGTTTGGTTAATTCACGGGAAACAGAAACTTGACGATTTTCTCCAAAGTATTCACAAAAATGACCTAATGTTTTTACAAGTTTGTGTGGCGACTCATAAAAAATCATGGTACGTGTTTCTTCTGCCAAAATTTTAAAACGTGTCTGTCTTCCTTTTTTAACAGGCAAAAACCCTTCAAAGACAAATTTATCATTCGGCAATCCGCTATTTACCAATGCAGGAACAAAAGCAGTTGCACCAGGCAAACATTCTACAGGAATATTATTAGCAATACATTCACGGGTTAGTAAAAATCCAGGATCAGAAATTGCAGGTGTTCCTGCATCACTGATTAAGGCAAACGTTTCACCTGCTTGCATGCGTTGTACTAAAGCTTCTGTGGTTTTGTGCTCGTTGTGCATGTGGTGACTATACATGGGTGTACTAATTTCGAAATGTTTCAACAGTTTTCCGCTGGTACGTGTATCTTCTGCCAAAATAAAATCTACACTTTTTAACACTTCAATGGCCCTAAAAGTTATATCCTGAAGGTTTCCGATAGGTGTAGGTACAATATATAGTTTCATCAATACAGTTTTAGACGGTTGAATTTCCCGTAACGTTTTCAATTCAAAAGTAATTATTAATAGCTGAATATGTAGTAATTCATATATCTTTATTGTTATATATACGCAACCCTTTTAAAATTCCCCCATCATTATGATAATATGAAACAACATTACATTACCATTTTTTGTCTGTTCAGTTTTTTTCTTGGATGGAGTCAAACCACAGATTTATCAGCAAGTATTGAAGTTACAGATCTTAACGGAACTCCAATTTCTAATATCGAGATTTTTCAGGAATTTTACTATGTCACTACAATTAGCAACTCAGGAAATGATGTAAGTAATGCTACGTTTTCACAACAATTTGCACCTAATGTTGCAGCACTTACTTTTGAAAGTGTGAATGCCGTTGGTGGTGCGGCAGATGCTACCAATTTTGTGTATGATGGAAATACAGGAGTTGCTACGGCTTTGCTTCCTAATTTGCCGACAGCTTCAAGTGTGCAAATTCGTATTTTGGTAAGAGCGCCTAAATATTCAGGAGGAATTTCTACAACAGCAACCATATCTCCACCAGATGGAACCACCGATACTTCCCCAGATGGGAATACTTCCATCATTTCGATGGATGTGACCTATGCACCTTTAGATTTTAGCGTTTCATATATCCAAGTAAATCCAACTTCAGGCACAGGAATTTCTGTATGGGGCGATCAAGTTACATTTGAAATTACCATTACAAACAACAGTAACATACAATATCCTATAGATTCTTTTGGGTTGTTACAAGGTTTAGTGTCTAATTCTGTAAATGGAAATACGATATTGCGCTTATTGTCTTTAGAATGTATTCAAAGTACTAATGGAGCCAATTGTCCATCAGATTTTGGAACACTTCCTGGAATTCCATTTATCATTACACCTATTACAACAGTATATGAATATAATGGAGAAATTATTTTTCCATCACAATCTAGCCTTACATTTAGTGCCACTTTTGAATATAATGAAGGCGATTGTGGTATTGAATCAGATCAAATAATTATTCAAAGTTTGGCTGAAATTTCATTAGCAGAAGCCAATACGAATTCCAATCAATCTAATGTAGAAATTACAGATTTGTTAGACTCAACCATATGTCCATGTACCGATGTTTCTATTGATACAGAACAAATAGATCCTTTGCCAGCAGGCGTATTATCCGATTGGAATCAACAAGTAACTTATCAAACAACCTTGACTAATAATGGTCCATTGGATACGACTATTCAGTTCTTTTTACAAAATCTTGGAATTGAATGGGAATTTATTTCAATTACGTGTATCAGCGCTACTGGAGGTGTCAATTGTGCAGATATTAATTTTGATATAGGTAATGGATTTTGGCAAGTAGAAGACTTTCCTATTCCAGCAGGAGCTACTATTATTATAGAAACGATAGTGGATTATATGGAACCTAACTGTCCAACGGATTCAGTCATTGATTCTCCTTTTAGAAGTACCGTTAATATGTTGGAACATGTAGATTGTGCTCCCGGAGATAATAATGAATTTGATACCATAGTATTACCACAGTCTATGGGAACAGATGATTGTGTAAGTCCAGATAATGTAGCTATTTCAAAAACACAGGTAAGTCCTGCGCTACCATTAGGAAGTACAGAAGATAATCCTGTTCCATGGGGCGATATTACCTATCATATTACTATCAGTAACAACAATCCTAATGATGTTCCTTTAACTTTGGTTGATTATTATGGAGGGAATTCTGTTGCAACAGGAACCTTACAATCGGTAACTTGTATTGAAACCACAGGAACAGCTGATTGTATTTCAATATCCAATGCGAATATTGGTGTTGAACAAACGATGCTCGATGATGTATTCTGGGAAATTACAGAAGCAGAAAATTGGATACTACCTACGCAAAGTTCTATTACATTTGAAGTGGTTGTCAATTGGAATCCACAATGCTCAAGTTTAGTGGTACCTGTAACAAATGCAGCTACTGTTGCTATTGTTGGAGACAATACAGCGCTTACCGCAACGGAAACAAGCTACTTAACTTCTTGTGTTGATTTAATTATTCAAACCTATCCATCACAAGCAACAACACCAGTAAATTCAAACTTTAATTGGGTTGTAGATATTACAAATAGTATTACAAGTTCTACCGCAACAGATGCCATATTTACCACAACAGTAAATAATACATTTACGATTAATGGAACACCAACGTGTACTGTCACGAGCGGAAATGCAATGTGTATCACTACATTTAATGTAGATACCACAACAAATGAAGTCTCAGGAATTATTCCTTTGCTCGATCCAGACGCAACCATACAAATTATAATTCCTGTGACGGCACCTAATTTTGGAGGTTCGTTTACCAATGTCGCCGAAGCGCAACCAGATCCTGCCAATAATGTGGAATCTGATCCAAGCACCAACATTTCTATTTCTAGTGTACAAGTACTCTCGCCAACTGTGACCAAAACATTTACACCAGATGAAATTATTGATACAGAAACATCGCTTTTGACATTTACAATTGAAAATGTACCAGGGAATATTGGGCAATCAGGAATTTCTTTTACTGATAATTTACCTGCGGGAATTGTTTTAGCAGGCGATCCATATTGGGTAGAAAGCAATGGTGCTACTGCAGATTTTGTCGGATTGACCAATGACGATTTTGTTGGGATTGCCAATTTGGTGATTCCAGATGGTGTTGCCAGTTGTACGTTTGCCGTATTAGTTACATCTTCTGTAAGCGATTTATACACGAATGAATTTGCAAACTTTTCCAATCTAAATAATATTGATGCGTCTAATGCACTTGCAACCTTAAACGTATTGCCAATTCCGCCAAGTGCTGATTTGGAAATTTCGCTTACACCGAATCAAACACAATACTGTGAAGGTGACGAAGCCATCTTTACGCTAACCATTACTAACAACGGTCCAGATGATGCAGACAATATAGCTGTAGAGCACTATGTGAATCCTTTAGGCTTTGTGTATGTATCAGATAATGCAGGTGGAACATATACAGCTGCGACAGGTATATGGGAACTTTCAGGAATTACGATTACTAATAACAATACATTCATCGCAGAAATTGTTACAACGATTTTAAATGTAGATGCGTCTGCAAATAATCAATATGAAACTACTGCAGAAATTACAGCAACGAATATTGAAGATTTAGATAGTGATGTAAATACAAGTTTTGATATAGATGATTTGGGTGATTCATTGGCTGATGATGATGAAGTGCAATTGCAAGTCGCTGTTTTTGAAATTCATAATGATATTGACTTGGCTATTGACAATACGGAGGTTTGTATTGGAGATACTACGATGTTGGTCATCAACAATCCAATTGTAAATTATACCTATAATTGGTATGAGGCTTCGAATCCAACACAAATTATATTTACAGGAACGAGCTTTGAAACAGGAAGTATTACTACAGATACAAGCTATGAAATTGAAATCATCAATGAAAACAATTGCCCTGGCAATGCAAGAGAAATGGTTCAGGTAATAGCAGTTTCGTGTGTAGATTTAGGAATTGAAAAGATTGTTGACACAGAAATGCCTTCCATTGGTGAAACGGTTCAATTTACCATTACACTTACCAACAATATTGCTGAAGATGCAACCAATATCGATGTAGAGGAGTTGCTTCCTAACGGCTACGAATATGTTTCTCATACAACAAGTACTGGAACGTATGACAACAATACACAATTGTGGACTATTATGACGCTAACAGCTGGAAGTTCAGCTACATTAACATTGTCAGTTACAGTAGTAGATGGTGATGATTATACCAATATTGTTCAAATCATAGATCAAACAGCAACGGATACAAACCCTACGAATAATAGCGCAACGGCCGTAACTTTCCCAGATTGTTTAGAAATTCCAAGTGGTTTTTCTCCAAATGATGATGGCGTAAATGATGTTTGGGCAATAGCTTGTTTAGACAACTATTTTAATAATGAGTTGGTCATATTTAACCGTTGGGGAACCATTGTGTATAAAGCGAGAAACTACACCAATAACTGGAATGGTGAAGCCAATCAAAATGTAGTGTTGTTCAATAAAAATGAGCGTTTGCCAGCAGGAACATACTTCTACATACTCAAAATACAAAGCAATACCATCGAAAAAACAGGTTGGTTATATATAAACTACTAAAAAAAAATAATCCTGATTGCACATTGAGCGGAGTCGAAATGTGTAATCAGGATTTTACTTTTCAAAGTAAAGTTATTAAGCAAACTTACGCTCAATAATTTCTATAAAACGAGTTTCATAGTCTTCTTTTCCAGTCCAATTATTATAGTCAGGCTTAATCATATTATAGATAAAGCTCTTAGCTTCTATTTCGCTTTCAATCGTATTCAATTGAGAAATCACACGATTATAATCTTCCTGATTTCCATCAAACAAATGTTTAGTAAAGGCAATACGATCGTTTAATCCAATAGAAATTCCTGTATTCAAACGATCATTTAATGATTTAGGCTTAGTATCTGCAACTTTCGTTTTAACTTCCGCAGGTGTTTCTACTTTTTTTGTTACAGTTTCTACTGCTTTAGGTGCAACTGGAGCTGGTTTTTCTACTTCTACAACTTCATCACTCTTTACAAAAGTAGGTTGAGGTAATACATCAGCAAGAATATCTTCTAAAGTTTCACGTCTTGGTTCAGGTGTTGAGGTTTTTGCTAACAATGTATCTTCTTCCTCTTCTTCTGGCATTTCGGCTACCATATCTTTAATAGTTTCCATCAATGGCTCCACCAATTCGTCTTGTTCAGGGTCTTCACTAACCAAATGATGTCGTGTCAAAGAATCATCTTCTGCATTTTGTTCTACCTTATCATGATTATACACATTCTCTAAAGTTTGGAAGAAAGAAGAATCTGCATAATCTGGTACAGAATCTTTGAATTGTTCTTCAAAAAACAGCATTACCGACAATTTTTCAAAAACTTCTTTCGCTTCTTTATGTAATGCAACTACATCTTCTTTACCTTTTAATTTAAGGATTCGATGCGCGATACTTACTAAATCTCCTTCTAATTTTTTCTTCATAATTTTTAAACTAATGTCGTTGTATAACCTTTGGTTTTTTAATAAATTTGTTCCACCTTTACAAAAACGACTATAAATTCGTTTTCGACCTGAAAATTACAAAATGTTTCTCGAAAATACAGTAAATCATAAAGAACAATTTGGTTGGATTGAAGTTATTTGTGGTTCAATGTTCTCTGGAAAAACAGAAGAATTGATCCGAAGACTCAAAAGAGCCCAGTTTGCAAAACAAAAAGTGGAGATATTTAAACCTGCCGTTGATGTTCGATATGACGAGGAAATGGTAGTTTCTCACGATGCAAACGAAATTCGTTCGACCCCTGTTCCTGCTGCTGCCAACATACGATTATTAGCCGATAATTGCGATGTTGTTGGAATTGACGAAGCACAATTTTTTGATGATGGTATTGTAGCCGTATGCAACGATTTAGCCAATCGAGGCATTCGAGTAATAGTCGCTGGTTTAGATATGGATTTTAAAGGAAATCCATTTGGACCAATGCCTTCACTTATGGCAACAGCCGAGTATGTCACCAAAGTACATGCCGTTTGTACCCGAACGGGAAACCTAGCACAATACAGCTTTAGAAAATCCAAAAGCGACGATCTGGTCTTGCTAGGAGAAACTGATGAATACGAACCATTAAGTCGAGGCGCTTATTATAAAGCAATGCTAAAAGAATCAGTGAAAGAGATTGAAGTTGATGATGCGGAAGAAATCGTTCCAAAACAACAACCTGACAATTAACCACCATAATGTTACACATACAAGAATCTGTTTTAGAGATTAATTTTAAAGCACTGCAACAAAACTTTGAATTTTTAAAGTCAAAAACCAAAACAGGCACTAAAATTTTAGCTGTAGTTAAAGCTTACGGCTATGGAAGTGATGCTATAGAAATAGCAAAGTTTCTGCAAGATGAACTCAATGTTGATTATTTTGCAGTTGCCTACATTCGAGAAGGTGCGTATTTGCGAGCTGCAGGAATTACAACTCCTATTTTAGTACTGCATCCACAAATTGTAAACTTAAAGCATGCCATTGCTTACAATTTAGAGCCTAGTCTGTACAACGATCGTATTTTTACAGCATTTGCCAAAGAAGCGGCAAAACAAGGAAAAAAGAATTATCCTGTACATATTAAATTTAATACAGGATTGAACCGTCTGGGATTTTTTCATACAGACACAGATTATGTTATTAAAAAACTGAAGACACTGTCACAGATAAATGCAGTTTCTATTTTATCGCACTTAGCAGCATCTGAAGATCCTAACGAAAAAGAATTCACTCAAAATCAAATCAAGCTTTTTAAAGAAATTAGTGAAGAATTTGAAAAAGGACTCAACAACAAACCTTTATTACACATGACCAATACTTCTGGAATTTTAAACTATCCAGAAGCACACTTTGATATGGTTCGAACGGGAATTGGATTGTATGGTTTTGGAAATGATCCAAAATATGACAAACACCTAAAACCTGTGGCGTCTTTAAAATCTGTTATTTCACAAATACATCGCATTGAAAAGGGAGAAAGTGTAGGGTACAATCGCGCTTTTATTGCGGATGATTATACAACCATTGCCACCATTCCATTGGGACATGCAGACGGAATTAGTAGAAAATTAGGAAACGGTGTTGGTAGTGTAATTATCAATGGAAAAGCAGCACCAATAGTTGGAAATGTATGTATGGACATGATTATGGTGAATATTACAGGAATTCGTTGTAATGAAGGTGATGAGGTAATTGTTTTTGGAGAAGGACAAAATGCAGAAGAATTAGGCGAAAAAATAAATACCATCTCTTATGAAATCCTTACAGCGGTTTCTCAACGAGTAAAACGTGTATTTCTTCGTTAATTAGAACACAAGTTCGCCCTAACAAATTGAAAACTACCATATTTTTTACTACTTTTAAATTCAATAATAACTAACAATCAAACATTATGATTAAAGAATTTAGAGAATTTATAACTGGCGGAAACGTAATTGAATTTGCAGTAGCTGTTATCATGGCTGGCGCAATAGGCGGTGTTGTTAAAGGATTTGTAGACAACATCGCAATGCCTTTTGTTGGATATTTTACTGGTGGAACAGACTTTACCAACATGTTTATTGCTATGGATGGAAAAGAATATGAAACCCTTGATGCTGCAAAAGAAGCTGGTGGAGCGGTAATTTCGTATGGTATTTGGATTAATGCGATTGTTAATTTAATCATTATAGGTTTGATCATGTTCATAATCATAAAAGCATACAACAAAACCAAAAAGAAAGAAGAACCAGCTCCAGAAGCTCCAGCAGGACCAACTCAAGAAGAGCTATTAACACAAATTAGAGACTTATTGAAGAAGTAATTTTTCAAAACATACTTTATAAAAAAGCCACTCTATTATGAGTGGCTTTTGTGTTATTTGTAACTTTTTGTGAAATTTTTGATATTTAGAAAACTTCATAGCTTTTGCGCTGTATTTATTCCTAATTTTACAAAAAATAAACATGCCGAAATATCTACGTAATAGAAATTAGATGAATATTTTTGTATAACACAATTAAAGACTATAAAAATAAAAGTAATGAGAGTAGCAGTCGTGGGCGCAACAGGAATGGTAGGAACTGTAATGTTAAAAGTATTAGCAGAACAAAATTTTCCTGTAACCACTTTAATTCCAGTAGCTTCTGAAAGGTCTATTGGAAAAGAAATTACCTATCAAGGAAACGCATATCCTATAGTAAGTATGCAAGATGCTATTGACGCCAAACCAGATATCGCATTGTTTTCTGCAGGCGGAGGCACTTCTTTAGAATGGGCACCAAAATTTGAAGCAGCAGGTACAACAGTAATTGACAATTCTTCTGCATGGAGAATGGATCAAACGAAGAAATTAGTAGTACCAGAAATTAATGCCAATCAATTAACTTCAAGCGATAAAATTATTGCGAATCCAAACTGTTCTACTATTCAAATGGTGGTTGCGTTAGCACCATTGCATAGAAAGTACAAAATAAAACGTATTGTTGTTTCTACCTATCAATCTATTACAGGAACTGGTGTAAAAGCTGTTCGTCAATTAGAAAGTGAATATGCAGGAGAAAAAGGAGATATGGCGTATCCGTATCCAATACACAGAAATGCATTGCCACACTGTGATGTATTTGTAGAAAACGGATACACTAAAGAAGAAGTAAAATTAGTCAATGAAACCAAAAAAATCTTAGATGACAATACCATTGCTATTACAGCAACGGCGATTCGTATTCCTGTAGTTGGTGGGCATTCTGAAAGTGTCAATATCGAGTTTGAAAATGACTTTGACTTAGATGAAGTTCGAACAATCTTGCAGGAGTCGCCAGGAGTTGTAGTACAAGACAATCCAGACGCAAATGTATATCCTATGCCAATTTATGCAGAAGGAAAAGATGAGGTTTTCGTTGGAAGAATTCGCCGTGATGGCTCGCAGCCAAACTCACTAAATATGTGGATTGTGTCCGATAACTTACGTAAAGGAGCTGCGACCAATGCAGTACAAATTGCACAGCATTTAGTAGATCATAAACTAGTATAATATATATACTATATAGTTAAGAGCACTTCTGTAATGGAAGTGCTTTTTTTTTGCAATTAAATATAGGTTAGTGAGTTATTGAGCATGGATTATAGTTCTGGTTGTCGAAAATAGTTGGAAAGTCCGCTATCTTTTTTATATCTTATTAGAACACTAACTCAAAATTCTCTGCATATGAACTCCAACTTTACTAAAATTATCCGTTTCGTATTAGGGTTAATTCTCATTGTATTTGGCGCTAATAAACTTATTATGATTTTTATGGAATCAGGCTTTTTGCCACAACCAAAGCTTCCTGAAGATGCTGGTAAATTTATGACTTCACTGGGTAATACAGGATATATTCTTCCTATTGTTGGCGCATTAGAAGTATATGTTGGAGTGTTGCTAATTCTCAAAAAATGGGTGCCTTTTTCCTTAATCTTACTTGCACCGATTTCAGTAAATATTTTACTCTTTCATTTCTTTTTAGATTTGTCTGGCGGAATGGTTGGTGCACTTCTAGTAGCCACTTTAAATACGATACTTATCTACAAACATTGGTCACAATTTAAACCCTTGTTTTACTAATTAAAATCTTAGCATTTTGTTAAAAACCACTTCTAATTAACGGAAGTGGTTTTTTTTGAAGTAAATTTGAAGGAAACCAATCCTAGTGTTACATATAATTTGCTTTATAAAAATAGTTAGCAAACTCTATTTAACACATCAAAACTAAATAGTACGAAATGAAAAAATTGTTAATAATTAGCTCTCTCGCAGTATTTTTCTTCTCTTGCGAGAAAGAACCTGAAAAACAAACGAAAGAAGTGGTAGATACTTATTTTAATACTGAAGTAAAAGACCCGTATCGCTGGCTAGAAGACGATCGCTCAGAGGAAACAGGAGCTTGGGTGAAAGAACAAAACAAAACAACCTTTGGATATTTAGACAAAATCCCATTCAGAGAAGCTATCAAAAAAAGATACACGAAACTCATCGATTATGAAAAAATTGGAGCTCCTTTTAAAAGAGGTGATTATACCTATTTTTATAAAAATGATGGCTTGCAAAATCAATATGTAATCTATCGACAAAAAGGAGACGAAAAACCAGAAGTCTTTTTAGATCCCAATAAATTCTCGGAAGATGGAATCATTTCTATGGGAGGTGGAATGAGTTTTTCAGATAATAAAGAAATTGTTGCTTATCCTATTTCTGTAGGAGGAAGTGATTGGCGAAAAGTGATCATTATGGATGTAGCTTCTAAAGAAGTTATAGAAGACACATTAGTAGATATTAAATTCTCTGGAATTTCTTGGAAAGGAAATGATGGATTCTACTATTCTAGTTACGACAAACCAGAAGGAAGTGAATTATCTGCCAAAACAGATCAGCACAAACTGTATTACCACAAGCTTGGAACGTCTCAAAAAGAAGACGAAGTAATTTTTGGAGGAACTCCAGAAGAAAAACATCGTTATGTTGGTGGTGGTGTTACAAAAGATGGAAATTACTTATTCATAACAGCATCAGTATCCACTTCAGGAAACAAAATGTTCATGAAAGATTTAACAAAACCTGATAGTGAAATTGTAACGATTGTTGGACATACTGATAACGATTTAAGAGTGATTGAAAATGTAGGTTCTAAACTGTACATTATGACAAATATGGGCGCACCAAACCAAAAAATAGTAACGGTTGATGCATCCAATCCTTCTCCTGAAAACTGGGAAGACTTTATTCCAGAAACTGAAAATGTGTTGAGCATCTCAAAAGGATCAGGTTATTTCTTTGCAGAATATATGGTAGATGCTGTTTCCAAAGTATTGCAGTACGATTATGATGGAAGACTAGTACGTGAAGTTACATTGCCAGGTGTTGGTAGTGCAGGTGGATTTAGTGGTGAAAAAGAAGATGAAACCCTATATTTCTCATTTACAAATTACAAAACACCAAGTACAACGTATATATACAATCCAGCAAGTGGAGCATCAGAAGTGTATAGAAAACCAGGAATAGATTTTAATCCAGACGAATACGAAAGTAAGCAAGTATTCTATACATCAAAAGATGGAACGAGAGTTCCTATGATTATTACGCACAAAAAAGGAATTGAGATGAATGGCAAAAATCCAACGATTTTATACGGTTATGGAGGATTCAATATCCCATTAACGCCTAGTTTTAGTGTAGCCAATGTTGTATGGATGGAACAAGGTGGAATTTATGCAGTAGCCAATCTTCGTGGTGGTGGAGAATATGGAAAAGAATGGCATAAAGCAGGAACTAAAATGAAGAAGCAAAATGTGTTTGACGATTTTATCGCTGCGGCAGAATACTTAATTGACAACAAATATACATCAAGTGACTTCTTAGCAATTCGTGGAGCTTCTAACGGAGGATTATTAGTAGGAGCAACCATGACACAACGACCAGACTTGATAAAAGTTGCCTTACCAGCAGTTGGTGTATTAGACATGTTGCGTTATCATAAATTTACATCTGGCGCAGGTTGGGCGTATGATTATGGAACTTCTGAAGACAGTAAAGAAATGTTTGAATACCTAAAAGGATATTCACCATTACACAATGTGAAAAAAGGAGTTCAGTATCCTGCAACCTTAATTACTACGGCAGATCATGATGATCGTGTAGTACCAGCACATAGTTTTAAATTTGCAGCTGAATTGCAGTCAAAACAAGGAGGAAGTAATCCTACACTAATCCGAGTAGAAATAGATGCAGGACATGGTGCAGGAACACCAATTTCAAAAACTGTTGAGCAATATGCTGATATCTATGGTTTCACATTATATAATATGGGCTTTAAAGAATTACCAAACAAAGCTGTATTAGAAGAGTTTAAGAAATAAAGCCATTTCGAATGAGTTTGTAAAACAAATTTGTATCGAGAAGTGCTTAAAAATAATTAGTAAAAACCGCCAAGTTGAAGTTCAACTTGGCGGTTTTCTCTTGAATAGATTTATAACTTTTCAAAAACGCTGAGTGTAGTTGAAGCGTGCTGTAAAATTTATCATAAAACCTATAGCAATCTGTGTCTTTTTAAAATAGATTTTTCACAATTATCTCCGTATTTTTGCAAGGCTAAAAAATCACCATGCTTCGAGTTCAACAAATTTCCTTCTCTTATTTGGAAAATACGCCCATTTTGAAAGACATTTCTTTTGAAATTCCGCAAGGAACTCATGTATCAATTATTGGCGAAAGTGGTTGCGGAAAAAGTACCTTACTCAAACTTATCTATGGTTTACATGATTTGGACAAAGGCGAAATCTTCTGGAATGACGAACAAATCTTAGGACCAGCATTTCATTTAGTACCAGGCTTTGAACGTATGAAATATGTAGCTCAAGATTTTGATTTAATGCCATATACAACCGTTGCAGAAAACATTGGTACTTATTTATCCAATTTCTATCCTGAGGAAAAACAACAGCGTATTAATGAGTTGTTAGCAATGGTAGAAATGTCAGCATTTGCCAATACCAAAGCCAAACTATTGAGCGGAGGACAACAACAACGTGTTGCCTTAGCAAAAGCCTTAGCTCGCGAACCAGAAGTCTTATTACTAGACGAACCGTTTAGCCACATAGACAACTTCCGAAAAAACGCTTTACGTAGAAACCTATTCAACTATCTCAAAAAAGAAAATATTACCTGTATAGTTGCTACGCACGATCGCACGGATGCACTTTCATTTGCAAATACAACCATTGTCCTAAAACAAGGAGAACTCATCGCCAAAAGTGATTCTAAAGACTTGTACAACAATCCACCTAACAAATATGTGGCGTCTTTATTTGGTGAAGTCAATGAATTGCCTGCGAGTTTATTTCCAGAAAAAGAAGCTTCTCCAGAAACCATATTAGTCTATCCACATCAATTAAAAATCTCTGAAACTTCAGATTTTAAAGTTACGGTGCGACAAAGCTATTTTAAAGGAAGTCATTATTTGGTCTTGGCGAAGTATGAAAAGATGATTGTGTTTTTTGAGCATTCAGAAGCGTTGGAAAAAGAGGTTGAGGTTGGTCTGGAGATTCATTAGATAACCTTTTCATAATACTAAAATAAAAATCACCAAAAGAACACTTCAAAAAATAATCCCGCTAAAAAGGTAGGATTAATAGAGGTTCAGTTGTCTTATATAAAGAGTAACTTGCTAATTATCAAATATAACATCTAATATTTTTGTTATATTAGTAGACTAACTAAACTAAAACATGATCAAAAAACTACGTAAAATTGCTATTCTAGTAGTGCTTTCTGCTACACTTTTTTCTTGTGGAAGTGATGATAATGATCCCACCATGCCACCACCAACATCTACAGATGACGACTATGTGCCAATTCCAACTTCACCAGTTGTATTAGATATGGACGCTTTTCCATTCAACACACTTTCAGAATACAGTTTCTTTGAAGGTGATATGAAGGATCAAAATCCAGTATTAGGTGTAATTCCTTATGAGCCTATTTCAACCTTATTTACAGATTACGCTAAAAAGAAACGTTTTATTTGGATGCCAAACGATGTACAAGCAACATATATGGCAGATATGGAACTGATAGACATGCCAGTAGGAACATTTTTAATAAAAACATTTTATTATGATAATGTGCTACCAGGTAATACAACACGTATCATAGAAACACGTTTAATGTTAAAGAAAGCAGACGATTGGTATTTTGCTGATTACGTTTGGAACGATGACCAAACAGAAGCTACATTTAGCCTTGACGGTTCGTTTACAAATGTAGAGTTTATGGAAGCGGGAGAAATGAAAAGCACCAATTATAGAATTCCTTCAGAAGTAGAATGCTTTACCTGCCACAAAAGCGGAACATCTTCAGTTCCAATTGGTGTAAAGCCACAAAACTTAAACAGCATGTATGACTATGCTGATGGAACTGAAAACCAACTTCAAAAGCTTATTAACGAAGGATATTTAGAAGATAACTTACCTGCAACAATCAATACGGTGGTAAAATGGAGCGATGAAACACAACCTATCGATCTTCGTGTTCGCTCATACATTGACATTAACTGCGCTCACTGTCACCAAGAAGGATCACATTGCGATTATAGACCAGTGCGCTTTGCTTTTGACGAATCTGGAGATCCTAATAATTTAGGAATTTGTATTGATCCTGATGAAGAAATCTCAGGAATGATCAATATCGTAACACCTTCATTAAAAGAACGTTCTGTAATGTATTATAGATTGAATACGGAAGCAGAAGAATTTAGAATGCCATTACTCGGTAGAAGCATTATCCACAAAGAAGCAGTCCAAATGATTGGACAATGGATTGATGAAATCACTACTGAATGTGAATAAAAGACTATTAACTAAACGAACGCTACGAACACATCCAAAGGTTCGTAGCATAAAAACCAAGCAATCGAATGAATAAAATTACGTTACTAATATGCTTTTTAGCATCTAGCTTTTTTGCAGCAGCCCAAACAACAGTTGATTGTTCGTCAGGCGCTGTAAATACAACCTATTGTTATACAATAAACGATACTACTAGCTTTGTGTTTGTAAGTTCTGATGGATCAGGTTTACAAGTAACATTCAATGCTGGACAAACAGAAAATAACTGGGACGAATTGATCGTTTTAGATTCTGATGGAAGTGAATTATACAATGACTATGGTAATAATGGAGATTTAACAGGCCTAACATTCCAATCAAGTGGAGATACGATCACTGTAATGGCTAACTCTGACGGAGCTATTAGCTGTGATACCAACGGGTATGTACATTGGGATTTTGATGTAAGATGTGCTACATGTACCAATCCAACAGTAAACTACACTGTAGTTGACGATTGTGCTACAAGTGGAGGATTTTTAGTAGATGTAGATGTAACTGATTTAGGTTCGGCTACATCGCTAACAATTTCTGATAATCAAGGAAGTACAAGCCAAAACTTATCAAATACAGGAATGGTTCAATTTGGACCTTATGCCAATGCAACAGACGTCGTGATTACACTTCAAAATGATCAAGATGTAAACTGTAGTGTAAATAGTGGTTCTATAACACAAAGTAATTGTCCACCGCCAGCACCTGTAGGTGTTACTTGCGCATCAGGATCATCTACATTTCTTTTTACAGAAGAATTTGATTCAGCTTCTGGTTGGACAGGAGATTTGAATGATGGAAATGGTTCTTGGGAAATTCCTAACGATGCTACTTCTGCCGATACAGGAGCAGATACTGCTTTTAGTGGAAGTAACTTCATGAACTACGAAGCTTCAGGAAACAGTACAGCAACGGCTTCAGCAGTAAGTCCAGTAATTGATTTGACTACGGCAACAGATGGTGCCGAATTATCGTTCTATTTGCATGCGTATGGAGCAGATATGGGAACTTTAAACGTAGGAATAGGAACGTCTGCTTCTGGACCTTTTACAACAGAATTTACACTATCAGGAGAATTACAAACAAGTGGATCGGAAGCTTGGGTGCCAGTAGGTGTAAATTTAGATTCGTACCTAGGACAAGTAATTTATGTAGAATTTAGTCACACAGGAACAGGGACTGGTTTTCAAGGAGATATGTCTATCGATTTTGTACGTATAGAAACTTGCGGATCCTTCTGTATTGCACCATCAAGCATAACAGCATCAGCTATTACACAAGATTCAGCAACGATTTCTTGGTCTCCAAATAGTGGAGAAACTGCTTGGGAATATGTAGTACAACTTGCTGGTACAGGAACTCCAACAGGAGCAGGAACTGCAGCGAGTGCAACAAGTGTAAATGTAAACTCTTTAAATGCTGGGACACCTTATGAAGTATATGTGCGTGCTATTTGTGGTATAGATACAAGTATTTGGGGCGGACCTTTTAATTTCTCAACATTAGCACCGCCACCGCCAGCTGAATTTACGACATCAACGGTATCTACAAGTGGTAGTCAAAGAGCGGCTGTTGATATGAACGGTGATTTTTTAGATGATGTAGTTTCTATTACCGCGACAAACGTTAATATATTCTATCAGCAATCTTCTGGAGGATTAAGTAGTACCGCAACAAATATTGCGACAACAAATGCAGATAACACACCTTCTTGGAGTTTGGCTGCAGCCGATTATGACCGAAACGGATTTACCGATTTATTATACGGTGGAGGAAGTGGAGTTACCTTTATGAGAGCAAATGCTACAGGTACTGGATTTACCGAAATATCAGGAACAGATTATGTATTCTCACAACGTTCAAATTTTGTGGATTTAGATCAAGATGGAAACCTAGATGCCTTTGTGTGTCATGATGTAGATCCAAATGTATACTATATGAACGATGGAAACGGAAACCTAACTTTTAACCAAGGTGGACTTGGAGACATTGCAGGTGGAGGAAATTATGGATCTATCTGGATTGATTATGACAACGATAGAGACATGGATATGTTTATCGCAAAATGCCGTGGAGGTTCTACCACAATAAACATCAACGAATTACACGAAAATGATGGAAGTGGAAACTTTACAGAAGTAGCTTCTACTGCTGGTTTGGCTGATCCATTACAAACATGGTCTTCTGCTTGGGGAGATTATGACAACGATGGAGACATGGACGTTTTTGTAGGTGCTAGCTCTACAGCAGACGGAACGCATAAATTAATGAGAAACAATGGAAATGGTACATTTACAGATGTAACATCTTCTTCTGGAATATTACCAGCATTAACCAATTTAGGAATTGAAAATGCAACATATGACTTTGACAATGATGGAAATTTAGACATTGCTTCTAACGGAAGTATTCTATTTGGAAATGGAAATTTGACATTTACCGTACATGACAATGTTCTTGCGGGTAACAATGGTTCTTTTGGAGATTTAAATAATGATGGATTCATTGATGCCATCTCGGGAACGACATTATATACCAATACAACAAATAGTAATAATTGGGTAACAATTACTACGACAGGAGTTGCAAGTAATATCAATGGAATTGGTGCTAGAATTGAAGTACATACAGCTTCTGGAATACAAATTCGCGATGTGCGTAGTGGAGAAGGATTCCGCTTTATGAGTACGTTAAATGCGCACTTTGGTTTAGGAACAGATGATACTATTGATAATATAGTTATTTACTGGCCATCAGGAACAGTAGATAATGTTGTGAATCCAGGCATCAATACGCACCATGTGATTACAGAAGGACAAACTTTAAGTATTCCTGATGAAACGTTAGAAAGTGTTGCTGTTCATCCAAATCCGGTTGGAAAAGTAATGAATATCAACAGTCCAGTAAGTTTGGTTGGAAAAGTTGCCACAATCTTCAATATTGAAGGAAAACGTGTAATGAATTTAAAACTAAAGGAACATTCAATAGATGTATCTAGATTACAAACAGGAAACTATATCTTACGTTTAGAATCTGATGGAAAAGTATTTACACAAAAATTCATCAAACAATAAGAAATAAAATATACATTCATATAAAACTCCAATGCTATCATAGTATTGGAGTTTTTTTATGGACAATTTTGATGTTTTATTAAAATCTCTTTTAAAAACACTTCAAATACATTAAAAAAAGCTAAAAAACCATCAAAATATCCTTCATAATTGAAGTTTTTAAAATTAATTTCAAAACTTTTTGTGGTATTTATAACAAAAAGTGAAATGTTAAAATAGGAAAAAGAAATACAAAATATTTCATGTGTAAGCTGTTGAAACGTAGGTTTTTATTAAGCTATTTTAAATTGTTAAAACAAATCATAAAAACCTTCACTATAAGTTTTAGTTATAATTAATTGATTTTTGTGATAGTGATTTTGGTAAGTTTTTTTCGTGAAGTCGTCCAAGTACCCATACTTCAATGAAAATAAATTATTATGAAAAAGACAATTTTATCTATGGCACTTGTGGGACTTTTAGGTTTCACTTCTTGTAACAGTGATGACGATGCTACAATTGTTAACAACACAGGCAATGTGGTTCTGTAACAACATTCAGAGTAACACTCAAAAATGCAATTAACTATATAAATGTAAAAATAATTGGTTCAGGTCCACTTACTAAAACAGGAGAAACACACCAAGTATCATCTAAAGCAACAAAAGGAACATATTTGAGTTTTGCTAACATGTTTGCACAAAGTAATGACTGGGTTTTTGCAACACAACCGCAAGGAATCAAACTATGGGATGGTGATACACCGTTAACAGGAGATATTTCAGACAATATCAATGTTTGGGATGCAGGAACAGAAGCAGATGAAGACTTCTTAAACAACTTCCCATCAACTCAGTTTACTGCCCCAAATCAAACCGGACCTAACACTGGAACTCCAGATAGTAATACAGCTTTCAGAAACACAGGAAGAAACATTAGAAACTATTTAACAGCATATTTAGCGTATGATGCTGCTGCAAGAGAATTTACTTTAACAATTACCAAGGCGGATAGAGAAGCTTTACACAATTCAGGATATGTAACACCGGGAATCCTAGTGGTACACACACAACCAAATGCATTATTTGAAGAAGGAGCACCAGTAAGAGCAAATGGTTTAGAAAGTCTAGCTGAAGATGGTTGGCTACAAGCAATTTACGATTGGTATACGGAAACAGGATCTACAGGAGCTCTATTACGCCTTTCTTCTTCATATTCGGTACTTTCTCCAGGAGTTGCCTATACGCAAGGAGAGCAATCACCATTCTTTACAAGAGGAGAAGCAGTTATCGCAGGTTCTGGATTAGAAGAATTGGCAGAAGACGGAAATGCAGATATCGCTCATGAATATTTAAATGGTTTAGATGGTGTAACTGCTGCAAAAAGCAATACTGGCGTACCACCAGGAGAATCTATTACTTTTGAAATTGATGTAGAAGAAGGTAAAAGATTAAACTTTGCTACCATGTTTGTATCTACAAACGATTGATTTATCTCAAACAATCAGCAAGGAATAGAAGTCTTTAACGTTGACGGAACAGTAAAATCAGATATCGAAATTTACAAAAACTACTTATACGATTCAGGAACTGAATTTGATGAAACGGTTGGATTAGGAAACGCACAGCCTATGAATGGAAATACTTCGGTAACAGATGATGCAGATACAACCGTAAGACGTGTTACTGAGTTAACAGAAGTTTAATTCGGAAAAGGAACTATCAGTTCTCCAGCAGGAGTTACCCAAAATAACTATGACAGAGGCGGATACAACTTAATCGGAGTAACAGTAGAAGCAATTAATTAATATAATCAACTTACATGTTGTGAGTATTATATAATCAGAATAGTTTTTTGACGGTCAATTTTTCAGATTGTATCCAGTAGAAAGTGAGTTGCCGTCGTGTAGCTCACTTTTTTTGATTTTAGATCATTAGATTCGTTATATTTTTTAGAAAATATATAAAAAAAATACTAGCGAAGCATATCTAACTTTAACACGCCGTATCCAATATACTATGCAATGAAAACACATTCTTATGCGCCATACGCTTAGTTTTAGAAAACAAATCCATCACAATATCTTTTTCTTGCTGAACAACACGGAATACCTTTTCTAAAGTATTATAATCCTGAGAAGTATATTGCTTCAAACATAAAATATAAGGCAACTCATTTTTGCTAGCCAAGTACCGAATACCTGCTTTGATGGCAGCTTCATAACCACGATTTTTCTTCACATCAATAATTGAAACCGAAATACTACTATCTTCTTGAATTTCTTTTAATAATTCAAGCGTTTTGTCAGTACTTCCATTATTTACAAAACAAACATCCAATTTTTGCTTGTCGGAAAACAACGCAATAAGTCGTTGCACATCAATCACTTTTTCGTCATTACGGAATATAATTAGAATTCCAATCTTCATAATACAGTAGGTTTAGGGGAACCATCGGGGGATTCGAGGAAACGTATTTACTTATATATTTTATATTTAGGCAACTTCAAAATTTGCCTTTACTTCGCTAGTGGTAACTTTTTTTTTACCTCTGTAAAACCATGCAATTTGTCCTAATTGACCAATAATTTTAATAGAATCTTTCATAGATAATTTTGAACCATCTGCATGAATCCAACGCTTCAAAGGCTTCTCGCACATCATTGCTCTGGCTTTGTCCAATCCAAAATGCTTGCGCATTCTCATAAAAATCTCTACGTCAAACAACCACTTTGTGATGAACTTCTTGTCAAACGCAAGATTGATAACATCTTTATGGAAAATTTTTGCGCCACATTGTGTGTCTTTAAAATTCATTGACAATATATTTCTTATGATGAAGTTAATCGTCATACTAATTACTTTACGCGCAGATTCTTTGGTAATATTTGCGCCCATTCTGCTAATTCTAGAACCACTTACAATCTTAAAGTCAGAGTTTTCTATGGTTGAAGCCATATCATCAAAATCAGCCAAATCGGTAGACAAATCAGCATCTAAAAATCCGATATAATCCAAATCAGCTCTTTGCGCCATATATAACATTCCCAAACGAACAGCTTCTGCTTTTCCGCCATTCTTCTCACAATCATATACGGTAATAAAATCTTCTCTTCCTTTTTGTAGTTTGTACAAAACTTCCAGTGTATTATCTTTACTTCCGTCATTTACAAAACATAAGTGATATCCAGAATTCTTGTCGATAAAATCTGTAAACTCTGTGCTTAACAAACGTTCTGCTTCGTTATAACAAGGAATCACAACACCAACACATCTTTGTTGAATCATTACTGTATCTGTATTTGCAACAGCAGAATGTTTAGGAACACCAATAATTCTTTTTACTATGGCACAAACTTCATTTAAACTCAACGGTTTTTTCATATAATCGTTTACACCTAAATCAAAGCCTTTGGTAATCATTTCATCATCGGTATTTCCAGATAATATCATGATTGGTGTATCGTCTTTTCTATCTCTACGAATATGTTGTACGATTTCCATTCCAGAAACGATTGGCATGTTCATGTCTACAATTACCAAATCTGGTTGAAACATATCATACAATTCCATTCCTTTCAAAGCATTTGTTTCTGTCAATACTTGGTATCCTAATTCCTGTAATCTACTTTCTAAAGGAATCAATACTAATTTCTGATCGTCTATGGCTAATATTTTCATCATACTATATTTTTAATGATTCATATTTACATGTAGTATTCAGTTGCATTTGTGTTGTTTTCCGAATGACTTACAGGTCAAAAGTAGTTGGGAATTGCAGATGATTTCCCTCAAAACATCTTAAACGGAGCTATCTTTAGACGAAATGCAATTTCCTTTAGTCCAATTAAAAAGAAGACCGTTTATCTTTACTTTAACGAAAAAGCATTACATCTCATGATGAAAAAGACGACAAATAAACTATTACTAGTAGCATTACTTCTTGGAGTAGTGTTTCATGGTACGTCAATCTTTTTCACTTTAGAAACTACCTACGATGCTTTAATTCATGTATTCTTTGCAGATCATTATGCAAACAGTTGGTTTGAACCTTGGAACTACAAATGGTATACAGGATTTACTGTAATGAGCTACCCACCACTAGTGCATCAGTCAATTGGCGCATTGTCTTTTATTAGCGGATTAAAATTTGGATTGTTTACTGTTGCAATAATTGCAGTGATTCTTTTTTTAACAGGTGTGTATCGTTTTTCATTACTATTAACAGGAAACAAAAAAGTAGCAGGTTATGCAGCAATTCTTGCTGTTTTCTCATCTTCTTTTGTAGAAACACTACATATTTTTGGGCAGTTGCCAAGTATCGTTGGTATAGCGATATTGATGCATACCTTACCAGAGATTTATCTTTGGTTGCAAACAGGCAAATACAAGTACTTATTTACGTCACTTTCTCTAATTGCAGTTACGGTTGCATCGCATCATGTAACACCAATTTTTGGTATGGTATTATTCATTTTTCCATTGATCGGAATGGCCATTATGGATGCATCACGAAAACAAGTACAATCCATAAAAGAAATCACGTTTTTCGTCTTTTGGAGAAATTTTAAGAAGTTATTTAAACGAATTGTTTTGTTTGGAATGTCTTCTTTGGTGATCATTATCGGATGTATTTTACCGTATTGGATCAACTCTAAAAATAATCCAATCACGCAAGTACCAATTCCACATGGTTCACGCGATCACTTTTTGGAAGTTACTTCGTCTGGATTGGTATTCTTTTTAATCCCGTGGGGAATTTTATTGTTCCTATTGCCATACATTTTCTACAGATACTACAGCAAACGTTATCTGTTTTTTGGTTTGTCAATCACACTTTTATTTATATTGGGAACTGGTGGCACAACGCCAATTCCGCGAAAAATTTTGGGAGACACAGCTTTTAATATATTAACCTTAGACAGATTTACACTTTGGGCTTCCATCATGTCATTGCCGCTATTTGGCGAATTTGCCTATCGTTTTGCAGAAGCAGATTTAAAAACATTTTTCCAAGAAAAATTTGGCGCTATGTATCATCGAATCATTGGTGGCGGATTGGCAGCGTTGTTTGTGTTCATGACAATTTTTGCGATGAGTTTAGGCTATTTCAGACCATCGCAGCCACAAAAAATAAAAATGCTTCCAATTGTCAACTTCCTCAATCAAGATCAACACGATCAGTGGCGTTACTTAACGCTTGGTTTTGGTGATCAAATGGCGTGGCTAGCTGCACAAACCAATGCGTTATCGGTTGATGGAAACTACCATTCAGCACGTCGTTTGCCAGAACTCACCACACGGCCAATAGAACGTTTGGAGAACTCAAAATTCAAAGGAGTTGCCGGAATTGGTTCGTTGCAACAGTTCTTAACAACACCCGAAAAATATAACCTAAAATACATTTTCTCTAATGACAAATTCTATGATCCAATTCTCTATTTCTGTGGATGGCAACGCTTACCACAATTGGAAAATGGGATCATGGTTTGGGAAAAATTAAACGTTCCGCCGTTATCATCTATTTTACCAAAAGATGAGGTCGCTACTTGGCAAAAACTAGCTTGGGGAATTATTCCGTTTATGACGATTATTTTGGCATTTATCTTTAATATTCGTCCAATCTTCTTGCGATATATTCAGCGAAAGCGAAGAGATGCGCAAGAATATTTACAGTTTGATAATGGCTATATTAAATTTTCAAAAAACTTGTTCAAAGTCAATCATGTTTGGTCAATTATTTTAATTGGGATTTTAGCATTTGGAATCTATCAGTTCTACATAAAAAACGATGCGCAACGTTCGCCTGAAAATTTAGTCAAAGCCTATTACGACGCGCTCGATTTTAAAGAATTCGAAAAAGCACACAGTTTTATCAATCCCGAAAATAATGTCACTATTGCACAGTATATGCTCGAAATTTCATCTACAGATGGTTTGTTGAGTTCCTACGCAAAATTGGATGCGATAGAAACTAAAATTACAAAAGAAACCGATAGTTTGGCAACGTTAAAAGTAAATACAAAATGGGTTACGCCTTTAGAAAAAATTAATAGAACAGATTATAAAACGGTTGTAAAACTCAATGGGAAATGGTTTTTAGAAGCAGAAGCTATCGAAGCCGATTTGCCACCAGATCAATTATTTTCTAACAATAAAACTGCCTACTACAATCATGGAAGAAGACGTATTACTACAGAACAAACCTATCACGAAGATGTATTGAAGCAACCTGTTTTGGAGATTCTGATAGCAAAATTGGTAAAACACAACGGACATTATGCTATTGTCGGTCAAGTGCAAAACATAGACAATGTACCGGCCGATGTGGTGCTAAAAGGAACGTTGTATAATGACGAAAATGTGGAATTAGCAACCTACAATGCTAAATATCATATGAAGCACAAGCTAATGCCAAAAGAAGTGACATCGTTTCGTATCAATTTTGAAGGTATTGCTTGGTCAAAAACAAAGGATTCTATTCCAGAAACCTTCAATCCAGACGAATTCACACCTGTAGATTTAGCCGATACGCCAACCAAATTTAACTTGCATGCAGCAGGCAACGTTTCAGGATCCGACTTATATAAAAATATCGTATTGAGCGATTTGCATATCGATCCAAAAACCATCAGAGGAAACCTATTTAATAGTGGCTTACAAGAAATTACGGTTCCACAGTTATTGGTATCCTATTATGATGAAAACCAAGAAATTTTATGGGTAGATCATCAGTTTTTAGACAGAGCTATTCGACAACAACGAAAACAACCATTTCAATATCAAATATTGCAAGATGAAAACATACAAATCATTAGTACAGATATGGAAAACTGTTATATAAACGGTTTACCAAACGAAGATATCTCAAACAAGATTGTCCCAAATAGAAAGAATCATACTGTGGTACAAAAAATAGATAATTCGGTTTACAGTTATGTGAAAATTGAACTCAACGCTTATATAGGAAACCCAAAATGATAAAATTGAACTACATATTATATTATTTTTTAGTAATTGCGTCAAGCGCGAAAACATTCAGTGTAAAAACTTTCGAAACGATTCGATTGGAAACTACACAGCAAGAATTCACGGCTGGCGAAAACATTAATTTGATATTTTCAGGAACGCAAGATGCTTCAATTCAATTGTATTGTGCCAATAGTTATGGGTCAACCTTGATATCTGCAACAATTACCAATAATCAACTGCAATATACAATTCCAACACAAATCTGTAGTAAAAGAGGAATTGTCAATTGGAGATTATTGGACAAGACAAACGCACTTTCAGGAACATTTACAATTCTTCCAAAAGTACAACCTGTTTCTATGGAAACCTATGTTGGGCCGCCAAGTATAGAAGCTGGCGATAGAGATTGTACCATGTTAGTTGTAATTCCAACCGATGCTTTGGACAATCCCGTACAAAAAAACACTGAAGTTGCTGTAAAACATCAATTTTTAGCTGATGAACAACAAGAAATGATTCGAACAAATAACTTAATTGCGTATCAACGTATCTATGCACCTTCAAAAAATGGTAGAATGTTATTGGCAACCGAATGCTTAGGGCTCAATTCTAAAGAGTATACTGTAAATATTATGCCTGCAATTTCCACCGATTTTGAAATTTTTGCAAAACGACCACACAAATATGCAGATGGAAATCAAATTACAACATTTACAACTTCGGTTTTAAAAGATGAAAATGACAATATTATAAGTGATGGAAGTTATGTAGAATTCTTTATTACAAATGCAGATGGAAATCTTTTAAAAACTGCAGGAATGACGATTGATGGTGTTGCAACAGCAAAGATGATTCATCCAGATCACTTAGAAACCTGGAGCATAAAAGCGTATGTAAAAGGGATTTCGGAAAGTAATACCATTTCGTTGAGCTATACACAAGTCATACAAGATTTTACGGTTACATTTTCTGAAAATAATAGAAGCTTTCAGGTTGGACCATTACGAAGCTTTATGAAACAACTGATTCCAGATGGTTTACAGGTTACGTTAAGTGTATATCAAAACGAAAACATATTGGAAAGATATATAGAAGAATCGCGTGATGGTTTTGTGAACTTTGAATTGAATCCAAATATTTTCAACAACGGAAACTACGATCTCAAAATTACAACAGCAGGCATTACAAAAACATTGAAAGCAATAAAACTATGGTAAAAGCAGACAAAAACATCATACGTGGTTTTTTGGTGTTTACATACATCATTGTCATTTCCATACTGATTTTCTTAATCAGTAGTGCGTTTACCTATCTAAATACGGGAGCTGATAGAAGCAAAATGTTACATACAGAAGTCAAAAAAATAGACCAGTATTTGCCCAAAATGAACTGGATTGATGATGGTAATGAAGGTAGACCAATGGACGAACAAACATTGACAAAAATCGAGAATGATTATTTAGATGCTTGGTATGTAAAACATGTATCTTACAAAACCAATCAAATCAGCGGAATTGATGATTATTACACAGAAAGTGCCCGTAAAAATATAATGGATTTTGTAGCCCAAAACAAAGAGCAAAATATAACTGTAGATGCAACAACCCTTTCGCATACACCAAATATTGAATTCTTTAGTGAAGATGGACAACTCATTGTTTTAAAAGATGAGAATGTGGTGGAATATAAACAGCTATACAAAGATGTTGCTTTTGTGATGGAAACTACTGAAATGGCAAATTACAAAGCAATTTTATTATTGGAAGATGGCTTTTGGCGCATTCGTCATTTAGTAAAAGAAAAGACAAAAACACTTGAAAAAACTACCAAAACCAAAGCTGTTTCTAACTTGAATCTAAAAGGAATCAATTACTATCCGCAGGCAAGTCCTTGGGAGATGTTTGGCGATCAATTTGATATCGAAATCATCAAAAAAGACTTTGATATCATTGCAAATGCAGGGTTGAATACGATCCGAATTTTTGTCCCATATGAAGACTTTGGAAAAGCAAATGTACACCTAGACAAGCTTGAAAAATTAGAACAAGTTTTAGATGCAGCAGAAAGTAAAGAATTGCAAACAGTTGTGACTTTATTTGATTTCTATGTAAATTACGAAGTACTAGATTGGACACTAACACAAAGACATGCGGAAACCATCGTTTCTAAATTCAAAAATCACAAGGCAATTGTAGCATGGGACATCAAAAACGAACCAAATTTGGACTTTGAATCGCGCGGAAAAGAAAATGTGCTAGCTTGGTTAGAAAGTATGATTTCACTCGTAAAATCCATTGACAATCAGCATTTGGTGACAATTGGTTGGTCCAATACCGAAAACGCTCATTTATTACAAGATAAGCTCGATTTTGTATCGTTTCACTATTATGATGCTGTTGCAGACTTTGCTCAGGAATATTCTGATTTAAAAGCGAAAATCACTAATAAACCAATTGTTCTTGGGGAATATGGACAATCTTCCTATGGTGGATTTTGGCGTCCATTTGCAGGTTCGGAAAAGAAGCAAGCCAAGTATTACAAAGCCATGCAAGCAATACTCAAAGCAGAAAATATTTCCTATATAGCCTGGACTTTATATGATTTTAAAGACATTCCAAGCAAAGTTGTGGGAAGTCGCCCATGGCGTACCAATCCGCAGAAAAAGTTTGGAATCATTGATACGGATGGGAAGAAGAAGGCTGCTTTTGAGTTTGTGGAGGAAAAGAGTCAAGACTTTTAGAGTCAGGATTCAGGATAATTATTATGTTATTGACCTTGCTGAATCTTTGATTTCCTGTGTAGGTAGTAATCAACCTTATAAAAGTTTGGGATTATTGATAAAGAAGGTAAGATGAAAGTAGCCTTTAATTCTGTGATGGAACAAGTGAAATTGTAAGAACATATAGAAAGTCTAAAGAAGCAATATCAACAACCTTTGAATTTAATTCTAGTATAACACTACTATCAATTGACGGCATTACACAGTCTTATATTGGAATGATTCCATTCAAAGAATTCAAAAAGATAATAGTAGATGAAAACGATAGAATACAAAATGTATTTGAGGATAATGTTAGAGATTTTCAAGGCGATTCCAATGATGTAAATAAAAGAATCTTAAGTACTATTACAGGAGAATCGGTATATTTATTTAGTGTTTTAAATAATGGAGTGACAATAGTAACAAACTCACTTAATAATACAGGTGATACTTTTACTATAAAAGACTATCAAATCGTTAATGGATGTCAAACAAGTAATGTAATGTATAATAACAGAACATCCGAAAATATAGATGAAATACATAGTCCTATTAAAATTAGAGCAACAGAAAATGAAGATATAAAAAACCAAATTACATTTGCGACTAATAGTCAGACTCAGATTAAAAAAGAGCAGTTAGCATCTGTTACACAATTTCAAAGACATCTAGAACAATATTATAATTCTTTTGAAGGAGATAAGAGACTTTATTATGAAAGACGATCTAAACAATATAACAGAGATTCCTATTTAGTTAAAACAAAGATAATAACAATACCATATCAGATTAAATCCTTCTCATCTATGTTTTGGACAGTGTCTATCAAAGTAAATCCAATCGTTTCATTAATTCTGGACGTTTCGACCGACTCACAGGAATTACATCTTTTTTAATTAAAACACTATTGTCTTCAATATCAATGATTTTCTTCAAGTTAATAATGTATGAACGATGAATTTTTAAGAATAATGAATCTGGAAGTTTTTCCTCAATTTTCTTTAAGGTAGAATGTACCGTATAGTTTTTATCTTCTGTTTTAATGTGAATATAATCTCCTTTGGCTTCTACTAAGTAAATACTTGGAATGTCAATTTTGATCAAACGACGATCAATATTGATATAAAAATCATTCTCATATGTTTTTTCAGCGTTGTTTTCTTCTACTTTGGTATTCAACAATTGCTGTTTTTTCGCTTTTTCCACTGCCATTTTAAAGCGATCTGTTTCAATCGGTTTCAGCAAATAATCAACAATACATTCGTACTGAAAAGCTTCAATCGCAAACTTCGGATCAGATGTTGTCAATACAATACTTGGTGGATTTTTGAGTGTTTTTACAAAGTCAAATCCTGTAAAATCTGGCATGTGAATATCTAAAAAAATCAGATCTACTTCGTTTTCATTCAAATGCTTAATGGCTTGCATTGCATTTGGAAATTCACCAACCACTTGCAATGAACTGATTTCATCACACAAGGTTTTTATAATCGTTCTAGCCAGTCTTTCATCATCTATAATAATACAATTCATGCCTTAAATAGTTTTAATGTACGCTGTAATCGTGTTTAAAATTTCTTCAAAATCATCGACACCATCCATTCTTTTTTCGCGAAGGTTGTGCTCGTAGGTATTAGCGAGTTCATAACTTTTTTCAAGCCCCAAAATACTAATTTTGTGCTTAAGTTTGTGAACATTTTCTTCTATTTTTTTGTAATCTTTTGTGACTAGGCTTTCATAATATTCATTTTTTTCTTCAGGAAATTCAGTTTTTATTACATCAATTAGTGTGCTTCGGATATTTTCATCTCCGCGTGCTAATTGTTCTACGTAGGTTAAGTTAGGTTGTTCCATGGTTTTACTTTAGTGAAACTCGATTTAGTAATCCGTTAAGACGAATTCAAAACTATAAGTTACACAAATCTGCTGTAAAACGGAGTTTTTTTTTATGTTTTTACTTTTTTAGTGTAAAGTAAAAAGTAGCTCCTATTGTTGGCGTGGATTCAATCCAGATGTCACCTTGATAAAGATCGATGATTTTTTTTACAATTGAAAGTCCTATTCCTGTGGATTTGTAGTCATTTTGGAGTTTTTGGAAAGCTATAAAGATTTTATCGAAGTATTTTTCTTCAATACCTTTTCCATTATCCTTTATATAAAACTCCCAAAAAACATTTTTGTCTGTATAACCAATGACAATTTCTCCTTTGGGTTTGTCATTAAATTTAATAGCATTTCTTAGTAGATTTCGAAACAATTCTCTCAACCGGAAATGATCACCAGTAACCGTTGGTAGCTTTTCTGGAATTGTTATAGTGATATGTTCGGGCACTTTCATAAAAGGAATTACTTTTTGAAGTACATCCGCAGTATCTACTTTGTAAAAACCTTTTTCAACATGACCAATAGAGGAATACTTTAAGATTCCTTTTACCAAAGTGTTCATTTTTTCTACATTGTCTCGAATGAGTGTAATATTTTTTTTCCCATTGTGACCTAATACCGCCTCAAAATCTTCTAGCAGCCAGTACGTCAATGCATCAATACTTTGAAGTGGTGATTTTAAATCATGAGAAACTAAGTGTGTATAATCGTTGAGTTCTTGATTTTGACGCTCTAAACTTTTTACTAGTTTATCTCGCTGTTCATTTATTTTTAAAATTTCTTTGGTTTGATTGTCAATAATATCAACCAATTTTATGGAATCTAATGCTATATTTTCTTGTTTTTCGCTAACACCTAATTGGTATTCATTTAAGGTGTCAATTACATTTTGAAGTTTTTTGATGACTTCTTTTTGCGCATCAGACTCTTTTTTGAGTTGCTGATTGGCTTCAAACAATTCTTCAGAACTAATTGTTGTTGCTCGTTGCAACATGGCAAATTGTTCATCAGATGTAGTATAGGAACGATTTACCGCATCCAAGAAACGCTCCATTTCAGGATGTGCCTGCAGTTCAGGACTTATAAATTTTCTAAGTTGTCTTTTTAATAATGAATTCATTCACGCAATACTTGTAAAAAACTTCTTTTATGATTTATTCACTTATAAGTGTAATGGTCATGGTTTGATTGTGTAATTGACAGGTTTTTTCGTCACTAAAAGGGGCAATTTCTCCATACGAATATAGACCGCAAATCGTGGTATTTTCTCCGACGACTTCAATGACTTCTTCAACTTCTTCTTCTACGCGCTGATCTAATACTAACTTTCGTCCAATACAACTGACTAAAATGGCCAGTTCAGGTGCTTTTCCTTGTAACTCTAGTGCTTGTATGGCTGCTTGTTCGGAAGCATCAACGATATTATCAACATTTGTCATCATTAATTGTACACGCGAATTTTCGTGAATATCGCCTGCCAAAATCATAGAGTTTTCTGCTTCGTTAATATTTAAAATTGTACGAACTATAGAATGCTTTTCATTGGTCGATTTTACCTTCAACGGATATAATAAAGCCGCACCAGGTAATTCTTTCGATTTTTCACCTAAATACTTTTTATATAAGTCTAAAGCAGGTTTATGATCCAATTCATATAAAACATTTGCTTTTGATTTTGTGACAATACGCTCAGGTCCAAAAGGCGTCCAGCCACCATTGATAGCAAAACTTATGTTAAGTGTTTCCCCATAGAATCCAATAGCAACAATTTCTCCTGATTTTGGGAGTTCGTTGTAGGAAGCAACCGTTTTTTCAAACCGTGCTGCATCACCACACAAAGCACCTGTAATTAGTACATTTTCTTCTGTAGCTGAGTTCATTCCCAAAGTCAATTGACTTCCATTGATAAAACTTCCTTCAGAGACAATAAACACGTGTTTCAACCCTTGTTTTGGAAATTGTTCTATAAGCTTCTTTCCAGTTTCATAGCTATTTATGCTAGTATTATCAGCCAAAACATTTGCTGATTTAATAATAAATTTGCTGCATTCAAATTCAATAGCTGTGATTGTAATACTTTCATCATCTACATATTGCGATGTAATATCTCCAGAAGTAGAACCAAAGACAAATTCACCATCCTTATAAAGCGACTTTACTTCTTCGTAAATGCTTTCGCTTTCTAACATATATCTATTTCCAAAAACCAGTACGAGCGGGTTTTTTAGTGCATGATTTTCACTAAGATATTCCCAACCAGAAGTCTTTGTTTTTTTTATTTGAACTGTTTTCATTTTTACTTTTTTATCGTGAAGAAGAACGTTGTGCCTTCTCCTGGCTCACTCTCAAGCCAAATTGTGCCTTCATACAAATCGACAATTTTTTTAACAATTGATAATCCAATACCTGTAGATTCTTTACTTTTATTTAAGGAGTGAAATATTTTGAAAATGCGATCGTGAAACTTTTTTTCAATACCAATTCCATTATCACGAACAGAAAACTGATAAAAAGAGATCTTTTCCACAAAATCAATTTCAATGATTCCTTCTTCTTTATTGTTAAACTTTATTGCATTGCTCACTAAGTTTTGAAATAATTGCTGAAATTTGGTAGGATCACCTTTTACTACAGGCAGTTTTTTCAGCACCTTGATTGAAACATGCTCAGGAACAAATAATATACGACTAATTTCGTCCATTATTTGGTTTAAATATACAGTTTTTGTTTCATTAATTTTAGAGCCTGCACTTGAATATTCTAAGATGTTGGAGATGAGTTTTTCCATCGTCTCTAAAGTACCTTCAATTAACGTAAAATTTTGTAGCGTTGGTATATCAAGTTTTCCTTTGTTATCCGTTTTTATCCAAGAAATCAAGGCATCAATACTGCGTAAAGGTGATTTTAAATCGTGGGAAACAATATGAGCGTATTCATTTAATTCAGAATTTCGTTTTTCAAGCTTTTGTAATAAATGTTTGTTTTTAATTTCTGCAATTTCTCGCTTTCTATTGTTTATAGCGTTGTTTAGCTGCATGGATACAAGACTAGCAATATTTTCTAGTGTCTGAAGATGATGTTTGTTAAAATAGTTTTTATCAGGATGTTCGGAATCAATAATACCAATTACATTTCCATTGCTTATAATAGGCACTGATATTTCAGAATATCTAATATCATCATCTATAATATATCTTTTGTCAATAGAGGAATCCTTTACTATTTCAGGTATTCCTGTTTTCGCTACATAGCCGACGATACCTTTTCCTATTGGAATAGATATTTTATTTTTTATTTTTTTATTTTCACCTAGTTTGAGTCCATATGTAGCTATTTGCTCAAGAGTATTTTTTTTGTCATTAACCAAATATATGACACAATCATTTGTCCCTAAATATTCTGCAATTTTCTGAGTCATTTCCCATGCAATTTCATAGATGTTATTTTTTCCTAGAATAGATTTAGCTAAGTCATTAATCATGTCAATAATTAAAGTCTGCTTCATTTCTAAGGTTATATTTTCTATAATTGTTACTTGGTATTTGATAGATTTAAATCTATTTCTTACGGCATTGATGTTTGTTTTGGTCCAAACATAAGTCCCATTTTTTTTCTTATATCTTTTAGTAGAAACATAGTTATTAATTTCACCAAAATCTATTTTTTTTCTATACTTCTCGTCTTCACTAAAATCATCAGGATTGGAAATATCTTTTACAGTAAATTTGGAAAATTCTTTCTCAGAATAGCCCAGTAGTCTTTGCAAAGCTTTATTTGTTCTCAAAATCTTACCGTGTTGCGTTAGCATGATTCCTAGTGAAGAATTTTGTACAATTATATCCAACTCTTTTTTCTGTTCTTCTAGTAATTCAGAGTTATGTTTTATTTCGGTAATATCTCTAACAATACCTTGTGCAGCGATAGGCTCTTCATTTTTATCATAAATGACAGTAGCGTTTATTTGAACCCATTTAACTTCTTTTTTTTTGGTAAGAATTCGAGCCGTATAATTGGTAAAAGCACCTTCTTCCACTAAGGTTTTGAATGATGTAAATGCATATTCGGCATCTTCTGGATAAATAAGATTAACAATATTTAGCTTTTCTTGTGATATATCATATCCAAAAAAATCAATAGCTACAGTATTCATTTTTAGGACATTTCCAGTAATATCTATGACTACATAGGCATCATTGATGTTTTTAAAAACACCTTCAAGTTGTGAGGATTTTTCATTGACAGAAGCCTCTAATTTAGCATTAGAGACTTTGAGTTCTTCAGATAGATGATATAATTCTCTTGACTTGTCTTCCAGAATTTTTTCAGCAGCTTTTCTTGCGTCTTTTTCACGTTTGAGGGCACGTTTTAATATGTCTATTTCTTCCTGACTCATTCATTTTTCTTGATAATAAACTTTACTTCAGTTCCATCTTCTTTTATCTTTTCTAGTATAATTTCTGCTGAACTATTGAAGTGTTCAAAGGTTTTGTTCATTAATCCCAATCCAAAATGATGCATAGCTCTGCTCGATTTATAGATCATGGTTAATGAATTTGCTGTTTTTTCTTCAACAACAAACGTGGGCAATTCAGCGTCGGGATATATTTTGCGTACTTCTACATGAATATGATTTTCAATAGAAGACAACATTTCAATAGGGTCTTTGTAGGTAGCTAGCAGTCCGGGATAACTGTTTTCTATAACACTAAAAAAATGTTCGGCGTAGGTAAGTAGTAAATCATCAATAGAAATTTCAGTATTGTTACTTAAGTTTTGTAACAATTGAAGCATTTCTGAGAAGTGATACGTACCAATAGCTGTATACGCACCTTTAGATTCTAGTTTTGATTGAGAAACAATGGTATCTACCATTTCCAATCCAAATTTGTCTTCTACTAAGTCTAAAAATTCTGTAAAGATGATTCCTTTCATAAGCACAGTAGGTTAAGTATTTCCTTTTGTGTAGTTTGGGGGGACTATAAATTCTCAAATAATTAAGAACACAAAAAGAGGTTAAGCACTTTTTAATTCATTTATTGACCAATACGAAAGAGCGATCTCTATTTTTGAAACATACTCTTCATACTTTAGGGGTTTTAAAATGTAACCAGAAATTCCAATTCGGTAACATTCTAAAATATCTTTTCTGTTGTCTGATGTTGTCAAAATTATCGTAGGAATGTGCCGTAAATCTGGATCGTTTTTTAAAATAGATAAAAATTCGATTCCATTTATTTTTGGCATATTCAAATCGAGTAAGATAATATCAGGTAAATTTTGTTTCGTTTCTAAAATTGCTAGCGCTTCTTCTGCATTTTTCGCTTCTGTGATTTCATGCTTGGCATTGAGCAATGAAACCGTACGATTCATTTTCATGATCTCAATCATGTTGTCTTCGATTAATAATACGTTTAATGCATTTTTCATTTTTCTTTAGTGTGAGTAAGTTTTTATTACAATTTTAGTTCATAAAAAAGTATTAAAACTCAATTGCAGTTTAACGAAGAATAAGTGTAGACGAAATGCAAAAAAGTGTAGATGAAGATTTTTGAGAATGCGCGATTTTTCGCAGAATCTTGTCATTTTTCTGTAAATAAAAAACCCTTACTGACTTACAATAAGGGTTTTACTATTAGTTTTATGTTAAGAGTTTACACGTGTTTTCCTTTTTCCCAACCGTGTTTTCCTAAGTATTGGTTTCCGCTCTCTACAGCACCTTCTTCAATAGAAGTTCCCATACTATCATTCCAACGGTTTAAGTACCCGAATAATGAAATTACACCTAACATTTCTACAATTTCACCTTCGTCCCAATGCTTGTATAATTCCGTTTTAATATCTTCATTCACAGCATTTGGAATGATAGAAGCAGCTAGCGAAAAATCTAGTGCAGCACGCTCAGCATTTGAAAATGCAGGATGCGTTTTGTATTCCCAAATATTGTCTAATTGTTCTTGTTCTGCTCCGTAGCGTTCTGCGGCTCTAATTGCGTGTGCTTGGCAATAACGGCAACCTGTAGCATTACTACTTACCCAAGCAATCATTCGTTTTAAAGCAGAAGTGACACGACCTTCATTTGCCATCACAGCTTTATTTAGGTTGATAAATGCTTTTGAAATAGCAGGTCTGCGTTGCATAGTCAAAACAGAATTTGGACAAAACCCTAGCGTTTCGTTAAAAAATTCAGCTAATTCTTTGGTTTCCAAATCATGTTCTGGATTCAATGGAGTTACTAATGGCATAATGGTATATTTTTAAATTTATTACTTGTATTTTTGATACCAACAAGAAACGAAAAAAACTTCAGATATGAGACATAAAATAACAACACAGTGGAAAGGAAACATGTTGTTTGAATCCGATAACCCTACAGGACAAACGCTATTGATGGATACTTCACCTGCAAATGGTGGAAATAATGAAGGATTAGGACCAAAAGCAATGATGTTGTCTTCTTTGGCAGGTTGCTCAGGATTAGATGTAGTATCTATCATGAATAAAATGAAAGTTACGGTAGATGAATTTAAAATGGAAGTTGCTGGTGAACTTACCGAAGAACATCCAAAATATTACCATACCGTTAGGTTAGATTATCATTTTTATGGGAAAGATTTAAACGAAAAAAAGATTCAACGTGCAGTCGATTTATCAGTAGAAACCTATTGTGGTGTGATGGAAATGTTCCGTCGTTTTGCAAAAGTGGAAACCAATACGTATTTTCACAATCTTAATTCCGTAGTATAATTTTCCTCAGTTTTAGTTGGAAACGACATTTTGATGTATTTAAGATGAAAGAAATTGTATAAAGGAATTGGCGTTAACGAATGAAGATATATACGAGTATTCAAAAAGGAGATTTTCATGTAAATTATTGTGAAGATAGTCTCGTTTCTACAAAAATAGGAGAAAATAAAGTGCTTATTGCAGTTATGGATGGCTGTTCTATGGGAACAGAAAGTCACTTTGCATCCACACTTTTTGCTAAAATCCTGAAAAAAATAAGTCAAGAACTATTTTATACAGAATTCATACAACCGCAGGATGAAACTCTTGAAAAACAGTTGTATTCGATATTAAAAAAGCTCTTTTTAGAGCTAAAAAGTATTAAAAATCAACTCAATCTTGAGACTTTAGAATTGCTAAGCACATTGATTTTAGGAGTATATGATGCCTCCACGAAAAGTGTAGAAATTATTTGTATTGGTGATGGCGTAGTTGTTCATAATAAGACAATTACGGAATACGAGCAAGGAGATAAACCTGATTATTTTGCCTATCATTTACAAGAAGATTTTCATGTTTGGTATGATAATTTTAAACAAAAACTATCATTGAAAAATGTAGAAGATTTAAGTATTATGACTGATGGAATTTATACGTACAAACAATTAGGAAATAGTACAAATTATGAAGAAGCAGAAATATTGATTGATTATTTGTCTATTGACAAAAACACAACTAATCATACAGATATGCTACAGGGAAAAATGATGCTTTTAGAAAAAGAAAGATCATTAAAACCTATGGATGATCTGGCAATTATTAGAATAACAAACCACGAATAAGATTAGATTTTGAAACGAAAAAAAAGTAAAAATCTAAACCAAAAAACATGCGTTGGACATTAAAACCAAAACCAGAAACACACAAACTCCAGCATTTGATGGAAGCGTTGCAAGTAGACGAAATTGTAGCAACACTTTTATTGCAAAGAGGAATTGAAACCTTTGAAGAAGCCAAAACTTTCTTTCGTCCGAGTATTGAACATATTCATGATCCGTTTTTAATGAAGGATATGGACATTGCTGTGGCGCGAATTGATAAAGCAATTACTAATGGTGAAAATATATTGGTGTATGGTGATTATGATGTGGATGGAACGACTTCGGTAGCGTTGGTTTCTTCGTATTTGAAAACACTCTATCCAAATATAGCAACCTATATTCCTGATAGGTATGAGGAAGGATATGGAGTGTCGTTTCAAGGAATAGATTATGCTTCCGATAATGACATTTCGCTTATCATTACACTCGATTGCGGAATTAAAGCGATTGATAAAGTAACGTACGCCACCGAAAAAGGAATTGATATTATTGTATGTGACCATCACAGACCGGGAAATGAATTGCCAAAAGCGATAGCCGTTTTAGATCCAAAACGTGATGATTGTACCTATCCGTATGACGAATTGTGCGGTTGTGGTGTTGGTTTCAAATTGATTCAAGCACTAGGTTCAAAAAGAGGACAAACGGTTACAGATTTGTTTCCATATTTAGACTTAGTGGCTACGGCAATTGCAGCAGATATTGTTCCATTGACGGGCGAAAATAGAACCTTGGCACATTTTGGAATGAAAGTCATCAATTCCACACCGAGAGCAGGCATCAAAGCGATTATCAATCAATTAAAAAAAGATAGTTTAACGATTACAGATGTGGTTTTTGTCATTGCACCACGAATCAATGCAGCAGGAAGAATCAGTCACGGATTGCATGCGGTAGAATTGCTTATGGAGAACGATCTGGAAATTGCCAAACAATACGCAGCGTCCATTGAAACCTTCAATTCCGAACGACGCACATTGGATCAGGAAATTACAAAAGAAGCGTTTCAACAAATAGAAAAATTAGGAGAACAAGAACGATTTACAACCGTTGTTTACGATGAAAACTGGCACAAAGGCGTTATTGGAATTGTGGCGTCTCGCTTGATAGAAACCTATTATCGTCCAACGTTGGTTTTTACCAAAAGTGGTGAAAAACTGGCTGCTTCCGCACGTTCTGTGAAAGGTTTTGACGTTTACAATGCCTTAGAAAAATGCAAAGAACATTTAATTCAATTTGGAGGGCACAAATATGCTGCAGGATTGACCTTAAAAGAAGAAGATTATCAAGCGTTTAAAGATGCTTTTGAAAAAGTAGTAAAAACGACAATTGATAAAAACTTACTCACGCCAGAAATCTTAATTGATAAAGAAATTACCCTTCAAGAAATTACCCCAAAATTCTATAGAATTCTCAAACAATTTGCGCCATTTGGACCTAAGAATATGAGTCCAATTTTTATGAGCACAGCACTAAAAGATACAGGTTGGGCAAAATGTGTAGGGGCGGAAGAAGATCATTTAAAGCTAACGGCTGTACAACGAAGATCGCCACGAATTAACGGAATTGGTTTTAATTTAGGAGGCAAATTAGCTAAAGTACAAGGCAGAAAAACATTTGATGCGGTGTATTCTGTAAATGAAAATACGTGGAACGGAGAAACTACCTTGCAATTGCGTTTACGAGACATAAAATAATAACTTATCAACACGAAAACGTTGGCATAATTTTTTTGACTTAAAAAGAGTACTTTAGTATTAAATCAATCCTACGTATTATGAAAAAATAACTGTTGAAGTATAGGTAGTTTTCCATCATTTTTTAGGTAATAAAATGATCATACAAACGTTTATGGGAAATGAAAACTACCTTCCAAATCTTTATCTTCTTAACAACAGCAACTTTTTTTCTCAGAATTTAGTGTTTAATCCTAGTTTTGAAGGTTGTTCACATTGCGAGCGATCTACAGGCAGTTTGATAAAAATGTGATTGATTGAAGTACGCCCAGTATGAGTTTTACCGACTATATTTAATTAAAAAGGCAAGAAAAACTACAATCACTACAACGGCTACCAAAAATCAAGAACAGGAATTGCGCATGCTGGCATCTATGTTTTTACAGAATAAAATTATAGAGAATACATTCAAGGAACACTAGCGAAAACTTTAGAAAAAGAAAAAAAGTACACGGTTACCTTTTATGTGAGTTTGGCTGAAAAATCTACGAAAGCCACTTCGGATATAGATATTTTGTTTACTGAAGAAAAACTCATCAAATGTTACCACGCCAATTACTGTGAAAAACAGATCAAACCCAAAAAAGCTAGGGATAAAAAATTTCAAAAAGTAGAAATTTCTCGTGATCACTTTTATAGAGAAAAATTAGGTTGGACTAAAATTTCATTCACCTATACAGCTACTGGATTTGAGAATTATTTTTCTATTGGAAATTTTAATTTAAATCGTAGAACGAATCTTGTAAAAATGCAACGTGCACAAGAATACGAGTTTGCATATTACTATATAGATGATGTTTCAATAGTGTCTTTGGAGAACGAGGTTGTTCACCAGAAAACGCAGAAAAAAGAAGAGTCGATAGCTCAAGAAGATAGTATAAAAGAAGATGAAGTATATACTTTTAAAAATGTACTTTTTGAATTTGACAAAGCTACTTTGGTCGCAACATCCGTAAAAGAGCTAGATGAATTGTATGCGTATTTAGAAAAAAGGCCATCACTCACAATAGAAATCTATGGATATACTGACGACATTGGCACACTAAGACGAAATAAAGAATTATCTTTACAACGTGCTAAAGCGGTTTCAGCATATTTAATCTCAAAAGGATTAGAAGCGTCAAGAATTCAGTGGTTTGGCTTTGGAAGCTCAAAACCTATTGTTCCCAATGATACCGAGGCACAACGAAAGAAAAACAGACGTGTAGAGTTCAAGTTGAACTCAGAATAACCAATTCATGCAAAAACAAGATCCTTACGCAGCCTTACGATTCAAAGAATTCAATATCTTTTTAATAGTACGATTTTTTTTGGTTTTTGGCTGGTCTATGCAGTTTATGGTGATTGAATGGCAAGTCTATCAAATTACAGGTGATCCCATGTCGTTGGCGTATATTGGATTGGCAGAAGCAATTCCAGCAATTTCTATGGCATTGTTAGCAGGTCATATTGTAGATCAGCGGGAAAAGCGAAACTTATTACTCACGTGCATCGCTTTATTCTCTATTATAAGTTTAGGATTGTTTTTATTGACTTGGCCTGAAGTAGTAGGCGATTGGTCGCAAAATACGGTATTATTCTGTATCTACATTTTGGTCTTTTTTGGAGGGTTTTTACGCTCCTTTTTTGGACCCACTATTTTTTCTTTAGTGGCTTTATTAGTTCCTAAAAAAATCTATCCTAATGCAGCAACATGGAGTAGTTCTACATGGCAAATGGCAAGTATTTTAGGAAAAACTTTTGCAGGATTTACTATTTATTGGATTGGTGTCCACTATTCGCTCTGTATCATATTTGGTATGGTGGTTTTATCGTTTGGATTGCTATCATTGATTCCAAAGAAACCAATTTTAAACCCAAAAATAGGAGAACCTGTATGGGAAAGTCTAAAAGAAGGAATCAACTTTGTACGTAATGAACCTTCTGTATTAGGAGCTTTGACTTTAGATATGATTGCTGTGTTATTTGGTGGAGCTGTTGCCTTATTGCCAATTTTTGCAACAGACATTTTAGGTGTAGGAGCACTTGGTTATGGTTTCTTGAGTGCCGCAACTTCTGTTGGAGCCATCTTGACGATGTTGGTAACAGCCTATATTCCAATCACTAAAAATGCAGGAATGAAGTTGTTAGTTGCAATCTTCGGATTTGGTATTTGTATCATCATTTTTGGATTATCAGAAATATTTTGGATATCACTAATAGCATTGTTCTTTAGCGGTGTTACGGATGGTGTTTCCATGGTGATTCGTCAAACGATTTTACAACTCAAAACACCAGATGAAATGCGCGGACGTGTCGCTGCTGTAAACTCTATGTTTGTAGGTTCATCTAATGAATTGGGCGCGTTTGAAAGTGGTCTTGCAGCAAAACTCATAGGAACTGTCCCAGCAGTAGTTTTTGGTGGAACAATGACCTTACTTACGGTAGTTACTACGGGATTGGTTTCTCCATCATTCCGTAAACTAGATTTAACGAAAGATGTAGAAGAACATCAGGAATATCAAGGAGCAAAAAAAGTATAATTATTGCCGTATTTCATTCAATTTAATTACCAACCCATCTTTCATAGCACTATTTGTTGCGCTCAATGGCAATTGATTTGCATTCAGGAGATTTGGATTTTCAAATGGATTTGCGCTAATATTATACAAAGCTTCGTCTCCTTCCGCAAATAAAATATACTTATGTGTAGCGTTTCTAATGGTATAATCAGATCCGTTATCTCTGCTGATTTCAGTGTACGCATACTCGCGATTTTCTGCATTTGAAGCCGTTAATAATTCTTTAAAGCTTTTACTATCGTTTATTTCTGTAGTTCCTGTTTCGGCTATATCAGCAATTGTGGCAAATAGATCGGTAGTATTGATGAGTGCATCTTCTATAGTATTAAATCTGTCCAAATCTTTTCCTGAAACAATCATAGGAACATTTACGCCACCTTGATATACACTGCCTTTAGCACGTTGAGAAACATATTCTTGAACGACCTGATTTGGAGTGCCATTGTCTCCAATAAAAATAATAACTGTATTTTCTCTTTCTTCGTCAGACATGGAATCAAGCAATCTGCCAATTTCTGAATCCATAGCTTCCAGCATTGCCATATAATATGGAAGCGGATTTGCATCGATACTAGCTTGATCAGTAGCTAAATTTCCTTGTGAATGCAATTCACTTGGTGGTAAATGAAAAGGTGTATGAGGCGCGTTGTATGCCAACCATAAAAACCAAGGACTTGTTTGATCAGCAACCCAATTAATAGCTAAATCGGTGAATTTTGTAGTGGTGTATTCAGTAGAGTTTGTAATTTGTTGATTCTCTGTTAAATTCCAATTCCAGTATGATTGCACACCGCCAGATATTAAACCAGCATAATAATCAATGCCCATTGCTGTTGGATGTGATGCATTTGAAGATAAGTGCCATTTCCCAATAACCGCATTGGAATATTCTGGACTATTTACGGTTAAAAATTGTTGTATTGATGTTTCTGAAGTTGATAATACATCGCCCACATTTAAGACGTTGGTTCTAAAACCATATTTTCCAGTAAGAATTGTAGATCGTGTAGGTGTGCATGTAGGATTTGACCATACATTTGAAAATCGAACGCCACTATTGATCATATTTTGCAAATTAGGCATATTTGGTTTTACAGTGCCTACATCAAAACCTGGTGTAGCATCTAATCCCATATCATCTGCAATAATCAGTAAGATATTAGGTTTCTCAGAAACTGTATTTGCGGGTGTTTCCGTGGTATTTGAAGTCGTAAATGTATCATCATTCCCACAAGCAAAGCAAAGTAAAGAAACAAGAGTTGCAACAATAATTTTGTATGAATTCATGAAGTAAGATTTGGGAGTAAGACCTTCATTTTATAAAAAGGTTTAATTTTTTTTAGAATTAACACTTCTTTTATTTAGACTAATTATAAATAATTGTATATTTGAAACTCAAATTAAAAGTCATGGGCGATATACGACGTATTTATCATAACACTATTGGAATTGCTTTTCAATGGAAGCAAGATTTAGCTAAAAATAGATATAATCAGTATCAAGTTATTTTTAGAGATACGGGTTTTTATTTGACACTTGCTCAGCTAGAAAATTTTTCAAAACTGGTAACACAAGCAATTTCTCGCGGTTGTTGTTCAGCATGTCAGGCCAATAATAATTGTCGTTCCATATTGCTAAAAACGCCTGCTGTTAATGTTGATTTGGCGGTTTCTGAAAAAGAATTAGAATTTATTTCTGATTTGCTTGAAGGTACCTTGTTTCAAATCAAATTGGAGCTTTATTTAAAAGATGTATGTAGTAATTAGATAAGCTTTGCTCTTAAAACCACTTTCGCTGCTTTTTTAGACTTTTCTTTTATTATTTTGAATGTTAAATGTTGAATTTTAAATTGTTTCTATTCGCGTTCTCAAAACGTCATATCGAGTGATTTTTTGTAGAAAAATAGTATCGAGATCTATTTTCAAGCGTTTAGGGAATCTTTTTTACATTTTAACTTAATGTCATGAAAAGCTGAGTCAATACTGAATCTAGTTCAGTACAAGGTTCTACTTGGCAAAATTGTTTATATAAGTCACCTTGCTAACTATCTAAATGCGCAAGCAGTCTAAAAGTAAAGCGAGTTTAACAATCTAACACGTCTAAACAGATTCAAATTTCTTCAAAGAAAGTACTTTTCCATCAAATTCGCCATACGTATAATAGCTAATCCAATCGCCGAGGTTTGTATAGCGACTTTTCTCGTTGAGGTCAATTTCTAAGGGTAAATGACGATGACCGAATACAAAATAATCGTAATGTTTGGTCTCGAGTTTACGTTTGCAATATTGTACTAGCCACTCGTTTTCTTCCCCTAAAAACTTAGCATCTTCATCACCAGAAATCAATTTGTTTTTGACAGACATGTATTGTCCCAATCGCACGCCTAAATCGGGATGTAACCAACGAAAACACCATTGAAAAAACTTGTTGGCAAACACTTTTTTCATGCGTTTATAGCCTTTGTCTCCAGGACCTAATCCGTCACCATGACCAATAAAAAAAGTAGTATTGTTAAACGTGAATTCTTTAGGTTTGTGATATACAGGAATGTTCAATTCTTTCTCAAAATAATCACGCATCCATAAATCATGATTACCCACGAAGAAGTGAATCGGAATGCCTTTATCGCTCAAATCAGCTAGCTTTCCTAATACACGTACAAACCCTTTTGGAACAACAGTTTTATATTCAAACCAAAAATCGAACAAATCACCTAAAAGGAAAATAGCCGCGGCATCTTGCTCAATTTCATTCAGCCAAGCCACAAATTTTTTCTCTCTTGGAAAACTCGCTTCTGCAGTTGGTGCACCTAAGTGATTATCAGAGGAGAAGTATATTTTTTTTCCTTCAGGAATGTTCATGTTGTAAATATAAGAAAGCGCTTCGACTTTGTTCTGCACTCTTTATTTTTATTTATTGGTCAGAAGCATACCATTCCGCCACCGATGTCTCGGTTTCTCGTAAATGTAACGAAAAAAGTTCTACGCCATTAGGAAGCTTGCCTTTCAATTTTTCGACAAAATCGAGTACCATATTTTCACTACTTGGCTGGTAATCGGTTAAGATGACATTATGTCCAAGTTCCATCATGATGTTACCTAAATCGGCATGTGGTGTATTTTTATTAAAGATAACAGCGTGATCAAATACATCAATAATCTCTTTATTGACAATTTTTTTCAAATCACCAAAATCAAGTACCATTCCCCATTTCGGATTTGTATTATCTGAAATAGGTGTTCCAATAATGGTTACTGAAAGTTTATAACTGTGTCCGTGTACGTTTTTACATTTCCCGTCATAACCATATAAAGCATGACCGGTTTCAAAATTAAATTGCTTTGTAATGCGAATTTTACTCATGAGTCCTCAATTATGGCGCAAATATAGTTTTTTATTGGATTCGTTGTTGTTAAAATCGCTTTTAGCTCTTAGTTGTTGGGTTTTTGGGTATTAGGTTTTGGTTTTTGTGAAGTTGTTATTGTGGATTGATGAACATTTTTGAGACAATTACTTTTTAAAATATGCTTCTGGAATTTCTTCTTTTATATTTTTAAAAGGAAAGTTAAGTCCTTCAATCGGAGTTTCTTCAAAAGATAAGAAATGTGGAATGGAGACATTTTGAATTGTTTTTCTAGGACGTAATGCTTTTACACTGGCTTTTTCTTTATTATGTAATTTTTCGTAGGTTGTATTGTATTTCTCTAAAGCGATACTATCATACTGTTTTTGATAGGTTTCGTTCAAAATATTATTAAAAATTATATTGTGTTTGAAATCAGAATCTAAATCAAATAAACAGACTAATTGCTGGTTTTCAGTTATGAGTGCATCAAGTTTTTTTGAGAAAGCATCCATAGTATATTTCTCTTTTCCTATATAAAATTCATTCTTTACAAGGAATATGAATTGACTTTTTGCAGCTTCAAAATAATTTAAGAGAGGATGAAAATTACTATAATCCACTGGAATAGTTCTGTCTATTTTTGCTTCATAATACATATTGTGAATAGGACTGATATAGTGTTTATAGCTTAAATAGCTTCGTTCAACGCTATCTTCAATAATAGTATGTGTTACATCATTTACTGCGTATAAAACTTGAGCATTTATTTTAACCATTTCATGAAAAATATGCTCTATATCTTTCATTTTGGCATTTTTGTCACAAACTAAAAGCAGTCTTGGTGTGATGTGTCCAGATAAATCTGTACTTCCAAAAAGAAATGCTTTTAGTTCTTCAAAATTACCATAACGATCATTTAACTGAAGCTTGTATTCGTTTGTATTTGGAATTCTTCCGAATCTAGTATGAATCAACATTTCATAAGAGCTCGTGATATGAAAATTATAATTTTTTAATTTGGGAAGGTTTATTTCCAATATAGGCGTAGTAGTGTCTTTTTCATACGTGAGTCCTTCAAAAATTAGCGAATCCTTGTGAATAGTCGTTTGAAAGGTATGATCTAAAAAAGTAAGACTGTTGTTCTCTATTTTTAATGGATAGGTCTTCCAAATACTTCCTTCATCACTTAAAGAAATGCTGTCTTTTTTTATTTTAATAATTCCTGTAGCATAATATTGAGACCAATCTCCATAATATTGCTCTTTTTTAGAACAAGAAAGTAGTATAATTGAAACGATACATAGTAAGACAAGTTTCTTCATTGGAATACGGTTAGCTTCCAATAAAGCATCAAATTTTGTGCCTTATTTTTTTGGTGTGGAAGTAGTTTTTACTACAATTTTCGATCGAAGTACAATTGAGTTAGCAATTAAAAGATTACTTCGTCGTAACTCCTCGTAATGACAAATCATAAGTAATCGTAATCAGACACAACTAATAACAAATAACGGGCATTTACTTCTTAAACTTCGCCAACGCATTTTTGGTAAAGTCAGATAAGACTAAAGTTCCTGAAAGCGCTGCTCGTTCGGCTAAAAGTTGATCCCAATTTTCGGTGTCTTCCCACAATATTTTTTTCATACCAGCCAACGCATCAGGATTGTAGGAAGCGAGTTTTTCTGCGAAGAGTTCTACTTCTTTATCCAATTCCGCTTGGGTTTCAAAGATTCTCGCATATAAGCCTTTTTCTTTTGCCCAATACGCTGTTTTCCATTCACTTGGAGCTAGACTCAACTCTGAAAATCCAGCCTTTCCGATTCGGTTTTGTACTGCAGGCGCAATCACAAATGGACCAATTCCAATAGTTAATTCTGATAGTTTGATAGAAGCTGCTTCTGTTGCCATAGCGTAATCACAGGCAGAAATTAATCCAACGCCGCCGCCAACAGCTTTTCCTTGTACACGACCAATAATCAATTTTCCACAGGTGCGCATCGCATTGATGACATTAGCAAAACCACTGAAAAACGTTTTTCCAGCTTCCAAATTATCAATCGCAACCAATTCGTCAAAAGAAGCACCTGCGCAAAATACACGATCACCTTCACTTTTTAAAATGATCACGCTTACTGCATCATTTTCAGCAAGTTTATGTAGTTCATTTGTCAATCGATCTAACAATTCACCTGGAAAAGAATTGCTCGCAGGATGTCCGAATTCTATGGTTGCAATATTGTTTTGAATATGAGTATATAAACTTCCGTTGCTATGTGTTGTGGTCATGATATTGTGATTTTGTGCTTGTAAATGTATGAAGATTTTTTGATTGAGAACTACGGTTTTTGGAGTTGCGAATGACAAGTCTAAACTTCGAATCCGCACAGTTTTCTATGATACTTTTTTTGTTTTTGGAACAAATTCTTTTCGAAAGAAATAAATAAGCGGAAAACCACGAGCAGCAATCCAAAGTGCAAAAGCAATCCAAACAGCATATAATTTTAAATCTAGAGTATCTAGAATAAAAATAGCAGGCACAAAAACAACAAAAGTGGAAACCAGCAGTACGTTTCTAAGTACAGCCATTTTACCTAAACCTTTAAAAATTCCATCAAAGATAAAGGCAATTGCACAAATTGGTTGCATTGCCAATACCAACCAAAAAACAGCGTAGAATTCCTCTAAAACAGCTGCCTCTTTAGTAAAAAATCGTCCAATAGGATAATATAGGAATCCACCAATAAGTACCATTACAATACCAACAATGATGGCATAACGAATCAAACGTTCACTAAGTTTTACTAATTCTATATAGTTTTTTTCACCATACAATTTCCCCGATAATATATTTCCTGCACTTGAATAGCCATCAATAATAAACGCACCAAAGAGCCAGATATAAAACAAAATTGTATACGCGGCACTATATTCAGCGCCGTATTCTGCCGCAAAAGCAGTTCCGAAATATAAGGCAACGTTTAAAGCTGTCGTTCTAATAATTAAATTGAGAATCATGACCGCCATTTTGGGTAATTCGCGATGAAAAGGGAAGCTTATTGTAAGTGGAATTTGTGTTTTTTTCAAGAGTAAAATTACAGATAGAATTGCCATAAAAAATTGTGCAATTAAACTGGCATACGCAGCACCGTCTACATGCATGGCGGGAATTAATCCATCTATTCCATGTACCAAAGCGATGTCCAAAATGATATTTAATAAAGTTCCAAGAATAGCAATCACCATCGGTATAAAGGTGTTTTGCAAACCTCTAAAAACGCCAAATATGGCAAAGGTGAGCAAGGTAAACGGCAACCCAAAGATGCGAATTTGAAAGTACGAACTACTATAGTCTAAAACGATTCCTTTTGCATTGTAAAAATTCAGAATATACTCTGCAAACGGATAACTTATACCAATCACTACAATACTAATGAGTAAAATGATAGCGATAGCTTGCGCAGGTAATGTTTTGATATCGTCTAACTTATTTGCACCTAAATATTGAGAAACCAGTGCGGAAATAGCGCTTCTAGTTTGTCCAAAAACCCAGACAAGCATAGATATAAAAGCACCTGCAATTCCTACGGCAGATAGCGCTTCTGTAGCATTTAAATCTACGTTTCCAACTACTGCAGTGTCTGTAATGGATAGTAAAGGTTCTGCAACTCCGGCAATTAAAGCAGGAATGGCAATTTTGTTAACAAGTGATGTGTTGACTTGTTTTCAAAGAATTCGTTCGTAACAATGAAATGGATATACACTTTGTTTTGGAAAGTAAATATCTTCCAATTTTTTATAGCCACGAAGTTCGTAAAACTTTTGGTTTCTTGGGTTCTTACTAAAGGTATCTAATCTTATAGAACGATAATTATTTTCAATTGCGTAGTTTTCTGCAAATTGCATCAAAAATTGCGCATAACCTTTTCCTTGTGCTTTTGGATGAACAGCCAAACGATGAATGTAAATATTAGTTCCGTCTGGAGTAAGCCATTTCACAGTTTTATATTCTTCATCCATCAAGGTAGAAATAACAACACAACCCTTGATTTCAGTATCTTCTATTAGTACATAAAGTTCATTTCGCGCCACATCATGTTCAAATGCTTCGCGATTTGGATAATTTTCATTCCACTGAAAAATCCTTTTTTCAATCATATATTTTGCACAAGCTTTAGTAATAACAAGGAGCGCATCAATGTCTTGAGAAGTAGCTAAACGAGTGTGTAAGCTCATAATAATAGTAGTATATTTTAACAATTAAAGATATTTTAAAAATTTGAAAAACTACCTTTCAATTAAAAAATGATTATTTTTGCAGAAATTTTAAGACAATGAATCATATTTTAGTTCCTATCGGAGAATCTACAAATGCAGAGAATACCTTGCAGTACGCGATTGACTTCGCCCAAGCAATGGATGCCAAAGTATTTGTATTTAGAGCATTTAAAGTACTTTCTAAAGCAGGAACAATTTTAAATGTCGATCAGATTGTTGGCCGTGAAACGACTAGCCATGTAAAAGAAGTTTTAGGAAGTGTAGACTTGAAAGGAGTTGATGTGTCTGTAATTTCTGCAAAAGGAAATGTAATTGATAGCATCAATTCAATTGATAAAGAGTTAGGAATTGACCTCATTATTTTAGGACCAAGAAGTAACTCAATTAAGGAAGAAATGTTTTTAGGGAATACTTCTGGAAGCATTGTAAAACAAACAGATATTTCAGTATTAGTAGTTCCTGAAGGATATGCTTTTCAACCAATTAAAAAAGTGTTGACTGCTATTAAATCAGGAGTTATCAAACGTAAAGAAGTATTGAATCCATTAGAAACTATTTTAGAAGTTTTTGGAGCAAAAATGCGTTTATTACAAGTAAAAACACCAAACTTTTTAGAAGAAGATTTGGAGTTTCATTCGGAGTTAGCAGCAATTACTTCTGCGTATAAGAGTTCTGAAAATGCAACCTTATTTCAAGGAGTTTTGGAACATTTGAATGCAAACAATCCAGATATGATTTGCGTATTTAGACGTAAAAGAGGATTCTTTAAAAAACTTTGGGAACAAAATTCTATTAAGAAAATAGATTTTGAAAGTCGTTTACCTTTATTAGTATTGAAAGGAACCGAATAAGAAAAAGAAAACGTTAATTTATAGAAAGCTGTTCAAATATATTTTGAGCGGCTTTTTTTTATGAGTATTTGTAAAACTGTTTTTGTACTAGGATTTAAATAAATACGACTATTAGCACTATTTTTTTCAAGATTTGATTTTAGCTTCGATAGAAATTAATCCTAAAATGTTTAATTATGAAAAAAAGAAAAATTAAGTCATTACGACTACAAAAAAACTCGATTGCGACTTTCAATAATCCTGCTATAGTTAAAGGAGGTCAACAAACAGAAGAAACACTTCCTGTTGGTTGTAAAAGTGGATGTTTTTGTCTTACCATAGAATGTCCGACCGATTCAATGGATGTAAGATGTTTTACCTACCATCCTAACAAAACTTTATATGTAGCTCCTCCAAACCCATAAAAGAATCTAAGAAGGCTCATACTATTGAAAGCTGTTCAATAATATGTTGAGCAGCTTTTTCTGTCAAAGTTTTTAGAAGCATCCAGCAAAGTATTTTGTAACTTTAAAGTATAACCAACACTTTATAGTATGAAAAAAAGAAATTTAAAAAGTGATTAGTAAATTAAAAATTGAAGCACTTACAGGAAGACTTAGAAGAGCCACAGGCGATCCATATGGTGGTGATACAGCACCAATTTACAGATGTCATCCAGAAACCTATATTCGACCTGCGGAGTAAAAAATAACGTATTGAAAAAGTGATGAAGCTTTCGGATACATCTCACTTTTTTACGTATAATTATTTCTGCTCTCTAAAGAATTTATTGCAAATTTACACAGATATTTTAGGGACAGAATATATTTTAGAAGACAAACTAGAAGCATATTTTCATTCTAAAGATTTTCGCCAATTGCATCAAATGAAAAATATAGATGATGCAGTGTTTAAGTCACTTTTTGAATCCGCCATTTAAAATGTAAAAAAAGAAAGCTTGAAACAACTTTATAAGCATGTAGAAACTAAAATAGGTGCAATTTCGTTGAATAATTTTACTTTTTAATAAAATCAACGCTAGCTTGAACCACTTCTTGTAAAGCTTTTGGCAATTCTGTTAGCTTCCACGGATGGCATGCACCAAATACATGATCGGCATTTTCAATAAGATACAACGAACTTTTAGGATTCCACTGATGTAATTTTTGTGCTTCTTCTACAGAAACGGCAGGATCAGTAGTTCCATGAATAATCAAATGAGGAATCTGTAGTTGTTTAGCAGCTCTTTGAATATCCAAACGTGCTGCATTGGCTTGAAAATCTTCGAAAAACTGATAAAAATGTGGCATCTTTTGCTTTGTTCGGCCATTAACTACATAATATACGCCAGCTTCTTTCCAATTTTCTAAAGCGTCTCCTTTTGGAAATCGTGATGCATAATCTGAAACGCCAGCCCAAGAAATTAATTTAGTAATTTTTGTTTCTTCTTCTGCTTTTATGGTAACAATTCCACCGCCACGTGAATGCCCAATTAAAGAAATATTTTGTGTGTTTGTACCCGCAGAAAATTCAAAAGAATCACTTACTATATGATCAATGACAAATTGTAAATCGTTCAGTTCTTTGGTGTAATTATTTTCTCCGAACGCATCTAAATCAGAGAAATCAATCGGTTGCTCTATAGTGCCACCATTATGCGAAAAATTGAACTTCACAAAGAAAAAATCCGCCTTAGCAAAAGCTTCTGCTACCAAATCCCATGCGCCCCAATCTTTAAAACCTTTATAGCCATGACAAAATATGACAATAGGTTTCTGCAGATCGTTCTTATTAAAAAAGTAATCAATCAGGATGTTTTTGTCATTTTCGCGTGTTAAAACCGTGTTTTTGAGCTTTTGTATCATAGTTATACTTCTTTTTCGGTGAATGGAATGTCGGTATTACAAATTTCAAGAATCAATTGTTTCAATTCAATTAAGAAATCATCTAAGGTTTCTGTCGTGACTAATTGGTTTTTATTTCGAGCTCTAGCAGATTCTTTTGTTCCAAATTTTAAAAATCCGCTTTGCAAATTTTTAAAGGAAATAATACCTGCTTCCGTTTCTTGTTGAAATCCTTGTTTTTGATGAATCATAAAGGCGTAGGCAAGTACCTGAAAACTTTTACTAAATTTATAATCTTGCGTTAGCAAATCCCAATCGACAATTTCAACATCTCCCTGTGATACTTTCCCTGTTTTATAATCAATAATACGCATGACACCGTCGAGTTCGTCTACACGATCCACTTTTCCTCCGATATATACAGGGAAATCTAATTCTGGTATCTCAACTTTGGCTTGTAATGTTTGTTCTATTTGCAGAATTCGCAGTGTTTTTCCACTTTTTAAGGTTTGCAATTCTTGTTGTAAAAAGTTGGTTACATAGCGTTTAGCCACATTGAAAATGATGAGGTTTTTTCCGCGATGAATATTTCCTTCTCCATAGGTTTTCTTAAAATTTTCAACTACAAGTTCCTCTACATTTTTAAACATCGCTGTAATGTCTTCTGAAGTAATTACTTTGCCTTCAAATGGTTTGTACAGCAATTCTAATGTATCGTGTACAACAGTTCCGAGTGTATTAGCTGCAACCGTTTCTTCCACGGCTTCGTATTCGTTGATGCCTAATATTTTTTGGTAGTAAAAATCTATTGGATTGCGAATGTAAGAAGTTAATGCAGAAGGAGAAAAGCCTTTGTTAGCAATATCTTTAATTCGATTCAACATCGAGGCTTCTTTTTTTACCACTTGTAACTGATGTTCAATTTTGGGTACTTTTGGAGTTACTACATTTTGCCGTAGTGTATGATTGGGCATATTGTAGGTTTCTAATTGCATTAAAAAGCGACTACACTCTCCTCCGTTAAGTCCATCAGCTTCTGTATTATAGAGTAAATATACATTTTCAGCTCTTTGCAACAACCGGTAAAAGTGATAGGTATAAATGGCGTCTTTTTCTTTGTATGTTGGCAGATTGAACTGTTTTTTGAGATCAAATGGAATAAAAGAATTATTGCTTTTTCCAGAAGGTAGAATTCCTTCATTTACAGAGGAAAGAATCACTGTTTTAAAATCGAGTACACGTGTTTCTAACATGCCCATTAATTGCAAGCCCTGTAGTGGTTCTCCTTTAAAATCTAGTGTTTCTGTGCTTATGATTTCTTTGTACAAAGCCAATAAAGACTTGATATCTTTGATATAATTGTGCTGTTTGGTCAGTAATTGTAATTGGTTGAAGACTTCATTGAAACGATATAGATATTCCAGTGCTAATAAATGTTGCTCACGATCTTCAATGAGCTTAGCTTTTAAATGACGAATAAGTGTTACGCAATTCTGAATCGCCGTTTTTGGTTTGTCATTCCAAAATGTAAACAGTAGTCTGGCAATTTCCTGAAGATGCTGTGGAAAACGTGCTACGATGGTTTCCGTCGTTACATAAATAATATTGTTGGATTGTATGTACTGAATAATGTCAGCAGCTATATTTTTTTCCTTTTGCTGAAAAAGAGGACGTAAATTAGTATCCGACAATACATTGATGATATTTTTATAGTAAAAAGTATCATTCCTGTGATGTTCTTGGAGCAGGTACAAATTATTAAATGTTGTGGCTAATGGAATGTCTTTTAGTGGAAATCCCATCGTAATATTTAAACGTTCTATTTCTTGTGGAAGCGAGTTTAAACAAGGAATTAACAACTGTTCATCACCTAAAACAACAGCAACATCTTGAAGTGTTTCATCTTGTTGTTGCAATGTTTGAAGAATTTCGCCCATATATTTTGCTTGGGTAACATTTTTAGGCACACCAATGATTTCAATATTTTTATGGGCAGAAAAATTATCTGCGATCCAAGAAAAATCATGTTTTTGGAAATAATTCCATTCGTATCGATGACGACGTAAAAACAAACTAGCATCATGTTCAGGGTCATTAAAAAACACATGATCGGTATCCCATAAAATTTCGGCCAATCCAACCTCTAAAAATTCTTGAATAATTTTTTCTTCGGCAGTATTTAAAGCATTAAAACCAATAAAATAGTGTTTTTTATCTTCGTTTTTCTGCAAATAAAACTCTAAACTATCAACAGCTTCCCGATACACCAATCCTTGATACGCGATTCCTTTTTGCGTAATTTTTTCGGTTAATGCATCGTAATACTCTTGAAGTTTATTCCAAAAAGTCAAATAATTTTTAACTAATGTTGTGGGTTCTTTTTCAAGCGACCAATGGTTGAGTTCTTGAATGGCTCCTAAGTAATTGAAAATATCTTTCTGAGAAATTAAATAGCGATCAATTTCATTAAAATCTTGTAATAGTATTTGAGCCCATTTGGAAAAAGAATCAAACGGTTCTTGTGCATCTTTTGGTGTAAGTTCTTTATAAACGCTATAAAACTCAAATAGTAATTCGGTATTACTTACTGATGTATACCCAGAAATTTGTTCTACAAGTTCCTCAATACTTAAAATATCGGGTGCAAAAGATGTTTGTTTAATTTGTTGTGAGAGCTCGTGTTTTAAGAAGACACCAGCTCTTTTGCTCGGCAATACCAAGGTAAGATCACTAATATTGGTATTGGTTTCAAGAATATAGTTAACAACATGCGAAAGAATTGACTTCATGTAGTAAAAATAAAAAAACGCCTCGATATTTCGAGGCGTTTTTAATGGTGTTATTTTAAGTTTAAATTAGTTTCTTACTAATTTAATTTCTACTCTTCTGTTTTGAGCTCTTCCTTTTCTTGTTCTGTTTGAAGCAATTGGCTCTTTTTCTCCAAATCCTACAGCAGTAAATTTGTTTCCTACTTTAGACTCTAAGTATTTCTTAACAGCGTTAGCTCTCTTTTCAGATAACTTTTGGTTTAGAGAATCAGATCCTACGCTATCAGTGTGTCCACCGATAGTGAATTCTTCTTTAGGGAAACCTTTGATTAATTCAGCAATCTTGTCTAAGATAGCATACGTTTCAGCTTTGAAAGAATCTTTTCCTGAGTTGAAGTATACAGTTCTTGCTAGGTTATCTAAAACAGTGATTTCAGTTTCAGTCATTCTCGCGATAGGAGGACATCCGTCGTTCTCAGCAACACCAGCTACTTCTGGACATCTGTCATCTTTGTCTAATACTCCGTCACCGTCTTTGTCAGTCCATGGGCATCCTTTGTTTGCAGCTGGACCAGCTTCATTAGGACAGTTATCTTTTTTATCAGTGATTCCGTCACCGTCAGTATCAGGACATCCGTTCATTGCTTTTGAACCAGCAACTTCTGGACAATCATCTTTGTTGTCAGCGATTCCGTCACCGTCAGTATCAGGGCATCCGTTTAATGCAGCTAAACCTGCAGTATCAGGACAGTCATCTTTACTATCTTCGATTCCGTCACCGTCAGTATCAGGACATCCGTTGAATTCTGGTAAACCTTTTACATCTGGACAAGCGTCATCTTTGTCATAAATTCCATCTTCGTCAGTATCTTTTCCTCCAAATCTGATAGAGATACCAGCTAAGTGTTGGAAGTGAGGTGCTAAATAGTCCTCAAAAGAGTGCTTGTAAGTTGTTTGTACACTGAAAGCGATATTTTCTGTGAACCAGTAGTTTAATCCTAAACCAGCGTTTACAGTTCCAGCTCCGATATCGTCAACCCAAGTGTAACCTCCACCAACTTCTACGAAAGGATCAAATTTACCCATGTCGTAAAGTTCGTTGATGTTGTACTTGATAAGTGCGTCAAATCCGTAGTATGTTAAATCTTCTACTTTTTGCTCACCATAATTTTCAATTCTGTTAACAGAACCTCTTACTCCTACAGAGAATCCGTCTCCTACGTACTTAGAAACGCTAATTGCTGAAAGTGTTGGTAGGATATTCCAGTGATCTCCTAAGTTGAAATACTCGTCAAACCACTTTCCTGTAATCCCCGCAGCTTCCATATCATTCGTTGGATAGAAATCAACAGCATTAACGCTAACGTTAATTTGCCATGGGTTATTTGAGTCTTGAGCTTTTACGTTGCTGAATCCTAATACAAGCAACAAAGCAACTAAAAATCTGCTAAGATGTTTCATGTTTTGATTATTTAATTTTAAGTGTTAATTAAAGGACAAATGTAAGTTGTTAATACTTATTAACAAAGACAAATATATTAATTTTTTTAGAATACGTTAAGAAATATGAATATTTAAAATTTTAAATGACGTTTAATTCTTTTCCTATTTCCGTAAATGCCGCAATTGCTTTGTCCAAATGTTCTTTGGTGTGTGCAGCTGATAGCTGAACACGTATTCTTGCTTTTTCTTTAGGAACTACTGGATAGAAAAACCCAATTACATAGATTCCTTTTTCTAATAGTTTGTCTGCCATTATTTGTGATAACTTGGCGTCATATAACATAACAGGAACAATTGCAGAGTCGCCATCTACAATGTCAAAACCTGCATTTTTAATTCCTTTTTTGAAATAATCTGTATTGTCAGAAAGCTTATCACGTAGTGTTGTATCGTTCTCTAACATTTCAAATACTTTGATAGAAGCTCCTACAATTGCAGGTGCTAAAGAGTTAGAGAATAGGTAAGGTCTTGAACGCTGACGCAGTATTTCAATGATTTCTTTTTTTCCAGTGGTATATCCGCCCATGGCGCCACCCATAGCTTTTCCTAGCGTTCCTGTAATGATATCAATTTTGCCCATTACATTCTTTTCTTCTAGCGTTCCGCGTCCAGTTTCACCAATAAAACCAGTAGCATGGCATTCGTCAATCATAATCATAGCATCGTATTGTTCTGCCAAAGCTACGATTTCGTCTAGTGGAGCTACCAAACCATCTATAGAAAATACACCATCAGTCACAATGATTTTAAATCGAGCTCCATCAGCATTGGCTTGTTGCAATTGCTTTCCTAAGTCAGCCATGTCATTGTTTTGGTAACGATAACGTGCCGCTTTACATAAACGCACACCATCAATAATAGAAGCGTGGTTTAATGAATCAGAAATAATAGCATCTTCTTTTGTTAATAGTGGTTCAAAAACACCACCGTTAGCATCAAAAGCAGCAGCGTATAAAATGGTATCTTCTGTACCGTAATATTCTGCAATTTTTTGCTCTAATTTTTTGTGAATATCCTGCGTTCCACATATAAAACGTACAGAAGACATTCCAAATCCGTGCGTATCCATCGTATCTTTTGCCGCCTGAATTACATCTGGATGCGAAGACAATCCTAAGTAGTTATTCGCACAAAAATTAATAACAGTTTCTCCTGTATTGATAGTGATTTCTGCTCCTTGCGCCGAGGTAATGACACGTTCTTTTTTATACAATCCCGCTTCTTTTATTTCTTGAAGCTCATTTTGTAAGTGTTGTTGAATACTTCCGTACATGCTTATTTAGGTTTTTGCAAAAATAGCTACCATTTTTGAGTTATACCATATTATTTTTTGAATTTACTGCAATTAAATAGCCTTTTTGAGATTGATTTTTATCATAAATTCAAAACAGACACTGATATTACACATATTTAACAATAATTTCCTCATTAATATAGAGCAGTATTTTTTTGGAAACAGTAAACCCCATATCTGCTAATGTATCAGCATATTCATAGATTTGCTCAACATATACTGGATTGTGCATTCCTGTTTTATAATCAATAATAGCCGTTTCATTGTTGGTATTGACTACAATTCTATCAGGGCGAAGAATTTTTCCAGCTTTTGATATAATGTCTTTTTCGTTGTAAACCGTATTGTCTTGATGGAAATAGCTTATTATTTCAGGATGATTTACAACTTGATTGATGCTTTCTTCTAGCTTTTCGCGTTGTTGATCGTCAATAATTCCTTTGCTAATGTATTCATCTAATACAAATTCGATGTCAGATGGATATTTTATTTGTGCCAAGACATCATGGATTAAATTTCCTTTTTCGATAGCTGCTTCTTGCGAAGTATCCCATAGCAATCCTTGTTTGGTCATTAAGTGTAAGTTGTGATCTTCTTTGGCAGTACTGATGAATTTTTTTTGTGTAATGGTGTGAATGTCGTCCGATGTATTTGCTTTTGCTAGATTTTCCGCTGAGTCGCCAAATTTATATATAGTTAGTTCATTATTCCAAAGTTCTTTTGCTTTTAAGTAATTGATGAATAAGCCTGAAAATGTTTGCAAGCGTTCATTACCGTTACGATCTACATCTTTTTTGGTGATAATATGCAATTGTTGCACAGGTCGTGTACAAGCTACATATAGAATGTTGAAATTGTCCAATTCCAATTGCGATTGTCGTTCTTCAAATAAAGTTTCTCCCAATTCGCCATATTCTTTTACGGTACTTTTGAGGTCTAAATAGGCTTCTTCAAATCCGTTGAAATCATCCTTATTGATAGGAAACCAGAGTTTTGGTTCCAGTTCCTTATAAATATCGGTATTGGCAAACGGGAATATGACCACAGGAAATTCCAAACCTTTGGATTTGTGAATGGTCATGATTTGCACGGCGTTTTCTGAACCAGAAGCCATGATACTGAGATGATTCTTTTTCTTTTCCCAGTGTTCAAGGAAACCAGCAAAGCCCAATTGTTTCTTTTGTGTATATTCCAATACAAAATCTAAGAAAAACTGAATGTATGCGTCAGATTCGTCAGTAAGTTGAAACGCGCGTACGCAATATTCTACTGCTTCATACAACGATAATTGCAAGAAATAGGTAAAGTCGAAATCAAAATCAGTCAAAGCTTCAAACAAATCTTCAGGTTCTAAAAGTACATGTGCTTTTAAAAACTCATGAGTTTTTGAAATGTGTAGCTTTTCAGTTGCCAGATAGTTTAATAAATGCAGCTTGACTTCATTATTTTTAGGCTGAATCACTAATTTTAATACATCATTAATGAATTGTACTGCTCGCGAACGTTTGATTAGTAAAGTTTCGGAGGAAATGATAGGGATACTTTTGGAAGAAAGTGCATCTGCAATGGCAATTCCCTCATTTTTTCTACGTGTGAGCACGCAAATATCTTTATAATCGAATCCTCTTTGGAGAGTTTCTTCAATTTGAGCGACTACCTTTTCAGGAATAATTTCAAATTCTTCTTCTGCGGTTTTCGCTTCTATAAAGTCAAAGGAAACCAAACCACCTTTTTTGTCGTTAGTTTCTTGTGTACTACCATTCTTGTATATTTCTTCAAACGCTGTATCATGAAAAAATTGTGATATGTGTTGAAAGAACTCATTGTTGAAATTGATGATTTCATCATAACTGCGATAGTTTTTCGGTAGATTTTTTGGTGCTTTTTCAACAAAAAAAGGATTTACTTCTTTGTTTAATCCAATAAATTGTTCTGCTTTTCCACCACGCCAACGATAAATAGATTGTTTGGCATCACCAACAATAGTTAACGAACCGCTTTGTCCAGCTAGAGCTTCGGTTTGAAGCTTGTTTGAAATCAACGGAATTAAATTTTGCCATTGCATTTCAGACGTATCTTGAAACTCATCAATAAAGTAATGCTTGTACTTTTCGCCCAAACGTTCATAGATAAATGGCGCAGGTTCGTCCTTAATAGTCTCACTTATTAGCGTATTAAACTCGGAAATTAAGAGTAAATTTTGCTCTTCTTTGATGATTTCTAACTCTTGTTGAATGGCATTCAGTACAGAAAGTGGTGTGGCATTTTTATAAAAATTCTTCAAAAAACTCAATTCATACACGTTTTCTTTGCAACTATGATAGAGTTCAGTTAATTGTGGCAATAAACCATCAATTGTAGCAGCTTTGCTTGGATCTAAGGTTTTTTTGTACACATTTCCGTTCGCTAAATTATCTGCAAGTTTATTACCGTATAGGCTTTTTTCATTAAAATCTTTGCTGGCAATTTTTTTGAAATGATTTGGTAAGGTTTTGCGCAGAAAATCATCGAACTCTAATCCTGCATCCGCTAGCAAGTCTAACACTGTTTCTCCTGCTTTGGAAAGTTCTTCAGTAGTCGTATTGATTTTCTTTTTGAGAACTTCTTTTAATTCATTAAAGTCTTCAAGTGTTTTATCTTTTAGCTTTCGTAGATGCGGCTTTTGATTCTCATTTAATAATAATTTGGCAATCTTATTCAAATCAAATGCAATATCCCAACTTTTGTCATCATCCGCTTTTTCTAGTGCATATGTTATTAAAACATCTGATATGAGTTTATCTTCTCCTGCTTTGGAAATCAATTGATCTACGGCTTCATTCAATAAAGCATCTGTGTCGAGTTCTACTTCAAAATTTAGTGGAAGTTTCAAGTCATACGCAAACGTTCTTATGACACTATGCGTGAATTTATCAATCGTGACGACTTCAAAAAATGCATAATTGTGTAAAATACTTTTGAGAACTTCTTTTGACTTTTTTTGAAATTTCGCAGGATGTAGTTTTAAATCTTCTGCCAATTCCATAAACATGGACGAATTTTTAGCGGTTTCATCAAAAGAAAATGCATTGAGATTTTCAATAATACGTGCTTTCATTTCAGCTACAGCCTTATTGGTAAAGGTAACTGCTAAAATTTGCTTGTACATATCTTTTTGAACGGAAGAAAGCAAAATGCGCAAATAGTCTTTAACGAGTGTATACGTTTTTCCTGAACCAGCGGAGGCATTGTAAATAATAAATGGTGTAGACACAGAAGATTTTTTAAACTAAAAACAAAGATAGTTTAAAAAAAGAAAGCCAATCTATCGATTGACTTCCCAAGTGCTTTTAGCAGCTAAAGTCTGGACAAGATGGCTTGTTAGATCCACCTGGAGAGCAACCGTTAGATGGACAGCCATTAGTAGCTGGCGGACAATTGTTGGTTGGACAATTGTATACCGTAAAGTTTAAAAATGACACATCATTACATGTGTTAAACTGTGTACAAGTAACTTTTAGATCACACTGCGGATTGCATGTCTCTAATAATGATAAGTCAACTGGACCACACAAAAACCTAGATCCTCCAACGATTTGGCCTTGTTGAAAGTTAGAAACCTGCGTTTTCTTTAACTGTAATTTTTTAATTAAATTCTTTTTTTCATGATTTTAAAAAATTTATTGTTAACACTTATTAATAAAACCAACAATTGTTTAACTTGTTAGTTAACAATATAGTAATAAAAAGAATTTTGAAAAAGCGTACTTAAATACAAGGTATTTTATATTTTATTAGGTTATAAAACATATTCATTTGTTAGATTAAAAAAATCCAGCTTTATCGTAAAGCTGGATTTTTATGATGTATACCAACTAAATTTTATTTCTTAGCATGGATACCCTGGGCAAGAAATACCACCAGAGTTTCCTCCAGTTCCACCTGTACCTCCAGTTCCACCAGTTCCACCTGTACCTCCAGTTCCACCTGTACAATTATTTACAGTACAATTTGCAAATGTCACATCATTACAGTTTGTGAAATTTGTACATGTTACTGTGAGGTCACAATCTGTTAAACAAGTTTCAACAACAGAAAGATCAATTGGTCCGCAATTGACTCTGAAACTTCTAAATCCACCAACAACTCCGTCTTTACTAAAATTGGAAACTTGTGATTTCTTTAATTGTAACTTCTTAATTAAATTCTTTTTTTTCATGATTTAAAAATTTATGGTTAACATTTATTACATAGAGTATCAAGTGGTTAATTTGTTACCCTACGATAAAGAAACGAAAAGTAATTCAAAAAAGCATGTATTATTTTGTAGTATTTTTTAATTTAATGTGTAAGTATATTGAAAATGTTCGGTTGTCATTCGTGTTTGTGCTCAGAAAAATTGTACTGTATTGTGTAGAAAATATTCTTTTAGAATAGATTAATTTTATGTGAACATTAATAGAATCTTTTTGCCTTGTTTTATTATGTCCACATATATGATTATTTTTGTTAACATAAAAACGAATGTTTAACTAAATAAAAAAACAAACATAATGGCTTTTGAATTACCGAAATTACCATATGCATACGATGCTCTAGAACCAAATATTGATGCAAGAACGATGGAAATCCACCATTCAAAACATCACAACGGATATACAAACAAATTAAACGCTGCAATTGAAGGAACTGATTTAGAAGGAAAATCAATTGAAGATATTTTAACGAACTTAGATATGAGCAATGCAGGAGTTCGTAACAATGGAGGAGGATTTTATAACCACAGCCTTTTTTGGGAAGTAATGAATCCAGAAGACAGAGGATACCTTTCAGGAGAATTGAAAGATGCTATTGAAGCAGAATTTGGATCTAAAGATGCATTTATTGAAGCATTTAGCAAAGCAGCGGCTACACAATTTGGTTCTGGTTGGGCTTGGCTTTGTGTTCATAAAGGAGGAAAAGTAGAAGTATGTTCTACACCAAACCAAGATAACCCATTAATGTCAGGAGTTACTTGTGGAGGAACGCCAATTTTAGGATTAGACGTATGGGAACACGCGTATTACTTAAACTATCAAAACAGACGTCCAGACTATATCAAAGCATTTTTTAATGTAATTAACTGGAATGAAGTTGAAAGACGCTATGCAGCAAACAAATAAGAAATAACTTTCTTAAATATATAAGAAGAAGACGAGCAGGAATGTTCGTCTTTTTTCGTTTTAGTGTATAAAAAAAGGTGGGATAAGCCACCTTTTTTTGCCCCAAATCTTACCATGAACTTAACCTACTTATGCTATGGCAATGCTAATGTAAGTAGACTCGTTAAAAAAGCACTAATAAATCAGATCAAATACCTTTTTTTTAGACTAAGTGTACGATTTAACTTTTATTTAAGAAATCAATATTCAAATTCAAAAAAATCTTACAAATAAAAAATCTTTTTTTATTGAGTCTCAAAAACTTAGTATGCACGCTCTTTATTACCTTCATAAAAATTAATAAACGCTCTGTTAACAACACGATTTCCTCCGTTGGTTGGGTAATTTCCAGTAAAATACCAATCGCCTAAGTTGCTTGGGCATGCTTTATTTAGGTTGGCTACTTTTTGGAAGATTACATTCACTTCTGCGTTTACTTTATCAGTTTTGATAAGTTCACTTATTTTCTCAGATATTTCTTCATCAGTAAAAGGATCGTAAATCTCTTTTACGAAATTTTGAACATCTATGTCTTTTAAATTTATTTGCGATTTACATTTGTGGTATACTTCTTCTACCAAATCGTATTGATTGCGCTCTTTTAATAGCTCTAAAGCAGCTCTGAAAGCAATTAAATCTTCCATACGCGCCATATCGATACCGTAACAATCTGGATAACGAATTTGTGGAGCAGAAGAAACAACGACAATTTTCTTTGGATGCAAACGATCCATCATTTTAATGATACTCTTTTTCAAAGTAGTTCCACGAACAATACTATCGTCGATAATCACCAGATTGTCCTCTGGTTTTATTACGCCATACGTTACATCATATACGTGTGCAACCAAATCATCACGACTACTATCTTCTGTAATAAACGTACGAAGCTTCACATCTTTGATTGCAATCTTTTCTACCCGTGGTCTTTCGGAAAGAATTTCACGTACTTTCTCAGCAGACAATGAACGTTGTCCGTTTAAGATTTCAGTAGTTTTACGTTCGTTTAAGTATTCTTCTACAGCTTCCGTCAATCCAAAAAAGGAAGTTTCTGCTGTATTGGGAATAAAAGAGAATACCGTATTTTTTATATCATCATCGATGGCATTTAATACTTTTGGAAGTAATAATTTTCCAAGGTTTTTACGTTCTTGATAAATTTCTGCATCGCTTCCGCGAGAAAAATAAATACGTTCAAAAGAACAAGCTTTACGCTCTAATGGTTCTAATATCTGTTTGGTTTGAACGGTACCATTTTTTTTGATGATTAAGGCATTTCCTGGATCAATTTCCTGCACGTCATCAAAATCTACATTAAATACAGTTTGAATTACTGGACGTTCAGAGGCAACGACTACAATTTCGTCATCTTGATAGTAATACGCAGGGCGAATTCCGGCTGGATCTCTCAGTACAAAAGAATCTCCATGACCCATTAATCCTGCCATTGCGTAGCCACCATCCCAATCTCGAGCAGATTTTTTTAGGATTTTAGCAATATTCAAACGCTCCGCAATTAGTGGAGAAGCTTGTTGTTTATTGTATCCTTCTGCCTTTAACTTTTTGTATAATTTGGCCACAGCATCATCTAAAAAGTGACCAATTTTTTCCATAATTGTAATGGTATCTGCCTTTTCTTTGGGATGCTGCCCTAAGGAGATTAATTTCTCAAAAAGCTGATTTACATTTGTCATGTTGAAGTTTCCAGCAACAATCAAGTTACGATGCATCCAGTTGTTTTGTCTTAAAAACGGATGCACGCTTTCAATGCTATTTTTTCCAAAAGTACCATAGCGTACATGTCCTAAAAACAATTCACCTAAATAAGGCAGTTCTTTTTTCTGACGAGCCACATCACCGTTCATATCAGGTGTTTTTTCCATGATTGCATTGATACGCTCATTTACTTGCGCAAAAATATCTTGGATTGGCTGTTGTTGGTTAGAACGAACTCTACTGATATAGCGTTCCCCTGGATTCATATCTAGCTTAATACTTGCTAGTCCGGCACCATCTTGTCCTCTATTGTGTTGTTTTTCCATTAGCAAGTACATTTTATTGATGCCATAAAATGCAGTACCATATTTCTCTTTATAGTACTCTAATGGTTTTAATAGCCTTAAAAGTGCAATACCGCACTCGTGTTTCAAAGCGTCACTCATTGTTGTAGTGTGTGTTGTGTTGTTGTATGTATTGTAATAAAAAAGCGCTCAGTTTTGAGCGCGTTTTTTTAGTTTACTTCTATTTCAAACTGAGTCAGTTGTTTAAACTGCTTCAGGCGATTTGTGATTTCTTCTTTTGTGAGCGATTCCATGCGTTGGGTTCCAAACTTCTCTACACAAAACGAAGCTAAGTTAGAACCATAAATGATGGCATTTTTCATGCTTTCGAATGAAATGTCTTCATGCTTCGCTAGATATCCAGAAAATCCTCCTGCAAATGTATCTCCGGCTCCTGTTGGATCAAATACTTCTTCTAACGGCAATGCTGGTGCAAAGAATATGTTTCCGTCACTAAAAATCAAAGCTCCGTGCTCTCCTTTTTTGATAACTACATATTTTGGACCCATTTCATGAATCTTTTGTGCAGCCTTTACTAATGAATACTCACCAGATAATTGACGCGCTTCTTCATCATTAATTGTAATTACATCAACCTTTTTGATTACAGCTAATAAATCGTCCCAAGCACAATCCATCCAAAAGTTCATTGTATCCAATACAATTAATTTTGGTTTCTCAGTCATTTGATTAATCACACTCATTTGTACGCCAGGATGTAAGTTTCCTAACATTACAATTTCAGCATCTTTATAGTTTTCAGGAACTACAGGATTAAAATCTGCTAGCACATTTAGTTCTGTAACCAATGTATCTCTAGAGTTCATATCATTGTGATATTTTCCACTCCAGAAAAATGTTTTTCCACCTTCAACTACTTCTATTCCTGAAATATCAATATTTCTAGCAGCTAACATGTCTAAGTATTCCCGAGGGAAATCTTCTCCAACAACTGATACAATTGCTGAATCTACATTAAAGTTTGCAGCAGACAAACCAATATATGTAGCCGCGCCACCTAAGATTTTATCTGTTTTTCCAAATGGTGTTTCAATAGCATCAAAAGCAACCGTTCCTACAATTAATAATTTGCTCATTTCTTGAATTAAAATTTTTTGCAAACTTACATAAAATTTTTCCAAGAAAAATAGCTTATGGATTTAGATATCTTTTTTGTGATTTTTTTGAGAGAAAGTGTACTGAAAATCTACTGTTCTACACGTTCTTTTAGAGCTTTAAAGTTGTAAAAAGGTGCTTTGGTAATCGTACTATTTACAAACCAATTTGGGATGCTTCCGCCTGGATCACCATGCATTTGATGTGTTATCTTTACAGTATTACCTATTTGTTCTAATAACCAATACCCTTCAAAATAGGTAATTCGTAAATAATCATCTTGTTCAGCATAGCGTTCTGAAGCTGCTGTAATATCAATTTTTACTACATCTTGTGCAATGCGACGAATTTTGAGCGCAATCACTACATCTCTATTGCGAACTGGCCAAGGAAGATCAATCGCAAGCCAAATTAAATAATCACTGTCTGAAGTTTTACTGAGTAACTTGCTATCCAAAGCTTTATAATTCCAATCTTTTAGTTTGTCTCCATCCAGAATGACATTTAATACTTCGTCTATGGAGCTTTCGACAGTCATTTCTGCCTTAAATAACTTTAAACTGCTAGATTTTGAAGATTTTACATAAATCTTAATGTTGTTCTTATCTTTTTTGAGCTTCCAATCTTTTTGGGCAAAAAGTGGCGTGCATAATAATAAACTTAAAATAGCAATGTAGATTTTCATGTTTGATTTTGAGGGAATTATAATTTCAAAAATACAAATATGATACCAAATATACTATTTAGAGTAGTTTGTTACGCTCGTTTTCAAAGAAATTATCAATTTTTAACTTCTCTTTTTTAGACGCTTCTACCGCTAAAAAGTCACAACGTTCGTTTTGAGGATGATTATTATGACCTTTAATCCATTGAAAACGGATAATATGTCTACGATAAATTTTTAAAAAGCGAATCCACAAATCCGTGTTTTTCTTTCCTGAAAATCCTTTTTTTTCCCAACCAAAGACCCATTTTTTCTCTACAGAATCTACTACATACTTAGAATCTGTATACACTGTAACCTCAGTATGCATAAACTTTAGTTTTTCTAAAGCCACAATCACAGCCAACAATTCCATACGGTTATTGGTCGTTTTTCGATAACCTTCAGAGAATTCTTTTCGATACGGTTTTCCAACCCATTCCATGACAATTCCGTATCCGCCAGGTCCTGGATTTCCTCTAGAGGAACCATCGGTATAAATATGTACGTCTGTCATAACTATGAGTTTTCTAATACTTGCGCTATCACTTCAGGGAAGTGTTTATATTCAAGTTGATGAATCTTTTGTGCAAGCGTTTCTGGTGTGTCATTTTCGGTTACAACAGTTTTTGCTTGAAAAATAATAGCACCTTCATCATAATTTTCATTGACAAAATGTATGGTTATACCGCTTTCTTTTTCTTTATTTGCAACCACAGCAGTATGCACATGTGCTCCATACATGCCTTTTCCTCCATATTTTGGAAGCAAAGCAGGATGTATGTTAATTACCTTGTTTGGGAATGCAGCAAGAATATGTTCAGGAAATTTCCATAGAAACCCTGCAAGAACAATTAAGTCAATTTGTGCGTTTTGGAGTAAATTTAACACATCATCGCTGCGGTATAAAGCAGTTCGATTGAAGCTTAAACCGCTGATATTGTGTTTTTTAGCACGATTTAAAACTTTAGCATGCTGATTGTTAGTCAGAATTTGAACAACGGAAGCATTATTTTGCTCATGAAAATATCGAATAATATTTTCAGCATTAGTTCCGGAACCTGAAGCAAAAATTGCGATACGCTTCATAAAAAGAGTGGGATTTTAGTAACTGTTGTTTCGACAAAAAAAAGAATAATTATTAACAAAATGAAGGCAAAAGCAAATTACTTATTCCAAAAATTTAGTAAATTAGAACACATTTTCTGTACAAAATGTTGTTTTAATTTAAAGTTTTTTATTTTTGCCAACAATTAAATTTTAAAAACTATAAGATTATGTCAGACATTGCATCAAGAGTAAAAGCGATTATCGTAGACAAATTAGGTGTAGATGAGAACGAAGTAGTTCCAGAAGGAAGCTTTACTAACGACTTAGGAGCAGATTCATTGGACACTGTAGAATTGATTATGGAATTCGAAAAAGAATTCGATATCCAAATTCCAGACGATCAAGCAGAAAACATTGCGACTGTTGGTCAAGCGATCTCTTACATTGAAGAAGCAAAAAAGTAAGAAAAGAATAAATTTTCTATATTAAAAACGACATTAGAATGCATGTGCTGCATTCTAATGTTTTGTTAGAAGGAATTTCTTCTTAATTTTAAACGAACTTATCAAAGATGGAATTAAAGCGAGTTGTAGTTACAGGTTTAGGAGCGTTGACTCCAATCGGAAATACCGTAGAGGAATATTGGGATGCACTTGTCGCTGGAAAGAGCGGAGCTGCGCCAGTTACACATTTTGATCCTGAAAAATTTAAGACAAAATTCGCCTGTGAAATTAAAAACTTCAATGTTGGAGATTTTATCCATAGAAGAGAATCAAGAAGAATGGATAAGTTTTCGCAGTATGCGGTAGTTGCTTCTGATGAAGCTATTGCAGATGCAAAACTTGACATGGATAGCATAAACAAGCTACGAGTTGGTGTTGTTTGGGGCGCAGGAATTGGTGGATTAGAAACATTTCAAGAAGAAGTGATCAATTATGCCAATGGTGATGGTACTCCAAAATTCAACCCTTTTTTTATTCCAAAAATGATTGCAGATATTGCGCCTGGAAATATTTCTATTAAACATGGATTTATGGGGCCAAATTATACTACAGTATCTGCATGTGCATCATCAGCAAACGCAATGATTGATGCCTTAAACTACATAAGATTAGGACATTGTGATGTGATTGTAACTGGTGGAAGTGAAGCCGCTGTTACCATTGCAGGCATGGGAGGATTTAATGCCATGCATGCCATGTCAACACGAAACGATGATCCACAAACAGCTTCTAGACCATTTGATGCAAATCGTGATGGATTTGTATTAGGTGAAGGCGCAGGTGCCATTATTCTTGAAGAATATGAGCATGCAAAAGCTAGAGGAGCTAAAATATATGCAGAAGTAATTGGTGGCGGATTGTCATCAGATGCATATCACATGACTGCTCCACATCCTGATGGAATTGGAGTAATGGCAGTAATGCGTAACTGTCTTGAAAATGCAGGAATGCAACCTGAAGAAGTAGATCATATCAATACCCACGGAACATCAACACCGTTAGGTGATGTTGCAGAGCTAAAAGCTATTACCGAAGTATTTGGTGATCATGCTAAGAACATAAATATCAACTCTACCAAGTCCATGACAGGACATTTATTGGGAGCAGCTGGTGCCATTGAAGCTATTGCGTCAATATTGGCGCTAGAGCACGGAATTGTGCCGCCAACAATAAATCATTCTACGGTAGATGAAAATATTGATCCGAGTCTTAACTTAACACTGAATACAGCTCAAAAACGAGATATAAAAGTGGCAATGAGTAACACTTTTGGATTCGGAGGTCATAATGCTTGTATATTATTTAAAAAGTTAGACTAATACATGAATTTTGTTCGCAAAATATTAAACTCCCGATCTGATGAAGATGGGGATTTTTTTGTTGAACTTGAAGATATTCTAGGATTTAAGACCAAAAGAAAGAAAATTTATAAGAAAGCTTTTACGCATCGTTCGATGAATCAGAAAGACTCGAAAGGGAATTCTGTAAACTACGAACGACTAGAGTTTTTAGGAGATGCCATGCTTAGTAGCGTGATCTCTTCGTATCTTTTTGTAGAAGTTCCGTCTGGAAATGAAGGATACTTAACAAAAATGCGTTCCAAAATTGTGAGTCGCGAACACTTAAACGAGTTAGGTCGCGATTTAAAACTCATTGAGTTGGTACGTTCTCGCATTCCCAAAGATAATTTCGGTGAAAACATTCATGGAAACTTATTTGAAGCTTTAATAGGCGCCATTTTTTTAGATAAAGGATATAAATACTGTGAAAAATTCATTCAATTACGCGTAATTTCTCCTTATGTAGATATTGAACGTCTAGAAGGAAAAGTAATCAGTTACAAAAGTTTGCTCATTGAATGGTGTCAAAAAGAAAAAAAGAACTTTAAATACGACGTATATGAAGACACCGGAAACGACGAATTAAAACATTTTGCTGTCAAACTATTTATTGACAATCGCGTGGTTGGAAAAGCACGCGCTACTTCCAAAAAGAAAGCAGAAGAAAAAGCATCAAAACGTGCTTATTTTGCCTTTCAAAAACAAATTAACGTTTAATTTTCACAAACAATTCTTCCCCTTTTTTCCAAATTTCTGAATTACAACTAGCTGATTTTACGATTTCAAAAAAAGAATTGATTAGCTATAACGTTTTCGTTGCGAAATCTTTACAAACATTACTAAAAATTAACCTTTATGTAGTCATTAAATTATATATTTACAATTGTTAATTGTAAGATTTATGGCAGTTCATAAACTCTTTGAGGATGATTTTGAAGAAGATAATTATACGTTGATAGCAATTCATTGTTCAGCAGAAGATTATCGATTAGCGTATTTATTAAACAAGACTTTAGATCTAAAATTAGCAAGGAAACAGGAAGATTTAGACTATAATTATATGGAAGCTTCTTTCTCTATTTATGAATGGGATGATGAAAAAAACTTTGTGACTTGGAATTTGGTTGCAAATATTAGTAGAAAAGAAGTAGAACGAGTTGCGAGTGCAGGATCATTATTTTCTGAACAACAAGGAAAAAGAACAGTTTCAAAATACTTAATTCCTGAACGTAAAAAGGTTGATTATTTTGTTAAAATATCTAGCGAAAGCTATATAAAATCCCCTAAAATTATACTCTCTAAAATAAATGCTATCGCAGAAGTAATTACAGCATACATTTTAGAAGCTAACCAACTAAAATCTAAGAACAATTTAATTTTTGAGTAATGCCAAAAGGAAAAAAGACGAAAATAGTAGCTACACTTGGACCAGCATCAGGATCAAGAGAAGTCATGAAAGAAATGATAGAGCAAGGAGTAGATGTATTTCGCATCAACTTTTCGCATGCTAATTATGAAGATGTAAAAGAGCGTATTGCAATCATTAGAGAATTAAGTGAAAAACACGGATTTAACACTTCTATATTAGCTGATTTACAAGGGCCAAAATTGAGAGTCGGGATCATGTCAGAAGATGTGATTGTAGAACCAGGGGACCATATAAAATTCTGTACAGGAGAAGAGTTCAAAGGTACTTCTGAGAGAGTGTACATGAATTATCAAAACTTCCCAAGAGACGTAAAAGCTGGAGAACGTATTTTGTTAGATGATGGAAAACTTATTTTTGAAGTAGTTGATTCAGACGGAGAAAAGGAAGTAACGGCAAAAGTAATTCAAGGTGGTCCATTGAAGTCTAAAAAAGGAGTAAATCTTCCAAATACGAACATTTCATTGCCTGCATTGACTGAAAAAGATGTGAAAGATGCCATCTTTGCGATTAGTCAGGAAGTAGATTGGATAGCACTTTCATTTGTTCGTCACAGTCAAGATTTAATGGATTTACAAGCCATTATCAATGAACATTCGGATCATAAAATTCCAATTGTTGCCAAAATAGAAAAACCAGAAGCAGTAGAAAATATTGATAAAATTGTGGCGTATTGTGATGGTTTAATGGTAGCTCGTGGCGATTTAGGTGTAGAAGTACCAGCACAAGAAGTGCCACTGATTCAAAAGCAATTGGTATTGCGCGCTAAAAAGGCAAGAATTCCTGTAATCATTGCTACACAAATGATGGAAACAATGATTACGAGTTTAACACCAACAAGAGCTGAGGTAAATGACGTTGCAAACTCTGTAATGGATGGAGCGGATGCGGTAATGTTATCTGGAGAAACTTCTGTAGGAAAATATCCAGTACAAGTTATTCAGCAAATGACAAGAATTATCAAAAGTGTTGAAGATTCTCCATTGATTAGTGTACAACATTCGCCACCACATATACGTACAAAAAGATACATTACAAAATCAGTTTGTTACCATGCATCACACATGGCAAATGAAATTAAAGCGAAAGCTATTTGTACATTGACAAACAGTGGATATACAGCATTTCAAATTTCTGCTTGGAGACCAGCATCACATATTTTAGTATTTACCTCTAACAAAAGAATTCTTTCACAATTAAACCTACTTTGGGGCGTAAAAGCATTCTATTACGACAAATTTGTAAGTACTGATGATACTGTTGAAGATGTGAATCTAATCGCAAAAGAAAAAGGATTTGTCAAAAAGGATGATATGTTGATCAATTTGGCTGCTATGCCAATTACCGACAAAGGAATGGTAAACACCCTACGTGTTTCTTTAATTGAATAATGATTTCTCAAAAAATATAAATTACCGTATGCTTTGACATTTTTTAGTGTTGAAGCATACTTTTTCATAACTCTCAGTATTGCATAAATGATGGCAGAAAACGACGCAAACCAACCAGTAAGTGACGAAGAATACAATGAAAAATAAAAAAGAAACTAAAAAAAGGAGGATATGGCTGCTTAATTATCTTCATATTTTTTATGATCATTGGGTATTGTGTCGATAGAAACATAGAAGCCGAAGAAAGTAAGGATGTTCGATATCAATACTTATATGCGGACATGAAAAAAGTGAAAAATGCAGTTTCTGAGGACGATCCATTTACGTTAATCGCCAAAGAGTGTGTGGAATCTGGTATTTACATTGAACAGCAAGAGAAAAAATTCTCACAAAAAACCAAGAAAACAAAAAAAGACTCAACAAAAAAGCTATAAAATACTTTACCAAGCGGAATGATGAGAAGTTGCTGGTGGTTTTACAAATTTCACAGCTAGAAACCTTAGAATCTTCCACCACAGATGTATTTATTGATGCACTTTTAAGTTGCTATTCGTATGTAGAAGATGAAACAGGAATTGACGAATACTATATCGCAATTCGCTCAGAAAATAAAACATACGATGCACATTCTCCATTAGGATATGACGGTTATAGTGTAGATAAACAATTGCTGGATTTTTACGGTGAAAAAGCCACTGAAGAATAGTTTGTTATACCAATTTATACAATATGATTTTAAACGAATTACTACAAAACATCGAAAAACTAACACAGAATTTCGATACAATTGCTGAAGAAAGAAAAGTACAATTAGAAACACTATCTGCCTACGTTCAAAAGAAATTTGACGAACAAAAAACGCCAAAATTGATTGTGATTTGCACACACAATTCTAGAAGAAGTCATTTAGGACAACTATGGCTAGCAGCAGCAGCAGATTATTACCAATTGTCAGCATTAGAAACGTATTCAGGCGGGACAGAAGCGACTGCTTTCAACCCAAATGCCATTGCTGCCGTAAAACGAATTGGTTTTCAGGTCTCAAAATTGGTAGAGGCAGAAAATCCTATTTATAAAATTCAGTGGAAAGAAGATCAGGAAGCGTACCAAGCGTTTTCAAAGCGTTTTGAAGAAGCTCCGAATCCAACACAGGAATTCTCTGCGATTATGGTATGTTCTGAAGCAGACGAAGGTTGTCCATTTGTTCCAGGAACTGATTTTAGAATTGCCTTGCCTTTTGATGATCCTAAAGCTTTTGATGGAACACCACAAGAAGCTGAAAAATATGACGAACGTACCGAACAAATCGGAACTGAAATGTTGTATGTGATGTCAAAAGTTTCGGTGAAATAGTCTTAAAGATTTATAAAATACTCTAAACGTCAGATTGAGTGGAAAATCAGTGATTTATTGTATCGAGATCTGCTTAGAAACAGTTCTTTTCATAGCGTTTCTCGATACTATTTTTGTTCATTTTAACAAACTCAATGACATGAAAAACCACTCGAACTAGCGTTTAAAATATGCCCAATAATCTAAGCTAGTCTAACAAGGCTAGGATATTAAAAATCAAACTTCAACTGAACTGAAATACTTTTTTTTGGTTCAGTTTTTTTTGTGGCTTTTTCTTTTTTATCGGTATTCAAATTACTTAAAGAAATCCCTAATAAACGTACTGAGTTTTTCAACTTTTCTTGGTACAATAACTCTTTCACGGTTTCTAGAATCAAGCTTTTATCTGAAATATAATAACGAATAGTTTTGCTTCGTGTTTGTGCAGTAAAATCGCTATATTTTATTTTTAAGGTGATCGTTTTTCCAGAAATGGAATACTTTTTTAAACGTCTTTCCAACTCTTTAGCAATATTTTCTAGCTTTTCTAGCATAAAAATTTCACTGGTCAAATTGTCAGAAAACGTACGTTCTGCTCCAACTGATTTTGCAATTCTATTAGGTTTCACCGCACTTAAGTGAATGCCTCTTACAACATTATAATAGAACTTTCCTGATTTTCCGAAATGTTCCGTCAAATAGTCAACATCTCTTGCTTTTAAATCTTTTCCAGTAAAAATTCCCAGTTGGTACATACGTTCGGCAGTCACCTTTCCAACACCGTAAAACTTTCGGATATCTAGCTGTTCTAAAAACTCCAAGACTTCTTCAGGAGGAACGGTTTTTTGTCCATTAGGTTTATTGTAATCGCTAGCAACTTTGGCAATAAACTTATTAATGGAAATTCCTGCGGAAGCGGTCAAACCTACATCTTTTAAAATTTTAGCACGGATTTCTTCGGCAATCAAAGAAGCACTCGGATTTCCTTTCTTATTTTGTGTGACATCCAAATAGGCTTCATCCAAAGACAAAGGCTCTACCAAATCGGTATATTCATAAAATATGGCTCTAATTTGAGTAGAAATCTCTTTATAACGATCAAATCGTGGATGGACAAAAATCAGCTCTGGACAACGTTTTTTCGCCAAAAATCCACTCATGGCACTGCGTACACCAAACTTTCGAGCTTCATAACTTGCAGCACTTACCACACCACGCTTTGCTCCGCCACCAACAGCCAACGGTTTTCCTTTGAGTTCAGGATTATCCATTTGCTCTACAGATGCATAAAACGCATCCATATCAACATGAATAATTTTTCGTAATGGGAAATCGAAAGCCATATTCAAAATTATAATATCTTTAGCAGTAATTTAAATTTCAAACCAAATTAGCTGTATGAAAAACATGAAAATTGTATTCTTTTTATCATGTATACTGTTGTTTTTTTATGCTTGTTCCAATAAAAACCATCCCAATAAAGAACAAGATTTTGATTTCTTTATTCATGGAAAAGTGAAGAATGGAGCTAATGAAAAACTGCAATTAAACATTCCAAGTTTATATCCAAACAATACTATAGAAACTACTGTACAAGATGGTTATTATAGTTTTAAGGCTAAGGTATCATCCTTTGACAAAGGAGAAATTTCAATTCATGGAAAAATGGAAAATTTTTCGCCACTGACTGTGTATATCACAAAGGATACGCTGCAATTAGACATAGAAGTTGGTGAAAAATTTGGCGAAACTACTTTTATAGCAGATACTATAGTCAGAGGAGCTTTCAATCAATATGCCAGACAATTTGATGAGAAATTTTCAAAAGCTAATAGCACATGGATTTTTCGCGACAGTCTCAAAAATGATAGTATGCGGAGAACTATATATCCGAATATTCGAAAGCAATCTTTCTCGCTGTATGAAACTAGTATGTTACACAAAGACTATTCAATCATAGGGCTTCATTATTTACGAAGTATGTTGGAAGACAATGTGGTGTATGATAAAAAAGATTTGACCGTCGAAGAAAAAGCAAAGTTCCATACATATTTGCAACAGATAGACAGCTCTTTGCAGGCTACTGCTGACTATAAAATAGTTCACAGTTATATAGAAAAACTTGATATTTATAATACAAATCAGAAGTTTATAGCCTATACTTTAGTAGACATCAAAGGTGAAGAAAAAAGTTTAGCAGAAATCATCTCCAAGAAGCAGTATACTTTATTAGAGTTTTGGAATGCAGGGTGTATTCCTTGTCGAAAATTTAACAAAGAAGGCAAAGCTTATTATCAACAACTCCAAGAAGCAGGTATTGAAATTATTTCTATCAATACTGATAAAACTACTTCAGCATGGAAAAAAGCTTCAAAAAAAGATGATATTGCATGGATAAATTTATATGCAGGAGCAGATTCACCAATAATTCCTGATTACAACATTACCTTTTATCCAACTTCTTATATATTTGATAAACACCAGCAACTAGTAGCATTTACATTCAAAAGTGCACATGACTTGCTAAAGCTTTTAAAAAAAAATAATGCAAGAAATAGAACGAAAATTTCTCGTTAACAGTCTAAAATTTAAAGATGAAGCCGCAAGTTCTTTCGAAATAGCGCAAGGTTTTCTGAATACAGATGTTGAACGTACAGTACGTGTTCGTATCAAAGGAAAGGAAGGGTTTCTAACAGTCAAAGGAAAATCAAACGAAACTGGTACAAGTCGTTTTGAATGGGAAACTGCAATTTCAGTTGCGGAAGCAAAGCAATTATTAGCGATTTGTGAAGAAGGAATCATTGAAAAAATACGGTACAACATTCCGTCTGGAAATCATACATTTGAAGTAGATGAATTTTTTGGACAAAACGAAGGCTTAATTGTAGCAGAAGTTGAATTACAGCACGAAGATGAACCATTTAATACACCATCTTGGCTTGGTGAAGAAGTCACAGGTCAAACCAAATATTACAATTCACAACTCAGTAAAAAACCATATAAAACTTGGCATCATGAATAAATATGTCTGCCTCATTCTGATCGCAATTTTTAGTGTTGCATGTAATAATTCTACAGAAAACAAAAAAGAAATCGCCGTACGTGAACAAGATGGAATCAAAAAATTTTCCAAAGAAGAAATTAAAAAATTAACGGAGGAAGGTTACAAAATTTTGGAATTCATAGATCCAAAAACAAAAGATACCATTATGATGCAGCAATACTTCATGGCATTCCTCAAAAAAGGTCAAAATCGCTCGCAAAGCAAACAAGGAGCAGATAGTTTACAGCGTTTGCATTTAGCGCATTTAAAAAGAATGTATGATTTAGGATATGCTGATATTTCAGGGCCTTTTGGCGATTTAGGAGATATTCGTGGTATCACAATCTACAGTGTTCCAACCATTGAAATGGCAGACAGTTTGGCAAATGCTGATCCTATGGTAAAAGCAGGACGTTTGGAAATTGAAATGCATCCTTGGTGGGCAGGAAAAGGACTGCCATTACGCTAAAATCTAATACCAATCTTTATGAGGAATTTTATTTGGCTTTGTATATTTTTTTTACTCTGTAGTTGTGAAAAAATGAGAGAAGAAAGCACGGTTAAAAATGTATGTGAAAACTTTTTAAAAGGTCGAATCGCTTATAATCAAGGAGATGAGACAATGTAAAAAGAAGCCACCTCAGATACGCTTTTCTTAGTCATTGAACTTAATAAAGAACATGCAAAAGTGCTTCGTGCTGGCGGAGCTCAAGGAATAAATGAAGACATTAAAAGGATTAAAATAACAAATGTTAATCTTGAGGATGATTGCGCAGTTTGCAATACCAATCGAAATGAATATTACTTTATAAATCTATGTAAAGATGATAATGGAAAATGGAAGGTTCAAGGAGAAAATAATAAGTATCCTAGTGCCGCTCAAATCCATCTGACTAAAAATGAAATCCAAAAACAGAAAGAATATTTAGTAAAGAAATCAGTAATTGATTCGGTGTTAAAAGTTGTCAACTCGTTTCACAAAGCTGTAAAAACCTATTTTTTAACAGATGACATAAACATCTTGTCTGAAACCTGTAATTCAGCTACTTTTAAGGCTGTAAAATCGCTCTATTACTACACAAAAAAAATAAACAGATTAGAAGAATTAAAAGAAGAAATTAAATTCCCAAAAGCTCTGGCAATGGATCCTTTATTTGAAGGAGAAAGCGTAAAAAGTAAATTTTACAAGGAAGAGATATTCGTAAATCTTAAAAAGATTGATAATCACTATACAATAGTTGGCTTAAACAATATAAATTCGGATAAAATTACAACAAATACCATTCATCAAAATTACTTAGACTTGTTAAGAGCGCTGTATTTATTGCGGACGAAAACGTATTGGAAGAATATGAAATTTATGGCAGTCTCAAGATAAACATGAATATTCGAAAGTATTTCAAAAAAGCACTGCAAATCTTCCTGATTTTCGCAATCATTGTACACTTTACGATCAAAGATATGTTTTATCTTTCGGCGTTACTTTTTTATGGAACACCGCTTCCGATGATTGTGCTCGGGTTATTGTTTTTACTCCTGTTTACAGAGGCTTCCGCCAGAAAATACTATATAATAGTAGCACTTGTTATTGCAGTTATTTGGTTCAACCGAAGTTACACAACTTCACCTAATGTGGACACTACAAATGCGATAGAAGTTGTTTTGTGGAATGCGTACAGAGTCCGAAACTTTGAGGATGCATTTTCCGTGAATAAATCAACTCCGGATGTGATGATTTTGATTGAATGTGATGAATACGACTATCAAAAAATCAAAGAAAAATACAAAAACTATCATTTTGAACTCACAGAAAAATCCGTTGGAATTTTTTCAAAAATGCCCATAAAAGTTCATTCAAAAGTAAAAACAAAAGATCATGTTGTTGTGGTTCATTTTAGCACAAAAAACACAAATTTTTATGCGATTGATGTCTCTTCAGATTTACGACATTTTCGAGAACCGATGCTAGAAAGTATTCTTTCTGAAGTCAAAACAGACGAAAAAAACATCATACTGGGTGATTTTAATACGCCTTTTGAATCGTTATTCTTTGAAACATTTAAAAAAGAGTATCAACACGCTTTTACAGAAAAAGGAAATGGGTTTCGTGAAACTTGGTTTTGGAATATTCCGCTGCTTTCTCTAGATCATATCTGGGTTTCAAAAGATTTGGAAATTCTAAAAACAGAAAAGCTGGTCACATGGAAATCAGATCATTCTATGCTCAAAATGTATCTAAAAAAATAAATGATATAAGTTTTTAATTAGACTCAAGAATTAAAAGCATTTTTAAAATTCGCTTTAACTTCACTTTTTGCATCGGCTTTGTAAGAATGTCATACATGCCTGCTTCGCTACATTTGGTGGCAACTTCATCATTACTCAATACTGTATGTGCCACTATTGGAATAGAAGGTTGTAGTTTCTTTATCTCCTGTGTTGTTTCAAAACCGTCAATATCAGGCATGTTTAAATCCATCAAAATAAGACTATATTTTTTGGTTGTGATTTTTTGAATTGCATCATGACCATTATCTACAGTATCACATGCCAAAGACAAACTTTCAATATTTTTTTTAGTAATTAATAAGTTGATTTTATTGTCATCAACAAATAAAATATGGCTCGAATTCCTTTTTTGAGAAGGTTTGGATTGACTTTTTTGAAGAGTTGCACTAGCTCTTTTCAATACTATAGGAAATGCTACTTGGTGTAAATTACACCTTATTATTAAATGATAATTGATATCATACAAGGATAAAATTTGATTACATAAAATAAGTCCTAAACGAATGCCTTTATGTTCATTTTCATTAGGAAGTAAAATACGTTATTGCTGTATATCTTCTATTGTTTTTTCAGGAATCCCTTTTCCATTATCTTCAATACGAAACAGAATCTCAGAAGTTGTGTCTGAAACAATATGTTCTTTGATTTCAAAGGTAATTTTAGTCACATCAGAAGCTTCTTCGGCATTTTTAAATATTCCGAAATACAATAGTTAGTTTGGCTTCATCTAAAACAAATAGTTGATTTTTAAGATTGTGACGAATCTCTATATCACAAGTATGTATTTGTAAAATAGCGCTGAAATATTGCTGTATTTCTTTTGTAAACTCTATCAGATTTACTTCGCGATAGTGAGAATGAATATTGATGCAAAAATAGTTGAAACGAGAGAATTGCAAAGAATTATCAATAGCATGTCTTAGATTAATAATGGAGTTGTTGATATGTGCAATTTCTTCTTTATTTTGCCCTTTTTGTTCACTCACTAATTTGGCAACCAGTTCTTGTAAAGCGTAAAGAGGCGTTCTAATTTCATGACTTACGACTCCTAAAAACGTATTTCTATCTGCTTGTAATTTTTGTAAATCAGTATTGGTTTTGCGAAGTTTTTTTGAAGAGGTATAACAATAAATCAAAAGGGAAAAACTAATAATAGAAAGGGTAATAAATAAGTAGTTGATTTTTTTGATTAAAGTATTCTCGCTAGCTTGATTTTCGTTGATAATCTGACTTCTTTTTAACTCTTCTTCTTTGTTAATTGAATTGATAACATACTGGTTTTTTCAGCAGACTTTTTCGTTAAAAGATCATTTGCATTTTCAGCATATTTTGCCGCTTCATTTTTATAATAAAGTATAGAATCTTTATCTGTATATTGCTGTCTAATATGATACAACTCTTTATAAGATCGAACTCTGGAAATATGTTCAAAAACTCTTGGACTGAACCATAAAACTTCTTCAAGATGAATCTTTTCTAACTTGTTTAAAAGTTTATAAGAGTTGCTGCTTTCAAGGTTTTTCTCCATTAAAGCGTACGCTAAAAACAACTCAAAAGTAATTTCTGAACGATTCTTAACAGATGTCTTTTGCTTCTCATTAGAGTACACAGAAAAATAAAAGCCATTTTTTATATCATGCAGTGCTTTTTTTGAAACATAAATTAATGAATCAAACTTTTTTAAATCATACAATCGTATGACTTCAGTTTCGTAATAATAAAAGCGATTTCGGTTATGTACTTTAGCGTCTGCCATTCTTGCTTGTGCTATATGCGAATCGTATTTATCGTAGTTTTTTGCAAGAACATATAAGTGTAGCAAATTGGCATAATTAATTGCAAGACTCACGGAATCATTTCGTTTTGTATTAGAATCAATCGCTTTATCAAAATGGCTTTCTGCTTTATCGTACGCATAGTGTTGGACATAAGACAAACCAAATAAATTATCGGCATCTGCTTTGTAATTACTGAGATTTTTTTCCGGCAGAAACTTCTTGTATTTGATAAATTATTTTTAAAGATTCGTAGTAATTATCAGATTGCATTTGTGCCAGTACCAACTGATACAACGAATCTAGTTTTTTATTATGAATTTCTTGAGCAGTGCTTGTGATAATGGAAAAAAGACTCCAAAAAAAACCATGTTCAAATTTTTGAACCCAAAGAAAAAAGAACCTCTATAATACATCTCCTAGCTTAAATAGTTATTTAAATATAATAAATTAAGAAATTTAGATTGCAATTCTTAAGAAGAACTTTTGTTATAAATAAAAAATATCAAACAAAAAAATGCTTATTAAAAAGTGAGAATAGTTGTAATTCAAACAAGGAAAAACAGATAAAAATATCGTTTGAAGAATTAAATCGAGATGAAAAAGTAGAAAAATTGATAGCTTTTTGGAGTGAAAAAACTATTTTTTTGAAAAAAATAAAATAAATTTTTATTCGAAAATATACAGTGTTTTTTCACAGATGAAAATTGGTTGGTTTTCTCAAAGAAAATTGCAGGAAATATCTAGCTTCAAGTTGAATTAAAAACGACTAAAAATAGTCTTAAAATGAACCTAAAAAATAAGATGATTTGGATGAGTAAAATGCTCTTTACAAGTGGTCTTTGAAAAAATAAATTTGGAATTTTAAAAAATGATCTTCTATATTTGCAACCGTTGAAACGCAACAAAAATTAATTAGTAACAAAAAACGAAAACGTGCAAAAAGTAAAACTTACATATCACAACAGTGTTGGAAACATTCCGATGCGCGACTTGGGTTTTACCAGTTGTATCTTTCGATAGAAATATAACTCATCATTAAAAACCCGAGTCCACAAAAGGCTCGGGTTTTTTTAATGCTCATTTTTGAAATATATGCTAAAACCAGCAATAAGACATATCGTAACAAACACTGCAATCATGCAGCAATTGTTCATTTTAGAACCAAATTATTCTTTCATGTAAAGGATAAAATACCCATCAGTATCAAAGCTCGGTTCTATTGCAGAATCGGGCTTTTTTATTTGAATTAGTTAATTACAACAACACAACAAAAACCTAGAAATCGTGTAGCGATACAAAACAACGAAAGATGAATTTAATCAAACAAATGGAAAGACTGTAGACTCGGGAGTGTGTTTTCAGTACCAACAAAAAAGAATTTTTAATCCATAAAAAAGCAAAGATGCGAGAACAAAGACAACAAACACACGAATTAAAATTTTTTACTGAAAACAACACTCAAAAGAGACAGTCATGGAAACAAAAAATATACATCGAAAGCATATTTCGAAGTCCAGAAGATTAAAGGAAAAGCTTGCCGCAAAAGCTAGAGAAGCAGCATTACAAGAAAGCTTACAAAAACATAACAAAGCTAAAAAAGTACTGTTTCCAGCAATGGTCGAAAAAATTTACGAAGGAAAAGAAATAAGTAACTACGAATACAATTCGCTAGCGAGCATATTACAAAATCACTTCAATGCTATAAGCAAAAAGAAGCATCCAAGCAGACGTAAAGCGTTTAAAGATATCTTATTACATCTTTACAAAAAGCGTTGTACTAAGCTTTTAAGAAATGAAGAATTTTTGAGAACAATTTACCTAATAGCTTGGTTCAGTCCAGCATATGTTAGAGATATTATAGAATGGAAGCGAAACAGCCATAATGCTGAGAAGCAATTAAAGAGCATTTTAAAACACTGTTTTGTTACATATCAAGTTCCAGATTTTATGTATGAAGCATGGACAGATCATAACTCAAAACATATTGCTTGGTTTATTGACTTAGGAAGCGGAAAAAGTGTAAAAAGCTTATCAAAAATGCCAGTGCGTTTAACTAAAAAAGGAGCGCATCAATTTTTACAAGCACCAGCAGAATATACCATTGAAATGGCACTGCGTAGAGCACAAGCATTAGCGTTTGGAACCGATGAATTATTGGCAGGACGTATTGCATGTACAGCATTGAGTCGAAACAATTTTCAGCATGAAGCTTTTTGGGAAACGGTGATTCAATTCTTCATGAAACAAACGATGTTAGATTTCAATAAAATGGAAGAAATCATCGATTATTTGAGCGATCGTATTCGTAATAATCCTGAATATTCTATCAAAGGAAGAACCATTGCATCGTTGACTAGACAATCAGATGCTTGGCACGTAGAACAAGCTGTTAACAATGCATTTCAGGTAGAAATGTTTACATGGAAACCAACCTTAAACAGTTCCTATCTATTTGAAAAAAAGGAAGCAAAAGAACTAAAAAAGTATCGCTTATTTGAGTTATGCTCTTCCAAAGAATTGATTGTAGAAGGTCGAAAAATGAATCATTGTGTAGCATCATACGCACGTTCATGCTGTGTAAAAGTAACTGGTATCTTTTCATTGAGATGCATCAGTTTTTCTAAAGGACACGAAATCTTAGCAACGATTGAATTAGATATAAAATCACAAACAATCGTTCAAGCAAAAGCACGATTTAACAAGCCAATAGCACCAATTGCCAAAAAAATTATGAACGATTGGGCAGTGCAACACGATTTAAAAATCGGAAAATGGCTTTAAAATGTAAGTTATGGCAAAATTAAAATTACGAGGCAAAGACCTCATAGACATAGGATATCCACAAAAAGGAAAAGTAATCAGTATTGCTATCGATGTAATGCTACGAAATTTTAAACGTGAACGTAAAGATAAAGTATTACAACGTTTAAAAACGATACTTAAAAATCCTGAAAAATATATAGGAGATGGAATGGTTGGAAGAATTGCTGAAGAATTGACAACTCCTGTACAAGTAGAAGCAAAACAATTAGAAACGAAACGTGCGCCTTTTACCATATTTGGTGAAAACGGAATTGCCGAAGAAGCAAAACATCAGTTATATACAGCGCTAAAATTACCAATTGCAAAAGCAGGAGCACTCATGCCGGATGGACATTCAGGATATGGTTTGCCAATTGGTGGCGTATTAGCGGCTAAAGATGCAGTAATTCCTTATGGAGTTGGTGTCGATATTGGATGTAGAATGTGTTTGTCATTATACGATATTCCAGCTTCATACATCGATGGACATCGTGACAAATATGTGAATATGTTGCAAGAGCATACCAAATTTGGAAGTTATGAAACTCACAAGCGTATCAATGATCATGAAATCTTTGAACGTGCAGAATTCAAATACATTCCAACGGTAAAAAAACTGCTCAATAAAGCATATAAACAATTAGGTTCGTCAGGTGGTGGAAATCACTTTGTAGAATTTGGAATTGTAGACGTTTCGGATGAAAATAACGAATTTAATGTTCCTATCGGGAAGTATTTAGGAATTCTGTCACATAGCGGATCGCGTGGTTTAGGTGCAAATATTGCTAAACATTACACAAAATTAGCAATTAAGCAAACACCTTTACCAGGAGAAGCGAAAAACTTAGCATGGCTCGATCTAAATACGCACGATGGACAAGAATACTGGTTGGCAATGAATTTAGCAGGTGACTATGCATCGGCATGTCATCACGATATTCACAAGCGTTTAGCAAAAGCTTTAGGAGCAAGACCTTTGGCGATGGTGGAAAATCATCACAACTTCGCTTGGAAAGAAGTCGTTAATGGCGAAGAACTCGTTGTACATCGAAAAGGAGCAACACCAGCACAAAAAGGAGTTTTGGGGATCATTCCAGGATCGATGACAGCGCCAGGATTTATTGTTAGAGGAACAGGAAACAAACATTCGTTACAATCCGCTTCTCACGGAGCAGGACGACAATTATCTAGACGAAAAGCTAAGCAAACCATCACACAAAGTGATATTAAGAAGCAATTAAAAGATCATGGTGTGACTTTAATTGGCGGCGGAATTGACGAAGCGCCAATGGCATACAAAAATATTCACCAAGTCATGTGCAATCAAACAGAATTGGTGGAAGTAGTAGGAACATTCACGCCAAAAATCGTTCGCATGGATCGATAGTATACTTCAACTTCGCTAAGTGTAGGTTGCGCTGAGCGGAAACGAAGTAGAGTTGCGTCTTCACAATATACTAGAGAAACTAAGGTTCTCAAGGTTTCTCTAGTATTCTAACTGAAGATTAAATAAATCTAATAACAAACAACGTCATTGCGAGAATTTGAAAAATTCGTGGCAATCTGTTTCTCAGGAACAGATTACTTCATTTCACTCGTAATGACAGAAACGAAAAAAATGTCAACATATACAAATGATATCGTATTCATTCAAGCATTAGATAGCTACTCGTATGATTTAGAGCAATGTGTGCAAAAATTACAATACATATTGGGCGGAAACGATCATGCAGGCGCTAATTATTTGATGGGTAAAATATATCACGAACACGCACACGATTATGAAAAGGCTCGTGAATATTACCATCGTGCTTTGTGTATAGATCATGAATATGTAGAAACCTATTATTTTTATCCATACTTGTTAATCGACATCTGCGATTATAACGAAGCGGAACATGTATTAGAAGTTGGTTTCTCATTACCACAAACAGACAAAGCGCGATTATATCATGCAAAAGCGATGATTCATGAGAAATTGGAGGAATTCAAAGAAGCAAAAGCAAATTTGAAAGCAGCTAAAAAGTGCGCAATGAATAACAATTTCAGATACTTTATTGACGGTCAATTACAACGTGTATATGAAAAAACAAAAGTTGGAAAGAAGTCAAAAAAGAAAAAATCAAAACGTAAAAACAAAACAACTAATGTGAAATTCAATTCCATGTTAGATTAAAAAAATAGAAATTATGGACAATCAATTTTGGGTGCAAATTTCCTCAGGTTCAGGACCTGAAGAATGCTGCCTCGCCGTAAAATACTTAACAGAAAAGCTAACTAGATTACCAAATTTTACATTCAACGTCATTGAGTGGGTTGCTACAAAATACCAAAACTATAAATCTGTTTGGTTACGTGCTACAGGAGATACAGTTGATTTTAAAAACCATTGGCAAGGAACTGTTCAGTTTATTTTTAGAAGTCCGTATCGTCCACATCATCAGCGTAAAAACTGGTTTGTAAATGTGAAAGTATACGTAATGCCAACACAAATTTTATGGTCTCCAAAAGAAGTGCAAGTAAAAACTGCGCGAAGTTCTGGAGCTGGTGGACAACATGTAAACAAAGTAGAAACGGCAGTAAGTATGACACATATTCCTACAGGAATTACAGTACAAGCAAGCGAAGAACGCTCGCAATTTTTAAACAAAAAACTAGCTTTTGTAAGGTTGGATATGGCGATAAATGCGCAAAATCAACAACGACAAAACACCATGGAAAAACAAAAGTGGATGCAGCACAAACAGTTGCAACTTGGGAATCCAGTACAAGTTTTTAAAAAATAGAACAACTTATGGGAGCGCCACACAACAAAAAAAGATATGGTGAAGTATGGTCACAAGACCGTATTTCACTGTCTTTACTTGAATTACAATTTCTAAGAGAATTTGTGATTCTATCCGGTGGTTGGGCATGGCATTTTTTATCGCCAGAAGGACATACAGAATACAAGCATGCACACGATCATAAAGATATTGACGTCTTTGTAGATCCCAAAAATGTTGCGGAAGTCATGTATGTACTACACCAACGCGATTTTAAAAAAGTATGGACGCGATACGATCATTTACCAAGTGAAGAAAATTTTAGACGCTACGAAAAAACAGTGGAAACTGACACAGGAAAATCGATCAGAATTACGATTGATTTCTTTGTGAAGTCTGCCGTTCCATCACGATTTGTAAAAGAATGGAATGTCGTAGAACCATCATTTTTATTGAGTTTATATAGCAATATTCATTCAAGTGATAAATGTTGGGCAGTACAAGCTTCGCTACGATTGTTGGATAAAAATATAGATCCACTTGATCGTATAGAATTAGTTACAATTCCTAAAGAATAAAAAAATGGAAGAAATAAAAACACATATTGTAAACTTAGATTTGCCACCAAACCAACGTTGGTCATTTCTAAAAGCATATACAAAAGAAGTAGACGAATTGATAGAATGCTATTTGAACGACTTTACAGGAGCAGAATTTATTTTTGAAGGCGTTGAAGTATACAAAAAACAGTTTGTGAGCGAATCATACGTTCAGGAAATAGAAAGTATTGCCGCAATTTCAGATTTTTCAGTGAATGAAATCTTAGTAGCAAACTTGTATTACGACATATTAAAACTATACTTTGGATGTACTGCTTTCGTAACTTGGAATGGCAATGAAATGTTGCATGCCCGTAACTTAGATTGGCATACAGATGATAACATATTAAGCACACATTCTATGATTTTTGACTATCAAAAAAATGGAAAAACAGTTTTTAAAACCATTGGTTGGCCAGGATTTGTTGGAGCTCTTTCAGGCATAAAACCACAAAAATTTGCAATTACCTTAAATGCTGTTTTAAGCGAAGATCAATCAGAATTAGCACTGCCAATTTCCTTTCTATTGCGTGATGTGTTGGAAACTTGCAATTCGTTTGAAGAAGCAAAAGTAACACTTGAAAATACGCCAATTATTTGTGATTGTTTATTGTTGCTTTCGGGAATAGAATCAAATGAAAAAGTAGTGATTGAACGTACGCCAAAACGAACAGCAACACGAATTTCAGAAGAAAATTTTATTGTCGTTACCAACGATTACAAAAAGCTTCAAAATGGAGCATCGGCAGGTAATATTTTGCAAGCCACTTCCTGTGGACGTTTTGATGCTGCTTCAAAATTATTAAAAACACAAAAAACAGTACATGAAAAGCAGTGTTTGTTAGTATTGCAAAATGAAAATGTAATGATGGGAATTACGGTACAGCAAATGGTATTTAATGTAACTGCAGGAGCTGTTGAATTAGTATGCACCTAATAGTATTTGGAAGGTGAGTTTTTTGATATTATATGAAATGTCTTTACGAGGAATTTATGACGAGATAATCTGTTGCTATAGTTGTAGATAGCTTCATTTTATTCACTATGACGTATGAAAAAATCATCTTCCAAATATATGCCAAGTTACTAATGTTGGTTTGAAACATAGTTGTCTAAATTAGTTACAGGTAATTTTAATCAGTTGCTCCTTTCTAATTAGGTTCAATTTTCAACAATACGTATTTTAATGTCATTTTAAGAAATTGAAAACTAGTTAGGTTAGTTGGCTGTTTTAGTTTTTTCATCATTTTCTTTGTATTCCATTACATTTCAGCTAGAAAAGCTTGTACTGTTTTTAGTTGAAAGTATTAATTTTTTTGAGCCGATTTATCACCTATCTTTACTGAAAATGTAAATATCTTCTATCATCCAAAGGCAGCAATACGTTTTATATGGTTTACTAGGTAACTGGATCAATCCCCAAAATAAGCCATACAAAAAAGGATTGCATATAAAATCTCGTCTTATAACTTTATACAATATTTAATTGCCTAAATTACAGATACATTTTAATTGTAAACTATCAACCATAAAAAAGTATAAGTATAGTTGGTTTGCCTGTATTTGAATAAAATTTAGGAAAATGAATCCTTGAAGTAAGACCAATCTATTTTATCTACTACTAATACAAAGTCATCAATGAAGTTAATAAGCTCCCTTTAAAGTGGTCTAAACAAATCTCGTTGATTTTGACGATTAAATTTTTGCCATGTATTGTAAGATATCTTCATTTTAAATAAACAATACCATACAACTATTAACACTTAAAACTATCCTATTTTCACTGTTAAGGATTAAAAACCTGAACATTAAAAAGATTTTAAAGGACGACTTAGCTTTTTTATGATAGGCGAACTTCTGTAAAATACCAATAGTTTCCTGAATTGTTGTATTGTTCGATCTTATGATCCAAATTTAACAGTGAGTGAAGTAAAAAATATCTTTATGGAATCAGTAATTTCTTTTGATCTTACCGTGCTTGTTTTTTACGAAAATCTCAAAAAGAAGTATAAATCGTTATCTGAGTTTTTGAAATATAGAGAAAATAATTATTCTTGAATTTCAATAGTCCGTTTGGCTTCATTGCCCAATGCGTCTACCACTGTAATTTTGTGAATGCCAGTTTCAGGTTTTACTTCCATTTCATGAATGGTTTCGGTAGTTCCTAAAAAGGTTTCATCTATATACCAAAATACTTTTGTGTCTGGAATGGAATGCGCCAATCGTAAAATGACACCATTTTTGTTACCATCAAAATCTTTTGGAAGAAATACTTTTGTGGCTTCTTCAGGGTAAATAAAGTCCATACTTTTTTGAAACTCCGCAGTACAATCTTTTCGAAAAGGAGGCAAGGTTCGATATAGTGGATTTTTGTTTTGATAGTAATATTCCATCAAAGGAGGCAGCACAAACCAACTTTTGTGTACCATTTGACTCAATGGCTGACAAGAAGAGTTGACTTGATAACGCTCGTCCAAATCTAAATGCACTAACTTATGATATGGACACGGTTTTGTTTTCAATCCGCTTGTAGGAATAAATTGTTGTTGTTTTTCCACACATAACTCAGAAGCTCTGTAACCGCTTTGCGCACAAGTTTCAATTTCTACCAATTCATCATAAGGAATGTCAAACCATTCGCTTTTAGGCAGAATATCAAATACATCAAATAGAATAGGAGCAGCGGCAACTGTTCCAATCAATCCGGGACGACCTTCACCATCTGCATTTCCAACCCAAACACCAACTACATAATCTTTGGTGGTTCCAATGGCCCATGCGTCTCGAAAACCAAAACTTGTTCCTGTTTTCCATGCAATTTGCTTGCTAGAATCAAAAAATTCCCAGTTTTCTTCACCTTCTGGACGATTGACTTCTTTCAAAGATTCATAAGTTAAGTATATCGATCCTGCATCAAAGATTGTTTTTTCGGCAGCAAGCGAACCAAAATCAACGTTTTCATCCATCAAAAAAGTGGGTTCAGAAAATTCATTTGTAAAGTATTGACTCGAATTTTCTCCAAAATGTGTCAAGGTTGATGAAAAGGCAGCATACGTTTTACACAAATCCCATAAATTACTTTCAGCACCTCCAAGTATTAACGATAAACCATAATGATCGGCATTATACGATATATCTTTTAATTGTAATTTTTGCAAATAATAGTAAAATTTATCCAAACCAAATTGCTGCAACATACGCACCGCAGGAACATTCAACGAACGCGCCAATGCACGTTTGGCAGTTACAGCGCCATCATAGGTTTCCTTAAAATTCTTTGGATTGTAATTCCCAATTTGTGTTGGAACATCTACCACTAAGGTATTAGGAAGTAAATCGCCTGCATCTAAAATTGCGCTATACAAAAACGGTTTCATAATACTTCCTGTACTTCGCGGTTTGTGAATGATATTGACATCTTTTTGATGGGCTTTATCCGTTGGTGTATTGCCTACATATGCGAGTACTTTTCGAGTTTTTACATCCAATACCAAAACGGCAGCATTGTAAATTTGGTTCTGTTGCAATTCCTTATAATGTTTGGCAACAATCGCATTGGTTTCTTCTTGTAAATAGCTTTTTACAGAAGTCCGTATACGTTTTCCTTTGTGTGTTTCTGCAACTTTATCGAGCAAGTGTTTTGCAGTTTGTGGTAAAGCATAAGGCTTTTGAGGCAAAGATTCTTTAATTGCCAAATCATACGTGAGTTTGTCAATAATTTGTTGATCGAATAGTTTTTTGAGTAAGCGATTGCGCTTGTTTTTTAATCGTATTTGATTCTTTCCAGGATAAATCAAACTTGGAGCATTGGGTAACACAGCTAAGGTTGCATTTTCTGCCCAAGACAATTCTTGTGGCCTTCTTCCAAAATACCGCCAAGCTGCAGCATCCAATCCAACGACATTTCCACCAAAAGGCGCGTGTGAAGCATAAAGCTTTAATATTTCATCTTTGGAATAGCAAAACTCCAAGCGTGTCGCCAAAATGATTTCTTTGACTTTCTCTATATACGTACGTTTTTTTCCTTTTCGAGCTAAGCGAATGACCTGTTGTGTCAAAGTACTTCCACCACGTTGTACTTCTCCTGAAGTGATGTTTTGCCACAATGCTTTTGACATGGAAACTGGATTAAAACCAGGATGACTGTAGAAATAGGCATCTTCAAACTGTATGATGCAGGTTTTAAATTTCTCTGGAACAGTATTTAACTGAGGAAATCGCCATTGTCCATCATCCGCAATTTTTGCGCCTAATAAAATGCCTTCTTTGCTTTCAATAACCGTGGAGGTTGGTACATCAAATAAAGTTGCTGGCAAACAGAAATAGTAAGCAATCAACAGTATCATGATGATGGCTGTTTTTATTCTGTTGTTCTTTATTTTGTTAATGATGTATTTTAGCATTTCGTTTCATCTGTGTACGTCAGATCGAGCGTTGAATCTGTGATTCGTTATATCGAAATCTACTTTGGTATTTGTATTACTTTTATATTTTCACAGTATTTCTCAATACATTTTTTCTTCATTTCATAATAAAAAAACACTCGAAGTGACGTTAGAAATTTTTAATTAAAAACGTTCTTTAAAACTATACTCGCGTTCTACTTTGCAGATTTTTACATTATAATACGCATACCAATCTTTGATGCCTTTTCGTTGTGCTACCAAATGATCGGTATGTTGTTTCCATTGCTGAATCGCTTCTAAACTTTCCCAATAACTTATGGTAATTCCAATTGCATTTCGAGCGCTATCAATGCCTATAAATCCGGGTTGTTGTTTGGCTAGATTTTCCACGTGTGCTGACATTTCCGCATAACCTTCTAAGTTTTCGGTTTGAGTTGAGGTGAAAATGACCGCATAATAGGGTTTGAAATTGGTTTGCATGTTATAGAATTAAAGAAAAACTTCCAGTGTAGGATTGCCCTTCGGCGGTTTCAAATTTATACCAATAATCACTACTTGGCATCAATCGTCCTCTATAAGTACCGTCCCAACCAGGTATTTGTCCTGGTCTAAAATAATAGAGCAATTTTCCATAACGGTCAAAGATATACATGGTGGATGTTTGTTGTACTATTGTAGAAATGCCTCGTACATTCCAGGTGTCATTTGCTGCATCGCCATTTGGCGTGAAAAATTCAGGAAATGAAATATTTGTAATATCTACAACCGTATCATAACACCCAGGATCTATGAAAAAGTTGCTAGTACTAGTACAGCCATTTTCGTTGGTAACTGCAACAAAAACCTCCTGTATGTCATTGATGGCGTAAAAGATTGGGTCAACGGTATTAATGCCTTGCTGAGCATCTGCTTCCGATAGGAAAAACTCTGTTGTGTAATTTGTATTGCCAGTCGTAACAATTAGTGGATAACCATCATTTAAATTGAAAAATCCATCATTATTGGCGTCAATATAACAATCTGTCAATAGACGTGCACCTGGTGAATTTACAATAGGTTCCGTCGTTGGACTTGTTAAAATTTCAATAGTAAACTGCGTGGTTTCAAAACAATTGGTAACAACATCTTCTACACGTACATGAATCGTTGCTTGTTGCGAAGTCAAGATATAGTCGGTAGCTAGTGCATCAGTATTAGTATTGGCATCATTTGCGGAAGCATGATACGATACCTCTACATTCTGCGTAACGCCTTGCAATAGTTCCGCTTCTACTTCAGTGAGATTGAATACAAGTGAATTTTCATTTTCACAACGTGTTAAATTGCTCGGCATTGTAATCCCCAAATGTTCTGGAGTAATTACTTGAAACTGAACTATAGCAAAACAAATTGAGATCGTATTTTCTACACGCAAATATATAACATCTTGATTGCTCTGTGCATCATAATTTGTATTTATAGCATTTGTATTGGTATCTGCATCCGCTTCCGTGGCATGGTAACTAACGTTTACTGTTGCCGTCACATTTTGCAATACTTCACTCTCTACTTGTGTCAAATCAAAAAGACCATTATTTTCATTTGGACATTGAATAAGGTCGCTCGGTGTGGTTACTTGTGGAATTTCACTTTGGATGATGTCAAATTGTGAGGTCACAAAACAATTAGTATTGGTAGTATTTTCTACCCGAACATAGATCGTTTCCTGACCTAAAGGAATTTGATAATTCGTAGGAATTGCATCGATACCTGCGCTGGCATTTGCCTGACTTGTATGATATGTAACTGTTACTGCATCAGTCACATTTTGCAATAATTGATTCTCTACTTCTGTGAGATCAAAAACACCATTGTTTTCATTATCACATTGAATAAGATTATTGGGCATTGTTAATTGTAAATTTCCATTGCGAATAATCTGGAATGAGGCAATTTCAAAACATTCAGTATTGATGGTACTTTGTACGCGTACAAAAATAGGAACTTGCCCCACGGCAATTTGATAATTTGTACTGATCGGATTTACAGCAATAGAAGCATCTGCCAAACTAGCGTAATACGAAATTGTAACAGGCAGTGTATTATTTTGAAGCAACTCAGCTTCTACTTGTGTCAAATCGAAGAAACCATTATTTTCATCTTCACATTGGTTGATGTCACTCGGAATTGTGATTTGTGGATTTTCGCTGAGCGTCACGGTAAATTGTGTGGTTTCAAAACATTCAGGACTGGCTGTGCTTGCCACTCGTACATAAATGATTTGTTGTCCCAGCGTTGCCTGAAAGTCTGAGCTAATAGCATTTGTGCCTGTAGCCGCATTTCCAGCAGTTAAGTGGTATGTTGTACTCACTGTAATGGTGTTATTCTGAAGCAGTTCGGTTTCAACCTGAGTCAAATCAACAATGCCGTTATTTTGGACTCCACATTCTATGACATCATCTGGTGTTACAATAATAGGAGCTGCATTTACCATAATCGGAAACTGACTCGTCGCAAAACAATCATCGTTTATATTTTGCACTCTTACATAAATTGTTTCCAGATTTTGTGTTGTTGTATAATTAGAGTTAATAGCATTGGTATCAGCAATTACATCTGCTTCTGAATTGTAATAGCTAACCGTTACTGGATTTGTTACATTTTGTAATAATGTTGCTTCAACATCTGTTAAATCAAACATAAAAGTCCTACTTCCACCATCACAAAAAGCAATTCCTGAAGAAGTTGTTAAATTAGGAACTGTATCTGTAATTGTAATATTGACTTCAACCACTTCAAAGACTCCTGTAACAGTATTTATGACTCTTACATAGACTGTTTGCATACCTTGTTGTGTATTTGTCCAGGTGTCAGGAAGCGGATTTACATTATTGTTAGCATCTGACAAGCTCACATGAGTAGTAGCTTCAAAATTAAAAGCTTCGTGTAATCCTGCTGCACCAAACCAGGAACCATAAGTAAAATCATTTGTAGCGATGGTTGTCAATGTGAATGAATCTAAATCTATTCGATATAGTTCGGAAGTTGTTACGCCATAGAGTTGTCCGAGTTCACTAGCCAGTCCAAAAGTAGCTCCAAGGATTGGTCCTAAATCTATATGAGAAATATAATTAAAAGCAGCATCAATGGTTACTTCATACAATCGCACACCTCCACTGATAGACCACGATATATACATTTTATCACCTAATATTACAAAATCGCCACTCGGTGAACCACTACCGAAATTATGCCATATATACGGAGGACTCATTTCGTCGCTATCGTATCGGTATACGCTACTACTATTTTCACCACCATAATATAAATTCCCTTGAGTATCAAATGATAAAGAGTTGGTGCCTGGAGTGATTCCCACATTTGGAAGTCCGTTGGTTACACATGTGGTATTGTCTATAGAAAATATATTGGTAAAATTAGTTGCATAAATGACTTCATTTTCATCTACGGCAACATCTGATAGCGGGACTGAAAGGTCACATATAACTTGTGTGGTTTGAGCGCCAAGAAGATCATTTATTTGAATAATATATCCTGTGGATGTAGAAATTACAATAGCTTCTTCAATAGCGCCGCCACCAAAACCCTGTAATACTTCATTTTGAACGCTTAAAATATCTACTTCTACAAAACCATCATCATCGCAAATCACAATATCTATAGGATTCATCATTTCAGATGTTGACCTAGAAATTGTGTAGTTAGGATTTCCTGAAAAGGAAAAAATTCCCAACACAATCATACATCCTATTTTAAATTTTGACATAAACTTTTCGTAATATTTCTTTTTTTCGTTTGCGGGGAAAATATTCTATAAAATCTAGGAATTTCGGCTGTTAACGAAGATACTTAAACTTTAGTAATTTTTTTTGGCGTTTATAAATTATCTTACAACTTCAATCCATTGTCCTTTCGTACGTACAAAGAAATCATTATCATACATTGCTTCTGCCTGCACGCCCGGTAAATAGTATTTTCCTAAATAGGAAGCATTGAGCAGTACATTAAAAGTCTTTGCTTTTCCGCGTGGCAAATCGAAATAGAAATTCACACGATCGTCTCTAATATCTGTATGTCTAGCTTCGCTTGAAGGCGTGTTTCCATAGTCAGTAAAACGTGTATTCACAATTTCCCAACCTGATGGGAATATTTCTGTTAATGCAATGTCTCCTACAAATTCTGGTTTATTGTTTGAAACCGTTACGGTTGCCATAAAATCGGTTCCTTGTGTTAACTTAGAAACATCAATCGTGTTTCCTGCTTTGTCTTTATAGGTGACACGAATATCCAAGTTGCGTTTTTCGGCTAATTCATCGCCCAATGGCAATTTACCGGTGCTCAACACACTTATAAACAATACATTATTTTCCTTGTTTTCTATTTGAACAGTATTGCTTCCTTTTTGAATGGCTAAATCGCGTTGTGCAATGGCTTTTGTGGTTTGAATGGTTTGTGGAGTTTTCCCATTAAGTGCATATTGCATTTTGATATTTTTTCCACCGTTTTGCGTTACCATTTTACCCATTGCTAATAAACTATACGCGGTAGTTTGTGTACTCATCCAACGGTTTGAAGACAGTTCTTTGGCAATTGTTTTGGCAAGATCAATCATTTTTTGATTTTTTAAAATTACCATTGTTTCCATTGCCATGGCGCGATTTCTATCTACAGAACCATAGGTATAATCATAACGATTGTTAGAAGGCGTAAAATTAATATTTGCTGATTTTGCAATTTTTTCAGCAGCTTCTTTTTGTGAAGCCAATGCATAGGCTGCTGCCAATCGCCATTTGGCATCGTTTGATAAATTATTGGTTTCACGCAATCGGTTCATAGACGCTAAATCTGGATGACCTGCTAAAGCCAAGGTATACAATCGATAGGCTTGTGTTAAATCATCATTGTAATAACGATTGTTGTTTCGCCATGAACGCGCTGCATTTTGCTGATAGTTGATCCACTGATTCATAAATGTCAATGGCAATGTATACCCTTTCTTTTCAGCTTCAATCATAAAATGACCTGCGTAATTTGTTCCCCAATCGTTTACAGAACCTTCCCCAATCCAATAGCTCATACCACCGTTTGGACGTTGGAAATGTGCCAAACGCTTGATTCCTTTTTCTATGTTTTGATTGATTTCTCCTCTTTTCTGAGTTGTCAAATCAAAAATATCTGCTAAATACAATTGTGGAAATACGCTCGAAGTCGTTTGCTCAACACAACCGTGTGGATAACGAATTAAATATTCCATACGAGCCGTAAAGTCCATTGGTGGCAAGGTTGAAAATTCTACGGTAGCTGCATTGCTTCCAGCCACACCAAAAGTATCGAATGAAAGTGTTTGTGATTCGTTTCCTTGTAATGTCAATTCATGTACTTTCTTGGTGATTGGATTTGGATTTTCTACATCCAGTTCCACTTTATAAGAAGCTTTTTCACCATTTCCAGAAGCCAATACTTCTATAGTTTGAATGCCTTTAATTTCGCTCACATCCAAGTCAAAATACACCATTTTTTCATCAGGTTTGCTGAAGCTGATGGATTTGGTTTTACTTCCAATCACTGAAATTCCGTTTTGTAATTTCAGCTCTAGCGATACATTTTTTACCTTATTTTCCATGGCAAAAACAGTGACTGGTAAGGTAACTTTCTCGCCTGGACTTAATTTTCTTGGTGCAGTTGCTAAGACCATCAATGGTTTTTTTACTTGTGATGATTTTTCAGCATTTCCATACGCTTGTGTTTTTGTATCACCTGCAACTACCATGGTACGGACTGCGCCAATATAATTTGGCATTTCTATATCGTGTGATTGTGTTTGTCCTGCTTTTAGTTTGAATGGTCCTAAATATTTTACCACAGGTTTGAAACGATTGGCTTTTTTGTTTTTAGCACCATTTCCACCATCGCCACCACCAATCGCAAATACTTGATCAATATCTCCGCTAAATGCGCCAATGATGTCATCGTAAATATCCCAAGTACGTACGCCAAGCGCTTGTCGCTGATAGAATACATCCCAAGCATTTGGTGTTTTAAATCGTGTTAAATCTAACAAGCCTTCGTCTACAACGGCAATGGTATAGGTCATTGCTTTTTTGTTTTCTTCACTGACTTTTACCGTAAACGATTGTTCTGGACGTAAAGTTTCTGGCATTGAAATTTTAGGTTTGAGAATCGTTGCTGGATTTTCAACCATAATCGGAATGACACCATATAAACGAATTGGTAGATCGTTGGAAATATTATTGTGTTTTTGTACTAAGGAAATGCTTACAAAGACATTCGGCGCCATATCGTCCATAATTGGAATAGTAGTTGTCGTTTGTTCTTTGGTAGTCTTTACCCATTTAGTACTGAGTACTTCGGTACCATTTTCTACACTGATCAATGCGCGTCCACCTTTTCCTGACGGGAATGTAATGGTTGCTGTTTCACCAGCGTTGTATTTGTCTTTATCTGCTGAAAAAATCAACATTTTGGCAGATTCTGAATTACCATCATAGCTTTTGCGCCACCAGTTTTTGTAGAAATAAGCGGTTCTTCCTGTAGCGTGTCCACTTTTTGGATCAGAAATGTGAATTAAGTAACGCCCACGATCTATATCTGGAATATTTAACTTAAAACTTCCTTTTCCATTGGAGTCTGTATTGACCGTAAATGTTCGATAGCGTTCGTGATAGTTACTTCCTGCATACGATGATAAATCTTCATACGAAGAACTCCACCACCAACGCCAGTTGATTTCATAAATTTTCACCTTTAATCCATTGCGTTTTATTGGATTTCCACGATCGTCAACAGTTACAATTTCAAAGGTATTGTCTTCATCTGTATAGAAAGAACCGTATTGTTTTGGTTCAGGTGATTTTAGACCAATAAACGAAGTGTATGGTGCAAAATCTTTGGAGAAAGCATCAATAGAGAAATCGCCACCATTTTCATACACACGTGTTAAAAACGAAGCTCGCAACATGCCCGGGGCATTTTTTTCTACGTTTATTTTTTTGGAAATATCAACGTCTCCTTCCTCGTTGAGTTGTCCTTTGAACATGACAAATTCTTCCGTATTGAAACTTCGCGTAGGATCGTTGAATTCATATTTTGGGAACTTTTTGAACGATGTTTTTGTACTTGTTAATCTTACATTGACTTCTGCTTTTAAGTTTTTTGCTGGTGCACCGTGTAACCAAGCAGCGTTAAGTGTTCCTTCAATAGGTCTGGAATTGGCTAAAATTTCATCATCAAAATCAATATTGATCTTTAAACGATTTGGTTTTACCGTTTCTATTTTGAGCGTTTTGGAGAAATTGACACCTCCAACACTTACATTGGCTTCCCAATTTCCAGTTGGCGCTTCACGATCTGTTTCAACGGTAAACTTATAGAAGTCGTTTACACTTTGTGTTTGAATGTTTTTATAAATTAATTTTCCACGTGCATCCGTCACTTCCATTTTTACTGGATGATTTTCTGGAAGGTGATTTCCAGCATCATTTAATACAAAAGCTAAGTGTAAGCTGTCACCAGGTCTCCAAACACCACGTTCTCCGTAAATATAACCGTTGATGCCTTTTTTAATCTTTTTTCCAGCCACATCAAACTTACTCATGGACAATGCACCACCATCGTTCAGTTTTACATAAGTGATTTGATTGCCTTTGGTTACGGTTGCGAAATAAGCGTTTTTATCGCCATCAATAGTAGTTAAACCTTCTGAATCTGTCTGTTTTGAAGCAATTTCTTGTTGTTGATAGTTGTATAGCGTTACTTTGGCATTACTCACAGGATCAGTCGTAATAATATCGCTTACCGCAAAATAATACGATTTGTTGCCGCCACTTTTTACAATAACACCTAAATCAGATGCTAGAATGTTTGCAGTTAGGAAACGATCTTGTAAATAATACGATTCTGTACATGGATTTTCACGATCATCCCAATTGTAACGATAGTTTCTAAAGCCATAAATTTTGTTGTCCCAGTATTCTTCTCGTTTTCGTCTTCATCTTCACGATTTTGATAATAGCCACCACGCGAACTTGGTCTATGATTTGTTTTTGTATCGCCTTCTTCACATGTATAGAGTGAATATGCTCTTTTGAATCCAATTTCTACTTGATAAATAGCGCCAGGTTCTGCTGAAAATAATGTTGATAAATCAATCCCGTATGTTTTCCATTGTCCGTCATTTTCACCATCATTTTCAATTAGATTGATCGTTTTTTTAGCAATACGTCGTCCTACTCTTTTAATGTTGTACCTGTCAATTTCGTTAAGACTATTTTCTTGTAAAAATTGCAATACATTGTCTTGATATATTTTGATAATACGAACGTCAACCGCCTTTAAGTTCATTGCTTGTAAGTTGTACGTTAGGTTTTTTGAGTTTGGTAAAATGATACCTTTACTAACTTCTTGGAGCTGTGGTTTTTGTTGTTCAAAAGAAATTCTTTTTCTGTAGTTGATTTTGAGTTTGTAATCGTCTTTACTCTTGATACCAGGAAATACTTCTATCATTGTAATTCCTTTGATTCTATTTTTAGGATAAACATTTAGGATATTTCCATCAACGGCGTATGTGATGTTTTTTTGATCTTTAATGGTAACCAAGCCAGCAAAGTTTTGATTCTTTACTAATGGATCTGTAAAGTTAATACTTACTTTTTGCTCTGGACTTTGCGAAACTTTTACATCAATGATAGAAAAGTTGTTTTTTCCAGGAATGGTATAATATGTTCCGCCTTTTGCTTTAGAAAGAATTGGAGTTCCTGTCCATGAAATTTTGACTTCAGAATTATTGTCTAATCGGTTGATACTGTCTATGGTGAACTCATAGGTTGTATTGTTCAGTACAGAAGGTTCCCATTTGATGTTGAGTGTTTTTCCATTTTGTGTAGCAGATATTAATTCTGATAATTTTTCTGCTGGAATAAAATCTGCAGCGCGCAACGTTCCATTTAAATATTGCCAATCTTTTGAATAGGATTGTAAGTCGTTTGTAGTGACAGAAAAATTAGGTGTGACCGTTTTAAATACAAACGTATAGGTACTAAATTCTTTCTTTACATCTTCATAAATATCTTTAAGATTCACTGTTACTGAATACTCTGTGTCTGGTTGTAATGGCGCATCTGGTTCAAAGCGCAAGGTTTTGTTATTTTGTACAAGCAATTTTCCAGCTACTTTTGGACTAATACTGATGAGATCTGCTGATATTTCTCCTGAATCACCTACGTTGGGAAGTTGTTTTTGCAAGCCAATGATAATTGGTTCTTTTACTGAAACTGTTCCTGCTGTTGTTTGATAAATATAGTCTTTGAATTCAAAAATATTATCTGCTTCAGGATTTCCTGTATTGCAGGAAAAAAAGCTAAGAAATACACAAAATAGAATAAAAACGGTAGTGTTGCGCATGATGGTTTTTGTTGTAAAATAGACAGACTTTCTCATAATATTGGTGTTCTTTGAGTATTCGTTAGGATATATCTAGCATTCGTGTACTCTTTTCTAGCGAACGTTGTTAACTAACATTCGCTTCAATTTGATGTAAACAAAAGAATAAAATCATTCTTGTTTGTATGTTGAACTTGTGTTAATTATTCTTTATAAATTCCAACAGTAATTGTTCCTTTTTCATCAACTTTTGCACGGTACATGCCAGGTGTGTTAAATTCTGCTACTAAATTTCCTTTGGCATCTATGGCAATAATTCCGCCATCGCCGCCCATGTTTTTTAGTTTGTTTTGTACTACTTCTTTGGCAGCTTCTTGCAAAGACAAGTTTTTGTATTCCATCATGGCAGAGATATCATGAGCAACCATAGCTCTGATAAAATATTCTCCATGACCAGTACTGGAAACCGCACATGTTTTGTTATTTGCATAGGTTCCAGCGCCAATAATTGGAGAATCTCCAATACGATTCCACTTCTTATTGGTCATTCCTCCTGTAGAAGTTCCAGCTGCTAGGTTTCCGTTTTTGTCTAGAGCTACACAGCCTACAGTTCCATATTTATAATCTTTGATGTACGGATCAATGTATGCTGCTTTGTCTTTTTCACCTTGTTTTGCTCTTTGTAATGATTTGAAACGTTTTTCTGTGAAAAAATAACCTGTATCTACTACTTCTAGTCCTTGTGCAGCAGCAAATTCTTCCGCACCTTTTCTAGCCAGTAATACATGATCTGAGTTTTCCATTACTTTTCTAGCTGCAGAAATAGGGTTTTTCAAATTCGTTACACCAGCAACAGCACCAGCATTTAATGTTTTTCCTTCCATGATAGAAGCATCCAATTCATTGTGTCCATTATTGGTAAAAACAGCACCTTTTCCTGCATTGAATAAGGGAGAGTTTTCTAAAATATGAATGGTTTGTTCTACAGCATCTAAACTAGAGCCGCCTTTTTGTAAAATTTCATACCCTTTTTTGGCGGCTTTTTTTAATGTTGCTTCGTATTCTGCTTCCAATTCTGGTGTCATATTTTTTTTCAATATGGTTCCAGCACCACCGTGAATTACCAATCCGATAGTATTTAGAGGTTTTGTATCAACTTTTGGAGTTTTTTCTTCCGAAGATGTAGTTGTACAACTAGCGATTAAAAAAAAGGAAAATAGCAGTATAAGTGCAGATTTTTTCATGAGTATCAAGATGATTGATTAGTGTTCTTAAATGTACACAATTTCAAGAAGGAAAATCGGTTGTTTTTCAGATATTTATTCACAAATTGAACCAAAAAAAGCTCCAAAATGTACTTCTGGAGCTTTGAATTATGTAAGTTTTAAAAACTAACAACCTTTAATACCTGGCATTGTTTTAATTGAATCACAGAGACAGACTGTATTTCCCGATGGACAATTTACTGTTTCAGGTGGACAATTTGACGTATTACAACCATTGGTACCTGACGGACAGGCATTGGTTGGACAATTGTTAGTGCATTGCATGGTTTCAATAGAATCGCATGGATTCGATCGAAGACCACCGTAAACATTGCTTATTTGATTGAATGAAGCAATTTTTGATTTATGAATTCTTAATTTCTATTGAATCTTTCTTTTTTTGATGATTTTCATTCAAAGATTATGCTTCACAGATTCTTACAGATTCCAAACCGCAAGCTAAATCCATTGTTCCAGGACATGGAATATTGATTGTTGGACAGTTAGTGTGCCATGAAGGCTCACAGTAGCATGCAGTGTATAATTCACTTACCCAAGTACAGGTGAATAAATCTTGTGTTGCTCCACAACCTCCTGGATCAATTGTACATGTTAAGTGTGAAGCTGGAGCTCCACCTTTTATATCTCCAAGTTTTGAAATTTGTTTTTTCCCTAGAGAAAGCTTTTTATTAAAATTCTTTTTTTTCATGATTTCAAATTATTAGGGTTACGCATCACAAACTATGTTTGTATTTGGAGAACATCCTGGTTGCTCTGTATATCGGCATGGAATATTAACAGATCTCTCACAGTTTCCTTGCCAAGAAGGAGGACAGGTACATGCTGTGTATAATTCACTATGCCATGTACAGGTTTTGATTAATTGACTGGTACAATTTCCTCCACCTACAGTACACGAAATATGTGAAGCAGCTGCTCCACCTTGTACGTCATCAAGTTTAGAGATTCTTTTTTTTCCTAAGTCTAGTTTTTTGTTGAAATTCTTTTTTTTCATGATTTTAAGTTTTTTAGATTAAGGTTCGCAAGGAATATTTACAGATTTTTCACATGGAAAATTAAATGACTCACAGCCAATTCCTTCAGAAGGAGGGCAACATGCAGAGTATAATTCACTAATCCAAGTAGTAGTTGTACAATTCACCAAATCGATTGTGAATGCACATTCTCTAATGATCCTTGTTAAAGGAATTGGAGAAGGTCCGCCACCATTTAGCTTTGAAATGGAGGCTTTTTTAAGCGATAACGCTTTTAACTTCTTTTTTTTCATAATTGGTTTTGTTTTTGGTTAAAAAAAAAAGATATAGAATAATACACTCAACAAAGTACGGTTTTCCCTTACTTAACACTTGTATGTCAGTAAGTTATTGGCTTATCGTAATGTAGATGATTTAGAGATGATAAAAAATGCGTAATTTTAAACTCTAAAATTCTAATGAAAATGGCTATACAAAAACCGTTTAACCTTAATCAGTGGGTTGAAGAAAATAGAGAGTTATTAAAACCGCCTGTTGCCAATAAAAATTTATATAAAGAGGCTGGTGATTATATTGTGATGATTGTTGGTGGACCAAACGCACGAAAAGATTACCACTATAACGAAACTGAAGAACTATTTTACCAATTGGAAGGAAATATAGAAGTACACATTCAGGAAGATGGTGAAAAGAAAACGATGAAATTAGGTCCTGGTGATATGTATTTGCATCCTGCAGGTGTACCACATTCACCTGTGCGTCATGACAACTCTATTGGATTGGTAGTAGAGCGCAAACGAAAAGGAACTAATTTAATGGATGGTTTGCAATGGTACTGTGACAATTGCAATCATAAATTACATGAAGTGAAGTTTCCATTAGTGGATGTAGAAAAAGATTTTTTAAGTCATTTTAAAACATTTTATGCTTCAAAAATATTACGTACATGTGATAATTGCGGAACAGTAATGCCAGTTGATGAACGATTTACAGCTGATGAAGACTAAATTCTTTTTTGTAAGCATGAGCTTCATACTATTAGTAGTAGTATGTTCATGTAGACCTGAATTGACAGCTGAAGAGGTGCTTCAGAAATCTTTAGATGCTCATGGAGGAAAAGCTTTATGGGAAACCCCAAAAGTTTTGATTTATGAAAAAACCACTACGTTCTATGATAGTTTAAACAAGTTTGAAAGTGTTAAGAAACAAACATTTCACAATACTTTACAGCCCACGTTTACCTCAAAGGTAAAATGGATGGAAGAAGATGTTGAAAAACGAATAGTCTTTGATGGAAAAGACACATTTGTATTTACGGATGGATATCAAATAACAGACGATTCAGTAGTAAAAGCCGCGCACAAAGAAATCATGGGAGCGCAGTATATATTATGGCAACCATACAAATTATTTACGGATGAAGCTACTTTAGAAAATGAGGGCATTGTTCGACTAGAAGATAAAACAGATGCATACATGATTAAAGTTACGTATCCTTATAGTGATACAATTTGGTGGTATTATTTTGATCTCAATACATTTATTCTAAAAGAAAATTTAATTCAACACAGTAAAACAACCTATAGTCAAATTGTAAACATACAACAAGAAGAAACTACAGGCTTACGATTGCATCAAGATCGAAAAAGCTTCAAAATAGATACAGGCAAAGACCATAAATACCTTCGTGCGACATATCATTACAAGATCTTAGAATTGAAATAATAAACCGCACATTGTGGACTAAAAGATTGGTATAATTATGCTATCTTCGCAGAAATTTAACAAAAGAACTAAAAAAAGTTATAAATAAATGGGAGCAGTAACTACTGATTTTGGAATCAAAGAAGCTTTAGCAACGCTGGGCTTAAAAGATATCAATGAAGGAACTTCAACAGGTTCAAACAATTTCTCAAATGGAGAATTGATTGCATCGTATTCTCCAGTAGACGGAGAATTGATTGGAAAAGTAAAATCTTCAACAAAAGAAGATTATGAAAAAGTGATGGAAGCTGCCACTTCAGCTTTTAAAACTTGGAGAACGATGCCAGCACCACAACGTGGAGAAATTGTGCGTCAGTTTGGAGAAAAATTAAGAGAGAAAAAAGAAGCACTTGGAAAATTGGTTTCGTATGAAATGGGGAAATCATACCAAGAAGGTTTAGGAGAAGTTCAGGAAATGATTGACATCTGTGATTTTGCAGTTGGATTATCACGTCAGTTACACGGATTAACAATGCACTCTGAGCGTCCTGGGCATAGAATGTACGAACAATACCATCCACTTGGAGTTGTAGGAATTATTTCTGCATTTAACTTCCCAGTAGCCGTTTGGTCTTGGAATACAGCGTTGGCATGGATTTGTGGTGATGTATGTGTGTGGAAACCATCTGAAAAAACACCAATGTGTGGGGTAGCCTGTCAAAATATTGCCGCTGAGGTTTTTGCTGAAAATAACTTGCCAGAAGGAATTTCTTGCTTGGTAAATGGAGATTATAAAGTTGGAGAGTACATTTCTAAAGACACACGCATTCCATTAGTATCTGCCACAGGATCAACTCGTATGGGTAAAATTGTAGCGAAGGAAGTTGCAGGACGTTTAGGAAAGTCTTTATTAGAATTAGGAGGAAACAATGCAATCATTGTTACACCTGATGCTGATATTAAGATGACCGTAATTGGAGCTGTATTTGGAGCAGTTGGAACAGCAGGACAACGTTGTACTTCTACTCGTAGATTAATTATCCACGATTCTATTTATGATAAAGTAAAAGATGCAGTTGCAGATGCTTACAAGCAATTACGAATTGGAAATCCACTGGATGAAAACAATCACGTTGGACCGCTAATCGATAAGGATGCTGTAAAAATGTATGAAGTTGCTTTGGAAAAAGTAGTAGCAGAAGGAGGAAATATTGTAGTTGAAGGTGCTGTTTTAGAAGGAGAAGGATATGAAAGTGGATGCTATGTAAAACCTGCAATTGCAGAAGCTGACAATTCTTTTGAAATTGTACAACACGAAACATTTGCACCAGTACTATACTTATTAAAATACAGTGGTGATGTAACCAATGCAATTGAAGTACAAAATGGAGTTGCACAAGGATTGTCATCAGCAATTATGACAAACAACTTACGTGAAGCAGAACGTTTCTTAAGTCACGGAGGTTCTGACTGTGGAATTGCAAATGTAAATATAGGAACGTCAGGAGCTGAGATTGGTGGTGCTTTCGGTGGAGAAAAAGAAACTGGTGGCGGACGTGAGTCTGGATCAGATGCTTGGAAAGTATATATGCGCAGACAAACAAATACTATTAATTACACTACAGAGTTGCCTTTAGCACAAGGAATCAAATTCGATCTGTAATCATTATTCAGTTTATACCATATAAAAACCGCTTCTTAAGAAGCGGTTTTTTTGTTGTTTTTTAAAATTAGTAGGATCAAATTAATTAATACATATTAACCTCAAATTTATCCTTTACCACATTAGCTATTTTATATTGTAATAGTTAATGAAAACGGTGGTTTATTAATTAATTTGTGGCTAAACTAGTACGATCTTGCTTAACTTTTTTCTTGCCTTTTCGAAATGGCTCTACATTGTCATAAATTGGAGCGACTACGATTTCACCTTTCTTATTTATAAACCCAAATTTCTCGTTATTGAGACTGATTTTTGCCCAACCTCTTTTATAGATATCAAAATCACCAATTTCCGAATATAATGGTTCTAAAACAATTTTTCCAGAATTATCAATAATACCATAATTACCGTTTGATACAATTATAGACCATCCTTTACGAATCAAATTGAATGGTTTTATTTCATCGTATTTACAGTCTACAACTAGTTTCCCTGTTCTATTTATAAATCCATAATATGAATTTTTATTGACCAATGCCCAGTCAGAGTGGATCGTTCCGAATTTCTGAATCTCATCATACGATGGCTCAACAATACTGTAGCCATCTTTATTGATAAAACCATACTTTCCTTTGTGTCTTACTAATGCCCAATCCTTATAATATTCATCATAAGAGCCAATACTTTCGAATTTTAGTTCTACAACTTCTTTTCCTGTCTTATCAATAAATCCAAACTTTCCATCATATCCGACTTTTGCCCAACCGTCTCTGGTATAGTCAAAATCATCAATAAAATGATATTTAGGTTTTACAATTTCTATTCCGTCCTTATTTATAAGTCCATATAAATTGTTGCTTTGAACAATAAACATCTCTTGGCTCGATAGTGTATTTATCATTAAAAATGCGGCTAATAACATAAGTAAATTTCTTGTCATAATTTTGTGATTTGGTTTCTCAAATCTAATAAAAAAATCCATTAAATGCATTATATGTCGATGAAATGCATACTTAAAACGGTTTTAGATATATTTACTTACATTACATGAAGCTAGAGTATTTATTAATTTTAAATAAATCAGTTCGTTATAATTTTTGCTCGGATACTGCCTTTTTTTGTTGATTCTTGTATTTTGCAATTCAAATATGAATGCAACTCTAATACCCTATAAATAGTCGTATCAACCTTTATCATGTTTTGAAAATCCCTTTTTATTCATACTAAGGTTTTGACCATGAATCTCTTTTTCAGAAATCTTTTATACAGGAATATATGAGAAGCTTTATTAGTATTTAATACAACAGTTACAAACCGATCATTTTTTTCATAATTTCAGTTTTAATCGCCTTCTTTTTTGTGATCACTTATTTTGTTCTATCTCTTGGATTTATGCAATTCCTGTGTACTAAAGTATTTTAATCTACTAAAGAAAGTAACATCATTAGGGTAAAATACGCATTATTTTTGTCAAAAACTTTATGATATGTGTTCCAAGTTAAAGTTGTTTGAAAAAATCATGAAGTTAGTGATGGTCAAGTGTTTCCCTCTATTTGAATATATATTCATGTTCTATCATTTTCAGTTTACCTACGCTATTATAGTGATAATCATTCACGAATAAGGGTAATCTATAAAAGTATATCCCTTTGATAGTTGACAAAACAAACGCTTGTAAAATAATAAAGTAAGGCCAAAAAAACTTTTAGGGCTTTTTTGATAGGATTTTTAATATTTTGGTGCGTTATTTTAAAAAAACAAAGTACTTAAAATTTTCATTCATGGATTAAAGCATTCCATTAGCTTCTACCCATTTGAATTTTGTAATATCTTGTGGAATGGCTACGCGTTCTGCAATACGTGTCATACGATCAGGTAACTTCATGATATAGTCGCGCGCTTTTTCTGCCGCAGTATTCAATCCGTTTAGTTGATCAATCTCCCAATATGAAATTAATTTTCGCATAATATTAATATAATCATGAGTTGTATATACACCTAAACGTTGAGCAGCATTTGAGAAGTTTTCAAAAGCAGAGCCTATAGCTTCTCCTGATTCGCGTACAAATTGAGCTGGCATGACAATTTTTTTACGCATCATATCTTCAAAGGCAAGCATCATTTCGCTTGGATCATATTTGAGGATTGTTTTTACAAATTCTCTGTAGGCTAAATGGTGTCGCATTTCATCTCCTGCAATCATATTACACATTTTTCCTAAAAGTGTATTTCCTTTTTTCTTTGCTAATTGTCCTACGCGTTTGTGAGATATATTTGTTGCTAATTCTTGAAAACTCGTATATATAAAATTTCGGTACGGATCGTTTGCCGTGCCAATATCAAATCCGTCGTTGATCATATGTTGCGTTGTCATTTCTACTTCTCTCATGTCTACACGACCCGATAAGTATAAGTATTTGTTTAACACATCTCCGTGACGGTTTTCTTCTCCTGTCCAATGACGAATCCAGCGCGACCAGCCATCTTTTCCATGTTGATTTACACCTTGCATGTCCATTAACCAAGATTCATAAGTTGGTAGGGCTTCTTCAGTAATAGTATCTCCCACTAAAACTACCCAAAAATCGTAACCTAATTCTTTGGCTTCTTCTCGAATTTGATAGACCTCTTCAAAGAATGTATCTTCTTGAGAGTTTGGCAAAAAATCTGTGGGTTGCCAAATTTTTTCTACAGGCATTAAGTATTTTTCCATGAAACTATCGATTTCTTTTTCAATAGTTTGCAAGACTTCTAAGCGGATATTTTTTATAGACATTGATGGTAGTTTGAGTGGACAACGAATTTACTACTAAATATCTAAAAAAGTATCAGTATTTACATAATTAACATTTTGCATTGATTTTGAAATAACTCTCCTAATTTCTCGTAAAGATTGTTGTTTAAGTAATTCCCCATTTTTGAAAACTGTGGTTAACAAACCTTCTTTTTCTTCTTCAATAGAACATTCATCTTTATAGCTTAAATTCTCATTTTCAGTATACAATTGAATCAAACCTTTTGCTGATTTTTTTGTACCATCATCCGTAATTGGATCTTTAAAAATAGCACGACCTTCACCATTAATTTCTACATAAGTAGCTTTCATTGCAAATCCAAAGGTATCACGTGTATTGTATTGATAGGTAAAACTTCCAATTCCCAAAACCACATTGGTAGAAGCAAATCCTTTTTCTTTTAAGCGTTCACAAATTTGTGTAGCTCTTTTCATGGTAATACTATCACCATATATAGCACCAATTTTAGGGTTTAATACTTTGTATCCTTGTGAATTGATTGTTCCGCCAAACTCATCCCATAACAACTCAATAACACCTTTTTGAATGACTGGATTTTCATGAGTACATCCACAAATAATATCTACTGGATTTCCAGAATCGGGACGAATCACCAATTTGCCGTCGCGTTCTAAAATTTCCTCTTTGAGTTCTGGTAAATATTCAGTTAATACTTTCCATAAATCCCAAGTATCTGAAACTACTGAAAGAATTCCTGTTGGATAGGTGTGCAGTAACCGTCTAAACGTTTGAATTTCGTCGTCTTTACTTCCAGCACACATTACGCTGTGTTCGGTAGCATTCACGCTTCCAATCACTAGTTCTTTAGTGACGTCGGTATTGTAATATTTTTCTAAATTCATAGTTACAGGCAGCGTATCACTTCCTGTAAACGATAAGGCATGTCCCATTCCGCTCAAAATAGAAGATTCAATTCCTGACATTCCACGCATCGAAAAATCGTGTCCTTGCCAGTTGATGAAGTCTATATTTTCTTCATCAGTTTCTTGAGCATATTTCGTTAAAATTATTTTGTATTGTTTTGCAATGGTAGCCGAAGTACATGGCTGCCAAATAATGTTGGAAAGGAGTGTTTCTAGATAATTAGTGATCCAGAAAAATTCAGGAAGTGTATTCACTACGGTGAACATGGGTACACGAATTGGAACTTCGGTTCCTTCAGGTAGGGCTTTAATTTCAATAGGCAAATAACCTAAATCGTGTAATGCTTCTATGTGTGAAATATCGTAATCGACACCTAAATAATGATCGACATATTTTTTGTATTCAGTAATCACCTGTTCTTTTGGTTGGTTGAAAAATTCAGTATTGAATTGTTTGATAAGGTATTCTTTTATGAAGTATTGTAGTCCAAAAAAGACAACGCTGTCAATGCCTTCAATTCTACTTTTACGCGGTGTCCAATTTGAATATACTTTCGTAGTTCCTTGTGGATATTGTTCTTTGTGTCCGAGTTTGTAACCGTCTGTAAGCAATAAAGGATTCATAGGAATATTATTTTGCGTTATATATACGCAAATTTAAAACATTTTTTGAAATTGCAAAATAATTTGGTGATTTATTTGATGAAATTACAGTAAATGAATGTTTAAAATAAACTTGAAATTGATTTTTTTATTCTGGACTAGTTGCTGATTTTACTATTATAAATCATGGATTCCTGCCTACGCAGGAATGACATCAACGACATGTTAACAAGGAGCTTATTTTGAGATTCGCTCTTCTTTCAATATGCCAAAAACCAAAGCTCCAAAATATAGAAAGCTTCCAAATTACATATTCAAATCAGTTTTATGCCTTTTAAAACTTTCCAAGAAAAGATACATACAAACTCCATAAAAGATTGCATTTATAATGTATAACCAGACGGCTTTATTGATCCATTTTCTTTTGAATGTAAGTATTAATTGAGTTAGAATAGCAGCATAAATAACGGGAAATTTGATCGTATAACCGAACACTTGAAGATAGTCATAATCATTGGTCAGTTCTGGCCAGGCATTTTTAAATATTCCTGAGTCTTCTATGCTGCCATGAACTTTATTTCCAAAATTCAAATCCCAAAGATATCTATAACTCATCTCCCATAAGGGGAAAAATAATACTACTATAAAAATGAGGAGTAGGAAGATATCTAGTTGCCTTTTTTTCACATTGAAATTATTAAAGCTTAAACTCCGTAATGTTTTCATCGGTGTCAAAGATATGTGGATAATGTTCTTTGATATTTTTTCGCATGAAATCTAATGGAACATCTTCAAAATGACCGTAATCATCTGTATATTGCATAAATAAACTGCCTTCGTTGTTGTATTGTTGTAAGAAGGAATTGTTTTCGCCATCAAATTCTAAAGGAGCTACTTGAAATCGTTCACATAAAGAAGCATTGAATGCTGGCGACATTTTTAACCATGTATCATTCAAATATGCATTGACCATTCCGTGTGGTGTGAGTTCGTTGGAACCAAATTTTTCCGTCAATCGTTCTGTAGCGATATGATTTTTGACCTTTCCTAAATGCAATCTAGCAGGAATTCCAACGGCTCGTAAACAAGCAATCAATATGATAGATTTTTCTACACAATTTCGACTAGGTTTTTGATCAATAGTACTTGCACGATAGTTTTCTTTGGAAAAGCTAATGCTGTACGGATCGTATTTCCAATCGTCACGTACTTTGTTATACAATCCAATTGCTTTTTCCTTATCTGAGATGTTATTATTTTTGTAAGATGCTATTTGTGTTTGAATAATTTCATCTTCAAAATCAAAATAGTATGTTGGTGTTAGATAGTTCATTTTCTACGAATTACACGCATTTTATTTCTTCCTTTTTCGTCAGGATACAAATCTGGAAGCGGATCACTTTGCCAAAATTCTTTGGTATCAATGTCTAAGATAGAAAGTTTTCCTGTAAAAGCTGCTCCTGTGTCAACATTCCAAACATTAATTCCATTCATAGGAATATCCTTTTCATAGCGAAGCGTTGGCGTATGTCCAATATAGATTTCATGAAACAATTTTAAACGATTTGGATATAAATACGAATGTTTTTGAATTCGTTTATCCATGACCAATGCCATTTCCCACAAGGTTCTGTCCCAAGAATAATTGGTTTGATAGACTTCTCTTTCTGGACCATGCATGGATGAAAAACCTGCATGAATAAAGAGTCGGTTTTTTTCATCTACATAATAATTCTGTAAGTTGGTGTAAAAAGAAAGGTGCTCTTCTTTAATACAGTCAACACGTTCATAACTCTCCATTGTTTCTTTTCCGCCTTGCATATACCAAATATCACTAATACGATCTTCAAGCAACCATTCATGACACCAAACATCGTGATTTCCACGAATGAAAATACATTCCTGTTTTGTATTAAGTTCGATTAAAAACTCTACTAATTCAGCAGTTTCACTCCATCCATCTACATAATCACCTAAAAAAATTAGGGTATCATCAGTGGTCACTTTAGCGCGTTCTAATACCTGCGTTAACGCTCTAAATCCTCCGTGTATATCTCCTATTGCGAGTGTTCTCATATTTTTTAATAGTCCCAAATGAGACCTTTTTTATTTAATGTGTTTTGAAATTTTTGTGCTTCTCCGAAGTTTTTAAATTTTCTCTTTTTATTTAGAATGATTTCCTCATAAGCTAAATACATTTGTTTAGCGGCAATATCAAAAGGCATTTTTCCGCAGCCTGTACACAAACCCGGAATGCTTACAGATTGTATTTGGGCGTTATTTTTGCAAGCAATCATAATGGCTTTCATGGCTAAATAGGCATTGACAGAAGTATCAATATTAAAACTCATAGGAACTCTCATTGTTGGAGCTACAATTAAGAAAGGAATTTTTTCATCTCCAGTTTCTAGCGTAATTGATTTACCTATTAGCAATTCTCCTTCTGGGGAATTGTAAATTTGCTTTTGTAAAATATCTTGCAAATGCCAACCAAATCGTTCCGATAAAGCATAGTCCAATCCGCCATCCATAAATCCAAACGAATTTGCAGGACTTACAATGGCATCAGAAGAAATTTGAGTAATATCACCTTTGATCAATTCCACATTTGTATGGTTTGAAAAATGATGTTCCCAAGCTTTCTCTAATTCTTCCTCTATATAAACGAGCTTTATTTTCATTTTTGAAAATTTGCTATTTGTGTTTAATTTTTATCTAAAATACTGTAAAAAATTACTAAAATGCTTCAATTTGTGTTTGATAACTTATTGATAACCTCTTTTAAATTTTTATAGCCATTAAGTGGTTTTATTTTGTCTTCTAATATGACTGGAATATTTTCAATACCGACATAAACTCCCATGATTTGTCCAGCAATGGAACAATTGGTATCGGTATCGCCACCAACAGCAATGAGTTCCTCAAAAATACTAGTTATGGATTGTGACTTTATTTTTTGAGCAGCAAAAATTGCTAACGGAACTGAATTTACGACATAGCCATTGTTTCCTAGTTTTCCAATTTCTGAGATTGATTTGTGTTCTAATTCACACAAGGCAATCAATCGATCTTTCACATTAGTGTCTGGTAATTGTGGAATTATACAATCTAACAGAGAATTACCTTTCCAAGTGTTTTTTAAAATTTCTCGAATGCTTAAAACAACAGCCAAAGCACCTACATACGCTTCTTCATTTTGATGTGTGATATAGCTTATTTCTCGAATACGATCTCTAGAAATATCTTTTAAAAAAGCCAATGGAGCTATTCGCATCGCACTGCCATTTCCAGCGGCAAATTCTCCTTTTCTTCCTGTTTGACTCCAATGCATGCCTAAGTTTAGTTCTTGTAAAGCTTTCAAAGTAGCAGCTCCGATTCCGTAAATACCTTTTTCATTATAATATCTCAAAACGTATTTGACCATTGTTTCCGGAGCTGCTGTTGCATCTTCAATTAAAGCTTCGCAGGTTGCTAAAGTCAGTTGTGTATCATCAGTAAATTGCCATATTTTAGGCTTCTCGGGTTCTTTGAAAAGATAAAAAGCTTTTTCATCAGGAAGTGGTTGATTTTCATACGCACTTCCCCAAGCATCACCAATGGCACCTAACATGATACTTCCTTGAAAGCGACTTATCCTAGTTTTTTTAATCATAAACTCACATTACATGCTTCTAGAGCTTTATGAAACTCACTCAAAAATTCATCACTAGTCATTCGGTATGAGAGCGCTCGTTTTTTATCTTTTGTAAGACGCGTAATATTATTGTCTTCCAAGTTAACATCTAAGATATAACCGCCGTACTGAAGCGTTTGCTCAATCAATCGCAATGGTAATGTTGTGGCGCCTGAAGTTCCAATTACGATTAGAATTCCAGTGTTTTTGGCAATCTTCATTGTTGTGTCTACTTTGTACAAACGCTCATTATAGTATTCGTCAAACCATAAAATATTAGGACGTAACAATCCACCGCATTTTGGGCATTCTAATTTTTCCCAAGTTTCCTCTGGAATTTCTTCATAAATGCGATCTAAGGTAATATCTTTTGGATATAAATACACGGCTTTTGAACATTCTAAGGAACAGCGAACCAATCGCATGTTTCCATGAATTTCAAAGATTTTTGTTCCTGAATTTCCTGCACGATGATGCAATCCGTCAATATTTTGCGTGATGATAGAAAAGTCTTCTGGAATTAACTGCTCAATATCAACCAATAATTTATGTGAATTGTTGGGTTGTGCTTTTTCAAACATTCCTTTTCTAAACAGGTTGAATTGCCAAACTTCTTCTTGATTTTTACTAAAATATCTAAACGTTCCAAACTCTTCAGGCCTATGAAATTTGGTGCCTTTTACCCAAATTCCGTCCGTACTTCTGTAGGTTGGAATTCCGCTAGCAGCAGACAATCCTGCTCCTGTTAAAAATGTGATTTTATTTCTTTTATCTTTTTGAAAATTCTCTTTTAATATTTCTCTTAATTTCTCCATGATTCCTCAATTTTAGGAATGTATTTGTACATAATATCTGTTCGATGTACGTATTTTGTTCCGCTTTTTAACAAAGCTCCTTCATGACGTAAGCCGTGAAGAAATAGTAACGCACTTCCTTTTTTAGGGCGAATCGTAGTTCCAGATCGAAATACGGTTTCTCCACCTGTGAAATCATCGTTCAAATATATGAGAAAGCTATATTGACTTGCTTCTGTTTCGTTGCGTCGATAGCTTCCATCTCTGTGCATTTTGAACCGATGTCCTATTTCATATTTATAGAAGCGCAGCATTTCATTTAAACCAAAGGCATGACTATATCCAATTTGTGCAGGAACATACGCTTTGATCTTTTCCCACAACACTTCTGCATAGGCTTCATCTTTATACATCACACGCAAATTGTTTCGAACATTGGTCATCAAGACTTGTTTTCCATGCAGATTTACTTTCGCTGCTTTATATCCTCTTTTCTCACTTTTGGCAATCATTCTATCGCATTCCTCATGAGATAGAAAGTTGTCAATTGCGTATATGTGATCTTCTAGTTTTTGCATGATTTTATTTCTTTCTAAAAATTCCTGTCTCAGAACTATCTA
>NZ_JAKVBC010000001.1 GCF_022447245.1 Kordia sp. | reverse complement strand
TAGAAAAAGATTCCTTATCCGATCGACAATTTGACTTTATAGGTGATATATTGGATGATATAAGCGGGAATTCAAATAGTTTGTAATAAAAATATTATATCGATATTTTTAAAATATAGAAAACCAACATTTTCAATCTTTTTTGACATGTTGGTTTTTTATTTAACAATATATGACATTTTTGATCGAAACCTTTGGTTGAATTATTAAGTACTGATGAATATTGAGAAGAGATAATGTTAAATCAAGCACAATCGAGTACACCTAAAACCCAATACCAAACACCCAAAACCTATAAAGCCTACTCCAACCGATACTTCTCACTTCCTGTTCGCCACAAAGCAAAAGAAATAATATCTGCGAGTTCTTCACGCTTGCTCTTTTGTGTACGATCAAAACCGTGACCTTCAGAAAAGTTTACAGACAATAAAATCGGATTTTCAGAACTTGTAGCAGCTTGCATACGTGCAGCAAACTTAGCTGGTTGCCAAGCTGCAACTCGCGAATCATTGATACCTGAAGTCAAAAATACCGAAGGATACGCCACATCTTTCTCAATATGATGATAGGCATCCATCGCTAACAGCGCTTCAAACTCGGTAGAATCTTTTACTGTGCCGAATTCCTTAATATTATTTTGGCCGTTAGGTGCAATCTCAGATCGTATTGTATTTAGCAAGCCAACTCTAATCACAACCGCAGCATACAAATCAGGTCTTTCGGTAGTGGCGCGACCAATATTAATTCCGCCAGCGCTTCCGCCCCAAACGGCCAGTCGTTTTACTGAAGTGTACTTTTCATCAATCAGATATTCGGTGCATGCAATAAAATCTTTCCAGGTATTCGGTTTTGTACTCTTATAACCAGAGGCATGCCATTGTTCGCCTTTTTCGCCGCCGCCGCGTACATGAGCAACAGCATAAATACCACCTTCTGAAATCCAATACAACAAATACGGATATAGCATTGGTGCATTAATCCAATTATAACAACCATAACCGTTCAATAACAAACGATTATCTCCATTTTTTACCATTCCTTTCTTGTAAATGATAGACAAAGGTACCTTTACACCATCGTGAGAAGTGATTTCTAGCTCTTTTACGACGACATCTCGTAATTCAGGATAATTTATTACTGGAGTTACGTTCTCTTTAACAAACGCCTTCTTATGCGCGTTAAATCGATACCTGTTTTTATGACTTGTCCAACCTTCCGTTTCAATCCATAATTGTGGAAATTTAGTTCCAATAGTAGCTAAACTAATACTTCCAGATGTTTGTGGTAAAGGAATTTTTTCATTGTTGGTTTTTGTGTAATGATATAAACTGGCAAGGACACCATTTTTGGAAGTTGTATAAAACAAACCTTCGGAAGTAATGGTGAAATCTTTTATGATTTCATCATGTATGGTAGGAACGACTTCCGAAGGCGAATCGAAATTGATTTCTTGAAATGTTGTTTTATAAAGTCCAAAATTTGAAGTTTTTTGTGCGCTTGTAAAATATATTTCATCACCGTGTGGCAAAAACTTTTCCACCTTATGCTTCTTTTTAAACAGTGGTTTCCAAGTCACATTCTTTTGTTGTAACTCATGTATTGGTGCATAGTAATAGTCTTTAAACCCAATACCACCAACACGCCCAAACATATATTGTTGATCCTTTCCAAAAATATTTACAATTGGAAAATCTGCTGGTTGTAAGTTTAATTCTGGATGTGTTTTTCGAGAAAAAATAATATGTAAATCTTTTGGATTTGTCCCCAAACGATATAAAACGGTTGCTGAATTTAAAATATAATTGGGCGATGTGGTATCAATATCTGGAATATGCAAATAAGTAAATCCAGAATTATCATCTAACCAATGAATACCACCCAATTCAGATGGCCAGCAATGATCAATGACTTCTTTATGAAATGTTTTTTGCGATACATCATAAACAACAACTTCTGAAAACTCTTCATCGTTTTTAGTAAATCCAATTGCTATTTTTTCGCCATTCCAGCTTGGTTGAAAGTAATTAATGATATACGTTTCTTTTGCTCGTACTTTATAAAATTCAGAATTAAAAATCTCAATCTCTTCTCCGTGAATCCCATTTTTAAAATATAAAATATTGGCTTCATGGTTTTCTGCATATTTCAAATAATAATAGGCATTTGGAGAGAGGACTTTTAGGTTGTAAATAGCTTCAGAACGCATTTTGTCATGCTCTTCTATCTTCTTTAAAAGTTGTTGTCGTCCAGAAATACGTTGCAATGTTGTTTGGGTATACTCATTTTGAGAAACCAACCAAGAAAGTACGTTTGAATCTTTGAGGTTTTCTAAAAACTGATACGGATCTTCAATAGTTTTTGAAAAATAAGTATTTGTTGTCGATTGTTCACTAATATGATGAGGATATTGCTCGCTATTTCCGCAACGAGTTACTAAAATTATAATTAAAAAATAAAATGTAGAAGAGAATTTCATTAGTGACAAATCAGTATGCTATTTAAAAGTGTAAAATGCTAAATCAAGATATTGGTGTATATATCTGAAGTAGCACTTTACGGTATAGAGAAATATAAGTTTTCTATTGAGTATCTATGGTATCGCCTCCGCTATTACAATTACAGGTATCTAACGTAGTACAATTTTCAGTCTCTTTCGGAAGAGATCCTCCATATATACTATTGACATCTCCTACTTTAGCTACAATTAATTTTGATAAGCTTAATTTTCCTAAGTTTCTTTTTGTTGTTTTCATGGTTAAATTATTTTCGATTACGATGTAAAAGTAGACGAAAACCTGCCCCAATTATAATGAAGTATAGTGATATTTATAAATATCACGATGAAAAATAAATTTTAAATACCTGATTATCAAGTTTTTAAATTTTAATCTTGATTTTCAAGCTGTTTTAAGAAGTAGGATGGATTAATGCCTGTTTTTTTGTGAAAAGCGATTGAAAATGACTGTGCATTATTAAAACCAACCTCTAATGCAATGGCCTTAATTGTATACGAACGGAACCTTTTATTTTCTTTCAATTGTGCAATTGCATAATCAATTCGTATCTCGTTCATATACTTTGCAAAGTTCATTCCCTTGGTCATATTTATGATCTTTGACAAATACGTACTATTGGTATCGAGCTCTTTTGCAAGTTTGGTAAGCGTATAATTCTTTTTAGTATATCGGTGTGCGTCTTCAAACTTTTTCAGTTTGACTAAAATTGGTGCCACAATATCTTCCGATAGACCAATACTTTCTTTATCAGCGGATAAAACTATGGCTGCTTTTTCTTCATTTACTTTTTCTTCTTGAGCACCTTTCTCCTTTTCCTTCTGAACTTTTTTCTGATTATACTCTTCCATCAATGCAATAAAACGCTTCTTGTTGATAGCATTTCTTCTGAAAAAGTAAAAAATAATGACACATAATATAATGGATAGAATTATGAGAACAATTACCACTTTTTGTGACAAGAAGTTTTTATCCTGTAATTGCGTGATCAATTCTTCTTTCTCATTAAGCAATTCTACCTTTTCAGAAATCATCAGAGGAGTTTCATATTTTTGAACAATCTCCTTTCCTAAATTTTGATATTTCTTAGTGATAATTTCATCAACAGCTAATAATTTTTCAATAGCAGCCAATTGTTTTTCAGCATTATTAGCATTTTTATACTCTTTGTTTAAAAACTCATACGCTTCTTTTGCTTGAAAAATAACTTTGGGTTTCTTCTTATAAATCGAATCTACTTTCGATAAATACATAATCCCTTCTTCATTTTTTCCAAGTTTGTCTAAACACTTATATATATATAGGTAGTTAGCGCAAAGTACTTTTTCTTCACTCGATAAAAAATCGGAAGCTTTTAATAAACTGTCGATTCCTCTATTGTAATTCTCTTTATAATAAGACAGTACACCGTGAGATGTTAAAAAGAAAGGATACAAATATTTATTGGAGTGTTGTAAACTAGCTTTAATTCCACGTTGGTGCACAATTTCAGCAGAATCCAATACACGATTTTTATTATACGAATCTGCTAGCGCCAATAAGGATTTTAAATATTGCTCTGGATCTTTCTTTTCAAAAGCATTTTTTCGAATAAATTGAATATTCTGTTGAAAAATTTGCAACGCTTCTTTACGTTCTTCACTTACATTTTTAAGTAAACCAATATAATGTTTAATGGAAATTTGTTGACCTATATTATTAGCAGCCAATGCTAAATCATTAGCAGTTGCAAAATTGGTTAGCGCATCATTATACTTTGAATTATAATATAATTGTGTTCCTTTAAGTAAATATCCTTCCGCAGGATAGTTGTCCAACTTTGTGTTTTTAGTCAATAGTATAATACTATCTGTATATGAAATTGCTTTTGGAGTATGACTAAAATGTGTAACAAATAATTCGTACGCGCTTATAATTTCTGCTACATCATTCACTTCTTTAGCTTTCGCTAGATAATTTTTTGCAATGGTAAAAGCCTTTTCAGGATTGTCTGAAGCAGCATAAAAGTCTGACACCATATCTTCAAAAGAGCCAGAATTCAGTTGTGGAAATACAGTAGATGTACAAAACATCATAAAAATTATGATGTAAAGTTGCGCAGCACTTATCTTTTTAAGCAAAAAAGAAGATCGAATCACCTCAAAAAACGTAAAAATGTAAGTAGGTCTTTTCAATTTTTCTTCAATTTTTTTCTGATTGATATAAAATGCAGGTAAAAAGGCAAATTTCTACACATAAAATCTATCAAAAATAACGGTAAAAACGTATAAAACAATCAGAAAAATCAAAAATATTCGTAAAAGACCAATGTGAATAAGCATAGAACAGCCTTTTTTTTTCTGATAATCGATATGTGCGTCCGAGACAAGTGGTACAAAGGCTTTTTTCAAAAATGTGATACATGATATTTATAAATCCGTTGCATGATATTTATAAACGTCATTAGTAACTACTTGATAAAGAAGAAATAACATTATTATTTAGCAATGTGATTCTACTATAACAATCATCAAGAGAATTTTTATAAATCTCTTCAAAAATAAAAAGTTATCAAGTAATATCAAGTAATAAAATGAAAAACAAGTTATACATATTATTTCTTTTAGTAAGTCAACTTACGTTCGCACAGCAATACATAGGTGTTGTAAAAGATACACAAAATGCAACTGTAGCTTTTGCTAATGTGATTGCCAAAGATGTGACGGATGGAAGTTTATTAAATGGAGTTATTACCAATGAAGATGGTTCTTTTGATATTACCGTTGGTAAAAATCCTTTCAAACTTGTGATTAGTTTTATAGGATATGAAAGTGTTGAGCAAATCATTAATTCCGAAAGCCCGAATAATTTAGGATCAATCATCATCAAAGAAAGTCAAAATGAGCTCGCTACTGTCGTCGTAACAGCCAAGAAACCTATCATTCAACGAAAAGCAGGCAAACTTATATTTAATGTTAAAAATAGCGTTGTCTCCAATGGTTTTAATGCAATGGAAGCACTCAAGTTTGCACCAAAAATTGATCCGACTAGCGATGGTATTCGAATGATTGGAAAAAGTTCACTTGCCGTAATGGTTAATGATCGTCTGCTGAATTTAGATGGACAAAGTTTGGATTCTTACTTAAAATCATTGCGCTCTGAAAATATAGAACGTATTGAGATTGTCACCAATCCGCCAGCACGATTTGATGCCTCAGGAAACAGTGGAATGATCAATATCATCCTAAAAAAGAACACGGATGTTGGATTTGACGGTTCTGTGACCGGAACTTATGTACAACGCTCGTATGCAGGAATCTCTCCATCATCCTATTTAAAATATTCTACAGACAAACTATTGGTCTCTATGAATTTATTTGCGACCTCAGAAGGTAAGGGCAACGAATCTTCAAGTGAATTCATTTATCCATCACTCAGAAGAAACAGTACCACAGAAACCAAACAAGAAATAGATGGTTTGTCAGGCGGATTAAATTTGGAATACAAGTTCAACAACAATCACAAAGCAGGAATCATTTTAAACGGTGAGATTTGGAAAATACAAGATGAATTACAAAACAACACAGCTTTTCGAACCATAGGTTCACAACACATAGATTCAACTTTGATTGCACCTTCAAACAATACCAATGAATACAATTACATATCTGCCTCAGCCTATTATGACGTAAAGTTAGACACAGTAGGAAGCATGTTGCAATTCAATTACAATCATTTAAAGAAAAACAATAAAGACGATCGAAATTTATTCCTGTCAGCCTATGAAGGTAATGTAGCAAATTTGTTACTCGTCAATTCGGCAATTAACCTTTCGTATTCAGACTTTCAAGTAAACTCTTTAAATGTAGATGTAAGTTTACCAATAAAAGAAGCAAAACTAGGTTTTGGTGGAAAACTAACATTTTTAAAGAATAATAGTGACATCCAATATTTTGACACCACTACAGGAACCTCAATTTTAGATCCTAATCAGAGTAACATATTTGAATATGATGAAGAAGTGTATGCATTGTATACATCATTCCAAAAGCCATTGGGAGAAAAAGTATATCTAATCATGGGACTTCGTTATGAGTATACACAAACACGCGGAAACTCAATCACTACAGGAGAAGTAAATGAAAATACGTTTGGTAACTTATTTCCAAGTATATCATTGTCGTACGACCCGAGTGATAAGCATTCGTTTTCACTAGGATACTCAAAGCGAATCGACCGACCAGGCTTCTTTGACATTAATCCGTTCAGAACCTATTCTGATTTTTTCTTCTTTAGTGAAGGAAATCCAAGATTGGTGCCATCCATCACACACAACATTGATGTCTCGTACATCTTTAACAATAGCTTAGAAATAAGCATGTATTACTCACGATTGAATGACGCAGTTGATTTCATCACGTTGACTACAGCAGATGAAAACGCCATTGTATCACGACCGGAAAACTTTTACGATCAATCAACCTTCGGACTCGATATTTATTACAACTGGAGCCCTACGAGCTGGTTCAGTACCAACAACGGATTCAGTGCGTATTACAACAATTCAGATTCCAACATTCCAGAGGTGACGCTGGCAGAATTGTCAGGCCATGGATACTTTGTATCGACACGAAATACATTCACGGTCAACAAAAAAAGAGGAAATACAGTGTATGCGAATTTTTTCCAAAATTTTCCGCAAACAACAGGCTTCTTAAGAACATTCAATGTAGCAAACTTACAGCTTGGGGGAAAGTTTACCTTTTATGACAAGCGATTGACCTTAAATACGTTTGTGAGCGATATTTTTAGACAAAACCGAAGCAGAAACCGAGAAATCTATCAAGACTATCGCTTCAATTCAAAAATATATAACGACATCAGAAGATTCAATCTATCACTGACCTACACATTTGGAAACAACAAATCCAAATCATCAAACAGAGGAATTGACGATTCTGATAAAGACAGATTATAAAAACTAGTAGTAACCAAACCAAAAACAAGAAACTATGAAAATTATACAAAGCTTTTGGACAGGAGGGAACAGTAACGAAATTCCAAGTTGCGGCTGGTATTCAAACAAATATCACTTATTGGGTTGGATTTTAAGCGTTAACCAATTGGTAAAATACTATGACGAAGTTGAATTAGTAACTGATCGTTTTGGATATGAGTTGCTAATTGAAAAACTACAACTACCCTACACCAATGTACTTGTAGTATTGGATGAATTGAACAGTTATCCAAAAGATTTGTGGGCATTGGCAAAAATAGAAGCCTATCAAATGCAAACAGAACCATTTTTACACATTGATGGAGATGTATTTGTGTGGGAACGATTTAGTGACGAATTACTAAATGCAAATCTAGTAGCGCAAAACATAGAAACAACATCAGACTATTACCGTACGATGTGGGCAGAGATCCGACCGCATTTGACACATTTACCAGCTTCCATGGAATTGTTTGATCAATCCATTCACAACAAGGCATACAATATGGGGATTTTTGGAGGAAACAACTTAGATTTTTTACAAAAATACTGCAAAGCCTCGTTTGATTTTGTAAATAAAAACCAAGCAAACTTTGCAAATATCGATCAGTTCAATTTCAACATTTTCTTTGAACAAGTACTCTTTCATGAGATGGCACAATTTACAAATCAACCTGTGTATACGTATATTAATGAAGATATAGGAGACAATCAATACGCAAACTTTGGCAACTTTGACGACGTACCACACAAGCGAACCTATTTGCACTTGCTGGGCGATTTTAAACGACAATTATTAGTATGTAAAAAGCTGGAAACGTATGTAATTCAATTTTATCCAGAGTATTATGAAAGACTAGAAGTATTGTTGGATTTGCGAGCCTTATCAACACAAGTTCCGTATGATTACACCGTTGCAACCAACCAAAAGCTGATTCAAAAATTTACCAAAACACTGCTTGAAGAAAACCATGTCTCAGAGTCGCTATCCAAAACAGCGTTACTGGCAAGAGATATTTACATGACAGGAAAATTGGAAACCTTTTGTGAGCTTCTGTTCAACCACAGCGACTTTGTCCTCAAACTAGTACCAGGATTTACACTTGATGCAGAAGAAAAACTCATCACAGTACAGGAATTTGATGAAAGAGATATTCTAGAAGATTACATGCTCATTGATCAGGTCATATTCAACGAATTGACCACACCACAACACTGGGAAACCTTTCAAATAAAAGCGCTCAACTATGTAAGTGATGATTTTCCAGAAGAACAAAAAGAAGCGTTTATCGAAACCATAAGTCAGCGAATAGCACACTTAATAACCTTGAAAATTGTAGTTGCCTTGGCGCCACAATATCAAACAACTAGCATAACTCAGGAAGTTATCTAATACTAAAAATACAGCCATGGTTTAGGTCTTTACCATGAAAATAAAAAGAAAAGACCAAGGAAATCGTCATGCCTACGAAAAGGTGATAGTTCAATTAATAAGTATTTAAAATGATTAAGAAAATTAATTTAAAAGAATTTGAAGCAGTGCAACTAACGTTGGCTGAAAAGCTAAATATCAAAGGAGATAGTGGTGGAACAGCTTCAAGACGAAACTACACCATGTCTACGGCAACAGATCACGATTTCCGTCGTCAGGACTGTGATAGTTAAACAGTTTGAATCATAATATGTTAAAGGTTTTTTATCGTGGAATTCGCCACAAAAGCCAAGTCTCAAACTGGCGGATTTCCATACGATAAAAATTAAAAAGATGTAACCATGAAAAAAATCAATTTAAAAGAGTTTCAAAGCGAAAAATTATCGGTTGACGAACGCTTACAAGCTAAAGGAGGAAGTGGAATTACGTATACGAGAAGAAGTTATACGAGTAGTACAGGAGCAGATACAGATTGTAAGGCATCAGATTGGGACTGTGGATAATATAATAAATGAACTAAACTTTTAATCATGAGTAAAAAAATCAATCTAAAAGAATTTCAAAGTGAAAAATTATCGGTTGAAGAACGCTTACAAACCAAAGGAGGAAGTGGTGTCACCCGCACAGGAAGAAGAGGAACAGCATCCACGAGTACGGATTGCGATTACACAGCTTTCGATAGAGATTGTTAATGTAAAAATCAACAGTCATGAAAAAAATCAACCTAAAAGAGTTTCAAAGTTAGCAGCTATCCATCGAGGAGCACATGCATACCAGAGCAGGAAGTGGTAAAACTACTTCGCATCGATTGTATACCAGAAGTATGGGACAAGATCAAGATCAGCAACAGCATGACAGAGACTAAAATAAAATTTAGATATAAAAAACATCATAGGCCGATGATTGTAGCACGCCTTTGCTACCACAAGAAAAAGGCAGGGAAGAAGTCAATGCCCAAAAGAAGACAAAACTATAACAAGATTTATTATCAAATATTAAAAATTTTCAATTATGGAAAAAAAGATCAATTTGAATGAATTCGAAAACGAAAAGTTAGAATTAAACGACAAAATGAACACTAAAGGTGGAAGCGGCGTAACAAAGTCAAGTAGAAGAGGAACCTCTTGTACAGGAACAGACCATGATTTTAAAAATGTGGATACAGACTAATCTCTTCTCAATTGTAAAACAATATTAATCATTAAAAATTTAAATTATGAGTAAAAAAATCAATTTAAACGAGTTCGAAAACGAAAAATTAGAGCTAAACGACAAAATGAACACTAAAGGTGGAAGTGGTGTAACAAAGTCAAGTAGAAGAGGAACCTCTTGTACGGGAACTGACCACGATTTCAAAAACGTGGATACAGACTAATTTTCTGTAAAAGCTTTTAAGTACAGGGAGTAATGTGAGCAACTAGCTCTCTGTACTTAGAACTATATACCAAATAATTTTTTTAACTAGTATTGAGACATCAATGCGCTAATACAAACGAAGATGATACTAATTTTTTCTATAGCACATGAACTTTCTACTGCTGACGTAATGGGTTGGTTAGAACACTATGGAGAAGAAGTAGTCAGAATTAATGCTGACGATGATCTCTATAAATTTTCACTCATTAACAAGGATGGTATTTATTTTACAAATACCCAAACAAACAAAACGTACAATTTGCTAGATGCCAAAAGCTGTTGGTGGAGACGCACAGGAATTAGTAAAAGGAATTTTTTACTGGGCGATCCTAGAAAAGAATTTATAGTGGACGACTTGGATTTAACACCCTTGATTAAAGGATCTAAAAACTTACTTTCTACCGAAACAAAAGATTTGAAAGAATACATTTTAAAGCGTATATATGACAACTGTAAGATCAATATCGGAAGTCCTTGGCGCTATGGATTAAACAAACTCGAAGTATTAGACATTGCGGCTTCATACGGATTGCAAACTCCTGATTATGAAATTATATCTAATCTCAATCAAATAGAACAAAGTAAGATACAGGAAGAATTTGTCACTAAGTCTATTGCAGAAGGTGTGTATGAAATGATCGAAAATCAGAGTTATTATACCTACACAGAATCTCATAAAAAAGCAGACTTTACGGGAAGTGATGTCACTGTGTTTCCTTCAATGATTATGAACATCATAGAGAAGCAGATGGAAATTAGAGCTTTTTATCTAGATGGGAAATTCTACTCCATGGCAATCATGTCACAATCTATTGGACAAACCAGAGTAGATTTCAGAAAATATTCTGATGCACGCCCCAATAAAACTGAAACCTATCAAGTCCCAAAACACATTGAGGACAAGCTTATTAAAGTTTTTAATCACTTAGATCTCAATTGCGGTTCGGTGGATTTGATTGTCAATGAGAAAGGCGAATACGTCTTTTTAGAAATAAATCCAGTTGGACAATATGCAATGACGAGTTTACCGTGTAATTATCATCTGGATCAAATAATCGCTAAATACCTCATCCATGGAAGCACAAAATGATTTACCACTAGATAGAGTAGAACTGAGCAACGAACAGCTCAAAGGTTTGCCAATGTTTTTCAAAAAAATATTCTATAACCAAATTACCAATATAGAAGACGAACTTACACTCTACAAACACAACTCTAGAACCCAGAGTAGTGAAATGCGACAGTATCACCCTAGTAGAATTATATGTAAAATAGAAAATCCTAAAACCACCAAAGAAGATGAAATTTACACCAAATGATATATTTTTCGTGTCGTCAAGCTGCAAGCTGGTCAAAGGAGCAAAACGCAGTGTGATTATCGATTACGGACGCGGAGAAGTACAGGTAATTCCGAATGAATACTACGATTTGGTACAAGATATCAATCGCAAAAAAGTAACAAACAGTTTGGAAGCTGTTGATGAAGACTCAAAAGGAAGTTTTTTGCAGTTCATTGAATACATGTTGATAAATGAGTACGGATTTTTAACTGAAAATATTGCACTCTTTCCAGAAATATCTACCGCTTTTGACGATGATCAAATTTTCATCAAAGATGCAATTATTGAACTGGACGAAGCAGTATTTGAAGAAGAAGACTTTACCTCACTACTATTTCAAATCAATGAAATGCGTTGTAACGAAGTACAACTGCGAGTAGCTTCCGACACCAACATAACATTCGTGCAAAAAGTACTACAAATTGTAAAGCAAACCAATATTCTATTTGTTGAAATGTATCTGGCTAATGCAGGCACGATCACTAAAGATGAGTGGCATGCAATTTTTAAAGACAATTCTATGCTGAGTCATGTACATATTTACAGTGCTCCGGAAAACAAATCACTTGAATTCCGATTGCAAACTGCAAACTTTTATCCAATCGAAATTGGGAAAATAAATTATCGTACCATCAATTTCAAAGAAGGCTGCTGCGGTGTTATTTCGTTTGATGCACTCGATTTTTCTGACATGAATACGCATCTCCTTCATCAAAGACATAATGGTTGTTTGTTCAAAAAACTAACCATTGACAAAATGGGGAATATCAAAAATTGTCCAAAAATGACCAAGACATACGGAAACTTCAAAGAAAAACGTATCCAAGATGTCATTCAACAAAAAAGCTACCAAAAACTATGGAATGTCAAAAAAGACGACATCGCCATTTGTAAAGATTGCGAGTTTAGATACAACTGTTCGGACTGTAGAGCCTTTACCCAAAATACTGACGATGACCATAGCAAACCACTGAAATGCGGCTACAATCCATATACCAACGAGTGGACCGAGTGGAGCATCAATCCATTAAAAACACTAATCACCGAATTCTAGAAAAAAGAACTCATGTTAAAACACTTGTTACATACCATAAAACCTTTTGATTTTGTATATCAACACGACGCTATGGACTGTGGTCCAACGTGTCTGGTGATGGTAGCACGTCATTACGGAAAAAAATACTTTATCCGACAAGTACGAGACGAGTGTTTTTTGGGCAAAGACGGCGCGAGTCTCCTCGGAATTGAAGAAGGAGCCATGCACATGGGATTTGAAACCATGGCCGTAAAAATTGATGTAGATACCTTAATAGAAAAAGCACCATTGCCATGTATTTTATTCTGGGATGATGGACATTATGTAGTATTGTATGATGTAAAAAGACATCCTATCAATAAAAAAGAATCCTTTAAAATTGCAGATCCGTCGCACGGACGCATTTCTTTGCCACGCAAGGATTTTGAAAACTTGTGGCTACATGAAGACGGTGGAATCGCGCTATTTTTGCAACCTACAGAAGCATTCTATGAAAAAGAAGTGGCCAAAGAAAAAGCCTTTAGTTGGAGTTTTGTCTTTAACTTTTTAAAGCCATACAAACGCGAAATGGGTATATTAGGTTTAGGTTTGGCAGTTACAAGTTGCTTTACATTAATTTTCCCATTTTTAACAAAAGCATTGATAGATACGGGCGTAAATTCAGAAAATTTAGATTTTGTATTTATCATTCTGTTGGCGCAAGTATTTCTATTTTTAAGTTCTACTGTGGTGGAAATCGTCAAAAGTTGGGTATTACTATTCATCAATTCAAAGATCAACATTACCATTGTCTCTGACTTTTTAAATAAAATCATACTCTTACCATTCTCATTCTTTGATTCTAGGCAATTGGGCGACTTTTCTCAACGTATTCAAGATCATGAGCGTATTGAAGAATTTCTCACCTCACAAAGTATGATGGTGGTATTTTCATCACTCAACTTCTTTGTATTCTTCTTAGTATTGACATATTACGATTATAAAATACTAGTTATATACTCATCCTTAACGATGCTTGCCATTGTATGGTCGTTATTCTTCCTAAAAAAGATGGAAAAAATAGACTACTATCAATTCAACTACAAAACGGAAAGTCAACAATCTGTTTTTGAATTGATCAATGGAATCCAAGAAGTAAAGTTGAATGGAATGGAGCGTTATCGCATCTCAAAATGGAGAAAATCACAAATAAAACTCTTCAAAATCAATTTAAGATCACTAAAACTCGATCAAATACAATTGATGGGATATGATTTTATCAATCAGCTCAAAAATATCATTGTCATCTTTATTGCTGCGCGAGAAGTCATCTTAGGAAACATCACCTTGGGCGCATTATTGAGTATTTCGTACATCATCGGACAAATGAATTCGCCCGTAGATCAATTGATAGAATTTTTTAGATCGTGGCAATTTGCAAAACTCAGTCTTGAACGCTTATACGAAGTCCAACAAGTAGAAAATGAAGTCCAAGAAACCGATGTTCCATTATATCAAGAAACGGATGTTTCCATAATACAACTTCCAAAAGGAATTACACTAAAAGAGGTCGCATTTCAATATCATGGTCCACGTTCACCACATGTACTTCAAAACATCAGCTTTAATATTCCAAAAGGCAAAACCACAGCTATTGTAGGCGAAAGTGGAAGTGGAAAAACAACACTTATGAAACTATTACTCAAGTTTTATGAACCTGTTGGCGGAATGATTAAATATGAAAATAACGATTTAAAACATATATCAGCAAAAGACTTGCGTAAAAATTGTGGAATTGTGCTGCAAGATGGATTCCTATTTTCAGACACCTTAGAACGCAACATTGTCACAGGCGATGAAGATGTAGATCAAAAACAATTACAAAAAGCATTGCATATAGCAAATTTAACAGACTTTGTTTCTTCGTTACCTTCAGGCTTACAAACAGTAGTAGGAAGTAATGGAAACGGATTGTCGGGCGGACAACGACAACGCGTGTTTATAGCCAGAGCTGTGTATAAAAATCCACACTTTATCTTCTTTGATGAAGCTACGTCAGCATTAGATGCGGAAAACGAGAAAATCATTTATGAAAACTTAGATGAATTCTTTAAAGGAAAAACAGTGGTCAAAATCGCCCATCGACTTTCAACAGTAAAGCATGCCGATCAAATCATTGTACTAAAAAAAGGAAATATTGTTGAAAAAGGTACACATGAAGAATTAGTGTCTGTGAGAGGTTATTACTTTAACCTTGTAAAAAATCAATTGGAATTAAGCGCGTAAATTATAAGCTATGGAACAAGATTTAGACAAAATAATGCATCGAAAAAATTTCTTTCTAGTACGAAATGGTTTTATCATGGTTATCTGCGTACTCATCATGACAATCATTGCGATGAGCTTATTAACTATAGAGGGGCAATCTATTTTAATGATGGTTGTTGAGTATTATTGGAGATGATAACGACTGATTTATTGCCTTCATTTATAGGACAGTTTGTATGCCAAGCTCATAATCATATATCAAGCATTTCGTCACTTTTTTTAAAATAATTCACCTTTACATATAACTAATAAAATTTTTATTTATGAAAACCTTTTTATAAAAACTACTTTTTTTCGGATCTGTTTTGGATAGTGAGCTTTTTATCATTTGGTAAACAAGGCAGTGAAGGAAATGTATTGTGAAAATATTGTCGTCTTTGAAGCACTACGCAAACAGGAAGTAAACAACGATTTTTTTGTACATGTATCATAATGAAATAAACAGGGTAATGAAATGAAATTACTAGAAAACTATTTTAATTTTTCTTCATTAAATCGGAAAAAGAAATAAAGATCAATTCTATTAATGAACAAGCTCAAAAAGAATTTTGAATTTAGTTAAATTTTACTCAAAAAAAAGTATCTAAGGTGCTCTAATAAGCCCCGTACTAGGTCATAATTCACACAATTTTGAAAATAATGAATTGGTTTTTTCTAAATAGCTGTTTTTTAACCCTATAACAGATGGTGTTCTAAGGAACAAGTCTATAAATACAGACGATTTGACCAATTTTTTCAATGTTGGTATTATGTTTAGAGTTCCCATTTTTTGGAAAAAAATGTTTGATTTTAAAGTACATTACAATTGTTATTCTGTATAAACTAAATATTTGTTAGTGGGATTTAAGTATAAAGAAGTCATCACGCATACACGGAATTTTTATACAGAAACTTAAATTTTGGATAGATTGATTAGGGCAAATAGGGTGCTTTATATCTACAATCCGAATGTTTTAGGTGATTTTGACAAATACACGTGGTCATGTAACAGTGCGTTGTCTTATAGTTTTTGGACGATAATGCTAGCATATCTCTCAAAGTTTATGATGTGCTCGATCAAAATATCAATACAAGACGTATTGTTATCACAGACTTTATACAAAATACAAAGAGTTTGGTATTACAACGTTTTTTCAGGCTAAGTCTTGATTGGAAGTTCAATTCGTTGAAGCGACGACCCAAGCCAAAGTAATGAAAAAATAAACACGATTATTTCAACTTATCGGCAAACAGCTTACGAAGTTTTGTCAGTTTAGGCGTAATCACATAACTGCAATATCCTTGCTGTTGGTGTTGTCTGTAATAATTTTGATGTTCAGCTTCAGCTTTATGGAAAGTTTCGGCTGCAGCTATCTCGGTTACAATTGGAGCATCATAATATTCGGACAGTTCTTTAACTACAGCCTCAGCTGTTTGCTTTTGTAATTCATCGTGATAAAAAATAACAGAACGATATTGCGTTCCCACATCAGCACCTTGACGATTCAGGGTTGTAGGATCGTGGGTGGCCATAAAAATGATTAAAATTTCCTGAAAAGAAATCACATCAGCATCAAAGGTTAATTGTACGACTTCTGCATGTCCTGTAAGTCCCGAACAAACTTCTCTATAGGTTGGTGTTCCCGGAACAGTTCCACCAGTATATCCAGAAACAATTGTTTCCACACCTTTTACTTCTTGAAAAACAGCTTCGGTACACCAAAAACAACCACCACCAACTGTTGCAATTTCCATATTTTTTTCTTCCATAGAGTCTTCTTTTTTTTAACAAAAAACAAAGATACTTATAAAAGTATTTTTTTATTTATATGCTTACAAATATCTCAAAAAATCCCATGTTGTGATGTCTGATACAGATTGTAGGTGTTTTTTAACTTTAAAGATATTTTTAGAAAAAAGATTTAACATTAATTTGGCAATATGCTTTACATTCGTCTATAAAAAGTATTCGTTCGTCGAAGGAATGTAAGTTATTGTCTAATATATAGGGTTTTATGAATTAGAGGTGTTATATTTGGACTTAACTTTTTTTCATGGTTAAAGTAATTTATTGGTTATAAATTATTTCCCTTATTACCCTAAGACCCCAAATAAGAATAACCAATTTTTGGTAAGAGAAAAGAGCCTTCGCAAGAAGGCTCTTTTTATGTGCCTTCAATTGAAGTATTGCAAACAATTTTTTGAATGCATTTAATAAAAAACTCCGCAATAAAACGGAGTCTAATTTTGTGTGTATTTTGTAATGTAAATTACTCAGAAACTAACACCATATATTGCCAAGGTTGTAAAGCAACATCTTGTCCTTCTCTGAAGATAATCGTATCTCCATTTATGTGATTCGTAAAGTTTCCTGCAAGTTCAATCGTCGTGATGACAGGCTCTTTGGATAAATTTCCAATATAATACACTTGCTTGCCATCTTTTTCGCGTTTAAAAGCTAACACTTGATCGCCTTTGCTTGTTTGTAACTTTGTATAAGAGGCAGCATTTTTTCCGCCGTGTAAAGCTGTATTTGTATTTTTTAATGCGCCTAATTTTTCCAATAATGGCCACATTTCACCTTTTGCTTTTGGAATTTCGTCTTTCTCAAAGAATTTCAAACGATGTTTCATATCATACTCTTGTCCAGAATAGATTAATGGCATTCCAGGTGCTATATAACTCAAAGCCGTAAATGCAGCTGCTCCTTTGCCCATGCGTTCTTCAATAGTTCCATTCCATGAATTTTCATCATGATTGGTAACGAAATTCATCAAAATATCATTGTTTTCATACAAAGAATCAATTTGTTGTATCCGTTTATCCCAGTTGGCAACCGTTTCTTCACCTTTGGCAATATGATTCATTCGATGATGTGTATCCCAACCATACGCCATGTCAAATAAGTTGCCTTTTAATAGTTCAGGTTCCCAAGCTTCTGCTAGCATAAAAATATCTTTTGTAGCACGGAGTTGAGGTATAGCTTCTTCCCAAAAATCAGTTGGTACAGAACCTGCCACATCACAACGAAAACCGTCTACATTTTCTTTGGTTAACCAATATTGCATGTCTTTAATCATAGCTTTTCGAAGCTCTTTGTTGTCATAATTTAAATCTGCTACATCTGCCCAACCTACTGGTATTCCATCTTCATTTAGTGGATCTGTAATTTCGCCTTTTGCATTTTTTGTGTAGAAATCTGGATTTGTTTTTAACCATGTATGATCCCAACCTGTATGATTTGGAACCCAATCTAAGATAACATAGATATCATTAGCATGTGCCGTTTTTACGAGTTCTCTAAAATCTTCAATTGTTCCAAATTCAGGATTTATTTTCGTAAAATCTGAAACTGCATAATAACTTCCTAAGTATTTTTTACGTTCCTCAGGGTCTTCAATATCACTAGCAAACTTATCGCCTGTAGCTTTGCGTTTGGTTTCTGAAATAGGGAAAATAGGCATCAACCAAATCACTTTTACGCCCAATTGTTTTAATTGAGGAATATCTTTTGTAAAGGCATCAAAAGAACCTTCTTTTGAATATTGACGTATGTTTGCTTCATAAATTACCGCATTTTCCATCATATCAGAAGAAACGGCAGCAATTTCTTTTATTTGGGGTTCTGGTGTTTTTATAACTTCTTTTTTTTCTGTTTTACATGACAGGAAAAGAAGTGCTATGATTAAGAATAAGTTTAAATTTTTCATTGGCTTATATGTTAATTTCTATAATTTGATCGTTATTTTACGTTCTTTTTTAGTATTCCAACTAATGTCAAATTTGACCGTCTTGTAGGTTTTATTCCATTTGAATTTGACACGCTTTCCGCGAAACTTTATTTTTCTGGGTTTTACATTCATATTGTGAATGACGACTTGAATGCTTTTTGTACTAGAAGCATATTTTTTCCCAGTATCAGCTTCTAACTCAATTTCCAAACGATTCTTTTTCAGTGTACTTTCAAACGTTAACAATTCATACATTCCTTTTTCAAAAGCATTCTTGGTTTCTCCATCATCGTTGTACAAGTTGCGTTCACTTTTTGCAATACTTTCATCGTGATAATAGTGTAATTGAAGCGTATTTGGATTGTATTCTGTGGTTGTTTGCATTGGACTTGCCATAGTAATAAACGCGCCACCACGAACATACACAGGAATCGCATTTTCTATAGTAGGAACTATTTTTGATTGTCCGCCATTTACTTTTTCATCTGTTTCAAAGTCAAACCAAACCGAACCTTTTGGAAAATATACTTTTTTAGTTTGTACACTATCTTTTACAATGGGTGTTACCAAGAAATCATTTCCCCATAAATAGGTAGAAGCATTTGTATATAAAGCTTTATTGTCTGTTTCTTCAAAAAACAACGGGCGCATCAATGGTGTTCCTTTTTGATTGTTCTCAAAAGCAATAGTATAATTATACGGCAACAGTTGATAACGTAATTCAATGGCTTCTTTGGCTAATTTTTTAGCACGTGGCGAACGAAATACAGGTTCACTCGGCACTTCCTCTTGTGCATGCGGTCTGTAAATAGGTTGAAACACGCCGTATTGCAACCAACGTATGTATAAGTTATCATTCAGATTTGCACCAGCAAAACCACCTAAATCAGAATGCATATAGCTCAAACCTTGCATTGCCATTTGTAGTGCAATTTCTGGTTGCGATTCCAATCCGCCCCAAGTTCTGTTGACATCACCAGACCAAGGAATGAGCCCATAACGTTGCGAACCTGAATAGCCTGCACGCATCAAAATAAAAGGTCGCACATTTGGAAAATCTTTGGCATAACCTTCATAAACCAATCGTGCCCAATCATGTCCGTAGATATTATGTTTTTCGTTGGCAGTTCCTGTGTGATGTATGAGTTTTTCTGGATGTACTTCTGGCTCGCCTAAATCGCCCCAAACTCCTGCCACACCTAAGTCAGCTAAATCTTTATAGATATTCCAAAACCATTTTTCACCTTTCGGATTGTAAATATCGACCAAACCGGTGTTTCCAAAGTAGAAATCGAATTTATAAGGTTCACCAATAGAATCTTTGGCTAAAATTCCTAAGTTGGAAGCTTCATACCAACGTTTGGAAGTCGTTAAAATAAACGGTTCTGTAATGAAAACAGTTTTTACTCCTTGATCATCTAAATTTTTGATCATTTGTTTGGCATCTGGAAACGAGTCTTTGTAGACTTGTAAATTTCCCATAGTGCCTTTTATCTCTTTTCCAAACCAATACAAGTCTAGAATGATCGCATCAACGGGAATTTCTTCTGTTTTAAAAGCTTTGATAGTTGCTTCTGTTTCTGCTTGTGAATGATAACCAAATCGACTTGAAAAGTTTCCAAATGCCCAACGTGGCGGCAATGGTTGTTTTCCCGTCAAATCTGTATACTTGTCAATCATATCAATCCAAGAATCACCAGCAATCACTTGATAGGTTTTACGACCCGAAATGGTTTCGTAGGTAAGAGTATTTTCTTTTTTACTATCTAAATCTAAATAACCAATTGGCGCATTGTCAAAATGAATCATGTATCTGTTGGATGAAATCACAATGGGCATGGTATAATTCATCAATTCTGAACGAGTTTCATAGCCATAATGAGCTCGGTTGTATAATTTTAAGCGATTTCCACGACGATTCATACCTAAAGCGCGTGCGCCACCACCAAATAAAACTTCGTCTTTTGTTAAGTTGAATTGAATCGCTTCACCTTCTTTCACTTTCTGATAGCCATTTTTTTCAGAAATGATAGGCCTTCCTTTGTAACTATATGCAATTTGAAATGGTGATTTTGTGATAGTCACTGAAATTCCATCAGAAACTAACTCAATTGACGAACCTTTTTCTGTAGCACTCATCTTTTCAGCTGTTTTTAAAATGACAGCATGACTGATACCTTCTATTTTTTGACCTTTTGGGACAAAAGTTGTTTCTATAATTTCGTCATTTATCAGACGAAAAAGATACACACCATCAGAAACACTTACAAAGTATTTGTTAGGAGAACTTTCCTTAAAATTTATGAATTTTCGATCCGCATTTTGAGCAACAGAAAATTGCAAACATAAAACTGATATGAGTAGAATTTTAATGAATTTCATGGGCTATTTTTTTAATAAGAAGGTGAACGGAATATGCAATCGTTTTTGCCAAGCATTTTCAGAATGATTTTCGCCTTCAAATTTCAAGTTCGCAAAGTTTTTCTCTGTGTATCCCTTTCTTTTAAATATCGTATCCACGATTGGCGCATATTGCGGATAATATTTATCAAGAGTTTCAGTTCCATAATCAAAATAGAAACGATGTGTTTCAGGTGATGGCAAATGATCGCTCATATAGGCAAAAATTGTATCTGGAACAGGGTTATTTTCTGTGGTTGGAACAATGCCTTCCCAATGTGTCGAAATACAAGCAGCAGCACTGTAAATTTCTGGATATTCACACATCGCATACATCGAAATTAATCCGCCCATACTCTAACCAGCGACAAAGGTATGTTCACGATCGGTTTTTACGGCATAGGTTTTGTCAATGTATGGTTTTAATTCTTTAGTAAGGAATTTTAAATAGTTATCTGCATTAAACGCTAATGAAAAATTCCTTTGCTTTGCTTCATCAGTAAGTTTCTTTTGTGTTTCAGCATTCAGATAACTAAATGCTTTTTGAGGAAAATAATCTTGCCATCTAATTTCTGAAATATTCCATGGCGATACTACTATAAAATCCTGAACTTTTCCTTCTTTCATTAATTGAGAAGCCACTTCATCTACTTTCCATTCTTGTTTGTTCCAAGTGGTAGCAGCATCATATAACATTTGCCCATCGTGCATGTACAATACACTATATTTATTGTCTTTTGAATAGTTTTTAGGCAACCACACATCTACATTTCTTGGGCGAATATAGTTTGATGGAAAATCGACGACACGCATGAGTTTTCCACTAGCTAAATTTACGGTTGTCACTTCTCGTGCACTAGGTCCATCACTTGGTTGAAATTTAACGTTTTCAGCAAATAACCAAAGCAAGGCTGTTTTTAATTCGCTGCGCCAAAAAGATTCATTATGCGTTCCATCAGGAGAAAATTTAGCATTGATATTGTTTTTTGGAAAAGCATTAGTATCTAGTAATTCTAGCATTTTTTGAAGGTTTTCTACCATGTTTTCACCTTCTTTTTTGCCCATTAAGTAGTATAATCTTGAGTCTTTCGTTTTCATCATTTGTTGCTTTGTGAAGCGAAATAACTTCTCAGATATCCAGAATGATGGTGAAAATATGCCTGCTTTTCCAAATACTTCAGGATGTGCAAATACCGCATAATGTGAAATTAATCCGCCCATAGAACTTCCCATAACGGCAGTGTTTTTTACATCTTTTTTAGTTCTATATTTCTGATCAATAGCTGGTTTTAGTGTGTTAACAATAAATTCCACATATTCCTTTCCTTGAGGCGTTCCGTATTTTTCATGTTTCCAAGCAGTGTATTCTTCCATACGATCTTCGCTGTTGTCAATAGCAACTACAATGACATCCAAACCATGTGTATAATGTAATTTATTGAGCGTTTCGTCTACTTCCCATTCACCAGAATATGAAGTTGCTTTGTCAAATACATTTTGTCCATCATGCATGTATAGTACAGGATACGAATCGTTAGTGTTTGCATAGTTTGGTGGCAAATACACCATGATTTTTCGTGTTTTATTGAGTTGAGGAATTTTAAATGCTTCCGCAAAGATTTCTACATTGGGTTGTTTGCTAGAAACGGTTTCGTTTGCTTTGCCATCAGACCAAGCGCCAATAGAAATATTAATTGTTTCAGGAGTTTCTTTAAAAGAATAGGTTCTATTTTCTATGTTCTGACGCTTTTCGTTAAGCTCTACACTTTCCCAAGTTCCGAGTGTAAATTTGAAACTGATATTGTTCTTATGATTTGGAAGTGTAATTTGATAGTATTTATCTTTTTTTTCTAGTTTCAATTCTGGTCTTCCGCCAGACCAACCTTCAAAATCACCTGAAATATAAATGTCTTTTGAATAATCATGATCGCTTGGTAAATCATTCACAATCATCATGACTGATTTTTTACCATTGGTATTGTCGTCTTTTTGTTGTCCTTTGCAGGAAAGTAAGAGCAAAGAGATTAATATGATAGTGATTTTGTATTTCATAATGTGTTGCATCGAGCGCAGTCGAGATGTTATTTCGTTGTCAAAATTATACTTCCTTTTTCTTTGAGTTTAATGTCATCATTCCACATAAATTGCTCTCCTGTGATCACATTCGTCAATGTTTTTGCTTTTAAATTCATCTCTGCATAACGCTTTAAGTCAATCATAATAGGCTGTTCATTTTTATTAATGATATGCACTACCGTTTGGTCGCCTAGAGTCCTAAATAAGAAATAGGTTCCCAAGAACGGTGCAAAATGAACCGTTTTTCCTTCGTGAATGACTTTGCTATTTTTGCGGAAATTCAATAGTTTTTTTAGGTAGGATTGCATGTCTTTTTGCTCTGCTGTTAAGCCTTCACCTGTAAATGCATTGGTGCTATCACCTTGCCAACCACCAGGGAAATCTGTTCTGATTAATCCATGATCGCCTGGTTTTGCAAAATCGTTCATTAAAATTTCAGTTCCGTAATATACTTGTGGAATTCTTGGTAACGTCAGTAAATAACTCAACGCCATTTTGGTATTCACAATGTCCCCTTTGAGTTGTGTAAAGATGCGACTCATATCATGATTATCTGGAAAAATCATAACATCTTTTGGTGTTGCATAATGAAAATCGTTTGCCAAACCTTCATAGATTTTTACCAAACCTTTGTCCCACGATTCTTCTTCGTTTAATGCTTCTACGGTTTTACGTTGCATGGCAAAATCCATCGTAGATTTTAAGTTGCTTTCGTAACCGTCTTTATTATTAGCGCTTGTTTGCCAGTAGCCAATTAATAATGGATTGTAACTCCATTCTTCACCGACAATACTAAACTTTGGATATTCTGTCATTATTGCGCCTGCCCATTTGCTCATAAATTCTTTGTCAGGATACGGATAGGTATCTTGACGAATTCCGCTCAAACCTAAAGATTCAATCCACCAAATACTGTTTTGAATACTATAGTTTGCCATGTATGGATTGCGTTGGTTTAAATCGGGCATTGTCTTCACAAACCAACCATCGGTCATGCCTTTTTGATCGCTTTGAGAAGCATAATTATCTTGATTGGATGTGCGTCTATGATTTGAAAAGGTTGTTTTTTCACCATTTTCAAAATCTTTTTGATAGTTTACCCAATCGTTGAATGGTAAATCTTTCATCCACCAATGTTCTAGCCCGCAATGGTTTGCTACTTGATCCATAATGAGCTTTATGCCACGTTCGTCAGCTTTATTTGCCAATTCTTTGTATTCTTCAAATGTTCCAAACCGAGGATCAACTTGATAATAATCTGTGATTGCGTATCCGTGATAGGAACTTTGTTTCATATCATTGGTGAGTAGTGGACAGGACCAGATTGCTGTAAAACCTAAGTCTTCAATATAGTCCAAATGCTCAGTAATTCCTTTAATATCTCCACCATGACGTGCATAATGATCTGTACGATCGATCGTAGTTTCGTTCATATTTTTAAATACGTCGTTTTCAGGTTTTGCATTAGCAAATCGATCAGGTGTGATAAGGTAGATAGCATCTGAACTGTTGAAACCTATGTAATCATCAGCAGCTTTTGTACGTTCTTTGAGTTCGTAGGTTTGAGTAAGTGTTGTGTTATTTTCTAATTTGAACTCGATATTAAATTTTCCAACCTGAGCTTCTGCAATATCTAGATCAATGAAAAGGTAATTTGAACTTTCTCCTTTTTGAATATTTTCAATTTTGATATTGGAATTTGCAATGCTTGGTGTTGCTTTTGCAATGTTTGGATGTTTGACTAAGAGCTGGAGTTTTGTGTTTTTGAAACCTGTCCACCAATGTGGTGGTTCTAGACGTTCGATATCGTTTTTGACTTCAGTGACTTCTGTTAGTGAAACCTTTGTTTTTTCAGATGAAGTGTCTTCAGTTTGTTTGCAAGAGAAGCAGAATGCGAGTAAGGTGAATACGATTAGTTTTTTCATCTGAAAGTCTTTCTAGTAGTTAATTGTTAGTATTGAGAATTGAGATATCAGAATGTCTCTCACTACTAATTTCTCAATTCTCAATACTGTTATGACTAGCCCTGATTGCAGCGGCATCCTTTTTTTGCTTGCCTATATGGCAAAAAAAGATACAGCGGAAAGCAGGAAATAGCTCCTTTATGTTCAAACAGTTACCAAATCGTTTGGTGAAACTGCTACTTTTTTTCCATCGACTAAGATCACTAAATCATTTCCTTTTTCAAGTTCGAAAGAGGTTCCGTTTTGTGTGACATTGATTTTAAGGATGTGATTTCGATAGTTTACTTTGAATGAATATCCTTTCCATTGTTCTGGAATTCTTGGCTCAAACGAAAGTGTATCATTTTTCATGCGCATACCACCAAAACCTTCTACAATGCTCATCCAAGTTCCTGCCATAGAGGTAATGTGTAAACCTTCTTCAACTTCTTTGTTATAATCATCTAAATCGAGTCGCGATGTACGTAAATAGAACGTATATGCCATGTCCATTTTATCCAATTTGGCAGCTTGGATACTATGTACACACGGTGATAGTGACGATTCGTGAACTGTAAATGGTTCGTAGAAATTAAAGTGTTTTTCCAATTCTTCTTTGGTAAAATGATCTTCAAAGAAGTAGAAACCTTGTAAGGTATCTGCTTGTTTGATGTATGGTGAGCGTAGAATACGATCCCAACTCCATTTTTGATTTATAGGACGTTGAGAAGCATCTAAATCTGCAACATTTACCAAGTCTTTGTCTAAGAATCCATCTTGTTGTAAGTATACACCGTATTGTTCACTGTATGGGAAATACATGTTTTCAGCAACTTCCATCCAAGAAGAGATTTCTTGATCTGATACACGAGCTTTTTGCATGATGCGTTCGTAATCAGTTGCGTATTCGTTCTTTACTTTTTCAATATTTGCTGCGGCAAATTGGATACACCATTTTGCGATGTGGTTGGTATACCAATTGTTATTGACATTGTTTTCGTATTCGTTTGGACCTGTAACTCCTAAAATTACATACTTGTTTTTTGCTGTAGAGAAACTTGCTCTTTGATGCCAAAAACGGGCAATTCCGATCATGACTTCTAGTCCCATTTCTGGAATATAGCTGTAATCGCCAGTATAACGAGTATAGTTGTAGATGGCAAAAGCAATGGCTCCATTTCGGTGAATTTCTTCAAAAGTAATTTCCCACTCGTTGTGACATTCTTCACCGTTCATCGTTACCATAGGATACAAGGCAGCACCATTGTTAAAACCTAGTTTTTCTGCATTTTCAATAGCTTTTTCTAAGTGATTATAACGATATTGTAACAGGTTACGTGCTACTTGCTGATCTTTGGTAGTCATATAGAAAGGAATGCAGTATGCTTCTGTATCCCAATAGGTACTTCCTCCATATTTTTCGCCTGTAAATCCTTTTGGACCGATATTAAGACGAGAATCTTTCCCTAAATAGGTTTGATTTAGTTGGAAGATATTGAAACGAATTCCTTGTTGCGCTTTTACATCACCTTCAATCGTGATGTCTGCCATTTCCCAAATTTTAGCCCAAGCTTCTTTTTGATTTTCCAATAAGGTATCAAAACCTAGTGTAGAAGCTTCATGCAATGCTTTTTTAGCTGCATTGATAAGTTCATACTTATCATGATTTGTGCAAACTGTATATCCTCCATATTTATAAATGGTTAAGCTTTCGTTTGCTTTCACTTCTTGTGAATAGTTAAAAGAGATGTATGTTGATTTTTCAGAAACATTTGTCGGTAACTCAAGGGATTTACCATTTAAGGCTACTTCTGTTTGCATGAAAGTACATGCATAGAAATCTGTTTTGAGTGTTTTGGCAACGATAAATGCCTGATTGTTTTCTTCTTTTACTTGAATGGTTTCCCAGAATTTTTCCTCCCAGTTGGCATCTTCATTTTTGATTCCCGAATCTAAATATGGTGTATATTTTATGGTGGCATCACTATTTAGTGGTTTTACACTATAGGCAATAGCACCAACTTCATCAATATCTAAACTCAGATATCGTTTTGCTGAAACTTCGATTTCGATATCGTTTTGTAATGTTGCTATAAATGAGCGTTCGTACCAACCTTCTTTCATATTGAGTTCACGACGGAATTCTGCTACTTTTTTGCAAGTATTTAAATCTAATACCTCATCATTAATCTTTACATTGATTCCTATCCAACTTGGTGCATTCAGTACTTTGGCAAAATATTCTGGATATCCATTTTTCCACCAACCTACTTTTGTTTTGTCTGGATAATACACTCCAGCGATGTAACTTCCCTGAAAGGTAGCTCCAGAGTAATATTCTTCAAAATTAGCTCGTTGTCCCATAGCACCGTTTCCGATGCTAAAAAGACTTTCCGAAGACTTGATGCTTTCGGTATCAAATCCTTCTTCGATGATAGACCAGTTATCTGGTTTTATATAATTCTGATTCATTTTTTTATTGGGTGTTTGGTTTTGGGTTTTGATGTTAGGTTAGCTTGACACTAATACTAATACTTAAAACCTAATACCATCATCTATTTATTAATTCTTCTATAAAACTTGTCTGTATTTCGGTAAAATCTTTGAACACATAATCTGCATGACCTAGTGTTTCTTCGGAACCAATTCCGATAGAAATCATTCCTGCACTATTGGCAGCAGTGACACCAGCTACAGAGTCTTCAAATACAATACAATTTTTAGGTTCTTTATTTAGTTTTTCGGCAGCAATTAGGAATACTTCTGGATCGGGTTTTGCTTTGCTTACATCGTTTCCATCCACAATACCTTCAAACACTTCAAGTAGACCTACCTTTTGTAGAATTTTGCGAGCGTTTTTACTTGCGGATCCAAGTGCAATTCCTTGCTGTGTTTCTTGTAAATAGTTTAGTGTTTTTGGGATGTCAGGAAGAATTTCTCCTGCATCCATTTGTGCAATATGCGATAAATAATTATCGTTTTTCTCTGCCATGTATTTGTAGAACTGCTCTTGGGAGAGTGTTACATTTCCCCAACCTAAAATAATTTCTAGGGAACGTACTCTACTGACACCTTTGAGTTGTTCGTTTTGTTCTAGTGTGATGTCAAAACCTAGTTCATTGGCAAGGGATTTCCAAGCTAGGTAATGGTATTTTGCAGTATCTACAATGACACCATCTAAATCAAATATAAATCCTTTTTTATTCATTATTATGTTATGATTCTTCAGTTTGGTAACTAATAGCGTTTTTGTCTGTGATCAGGAAATTACATAGTCCAGCAATAATTAGGCTAATTCCAGCAAGAATCATGGCATTAATGGCTCCTTCTCCAAATAACCCTGAGATAAATACAATTCCTCCTAAAGCAGCAATGATTTGAGGAATTACAATGAACATATTGAAAATTCCCATAATCACACCCATCTTCTTAGGATCAACCGAACTGGATAGCATAGCATAGGGCATTGATAAAATACTTCCCCAAGCAAACCCAATAAGCGTAAAGCTAATGTGTAAGTAGTCTGGAGAAGGAATAAAGTACATCATTATAAATCCAATTCCTCCTAAGATAAGAGATCCCATGTGTACAAACTTTCTGTTGATTCTTCTTTTTGAAGTATAGAATACAAGTATTAGAGCAAATGCCATAGATGATAATCCATAAGTTCCCATATAAGAACCTACAGCATTAGAAGATTTTTGAAATTTATGATTGCTTACCCAATACCATACTTTTTGATCTTGAAAAGAATTTGCTTTATTTTTTAGATATACTAGTTTTTCAGATTCATTTTTTAATGAAGAATAGGTTGTTAAAATTTCTTTTGAAATGGGAGCATCAGCAATTAATGTATCCTTAATTGCATTTTTAACAAATAGGCTATCTTTTGCTGCTAAAGCTAAGAATTCGATTTTATTTTCATTTTTGAAACTATCTGTTTTTTCTGCCTTCGCGTACAAGTCTTTTGTTGGATTTGGTGTATTGAATACATGTTCTGTTAAAGCAGGATTAGACATACTCCACATGGTGAAAAATGCAAACCAACTAAAAAATTGAATGACACCTAAACGTTTCATTGTTTTTGGCATACTACCAATATTTTCAATAATATCTGGAATAAATCTGTTTTTTTGCTTCTTCTCTCTTTCAAATTCTTCCATATCTTCAGGAGGATATTCTGAAGTAGTAAAAATTGTGTAGAGAATGCTTACTAGGAAAACAAATGCACCAATAGAGAATGCTACTTTTACAGACATTGGAACTACACCGCTTGCAGCAGCATCACTAATACCAAGATTAGAAATGATATTAGGTAAATTACTTGCAACCCAAGTACCAATACCAATAATTAATGTTTGTACTACAAAACCATAAGATCGTTGAGATTTTGGAAGTTTATCGGCAACTAATGCTCTGAAAGGCTCCATTGAAACATTTATAGATGCATCAAGTATCCATAAAAAACCAGCTGCTATCCATAAAGCTGAAGAGTAAGGCACAAAAAATAGTGCTAGTGAACTCAGAATTGCCCCAATGAGAAAATATGGTCTTCGTCTACCTAGACGAGGATGCCATGTACGGTCACTTAAGTATCCAATAATTGGTTGGACTAACAAACCTGTTAGAGGAGCAGCAATCCATAACATTGGAATGTCATCTTTAGAAGCACCAAGAGTTTGAAATATTCTAGACATGAATCCACCTTGCAAGGCAAATCCGAACTGTATTCCTAAGAAACCGAAACTCATATTCCATATTTCCCAGAAACTTAATCTACGCTTTTCCATTATCGTAATGTATTAGTTTGTAACTATGTACGATAAGCGTTTAAACTTATCAAAACTTACTTTTTGGGTGAGAGATAAAAATATAAGTCTTGATATTTATGGTGTAAATATAGTTGTTTTTTTTAAACAGCCACTATGAAATTGCAATTCTAGACTAGAATTCTGTCAAAATTTAACAATTTGATGACTGAAAATCAATTTATTATCGTGTGGTGTCACGTTCTATTAGTGTTGTATTGATGACTTGTGTTTGATACTCTTCTTCGTCTGTAAGCTCTTCTAATTTATCAATTAGCATAGTTGCAGATTTTTCGCCCATTTCAACAGCATGTTGGCTAATTGTGCTCAACGAAGGAATGGCGTGCTTGGATAAAACACCATCTGTAAAGGCAATAATAGAAATATCTTCAGGGATTTTATATCCTTTGTTGATTGCTATTTTCATGGCAGTGATTGCGTACAATTCATTTACAGCAAAAATTCCGTCGATCGCTTTTTCTTTCTCCAATAATGCTGAAATCTCCTTTTCTAAAGTTTCAATCTCTACTTCTTTGTCTTTATTTTCTTCAGCCTTAATAATGAGAGATGCTTTGGGTTCTATTTTATGCTCTTCTAATGCTTCTAAATACCCTTGAGTTCTTAGTTTGCCTACATTTACATAATCTTTCGTGGTAATTAAGGCTATGTTTTCACAACCACTTTCTATCAATTTGGCAACAGCCTTTTTAGAACCCAGTTTGTCATCCACAACCACTTTGTCACAAGCAATCTCATTTACAACTCTATCAAACATTACAATTGGCATTCCTTGATTAATGGTTTCATAGAAATGGTGATAATCTTGAAGTAACAGGGTTTCTTTAGCGACTGAGAGAATAAAACCGTCAATACTTCCATTAGCAAGCATTTCAATATTAATAACTTCTTTATCAAAAGATTCGTTCGATAATCCGATAATTACATTGTATCCTCTGTTATTGGCTTCTTTCTCAATTCCGCTAATCACTTTCGAGAAAAAATGATGTACAATTTCAGGAATAATGACACCAATAGTTTTGGTACGTTTATTTTTTAAACTTAGGGCAATATTATTTGGTCTATAATTATAGAGTTTGGCGAATGCTTGAACCTTACTTCTGGTGTCTAAACTAATTTCTTTACTGTTTCTTAATGCTTTTGAAACAGTTGATACTGAAACGTCTAATTCTTTGGCTATTTGTTTGAGTGTTACTTTTCGTTTCATAGGGATAGATTACAAGATCAATAATTAAAGCTCTATATTTTTATTTTTTTGTTAAAAATACACTGTTTTTAATTAGAAAAACCCAATGATCATAAAAGTTTTCAACACGAAAACGTTTGAGTAAGACCAAAAGCGATGCCTCAATTTTGATTTACTCAAAATTTACATAGTTTTAACATCGAGAGGTAAAAATATAATAGTATTTAAACAAAAATATCACGGATTTTATCAAAAAATAATTCGGAAAAAAATTAAAAAAGACGTGATTATTTTATGATTATTTTGAAAATAAAAAACTAAACAAATGAAGAAAATGCAAAAATTTATTTTGTTTTTGGCTTTTTTGATTCCCATTGGAATGCTTGCCCAAACAAAAGTGACAGGTGTTGTTACTGAGCAGTCTACAGGAACTCCATTATTAGGAGTAAATGTGGTAATTAAAGGAACAGCTACTGGAACCACAACGGATTTTGATGGTAAGTATCAAATTAACGCTGCGAATGGTCAAACCATCGTATTTACGTATGTAGGTTACAAAATCCAAGAAATAGCATATACAGGACAAGCTACTGTCAATGTAGCTTTGGAAGAAGATGCTTCCAAACTAGATGAAGTTGTCATAGTTGGATATGGTTCTGCAGTGAAGAAAGATGTAACTGGAGCTGTTGAATCGGTATCTTCTGACGACTTTAATGGTGGAGCTATTGTTTCGCCAGAACAGTTAATCGCAGGTAAAACCGCAGGAGTTCAAGTAACACCGCCAAGCGGAGCGCCAGGGACAGGTGCTGCTATTAAAATTAGAGGTGGAGTTTCTTCTTTATCAGCAAGTTCTGCACCACTTATTGTTGTGGATGGAGTTCCATTAGATCAAGGAAGTGCAGGACTTAACTATATTAATGCAAACGATATTGCATCGTTTACAGTATTAAAAGATGCGTCTGCCGCTTCTATCTACGGATCGAGAGCAACAGGTGGTGTTATCTTAATTACGACAAAAACTGGAAAATCAGGACAACCAGTAAATGTTAGTGTAAATCACTTCACTTCTGTTGGGAACAACGTAAACGAAGTTGATGTATTATCATCATCACAGTTTAGAGAATTGATTTTAGCCAACGGAAATACAAATCAAATTGCTCAATTAGGAAATACAAGTACAGATTGGCAAGACCAAATTTACAGAGGATCATTAACAACAGATACAAATGTTACTGTTTCTGGTGGATTTGACAATTCTAACTATAGAGCTTCTATTGGTTTTGTAAATCAAGAAGGAACATTAAGACATTCTAAAGTGGAGCGTTGGACAGGTTCTGTAAAGTTTGTACAACGATTATTAGAAGATGACCTTAGTATTGAAGCAAATGTGTTAGGAGCATTGTTAGATGATAACTTTGGAAATAATGGTGCTATTGGAGCAGCCGTTTCTTTTGATCCAACACAGTCTGTATTTGATCCAAATAGTCCTTTTGGTGGCTATACTGAAAATGTGAACAACGATGGTTCTATCAATACAATTGCAGTCCGTAACCCAGTTGGTTTACAAGAATTATACAGCAATACAGCAGATACAAAAAGAAGCACAGGAAGTTTAAAAATAGATTATACACTACCATTCTTTAGAGATTTAAAAGTAACTGTTAAAGGAGGTTATGATTACAATGAAGTAAATGGAAGATTAAATATTCCAGGAGTTGCAGCGACTAACTTCAACGATCAAGGATTATTTGGAACGTACAATACATTAAATAGAACAAGATTATTAGATGTATATGGACTCTATAAAAAAGAGATTGAAAGTATAAAAAGTACTATTGATGTAACAGTTGGTCACTCATTCCAAAGTTTTTACAGATCGAATCGATTCCAAAATGTGACTGGATTAGATGAGGTTACAGGAAATATATTTAAAACAGAAAACGCTTTAGAGTCTTATTTCGGAAGATTAAACTTTGCATACGATAATAAATACTTAGTTACCTTCAACTTAAGAAATGATAGTTCGTCACGTTTAAATCCAGATGATCGTTCAGATTTCTTTGGAGGACTTTCTTTAGGATGGAATATTATTGATGAAAACTTCATGAAAGATTCAAAAGTATTCTCTCAATTAAAGTTAAGAGCTGGATACGGAGAAACAGGTCAGCAAGAATTTGGACAAGACTACGGATACATTCCACGTTATACAACTGGTGATGGACAAGTACAATACCAATTTGGATACAATGCAGACGGAACACCACGTTTTGTAACAACACTTCGTCCAGAAGAATATGATGAAAACTTACGTTGGGAACGTTCAAAAACAATCAACCTTGGTTTAGATTTCGGATTTTTCAACGATCGTTTAACAGGTTCTGTAGAAGTATATGAGCGTAAAGTAGAAGACTTAATCAACTTTATTCCTGTACCAGCTGGAACTAACTTATCAAACGCATTATTTACAAACGTTGGTAATTTAGAAAACAGAGGATTGGAAATTAACTTGAATGCAGGAATAGTTGAAAATGATAATTTCTCTTGGAATACAAACTTCAATATATCATTCTTTGATAACGAAATCACAAAATTATTCTTAACAGACGATCCAACATCTCCAGGAACATTAACTGGGGGAATTGCAGGTGGAGTTGGAAATACTATCCAAATCAACTCTGTAGGTTTTGAGGCAAACTCTTTTTATGTATTCAAACAAATCTATGATCCAAACGGAGCGCCAATTGAAGGAGCGTATGTAGATATTAACGGAGATGGTGTTGTAGATACAAATGACAGATACAGATATAAGAGTCCAAACCCAGATGCAGTCATCGGTTTCAACTCTAACATGCAATATGGAAACTTCGACTTTAGCTTTACAATGAGAGCTAGTTTAGGAAACTTTGCATACAATAACGTAGCCTCTAGTACTGGAAATACACAAGCTCTATTTGGAGCAAATACGATTAACAATGTAAATGCATCGATTTTAGATACAGGTTTCCAAAATCAGCAATTATTCTCTGATTACTATGTGCAAGATGCTTCTTTCTTAAAGTTAGACAACTTAACGATTGGTTATAGCTTCGACAATCTTTTCAATAAAGATATTCGTATGAGGTTATACGCGACAGGACAAAACTTATTTGTAATTACAGATTACGACGGATTAGATCCTGAAATCAATGGAGGAATTGATAACAATTTCTACCCAAGATCAAGAAACATATTAATGGGACTTAATTTGAACTTATAAAAGCATACCAAATACACACAATGATGAAAACACTAAGAAAACAATCAAATCGTATAGGTATTGTACTATTATTACTTGTAGCTAGCTTTGGATTCACATCTTGTGAAGATCAGTTAGACTTAGAGCCAATAGTAGAGCAGTCAGCAGCAGATGTATTCGATGATCCTGCGGCTTACGAACAATTTCTTGCAAGAATTTATGCAGGTTTCGTAGTTAGTGGACAGCAAGGTCCAGCAGGTAATCCTGATATTACAGGAATTGATGAAGGATTTTCAAACTATTTGAGACAGTACTGGAAACATCAACAATTAACTACTGATGAAGCATTAATTGCTTGGAACGATGGTACAATTCATGACCTTAACTGGCAAGTATGGACGCCAGCAAACGAATTTATCACAGCGATGTATAACAGAATTTATTTCCAGATTTCAATCTCAAATGAATTCTTAAGAGCAACAGCAGATGTTCCAGAATCAGAATTTTTACCAGCAGCGTATAAAGCTGAGGTTCGTTTCTTGAGAGCATTGAGCTACTGGCATGCTATTGATATGTTTGGAAACGTTCCTTTTGTAACAGAAGCAGATCCTATCGGTGCATTTTTACCAGTACAAGGAAGCAGACAAGAAGTATTTGACTTTATTGTTTCTGAATTAACGTCGATTGAACCAATTATGATTGGAGCACGTCAAAATGTATACGGAAGAGCAGACAAAGCTGCTGTTTGGATGTTATTGGCAAAATTACACTTAAACGCAGAAGTATACACAGGAACAGATCAAAGTGCACAAGCAATTCCTTACTTAGAAAATATTATTGGAGCTGGATATTCACTTCACACAGATTATGACGAATTATTCTTAGCTGATAATGATACAAATGGAGCACAAAACGAAATGATTTTCTCTTTCAATTCTGATGGATTGAATACACAAGGTTTTGGGGCGATGACTTTCTTAGTACACGCACCAGTTGGAGGAAATATGAGTGCAGCAGACTTCGGTATCAACGGAGGTTGGGGCGGAATTAGAACTACGAAAGCATTCGTAAATAAATTCTCAGCTTCAGAATTATTAACAGACGATAGAGCTAACTTCTTTACTGATGGACAAGAATTAGAGATTGCCGATGTATTTAACTTTAACGATGGATATGCAGTAGAAAAATTCAAAAACGTTACGAGTATGGGAGTTCCTGGATCAGATAGTTCTGGTGACTTTATCGACACGGATTTCCCAGTATTCCGTTTGGCAGATGTGTATTTAATGTATGCTGAAGCAGTAAAAAGAAGTGGATCAGGTGATCAAGGATTAGCAGTTCAGTACGTAAACTTAGTAAGACAACGTTCAAATGCAAGTCCAATCGGAGGTTTCTCAGACATTACAGATGATTTCTTATTATCAGAGCGTTCAAAAGAATTGCACTGGGAAGGACATAGAAGAACAGATTTAATTCGTTTCGGACAATTCTCAGATCAAGGTGTATGGCCATGGAAAGGAAATGTAGAAAGTGGAACTACTACAGAAGCATTTAGAGACTTATTCCCAATTCCATCTACAGATATTACCGCAAACCCTAATTTAACTCAAAACCCAGGTTACTAAAAAAAAAATACAAATGAAAAAATTAAACAAAATAACAGGAAGCTTTTTAGCAATCGTTGCCTTTGTTGGATTCAATGCATGTAGTGATGATGATAACTTAATCATTGCTTCTCCACAAGGCGGACCAGAATTAGTTACACCAGCATCAGGAACAGCTATTGTTTTAAGTGCTGCCAACGAACAAAACGTAGCCACTACACTTGTTTGGAATGATGCGGATTACGACGCACAAACATCTATCACGTATGATGTAGAAATTGCCTTAGGAGGAACTGATTTTGCAACACCAATTGCAGGTGGATCTACAAATGAAAGATTTATCTCTTGGACAAACCAACAATTAAACGACGTAGCAATTGCTGCAGGTTTAAGTCCGTTTGTTGCAGGTGATTTAGATATTCGTGTAATTTCTTCTATAGGAACCCAAGATGCGCAACAACAAACTTCAGGAACATTAACATTAAATGTTACTCCATACACAACTTCATTGCCAATGATTGCAGTACCAGGAGATCACCAAGGATGGGATCCAGGAACAGCACCAAGATTAGCTTCTTCTGAATTTGGAGCTTCTGACTATGAAGGATATGTTTGGTTAAACAACGAATATAAATTTGTAGCACCAGATGATACAGGAAACTTTGCTTGGGGAAATACAGATTGGGGAGATGATGGAAGTTTCTCAGGAATCTTAACAGAAGATGGAGAATCTAATGTACAAACAACTCCAGGATACTACTATTTACAAGTAGATACTGAAAACTTAACATATAGCGCAGCGCAGTATACAAACTGGGGATTGATTGGATCAGGAACACCAACAGGTTGGGACAGTGATAATGACATGACGTATGATCCAGTAACACAAACATTCTCAATTACAATCGATTTAACAGCTGACGAAATTAAGTTTAGAGCAAATGATGGTTGGGATTGGAATTATGGAGATACAGGAGCTGATGGACGCTTAAACAATGGAGGAGACAACATTGCAGTGCCAGCAGCAGGAAACTATACAGTGGTATTAGACTTGAGTAATCCAAGAGAATATACATACTCACTGACACTTAACTAAAAACGATTATTCAAAAAGGCTGTAATACATATCATTACAGCCTTTTTTATCTTAATTAACCAAGCTTTCAATAAAAAGCTATGAAAATGTCATGGCGTGTTAGCATCGCATGACAAGTTTAATAAGAAAAAAGGGAAATAGATGAAGAAAAAACTACACATACTCTGTTTATTGTTTGCGAGTATTGCATTTGGTCAGGTGACGATTACACCAACACCTTTTGAGGTAAATCAATCAATTACAATTACAGTAGATATCAACAGTACAGATACGGACTGCGACGGAATTAATAGTCCAAACAAAGTATACATGCACTCAGGCATTGGAACTAATGCAAATCCTTGGACCTATGTTATTGGAAATTGGGGACAAGACGACGGTATTGGAGAAATGACCGATATGGGCGGCGGATTATGGCAAATTACTATTGTACCAGAAACCTATTATGGACTAACATCAGCACAAGCAGCAACGATTACCAAAATGGGAATGGTGTTTAGAAATGAAAATGGAGGACAAGAGCTTAAGGCTACAGGTTGTACCGACTTTTTCTTTGATGTTGGAGCGTTTCAATCAACATTAGTAACACCAAATGACGGAAGTACTTCTATCTTGGCATCAGGTTCAAACCTTGCTATTACTGCAAACAATACAGGTGGAACAGCAACGTATGTTTTAAAGGCAAATGGCACAACAATAAACACGAATATGGGAAATTCATATTCGTATACAGATACAAATATCACTGAGAACAAAAGCTATGCTCTAGAAGTTACTTTAGGAGGAACAACCATTACCAAAACGTTCAACGTAATTATCAATCCTGGAACGGTAATAGAATCTTCACCTGCTGGATTAGAAGATGGAATTAATTACGACGCAGATACATCAAAGGCGACATTGGTATTAGATGCACCAAACAAAGACTTTGTATACATTGCAGGAAGCTTTAATAACTGGCAGCCTGATGGAAACTATGCAATGAAAAAAGATGGAACAACTGGAAAATTCTGGTTAGAGCTTACAGGATTAACGCCTGGACAAAACTATACCTATCAATATTGGGTGATTGATGAAACACCAATCGCTAATTCACCAGCATTAGTAAAAACTGCTGATCCCTATTCAACATTAGTGTTATCGCCTTATGACGATCCATTTATTCCAGCAAGTACATATCCAAACCTCCCAACATATCCTGCAGGACAAGAACGTGAAGTAACGGTATTGCAAACTGGTCAAACACCATACAACTGGCAAGTGCAGAACTTTACAAAGCCTAAAAAAGAAGATTTAATTGTATATGAAGTATTGATTCGTGATTTTGATACGGATAGAAACTATCAAAACTTAATTGATCGTATTGATTACTTTAAAAACTTAAACGTAAATGCAATTCAGTTAATGCCAATCATGGAATTTGAAGGTAACGAAAGTTGGGGATACAATACATCTTTCCATTTAGCTTTAGATAAGTATTATGGAACCGCAGATAAGTTCAAAGAATTCGTAGACTTATGCCATCAAAATGGAATTGCGGTGATTTTAGATGTAGCATTAAACCATGCATTTGGAAGAAACCCGATGGTGCGTATGTGGATGAACGATCCAGATGATGATGGTTGGGGAGAACCAAGTTCTGAAAATCCATACTTTAACCAAGTCGCAACGCATAGTTACAGTGTCGGTTCTGACTTTAATCACCAACAAACAAGAACACAATATTACACAGAACGTGTAGTAAAACACTGGATAGAAGAGTATAAAATTGATGGTTTCCGTTGGGATTTAACCAAAGGATTCACACAAGAATGTACAGCAAGTGATGAAGGTTGTACAAACGGTTACAGAAACGATAGAGTTGCTATTTTAAAGCAATATGCTGATTATTCTTGGAGCTTGGACGATGATCATTACGTAATCTTTGAACATTTAGGACAAGACAACGAAGAGAAAGAATGGGCAGATTACCGCTTAGGCGAAGGAAAAGGTATTATGATGTGGGGAAAAATGACCGATCAATACAATCAATTAACGATGGGATTTGCTTCCAATGCAGATATTACTCGAATGGGACATGTAAGTAGAGGCTTCAACGGACCAAGATTGATAGGATACGCAGAAAGTCATGATGAAGAGCGTTTAATGTATAGAAACTTGCAGTTTGGAATTACAGCATTGGCAACGCATAATGTACAAGACTTAAACACGGCATTGTCTAGAATGTCTGCCTTAGGAGCAGCTTCGTTGACAATTCCTGGTCCAAAAATGATTTGGCATTTTGGTGCTTTAGGAATGGAAAATTCAATCTTTACCTGTGGAAATGGAAGTGTAAACACACCAAGTGATCCAGCGCCAGGCGATTGTAAATTGGATACCAAACCACAACCGCAATGGGCCAACAATTGGTTAGCTGATGCAAATAGGGCTAAAATATATAATGATTGGGCACGTATCATAGATCTTAAAGTACAAGAACCTGTATTTGAAGGAAACTATGCAATTAGTCCGTATATCAACGATATTAGACAGCGTATTTATATTTGGGATGATGCCATTCCTGCATCAGAATTAAAAAATATCGTGATTTTATGTAACTTTTCAGTGGCTGATTTAACGATTGTTCCAGATTTCCCATACACAGGAACTTGGTATGATTTAATGGACGATACAGGAGCTGCAAGTATCAATGTAACCAATACAGCAGATCCGATTGCAATTCCTGCGGGACAATTTAGAATCTTTGGAAATCAGCAATCAGTTTTAAGTACAGAAGAATTCCAAAATACATCAAATACGCTTTCTTTATATCCAAATCCTGCTTCTGATAGTTTCAAACTAGACAAACGTGTAGAAGAAGTACATATTTATGATGTTACAGGAAAACAAATCAAAACATTCCAAGGCGGTTTTACAGCAGGACATTCTTTTGATGTTTCAGAATTGACAAGAGCATTATATCTAGTAAAAGTCGTTTCTGATAAAGGAACAACTACAAAAAGATTATTGATAGAATAACATTTTTTTCTAATAAATGAATCAGCTATATATCGTTATTTGACTAAACTTGTTCGTAGCTAGTGTTGTTATAATTAAAAATATAGAAGAAAATGTTTAAAAAAGGTCGCTAGAAATAGCGACCTTTTTGTGTAGTTATCATTTGATAACACGTTGTTATAGTTGACTGATATTATTTCATCGCTTTTTCTTTTTTTGGCACTTCAATTATTGATGGTTTTTGCTTTTTAGCCATTCCAAACATAAAACTATAATCAGAAGCGTATTCTTTACCTTCTGGAGTTCTAGAGCTAACTCCAGCATTAATATGGCAATCCAAACATGAAATTTTCTGTATGTACGTTTCCATGGTTACATTCGTCATAATAACTGGTGTCTGCCCACCATTTTGTAGCGGTGTATATATGTTATTATCACTATCAGCTACCGCACTAGATGGCCATTGGCTATCCACTAAATTATAGTATTGAAATACACTATCAGGATTTAATTTGGCAATTTTCTCTTTCACAAACGTATTCAATACTTTTGCATCCAATCCTACACCAGCTTCATGTTCTTTAATTACTTGGACAGGTTTTGTTATTGGGTCTTTTCCAACTCTAGGAGTTTGATTTACTGGATCGTTATATTTCTCTGGATTGTACAATAACCAATCTACATCAGATTCTTTTACATTGGTTTCTGGAGCCAAATCTACATGTTCAAAAGTTGCCCAGTGAAATTGTGGCATCGTTGGTGTTTTTTTAATAATGTGTAATCCTACCAAACCTAATTTTGTTTCTTTAAAGTCAGTCATTGTAACATCTTTTCTGCTTTTCACCACAACATTTTGAGGCACCAATGCGGTAATAATTTTATAACGACTTTTCAACTTATTATAGTCTACTTCTGGAATTACACGCCAAGCAGCTTTAATTTCAATAGAACCATTTGGCAACCATATTCCTGTTTCTTTTGCAAATTGCTGTTGTGCGATTGAATCATACAATTTATTTGAAACGATATAATCAAACTCAGTATAATTTGTTTTGATTTCATACCAGATTAAATTTCCGTTTTGATCGGTTAGCCATGATGTTCCTCCTGAAGCTTGAAACAACTGATCAACAACTTCCGCATCATCATCAAACTTACTAAAGTCTGCGAACGATCTAGCAGATTTATTATCTGTAGAAGTTGTGTCCATTAATTGGTTTAAATTATTTCCCCATCGTGTTGGAGCTTGATCCGTAAAAATACTTTCAGCACTTTTATAAGTACCCAATGCCATCGGTGTTAAATCGCCAGGTTTTCCCCAATCTTTCACACTTTTTGATCTATCAGGTTGTCCAGCTTCTACAGGACTAGAAGGCCATGTTAATGCAATGAACGATTGCCAAGCAAAGGTATTGGCACATTGCTGATTCAATATTTTTACATCTATTGGATTGTTTGGTAAAAAAACTAAGGTATCACATCCTACACCGCAAGCATTTGCAGCAGACATATCTACGTAGTTAGCCTTTTTATTATTCTTGCAGCCAATAACCATAAGGATTGCTACAACTGTGATAAAACTTATAATTTTTGTTTTCATTGTATAATTTTTAAATGGTTATTATTTTTCTAGTGCATTCGCAGAAACAACTTCAATCATGTGTGGAACTGCCAAGCCAAAGCCGTTATTTGTTACTAAAATGCTGTATTGTCCAACAGGTAAATCAGTAGGAACTTTTACACTGATATTAAACGTGTATTCTTCGTTTTTGGTAAGCGTAGCATAAGCTGCATCATTTCCAACATAGTTTGCTGTGACCTCAATATTAGTATCTGGAAAGCTGATATTGAAGTTTTCAGGTTTAAATTTATTTGAAGGAATTCCGTTTCCATATTTATCAACCACATTACTAATTACAACCGCAAGATTGTCTACAGTACTTCCTTGTGCAACTTGTGTAATATTGCTCGTAACATTCGAAAATACATTCAGTTTATTGTAGTTGTCAATACTTGTTTCTAAAATATTAGCATCCACAAAATAATCTACACCTACAATTCCATTATCGGCAGTACAGTCAAGCTCTTGTGCTTTAGTTTTTGCAGAAGCTGGTTTTCCTGCTGCAGCCAGTTGTACTTTGATGGTTTCCATTACCTGTGAACCGTATTTTACATTCTTTCCAAACACTTTAAAATCTTCCAATGTGATGCTTTTGTCCCAACTATCTGGAACTTCCATGATCATGTGTAAAATCATATTGTTTGGATAGCTAAGTTGGTCTGGCTTGTTATGAACTTCACCACGTACAAATTTGAAACAGTCTTGAATTTTAGCCCCTTCAGGAGCATTATCTGGAAGTTCAAAATATTGATATAATGGTTCTTGTAAATACAATCCAACAGGATTTAATAAGGTAACCTCTAAGCCTTCTTGCACTGCTTGATACACATTTTGCCCAATATGTGGATCACTGTGTCTAAAGCGTCTTCCGTATTTACTGCAACAAATAAGCGTATTGGCATCTGCGTTTTCTTCTGTATTATAGCTTCGCAATACAGCACCGCCACCTGCTAATACAATTTCTGCACTCAATTCATTTGGAGGACTGGTTAAATGCATAGCGCCACCACTAGTTTCGGACATTTCAGTACCGCTGTTCCATTTGTTAATTGGATTGTATGCAGGCAATTGTGTCGTTCTGTCAATTACAGCATTTCCTTTAGCATCTGTTAGGTATAAATCTTCTAACTGAATATTAGGGTTCTTTAATGTTTTTTGATAGATATCTAATACTTTATTTGGGTCAACTTTCCACATTGTCCAATAGTACTCTGGGTTTTCACAGGTAAAATGAAGTCTGGTAATTTTTTTTGAGGAATTTCGTTTGATGCCCATTTCACAATATTCATCGAGCCAACCTCTTGGTCCAAGTGGATCAAATAGTTTTAGATTGTCAGGATTTGGATTGCAAGGACTTTTAGGAATATATACGATACTGTCTTTGTATTCAGCTTGATACGCTACAGGTCCAATATCTACCATTTTATACATTCTATCGGTTCCTTTCACAAATCCGTAGGTGTCAATAAATTTTTGTTTTAAATAGTATAAAACTCTTCCCGGAAAGGCTTCCCAACGCACTGGAATTTGAGCGGCATCTTTAAAGAAATCAGGATATTCTTTTGGATCCACATAGGTTTTTCCTGGAACAGTATAGTCATATCCACCACTTAAATTATAGTTAGCAGAAGTTACCGTATATCGGTGTACATACTTATCCCAAGCATCCGCAAAAGCAGCTCTTTTTTCAGGATCTTGAAAATCTTTGTTTCCTTGATACGCTGGTGTATCAAATATAAAATTACTGCTATTTGATGTTGATCCAGCCATGTTCATTAGAAGCACGCCAAAAACAGCCAATAGTAGTACAATTACAATTAGTCTTTTCATTTTAAGGGTTATTAAGGTTAGTTATATGCGAATACCTTTTTGTAGCACGTTCGTAAATATGCCATAAAAAATCAAATTCTGTAAGCGTAAAAACCGTTGAATTTTAAAAATAGGTAGTTATACTTGAACGTATGGTGTAGAAAAGGTCACTTTTACCGAACGGATAAAAGTGTAGTATGGAAAAAAGAGTTTGCTTTGAATGTCTTTGCGAAAGCGTAAAAAATAATATAATTACTTATTCTTTAGTTCCATATGCAAAATTGGATAAGGCTTTCCAGAAGCGTCTACTTCAGAACGATTGACCACATGAAAACCAAAGTGTTTATAAAAACCAAGTGCTTGCTCGTTTTGTTCATTCACATCCACCTTGGTGACTTGCATATTTTTCAGCGCGAAGTTAAGCAGTGATTTTCCGATGCTTTTTCCTCTGTAATCAGGATGAATGAATAACATTTCCAAATTGTGCGCTGCAACTCCTATAAAACCTATGATTTCTTTTTTTTCATTTCGGATACAAAGTATATCTACAGCATCTAAATAGATATTGAGAATACGCGGTTTGAAATATTGGATATCTTCTTCTTTGAGGAAATGGTGCGTGGCTCTAACAGAAGCTTCCCAAACCGCAACAACTTCTTGGTATTCTGATTTGTGAATGCTGTCTATTGTATGATTCATTTTTAACTAAAATTAGTGTTAAGTGCTTGTAAGTAGTCTTTTCTAATTTTTATTTCTGTTAACCTTTCTTCGGGTACATCTTCATAGGTTTTGAAAAATTCTTCAGCAATGTGTAATGACTGAATTGCTTTTTCTTTTTTATTTGCTAGGATATAAACGTCAAAGATTTTTGAAATACTTCCAAATTTTTGGTGTTTTAGTAGATAGTCTGCTGCACTTTCCCAATTGGCGACTTCATTGAGTAACGGAACTCCAATATTCAAGATATTTTTGGTCAAGTCATTCATGAGTTTGACATTGTCAAATTGTGTTAAGTCATATTTTGTACCACTTCTATATTTTGATTTCCAGGTTTCAATATGATTGTCGTACCAGGCGTCAATAATCTCATTTATAGGTTTTATTCCATAGGTTTTTTCATGCCATTTCACATAAAAATTAGAATTTACAGATAGAATTGCCCAAAAACAAACGACTGTATTTCCAAAATTTCGATCGCTTTTTGAAATGTGTATTTCCTGAGTAAAATTCCCAATTTTTCGTTTGAATGTCAATTTAGATTTTAGCAATTTAAACCCAATTTTAGATAATTCAGGTGCTACATATTCCTCCATCAATTTTCGAATTCGATCGCCTGGTGGTAAGTCCGAGTATTTGAATTTTTTTCTTTTGAGCATTGCTAAAATTTTGATAATTAATTTTTTAGGAGTGCGTGCAATCTTTTTAAAGCTGTTAGTTTTGCCTTAAACTCATATTTCCCTTTCTCAACTTTTATTTTTTCAAGAATTTCAATTGCAGCTACATTTCCAAATTGACCCAAAGCTGCTATTGCATGTCCTTTTAGTTGATCGTCGCTTAGACAGTCAATTAAAACCTTATAAGCCTCTTTATCTTTTGAGCGCCCTAGTATTGATAAGAGCATTTGTCGTGCATTGCCAAGATGGGATCTTTAGGTAAGATGGATAATCTTCTCATAGCTAGATGTATCATCTAAGACATGAAGCGCATTACCCACTGTCCAAAGTTGCAATTCTGTCATTTGTGGATCATCAAATAAATCTAGAAGAGGTTTTGTGGCAGTGTACAGTCCTTTTTCAGAGAGCGCTCTGATAATCATATCTTTATTTTTAACTGCTACACGACTCAGATATTTGACCAAAATATTTACATAAGGTTTGGCTGAGAAAGGACCATTAACCAAAGCTTCCAATGGCGTTAGTTTTTGACCTAGATACTGATAATTGTTGTGTGCTCCAGCTGCTGCTAACTCTCTATTTAGATTTTCTATTTCCATTTTTAGTATTAAACACAACAGAACCTAAATTACATATTTATAACTTAGGTTTTGTATTGTTGTGCTTTTGTTTTTTTACTTCTTTATTCTAGGTGCTCCAATGTTTTTTAATTGACCTTCTAAAGGAGTCATTGCATCTTTAACTTCCTGTAGTTTTGTAGCCATTTGATTGAAGAGCTTAGTAGCATTGTCTAAATACTTTAGGTGTGCTTTTGTAGGTCCGTATGTTGTACCAGCACTTGCAGCCCACATATAATCTCTGATGGTTGGATATTCATCTTTTTCACCTACTTCTCTACGTACTTTACTTCCGTTAAATTGCTGATCTATATCTAAAATTTGATCTCTTAATGTAAGTAATTTGGTATGAAGATTTTCATTGCTTTTCGGTGCTCTGTCATATGCTTTAAGCATGACATTAATAGCATTTTTGGTATCTCTTACATCTGTTCCTAAATCACTTACTTTTGTTGATAAATCTGCAATCGTTTTCCAGTGCGCTACTACTTTATCAGGCGAACTTCCGTTTAATGCGCCTTTATTAGATGCTTTTACGGCAAACGAAACCTTTTCTCCAAGACTTGTGTATTTCCCTTCAATTTGCTTGAAAAGCTGAGCACTATAGCTTCCTGGTGCTGACATATATCCGCTACCGTTTCTATTTATGTTATTTGAAGAAATAGTGTTGGTAGGTTCTGTGGAAAGATTCCAACTGATTCGGTGCATTCCTTTGGCATTTTTTGCTTTAATTCTTTTAAGAATGTTACCATTTGCATCGGAAATAAACAACCATACTTGCGGTTTTAGTTCCTTTTGTTCTGCTTCTAATACAGACCATTCTGGAACACCGACAGTTCCTTTGTTTTTCTCAGTTTCACTTTCTTGCTTTTTACGCTGCGCTACTTTTGATTTGTAACTATCTTTAAGATAATACGTAAACTCAACACCATATGGAGGATTGTCAGCTACAAAGAAGTTGTCACCTTGTGTTGCTTTTTTGGCTCTTCCTAAAATTCTACGTTGCATATACCACTTTCCATCTCTTGGTTTAAATAGTTTTGCTTCGTTGTCAGTATTCATTGTGCGAAGCGCTGAATAATCGTCCAAAATGTAAATCCCTCTTCCAAATGTCCCTGCAACCAAGTCATTTTCTCTTTTCTGAATAGCCAAATCACGCACAGAGATATTTGGAATTCCACCTTTTAATTTTGTCCATGTTTTGGCTCCGTCAAGCGTAAAATATACACCATATTCAGTTCCTAAGAACATCAATTGAGAATTTTCATGATCTTGAACAATGCGCCATAATAAGGTACGATTAGGAAGGTTGTTCGCTATATTTTGCCAAGTCTTTCCTTTGTCTGAACTTTTGAATAGGTATGGTTGATAGTCACCGTATTTATGATTGTCAAATACAGCATACACAACATTTTCATCATATAAGTCTGCTTTAATATCATTTACAAAAGCGGTGTTTGGTAATCCGTTGATTTTTGAAAAATCTACTTTTCTCCAGTTTGCACCTCCATCTTCAGTGACTTGAATGATACCATCGTCAGTTCCTGCATAAATTAATCCTTCTTGCTTAGGTGATTCTGATAGAGATGTAATTGTACTGTAGCTAGACATGGCGTAAATATCCCATGCATTGTCCCATTTTTGTTTTTTTCCGTAAAAAGGCGTTTGAATACGTTCTATATTATTGGTTAAATCACCTGAAATTGCTTGCCAAGAATCTCCTCTATCATCCGATTTCCAAACGCGTTGAGAAGCATGATAAATTCGCTTAGGATTATGCGGACTTACCAAAATAGGAGCGTCCCAGTTGTAACGTTCTGTTTTCTCACCTAGGTCTGGTTGTGGTTTAATGTATACATTTTCACCTGTAATTCGATCGTGACGATTCAGGTTTCCTTGTTGCCACTGTGCATACACAATATTAGGATTTCCAGGCTCTGTGGCTGGTTGATGACCATCTCCGCCCAAAACAACAAACCAATCAGAATTGCGAATTCCACTAGTATTATCTGTTTGAGAAGGTCCACCTTGCGTGTTGTTGTCTTGCGTTCCTCCATACACATAGTAGAAAGGTTCAGCATCATCTACAGCTATTTTATAAAACTGTGTCACAGGTAAGTTGTCAATGAATTTCCAGTTTTTAGTCCTGTCGAAACTTTCATACAAACCACCATCGCAACCTACTAAAATATAGTTAGGATCATCTTTTTTAAAAGCCACAGCATGATTGTCCACATGCTTTTCTGATTCATTCATTTGCGTAAAGGTTTTTCCTCCATCAAATGATTCTAACATATAGTTGTTCGCTAAATACAGGTGATCAAATTTATGTGGTGAAGCATATAATTCTTGATAGTAGTGCGGTCCTGTTCCACCAGAAACAGCATCACTCATTTTTTTCCATGACGTGCCTTTGTTTTCACTTTTGTATACACCACCTTTTCTTCTATCCAGTTCTATAGCAGCGTAGATGACATCAGGCGTTTGAGGAGAGATTGCCAAACCAATTTTTCCCATATTGCTACCTGGTAAACCATTGGTTAACTTTGTCCAAGTTTCACCGCCATCTGTTGATCTGTGAATAGCTGTTCCAGGTCCTCCGCCTAAATATCCTGCCACTGTACGATGGCGTTGCCAAGTAGCGGCATATAATAAATCTGGATTTCTTGGATCAATCAACATGTCAGTAGCACCTACCCATTCAGCATCGCCAAGTGTTCGCTTCCAAGTTTTTCCACCATCTGTTGATTTGTACACACCACGTTCACCGCCACTACTCCAAAGTGGTCCTTGTGAAGCAACCCACATGATGTTAGAGTCTGTTGGATGAATGATAATTTTTGATAAGTGTTCAGATTTTTTGAGTCCCATGTTTTTCCATGATTTCCCACCGTCTTCACTTTTGTAGATTCCGTCTCCATAACCAATATGTCTTCCACCAACATTTTCTCCTGTTCCGACCCATACAATTTCTGGATTTTGCGGATCTAATGTAATACAACCAATGGAATAACTTACTTGGCCATCAAACATAGATTTCCAAGTAGTTCCAGCGTTTTCGGTTTTCCAAACACCACCAGAGGCAACTGCTACATACCATAAGTTTTCATTCGTTGGATGAATTACAATGTCAGCAATTCTACCAGACATGAATGCTGGGCCGATACTTCTGAATGTTAAGCCATTATAAATGGAACTTACATTGTCTTTTTTCTTGTCTTTTTCTTTGTTGTTTTTTTGTGCATAACTGTTCGATACGAACATAAGAAAGGCAAAAGTAAAAGTCAGAACTCTTGCCACCTTTTTGAGGTTGAGTAATTTAATCATTTTGGTTTTTTAGTTAGATAATCAAAATTTGAACAATATGACGCAAGTGTCACAATGTTTTTAATTTTCCTTTTTCAATACTTCATGGTTTGTTTCGAAGTAGTTGACTCAAAATAAAAGAAATAAAAATAGATATATCACGATTTTAGGAATTTTAACATAGTGATCTCATTTAATGGTTTTTGGTAAATATCAAATCAATCATTACTAATAGAGCTAGGCATAACTATGGAAATTGAATTGAAGCATCAGTTTTACTAGTACTTTGATAAGTTGTATACAGCATTTATGATAATGCTCGAACAAATATTTCCTTTTCTTAGTTTACATTCTTCAGAGTCTCATCCAACCATTTAAAGAATTCTCGTTGCCAAACTAAGCTATTTTGTGCAGAAAGTACCCAGTGGTTTTCTTCTGGAAAATATAAAAGCCTTGATTTGACACCTCGTAGTTGAGCTGCTTGAAATGCTTCTAATCCTTGTCCGATCGGTACTCTAAAGTCTTTTCCTCCTTGAATAATCAAGATAGGCGTATCCCATTTGTCAACAAAATTGATCGGATTGAATTCCGCATACGACTTTTGAGCAGCTGCATTTGTTTTATCCCAATAATTTCCACCAAGATCCCAATTCACAAAGAATAATTCTTCCGTAGTTCCATACATAGATCGCCAATTGAAAATTCCATCATGAGAAATAAATGACTTAAATCTACCTTCATGTCTTGACGCCAAATAGAACACAGAGTATCCTCCATAACTAGCTCCAATACAACCCAATTTATTTTTATCTACATAAGATTCTTTGGCAATATCATCAATAGCAGCTAAGTAATCTTTCATATTCTGTCCACCATAATCTTTTGAAATTTGTTCATTCCATTCCACACCGTGACCAGGCATTCCTCTTCGGTTCGGAGCAACAATGATATAGCCATTGGCAGCCATTACTTGAAAGTTCCATCTAAAAGAATAAAACTGCGACAATGCTCCTTGTGGACCACCTTGACAATATAAAAGTGTGGGATACTTTTTCGTTGGATCAAAATCTGGTGGATAAATTACCCAAGTAACCATATCTTTTCCATCGGTAGTTTTTACAATTCGCTTCTCAATATTAGACATTTTGATGTCTTTATAAATATCATCATTTGCCTTGGATAATTGGTTCATGGCTCCTGTTTTGAGATTTAGACTGTAAATCTCTGTCGCATGATTCATGTCACGTCTGTTCACAATTAACTGATTTCCACTTTGACCAATGATGCCATTTACATCAAATTGACCTTTAGAAATTTGCTTCGGTTTAGAAGGCTTTTTTTTCCCAGTTGGAACATCAATTTCAAAGGCATGAACTGTTCCGCCAACAGGCGCATTAAAATAAATTTTTGATCCGTCCACACTCCAAATAAATCCATTAACAGTGCCATCCCAATTTTCGGTAAGATTTACATATCCTTCAGGCAACCTAACAATAATATCATTTTTATCAGATTCATATCCGTCTCTTTTCATTTGAAGCCAAGCAAGTGTACCTTTTGACGAAAAAGCAGGATGTGTATCGTAGCCTTTGTTTTTTTCGGTAAGATTGACGGTTTGTTTTGTGTCTAGGTCATATTCATAGATGTTCGTATTTGTACTAACAGCATATTCCGTACCTGCTAATTTTTTAGTAACGTATAACACTTTTTTTGAGTCAGGACTCCAAATATAGTCTTCATCACCGCCAAAAGGTTGCTGTGGACAATCATAAGGTTCTCCCTCCATCAAATCAATTCCTTTATCATTAGAATCAGTAGCAGATTGCAGGAATACATGGCTAAAAGCACCATCTTCCCACTTGTCCCAATGTCTATAGTTGAGTTGATTGTAAATGTAAACATTGGAGTTTGGAACATCTTCATAATGATCAGAGCCACTTACTTTTTGAAGTTTTACTTCTTTTGCGACTAATTTCCATTTTCCATCTGGTGATACATTTTTATCTTTTACTAAATCCCCAACTTCTTCAATGGTTTTGACAGCGCCTCCATTTACAGAAACTGTAAAAAATTTAGTGGAGCGTTCATTTGTCTTTAGATCAAAAGTTGATGTCTTATAGATGACTTGTTTTCCATCATCACTTAAACCCACAGCAGAAACTCTATTTAGTTGAATAAGTTGCTCTGGTGTCATTACTTTTGATTGGCTAAATCCAATAGTTGTCATAAAGGTATATAGTGTTAGGAGTAAAGTCTTTTTCATTATCAATAGTTTAAAGATTAAATAGTTAAAGGTTATTCATCAAATAAACGGAAGTCATCATCAATTTTAATATCTGGAATTCCATCATACTTTCCTTCGAGATAGTCTTTTTCAAACGAAGCATCTTTTCGGATTTTTTTATCGTAAAGTGATTCCATGTTAGTCACGCCAAATTGATCTTTTTGTGTAATAATGATTTGATCACGGCGGAAAAGTTTACGTTTTGGATTGATCAATGCCGGGTTATGAGAAGCAAAAATAAGCTGCGCTCCATGTGGATTATTTTCTTTAGAATTGAACAACTCTACGATAGCTTTGCTCAAATGTGGATGCAATTGCGCGTCAAATTCGTCAATAATCAAGGTTTTTCCGTGCATTAACGTATCAATAATTGGTCCTGAAAGCGCCACATATTTTCCTGTTCCCAAAGATTCATTCACAAATAAATTGAAGTAAATATTATCCACTTCTTCATTGTTTTCATCATAAATACTGTGTTTGGTGCTTACCACGACATTTTCCTCGTCCGATTCTAAAATCATTTTTCGAATCTCTTTAGGTACGTTTCCTTTCTCTAAAATTTCTTCCGTAAGTTTGAAACGTTCTACTTTTGTTTCAGTAAATCCTAAATCGGCACTGGCAATAAAATTATCAATGTATTTCTTTTTCGTTGGATCGTCCATCATATCAATTGTAAAATTAACAGTGTAACGGTCTTGCATTCCTGAAATATAGTGTACACTGCTCAAAGCTTTTAAAATTGCCATTCCTGTTGGAATATTGAATTGTGCACATACTGAAAGAAACAAGGCATTTTTTCGTGTAATAGACGTCAAGTTGTTACTTGCAGCATCATATTTTTTAGTGATGGTAATATCTTGAAACGATCTTTCAAACAAGAGTTGTTCCTTGTTTTTCGTTGTCATATACAACCATTCTTTATGTATTTCTGTTTCGTCAACTTCAAAACCATAGCGATATTTTACCGCATCATATACAAATACCAATTCAAAGAAACTTGGGTTTTCAATGGTTTCCGTAGATAAGCAAAAAGGTTGTACTTCTATAGGTTCATCTGATTGTGAATCTTTAGAAGAATTAATCATAAACTTTCGCGCAAAGCTGATTGCTTTGAACAAATTACTCTTTCCATTGGAGTTAGCTCCATAGATAATCATGCTCTTTAATAAGGTCACATTTTTTAATGGTGTCTGATATAGATTCGTATCTCGCAGCTCGGTAAGGGAAGTCGCTGTGAAATCAATAGAGGTTCTATTTTTGAAAGATAAATAGTTTTCTACCGTGAATTTTACGAGCATTTGGGTAATTTTTTAGGTTTTTACATTACAAATATATCAATTTATGCGAAAATATCGTACAAATGACCATTTTTTATTTGGCGTGAATTAAATAAAAGTATATATTTGTGCGTGTTTTTCTCATAAAGAACAATTTTTTTTGAAAAAAACAACAGTTGTTTGAGAAATCATCGTAAATGTCGTGTGAATAATTAAAATGAAGGAGATCGCTTATATATTTCTCAAAAAATAAAAACCAAACTATAAATTACACAAGAAAGAAAGTTAATGATAAAGAGAGAATTTCCTTTTTTCCGACAGTTAGATCAGATGGATTGCGGACCAACGTGTTTGCGTATGGTGGCAAAGCATTTTGGGCGTGCCTATACCATTGACTTTCTGAGAAAGAAAGCCAATATTACTAGAGAAGGTGTTTCTTTAGGGGGAATTGCCGAAGCTGCTGAAGAAATCGGTTTGCATACACTGGCTGTTAGTGTCGATTATAAAACCTTAGTAGACGAAGTTCCATATCCATGTATTGCACACTGGAGACAACGTCACTTCGTTGTTGTATATAAAATTAAAAGAAATACGGTATATGTTGCCGATCCTGCGCATGGTTTGGTAAAGTATTCTAAGCAAGATTTTATTAAAGGTTGGATAGGAAGCAATGCTGATCCAGAAAGTGCAGAAGGATATTTATTATTATTAGAGCCAACTCCAGAGTTTTATGAATTGGAGAAGGAAGAAAAGAAAGAATATGGTTTTAAGTTCTTATTCTGGTATTTTAAACCGTATAAAAAATATATTGTTCAGTTAATTTTAGGACTTGTCGTCGGAAGTTTGCTGCAATTGATATTTCCGTTTTTAACCCAATCGGTCGTGGATTATGGTATTAATTATCAGAATAAAAACTTTGTCTTCCTAATATTAATTGCGCAATTGACGCTCTTTATTTCGCAAACAACCGTGGAACTGATTCGAGGTTGGATTTTATTACACATGACCAGCCGGATCAATATCAACCTGATTTCCGATTTTTTAATCAAGTTGATGCGATTGCCGATTGCCTTTTTCGATTCCAAAAATACGGGAGATATTATTCAGCGTATTTATGACCATAACAGAATTCAAAGTTTTTTGTCATCTACGACGTTAAATACACTGTTCTCTGCGTTTAATATGATTATTTTTGGAGCTGTATTAGCATATTATAATATGCCAATTTTTACGGTTTTCTTTATTGGATCGGCGCTATATATTGGTTGGACATTATTGTTCATGAAAAAGAGGGCAGAACTCGATTACAAACGATTCGATCAATCTTCAGATAACCAAAGTAGTTTGTATCAGCTAATTTCTGGAATGCAAGAAATTAAATTGAATGGTTCTGAACGAAGAAGACGTTGGGAATGGGAAGCGATTCAGGTACGTTTATTCAAAATCTCTATTAAAGGTTTAGCGCTTTCGCAGACGCAAAATACAGGTGGACGATTTATCAACGAACTTAAAAATATTATCATTACCTATATTGCAGCAACTTCTGTAATTGACGATCCAATGTTTACTTTAGGTATGATGCTTTCGGTACAGTATATTATTGGACAGTTAAACTTACCAATTAATAACTTCATTACATTCATTCAATCTGGACAAGATGCAAAAATCAGTTTGGAGCGTTTGTCTGAGATTCATAATAAAGATGATGAAGAAGATCGTTTTGAAGAAAATATCAAAGAGTTACCAGAAGATAAAACTATCCGACTTACCAATGCAAGTTTCCGTTATGGAGGAAAGAGTTCACCATTAATCTTAGATGATTTAACAGTGAGTATTCCTGAAGGAAAAGTAACAGCTATTGTAGGTGCCAGTGGTAGTGGAAAAACAACGTTGATTAAATTATTGTTGAAATTCTATGAGTTTAACGAAGGTTCGCTTCATATTGGACCACACAAGTTGAGTGATATGAGTACCAAAGTTTGGCGTAAAGCCTGCGGTTCGGTAATGCAAGATGGTTTCTTGTTTGGAGATACAATTGCGAGAAATATTACAGAATCTGATTCGGAAGGAATTATAGACAAGCAGCGTTTGATTCACGCAGTAAAAGTTGCCAATATTGAAGAATTTATTGAAGAATTGCCATCTGGATATAATACAAAAATCGGATCGAGTGGTGTCAATGTTTCTGGAGGACAAAAGCAGCGTATTTTGATTGCACGTTCGGTATATAAAGATCCAAAGTATATTTTCTTTGATGAAGCAACTAGTGCTTTAGATGCTAATAATGAGAAGGTTATTATGGAGAATTTACAAGAGTTCTACCGAGGAAAAACAGTAGTGGTTGTAGCGCATCGTTTGAGTACCGTAAAAAATGCAGATCAAATTATAGTACTAGATAAAGGAAAAATCATAGAACTAGGAAATCACGAAGAACTAACCGCAAAACGCGGAGCATATTACACATTAGTAAAAAATCAATTAGAGCTAGGAAACTAATATGGCTAAGAAGAAACAAGAAGAACAGGAAGAAAAAAAGGAAGAGAGACGCAAGAAAATTAATGATCTTGACGAACGTTCCGATCAGGTTAAGGAGATACTTGGCCAAGCGCCAAATTGGGTAATTCAATGGGGAATTTCAGTAGTATTTATTATTATAATTCTCTTTTTGGTAGGATCTTCCTTGTTGAGTTATAACGATATTATTGGAGCTAGAGTTACCATTACTTCTGAAAACCCGCCAGCGCATTTGACAGCAAAGGCTTCGGGGAAATTGACAAGTATTTTTGTAGAAGCTGGACAAAAAGTGGAAGCAGATGAGGTGTTGGCTGTTATTGAGAATACGGCAAATTATGAAGATGTACAGTTGTTAAAACAAAAACTCGAGAACTTTATGGCTAAGGAAAGTGATTTTGATTCGTTGCACTATGTACTTCCTTCAAAATTGAAATTAGGACCTATACAGCCTACGTACAATCAATTTAGAGCACAATATTTAACGTATTTGAATTATACCATTTTTAGTGAAGATCAAAACCAAGCTGCGAATATACGTTTGCAATTGGGTAGAGTTCGTAATCGTTTACAAGATAGTAAAAATCAACTCAAAATACAGGAAAAAGAGTTGCAAAATGCTAAAGAAGACCATGAAAGGTACAAGCGTTTGTTAGCAAAAGGAAGCACTTCTGAACGAGAATATAAAGGTATAGAGAATACGTATTTAGCCAATCAACGCGCTTATCAAGGATTGTTATCTGCTATTGAGAACGATGAGAATTCTATTTTGGGTCTGCTAAATAACTTACGTCAAGCATCTGTTGGTGATAAAAGTTCAGAAATTTCAACTGATCAAAACTTAGAGCAAGCGAAGCAAGATTTAGAGAATCAAATTTTGCAATGGGAACAACAATTTGTGTTGAAATCGCCTATAAAAGGAGAAGTTACCGTATTTGATATTTGGTCAAAATACCAAAATGTAACTGCAGGACAAGATTTATTTACCATTATTCCAGATGAAATAGAAGGAATTATAGGAAGAGTTTCTTTTCCAGTAGCGAATTCAGGAAAAATTAAGAAAGGACAAAGAGTAATTATAAAGTTGGATAGTTATCCGTACCAAGAATGGGGAAGTTTGTCTGGAGAAATTATTAATATTTCAGGTGTGCCACAGCTAAGTCAACAAGGAGGATCAGCAATGTATGTAGCTTATTTAAAAGTAGATTCCTTATCGAGTTCTTTTGAGAAGGATATCGATTTTAAACAAGAAATGGAAGGAACAGCTGAAATTGTGGTAGAAGAGCTAACGGTAATGCAACGTATCTTCTATCAATTACGAGAAGTATTTAGTAGAAAATAAAAGTATACATTAACATTTTTTTCATGATTACCATATATAAAAAGCCTCAAAGATGGACACTTTGAGGCTTTTGTTTTGCATTTTTCGTTCCTTAGCAAGCAAATAAACAAGACAAAATAGCTTGTGTATTACATGTTGGATCGTTTGTGCCGCAATTATTTGTACCACAATCATTTGTGCCACCTTGACAATTGGCTGAAACAACGCATCCTGTTAAAGGACCTGTAAAAATACATTGAGGCGCTGTAGATTCTCTTCCTGTTCCACCTGTAGCACTAAACTTGTTTAATTCAGCAATTCTTGATTTTGTCAAACTTAATTTGTTTAATCCTAATTTTTGTTTTTTCATGATTAAAATTTTATGGTTAATGAATAAATACAGTTTTATCAAAAGGGAATATACTATACTAGAATGCTCTTAATTTTTTTGTTTAACAGGATTCAATACATGTAAAAAATTGTACGGTTTGGTTTGGGTTACAATTTGCAGTAGCTGGCGGGCAAGCATTACTAGCACCGCAATGATTTGCAGTATTACATAAAGCAGTCACATCACAGGTTTCATCATAATATCCTGTTGCAATGCAAAAAGGATTGGTAGAAGCAGTGTTACAGCCACCTTTTGCGTTTTCACGATTTAATTCAGCGATTTTTGACTTGGATAGAGCCAATTTGTTGAGTCCTAATTTGTGTTTTTTCACGACTTAATTTTTAATTAGTAAAAAATACACCATTAGGTTTTTGGGAAATTCATTATAAAGATAACGAACGTAGCATAGAAATCATATAGTTAGACTGTTAATTAACAAAAAATGAGCCTCCATTTTATATAATGAAGGCTCGTAAATAATTAGCTAGGTTGTCTTATGAATATTTAGACTTAATGATCATTTTCAGTTTGGCTTCCTGAAGCTGGAGCACCAGTTCTTCCTACTGTTCCAGTATAGTTAGTATGTTCTTGACAGGCTTGATCTTTGTCATCATATGTATGTCGACAATCTCCAAGCGTCACAGTATTAGTATTTTTATCTGAATTACCTTGAGCTTGCTGATGTCCGCCTCCTGTAATCAAATATGGGTTTGTTACTCTAGAGATTTTTACTTTTCTTAATTTTAGCATTTTCATATCATATCTGTTTAGTTAACAATTGTAATATCTAAAAAAAACATTAATATATTGAAGACTTATGGTGATGTTTTATAAAATGTCACTTATGTATCTATATGATTGTCAATATTTTTGATATAGTTTGAAGGATACATATTTGTCTGTGTTTTAAAAGCTCTGGAAAAGGTTTCAGAACGCTTAAAACCAAATTCTTCGGCAATGGCTTTGATGGTATACGAGCGTAATTTTTCATCATTTTTGAGTTTAATCAAAGCGGCATTGATTCGCAATTCAGAAAGGTAGGATTTAAATGATTTCTCTTTATACGTATTGATTACATTTGATAAATACGTAGTGTTTGTTTTTAATTTTTTAGCGACATAAGCTAAGTTACAATCTTGTCTTAAGTATAATTCTTTTTCTTCAAACACTGCTAAATTTTTTAAGATTTGCAATGCATTTTCATCTGTAACTGTACTTGAAGCTTCTTTTACAACAACCTCAGGAGTTGTATTTTTTTTATCTTGTTCTAGAAGTTCAATGGTGACTAATAATTCTTGGAAACGAACTTTATTTTGTTTTTGCTTTAGTTTGAACCAAACAACAAATCCAATCAAAACAAGTAATAAAAGGATAGAAGCTCCGTATAAATAGTTGGTATAAGATCCTAAAGAATCAATTTCCTCTTGTAGAGGAACAATATCAATTTCATTATGAATCTTATTGTTTAAGTCTATGTTTATACTATCCGCTTTTTTGTCTAATTTTAAGTAAATATTTAAATATTTAACAGCCTTTATAGAATCTCCAAGTTTATTGTAGCTTTCATATAGTATTTCATATCCATCCTTTTGATCACTATATGCAATTTTATTCTTTCTTATGATATCATTTGCTTTTTCTAAAAAACGAATTGCCTCTTTGAATTTTTCCTTTTTAAAATAATTTCTTCCTAGATAGAAATAAGGAATCATTAATCTTTCTTCTTGATGAATACTTGAAAAATAGGCTATTACTTTTTTAGCGATAACCATTGAAGAATCATATTCTTTTTTTTGAAAATGGGCAATTGCTTTGTTCATCAACAATGAATTAAATAAAACAGGAGCCTCTTTATCACTACATATACTCAAAGCTAAGTCGTTGTATTCATTGGCTATTGTGGGCTTCTTGATTCGTAAATAACAGTCCGAAAGATTGAAGAGTATCTGCTTCTTGTAAGTGTCTTTTTTTGGGTTGGAAGTTTTTAATTTATCAAGTATGTTTAGATTTTCTTTATAAATTTTTATAGCTTCCTTATGGTCTTTGTGAATTTTTTTTATGTACGCTACATTCACTGCTACAACTATTTTGTTTAACGGATCACCTGTTAAATCAGCATATTTTTTAGCAATTTTATATTCATCTAAGGCTTTAAACTCTTTATCGGTTTCTGAGAGTACATTTCCTTTAAGATTATGATTTTTGAATAAAAGAAAGTTATCATCTATTTTCTCAGCTATGATTATTGATTTTTCAATTCCTTCCATTGCTTCTTCATATGATGGAATGAAGCTATTTGCATACGCAATATGAAATGTTGACCAACCTAATTTTTGAAGATTACGTTCTTTTTCTGCAAGTTTATTAGCTGCATAAGCATAGGTTCTAGCATTATATGGATTTTTAAATAATGTACTTTCATATAACTTAATCAATTCCTCATACGATTTTCCTTGAAGTGAATCGGTTTGTGCATTCAGTGAAAGCAAACAGAGAAAAAGGAAACAACTAACAATAAAAAATGATTTTTGTAAGTGCATATATTGAAAATTAGTGGCAGTCAATCGTTACAATAATAACAGTTTTATGTGGAGAAAAAAAATAAGAATGGTGAAAGTTGATTCTCTGATGACCAATAACTTATCATAAAAAAAGCCTAGCTGATTGCTAGACTTTTTTTGCGAATATGTGATTGAAATTAACGATTATCTTTTGATTCAGTAATAGAAGGATTGGTTCCATTACTTGGATGTAATCCTCCTTTAATAGCTTCTTTTTTACAATAGAACTTACTTTTTTAGCTAAAAGGAGTTTTGCATTTTGTTTTTTCATAATGCATAAGGTTTAAATGAATATGTATTATGATTTAAATCTAAAACATTATTATTATCTGCTTGATAATTATTTGTTAATACTGTTACTTCTTCTTGTTTTTATTCATGTGCTTTTTACGCGCAATCATTGATTTGTAGTAACGATATAAGAAATCGTAACACACCATTTCATGAATACGGTTTTTTGACTTGAATAAACGATTCATCAACATGTGTAAATAACTTCCCATGAGGTCATTAATAGGCATCATGAGTGTCTCGTCGTCTTTGTGTTTGATAATGGCTGCTGCTATTTCGGCAATTCCGTCTTCTTTTTGTTTTAGCACATCTAAAATTGGAGCATAATCAGGGTTTTCCTCCGCGGTGAATACCATGAATTCTTCAATTTTTTTACGTTCAGCTCTAAATTTATCGTCCAATTGCTTTTTTAATGGTCGTCCCATTCCAAATTCGTTTCCAAATCCAGTCTTTAAACGCTCCATAATGACAAGTTTTTCAGCATCGGTATAGCCGTAACTAGTTAAATGAGAGTCCATGGCTCTGATAGAGAATAACCAACGCAATTCTTCACCTTCGTCACCTTCAATCATATCAACAAAGTCCACAATCATTTTACTGTCGTGATAAAACATAGCTTCAGCCAATTCCATAGTATTGGCTCCATAACGTTCTATTTCACGCTGATAGGTGTCAATTTGAATCTTGTAAATTAAATCTTGATCGATAAACTCTTTAAACTTTGGATACAATCCGTTAATGATAAATCCAACATTTTCTGGACGTGTATAATGGAAACGAACACGTACATGGTGTTTTGGATCGGCATATCTGATAAAAAACCATTTATCAATAATTCCATGTTCAATTAATTGCTCTGCAACAGGCTTTATAATTTCCGTTAACACAGCATCACAGGTTTTTGGTCCGGTATAAATTTTGTAATACAGCCAACTGTCTCCTAGGATAAAATTTCTTTGTATGTTGTTACTCATTGCTCTGCTTGCTTTGCGTTAATTTTTGTTCGTTATAAAATGAAATTACTACTTGATTTGTGTAATATTCACTTCCTTCTTTTACAATACCGCGTTCGCTAAATAGGAACTCCGTAAGTTTGAATGAACCTCGTTTGCTTACGGTATTCAGTAGCATACGTACTGAGGTAAGATTGTCAAAGTTTACAAGCAATTCATTATCACCATCAGCAAGCATAACGTATTGCGGAATTTTTAAACTGTCGCGCAATGTTTGTATCGCTTCTGTTAATTTATCATTGTCATTTTTACTTTTTAACAGTGGTTCAATATGACTTTTCTTTAAGTTCCAAGTTGCATCATGGAAAATTAAGTTGTTGAACTCTACACGTGGTAAAAACGGGAAGTCATTAGCAAAAGGACCTAATCCGAAACCAACTCCACTACGAATACCTTGCGTTTGCATATCGGCTAAGAAGTGATAAATTGGTAAAGAATTGTGTGAATAGTTGTGTGCATTCGTTAAATGCGGTACAACTTCCTTATTGTTCTTTTTAGAACGTAGTAATACTTTACTCATCCCTTTTACAGAAACCATTAAGTCGTCAATTGGCAATTGATCTTCTTCATCTTTGATCGATTTTGCCAAGTATGGAATTTCGTGTTTGCGTAAATCTGGACGCATCAAAATGTTTCCTACTCTCGATTCTGGAAGATGCACAATTTCGGCTAAGATTTTATCTTTGTTCATCTCAGCTTCCATATCGACCATTTCTTGTGTATATGCAAATAGTTCTTCATCACCATGACAAAAACGACCCAATAAGTTTGCTGCACTCGATCCACCACCACCGCTAAATTTGATTTTGTGTTCACCGTTTTCATCTTCCAAGATTTCAATCATACATGACAAAGTATCTGGAAGATCGTTCCAGTTGAGGTCGTAGTTTTTAAAATCTTTTTCGTCAATTTTAATGACATAATCGTCATTCTTAAACGCTTCAATCAACTTATCTTGGAAGAAACTGTTGATAGAAGACCAACGTACTTCCATCATTGGATGTTTTGCTTGTCTTCCTGGAATTACAATATTGTCAACAAGCGGATTTACATCTCCAGCTCCTTGATCTTGCTTATAACCAATTCCAATTTCAACGTCTAAGGCTGTAGAAAGTGGTACTTCACGTTCTTCGAAACGTTCGTGAAATGCATCTCTAAACTTGGTAAGCGTTGTTGTATTTTGAGGAAATGTCATACGATTTAGTAATGCAAATCCTTTTTGAATATCTTCTACAACTGAAGAACTCAATACATTTTTGGTATTTTGTAATACCATATCTGTTTGGAACATGAACTTTAATTCAAAATCAGTTTCCAATTGTTGTAAAAATTCACTGAGTTCTAAGTATACTTTCGGATTGTTTCCAATAGATTGATCAATTGCATTGATTTTTTTGTCTGCTTCTTTTAATGCAGCCAAAATACCTTCAACTCCTTGCAAACGTTCTAATACTGAACAAATTTGCTCTAAGAACTCAGGTCCAGAAACCGATGGTTCTAACTCACTAATTAGTAACTGACTTGATACTAACTCTTCTATGAATTCCGTAGCTTCTTCAATTGTAATTTCATCATCTACTAATAAATTTGCCAAATCAGACAAAGCTGCTCCATGTGATGCTTTCTCTAATACAACAGCTAAATATTCAGTATCATCAACCGCTACAATATGGTGATGTCTTCTACTGTTAAAGTATTTGTATTCTATATAACGCAGTTGCGGTCCGGCTTTATAAATACTTGAGTTTGGAAAGAACAGTAATTGCTCACGAATTTTTTTGTTGGTTACCAAATCTTGCGAAAGCGCTACTAGATAGTTCATATCTAATCGCGTATGACGTTTGTTTTGGGCAGAACCTTTGAGTTGAATATCTGTTTCTTCTCCAAATTCTCCTACCGAACATCCTGCAAAAAGCCCAAAAGGTGTACACCTAGAAGACATTCTGGAGATATATTTTAAGATAGAATAGCGTAGTTTTTCTTCTTTTTTAGCATCGTCCATTTCGCCAGCAAGCCAACGATTCATTTCTTCATACAAAGATGGTGAAGCTAAAAATAATGCTTCTCTCACAACAGGATTTTCACATACGACTTTAAAATCTTCATCTGAGATTTCTTTGTTTTTTGTCAATTCTTGATAAGAAGTGAAAGAGAAAAGCGGTGTTCGTAATATATATTTCGAAAAATTCTTATATGGGTTTTTACTCATTGTTGTTAGCTTATCATTAAACATTCATCCCAGTTGGTATCGTAATCTGCTAAGTAGTCAAGAATCGTTAAACCAATTCCTGCAATTCCTTCTAGGAGTGATACTTCTGGCTCCCAACTTTTGTCCATTCCTTTCCACTGCTTATAACCAGCGTATCCGTCTTCAAATGTACCTCTGTCAATCCCGTCTTGAATCCAAAATTCAAAAGCATCTTTAAATTCTTGGGCACCAGTTTCTTTGTACATTCTGTAGAACATTTGTGCATTTCCATACGAACCATGACAAACACCCGCATCACGTACCAAACTGTCTTCTACCGCAGTTCTTTTTGCAGAATGTTTTAATACCTCTAAGGCAGTTTTTCCTAATTCTTCATCAACTAATGTTTTGGATGCAAACCAAAGACGCATGGCAACACCTAAATCTCCATAACACCAAGCTAAACGACTTTGTCCTTCTTCATCGTCTTTTTTGTCAGTTACCCAACTAGGAAATATAGAAAACGGATCTTCTTTTTTTGTTTTAAAACTTAAGATATATTTGATGGCACCTTTTAGCATTACTTCAGCTCGCTCTTTAAAAGGATCGTGCTCATGTAGCTTTGTTAAAATACCAACAATACTAGACATTCCGTGTGATAAACTTAAGTTGTAACCTCTTTCTTTGGTTTCAATACTCAATTCAGATTCCCAGCGTATTTTGCCATCTCCGGCATCTTCGGAAAGATCTTCTAATAAGCCTAAAAACTCATCTAAAAAGCCTACATATTTTTGTTTTAATTCGTCAGATTTAGTGTTTCTGTAACGATTTAAGAAGTAAAATGCATATCCGATAGCTCCATGTAGAAAATCATAGTTTCCATTTTTCATATCGGTTACCATAAAAGTATGAATATATTGATCTAATTCGGGTAATAAATCGTCATTATCAGCATCCATAAACTCTTCTTGCTCTAAGTGGTCTAAAACCCAACCCGCACCAGCAATACCTGTACAAAATGTAGGATAACTATATCCTTCGTTGATTTTGTCAATACAATCAGTGAGCATTTCTACACCTATATCGGCATGATCGTCAATATCAAGATATTTAGAATAATAAAACTCAAATAAAGAGATTCCTGAAAGTCCAGCTAATACTCCAATTTGAGTTTCTTCTTTGTGTTTTGATTTAATAGTTTTGTCAATTTCTTTTAACTTTTTTTCTAATAGTTCCTTATTCATAATTTTTCAAATGATTCAAGTTTTGGTCTACCTTCAAATTAAAGGCTTTTTTTATTTTATTACAAGAATAAGCCGTAGTATTCATCCATAAAAACTGTAATATCTTATCGAAATTTATAAAAATGGGGAAGAATTATGAATTATTTTAAATTTTTTAGCAATTCTTTGGCTTTTTGGTAATTGTAGTTGCTTGGTTTTTGAACTAAAGCATTGAGTACTTTTTTTGCAGATTCGGCATTATTTTGCTTCAAATAAGTAAGTGCCGTATACCAATATGCTTTATGATTGTCGAGTGTATTACTAGTGCGTAATTTGTCAAAAGTTTGAAGGGCTTCGTGATAGTTTTCAAGTTCTAAATAGCACACGCCAATGTAGAGGTGTACATTTTGATTGTACGTATCACTTTCTTGTATGTATTGTTTGAAAATTGTTAATGCTTCTTGATACTTTTCCTGTTTAAAAAGCTCTTGTGCTTTAGCTACTTTTTCTTGGGAATCGCTTTTTACGACAAAAGAGGGTAGTGTGCTCCAATTGTGATATTCATCAAATGCTTCAGTAGCTGTTAGGGATTGCATGAATGAAAAGTAAAATAAAGTCATGACAGCAGCTATTGCAACAGCTGAAGAAATAATATAGAAGTATGATTTTTTATTTTTAGATGTTTGGGTTTGATTTCCTTCTCTTTGAATTTCACGTATGGTTTCAGATAATGTTTGCACATCTTCAGCTCTAAACGCTGCTGCTAAAGCTTTTATTTCTTCAATAGAAGCAGTACTCTGTATTGCCCAAGAGTTTTCAGCATATACACTTTCTAGTGAAGCACAAGTTTCTACAAATGATGCAAGTTCGTCATTATCTTTTAGCAAAGCTTCAAAGGCTGCTTTTTCTGCTTCATTCATTTGGTTATTTATATACGAAGCTATTTGTTCATATTGGCTATCATCAAAACTCATAATTTCTTTATTTGGGAAAACTTACCATCTTCCTGAATTAGCTTGGTTAATTTAGCTTTGCATTTAAAAACACGTTGTCTGGCAACTACTTTTGATGAATATGAAAATATTTTCACCATTTCATCATAAGAAGTTCCGTTAAACAGTAGTGTTAATACTTTTCTACAGTTTTCAGAGAGTAACTGAAATTTTTCAATATACAACTCCCACTGTTCTTGTTCAAGTAATGCATAGGCGTTTTCTGTTTCTTTGTCCTCAAGTTCAACAACCTCGGGTTTTGTTACCCGTTTTTTATTCAATTCTCGTCGCCAAAGATTTTTACAGGTAGTAAAAAGATACGCTTCAAAAGAAGATTTTATGACTAATTTTCTGTTTTTGAGTCTAATATATAATTGTATCAATGCATTGTGAAAAACATCTTCTGCATCGATTACAGAGCCTTTGTTTTGTACCACAAACACTTTTACTTTCGTAAAAAACCGATCGTAAATTTCTTTTATTACAGTTTTTTCTCCAGAGCAAAGTCCTTCAATAAAATAAGCATCATTTGACATAAATATGGGGATGACTATAAACGTCTTTAAAAATAAGGAAATAAATTGGGTAACAAAATTTCTGACTCATAACTATCTCATGAATCGATTCATTCAACAAGGTAGAATCCGAAAAACCTTCAATTACAACAGAGTAGGAATAACCAACACCAACAACATGTAATTATGAAAAAAGTTACTAATATACTTTTTGCAATTTTGTTACCCTATCTGTGTTTAGGACAATTAAACATAGGTGGTATACCACAAACTCTTGCAAAAAATATAGATGAAGAAAGTATTGTTTCTGTAGAGCTACAACAACTGGATATGGACGAGGTTGATAAAGAAGACATACGAAATTATGAAAATGGGAAAGCACCTCGTTTTGGGGTTAAACGGTTAGTTGATATAGACTTTCTTGAGTCTGTCAAAGTTAAGAATTTTGAAAATGGAGATCGATTGACAAGAATTAAAATCCACTCAGATAAGGCATTGACTCTTAATTTTTTATTCGATCACTATTGGCTTGCTCCTGGAGCAAAGTTGTATATTTTCAGACCTGATGGAAAACAAGTTTTAGGTGGATTTACCTCATTAAACAATAAAGGAAGTTCTTCTACAGATAAAAGAGGTTTTGGAACTTCACTATTACAAGGAGACGAAGCAATTATGGAATTTTATGAGCCAGCTTCTGTGAAAGGAGAGAGTATTTTGAATTTGCAATATGTCGTTCACGGCTATAGAATGGTAGCCAATCATTTTGATGAAGACGGAACTGGAGCATTTGGAGCATCTGGTGATTGTCAGGTAAATATTAATTGCCCTGAAGGTGATAATTGGCAGACTCAAAAAAGAGGAGTTGCGTTAATTTTAGTAAATGGAAATGTATGGTGTTCAGGAACTTTGTTGAATAATGTTGAGGGGGATTGTACTCCTTATTTCCTAACAGCCAATCATTGTACAGTTGATTTTGGTACAGCAGGGACTAATCTTGATTTTACTTCATTTTTATGGGGATATGAAAGTGCAGGATGTAATAATGGTGTAAATATTACTGCACCTTGTACAAACGGAGCTGTTATTAGAGCTAATGGAGCTCACACAGATTTTTCTTTGTTAGAGCTTGATGAAAATCCAGTAGATGCAGGAATAAATGTTGTATTCAATGGATGGTCAAGAAATGCGCCAGGAACAGGTGGAGCCTTGATACATCATCCAAGTGGCGATATTATGAAAATTGGAACTATTGAAGTTGATTTTCAAGTTGGTACAAATGGAAATCCAAATCCACCTCCACAACCGGGTAATTATTGGTTTATTAATGATTGGGCTGCAACAGCTAATGGACATTCTGTTCCTGAAGGAGGAAGTTCAGGTGCAGGAGTTTTTAATAATCAAGGTTTGTTAATTGCTCAGCACCGTAGGTCAAGTAATCAAAATTGCAATAATCCAAACAGTGAATTCGGTTGGTTTGGTAGATTTGATGTTTCTTGGAATGCTATTAATGATCCAGCAAGAAGTATCCAGCCATGGCTAGATCCTAACAATACTGGAACTATGACGCTAGCTTCATCACAATGTATAGATTGTGATACACTTGTAGACTTCCACTTTGAACATGAAAACGAAGTAGAAGATACAGTTTTTCATATATGTGAAGATGTGTATATAGATGGAGCTGCTACAGACAACACTGGAACATTTTTTATGGATATATGGAGGGTAAATGGAGATGGGACTGTTAGCTGGCTTTCTGCACAAGATCCAGATTCTGGACTTACAAGTGGATGGAAATATGGAAGTCCAGATTGGGTAAATGTAACAGAAACATTTGTGAATGATATAAATCACCCTGTGACATTTCAAGCGGGTGTAACTTATGAAGTTAAAATCGCTATTTCTCATCCAGATTGTGGTTGGGTCTCTTTAACAAAAAGATTTACATACACAGAAGGACAAATGTCTTCTCAATTTGATATTGTTGATTACAATTGTCATGATGGTGTATTTGATGTGACTGTAACTGCACAAGATCCAGCACCAAATCAATGGTGGCGTGTATACGAAACAGATACTCAAGGAGCCACAAGTGATGCTAATACGATTGGTCCTGTTACTGGAAATCAAGGAGGAATTACCACTACATTTGCGAACTTAGATCCTACAAAATTTTATTACATCAAACATGGAGTTTGGACGAATAATTGTCCTTGGCAAGAAACCAGAACTCCATTAACACCAGATTGTTGTGATGAATTCAATACCGCAGACTTTAGTTTGGGTGTAGATTTTGATTATAATTTCTGGGTAGGAAACTACAATGGATATGAAGACCTAGGTGCTACCCATGAATGGTATGTATTATCTAGTCTAAACGAAACAGGCGGACCTTACACACTAGTATTTAGTACAACTACTACAGGCGGATCAAACTTCCCATTATTTACAAACGCTCAGTTTGGAGTATACTATACTGTAGTTCATAAAGTGGTAAGTTATTGTGGGGAAATTTGTTATGTACAAGTGCAATATCAAGAAGAAGGCGAGGCTTTAGCAACTGAAAATAGCGCAGTAGCCGCGGAAATTGATTGTTCATTGATTGATGAAATTCTGAATCCAAAATGTGAAGCACCTACTAATTTACAATTTGATTGTAGAACTGCCACAATGAGTTGGTTAGGAGATCCTTCTCTAACATATGTTGTCGAGGTAACTTGGGATGATCCAAGCTGTCGCAGCTGTGAAGGAACTAGACCTAGAGTGATGCGCTGGGAAACACAAGGAACATCGTTCTCGTTGCCATATATTGATGGATCAGGATGCTTTAGTTGGAGAGTTGGAACAAAATGTGAAGATGAAATTGAGTGGTCAGCATCAGAGTGTGTAGATTGTTATACTAGACCACAAGAACCAACAGATGTGAGAACTGAAGCTAAAATTTCACCAAATCCAAATGATGGTAATATGAATATCGAGATTTCAGGAGCAGACAAAACGAACTTTACAATCAAAGTATATCGTTTTGACGGAATCTTGATCAAATCATTCGATGCCAATCGTATAGAAAATAAACTTACTACCATCTCTTGGAATGGTAAGTCAGTATTAACACCAGGAATATATTTCTTCGTGATTACTACTGATACAGAAATAATCACTAAAAAAGTAATTATAAAATAATATTTTTAATGCAAGAGGATTCCAGCCAATTTTGGTTGGCTGGAATTTTTATCACACCTAAACCAACACCAAGTATACAAGCTTGGAAAAATAGTAGTATTAATTTAAACTAAAAGAAACATGAAAAAAGTAATAGTATATTGTTTTGCTTTCCTGTTATTAGCCACAGTAGGGTGTCAAAAAGAAGCTTTAAATTCTGAAGAAACTGAGATTGCAAAAGAAACAGAAATTTTACAAAAAACGTTTACAAATCCAAATAATGAGCTTGTAATTCAATATCCTGTAGGCACAACAGAAGCTCAAAAAATACTAAAAAGAGCAGAATATAATATTCAATCATACAAAAAATGTGAATGCGCTGACCCGACTTTAGAACTTTGGATTTTTGAATTAGGAAAACTTCCTAATGGTGGTGGTATTGAGGAGAAAAAGGCTGTTATTAGAGGAGATGAGGAAGTAGAAGGAGTTGACTTTAATACAGAGATTAAAATTCAAGATGACATATTTGTCTTGTCTGGAGGTGTTGGAAATGTAGGTGATGGTTTGCAAAAACAAGTATCTGTAAATCAAGGCGTAACCATTGCGGTGCTGGATACTGGAATCGATTATAACTACAATGATTTTCCAGAAAGGTTTTTATATAACAGTAATGATACAGCTTGTAATGATAATGGATATGATGAATTGTTTGGCTGGAATTTTGTAGATGAAAATAATAATCCATTTGATAATCATTATGGAAGACATGGAACCATAGTTACCAATTTGATCATCTCTCAACTAGAATCAGATAACATAAACTATCAAATATTACCTGTAAAGGTAGCAAATCAAACTGGGAATATTGACTATTTTGATGCCTTGTGTGGGTTTAAATTTGCAGCAAATAAGCCCGATGTAGATATCATTAATATGAGTTTTGGATGGTACCATCAAGAACGAGAATTATTAGGGAAATTTATTCTTGAAGCTACTGATAAATTAGTTGTAACGTCAGCAGGAAATAAAGGTCTTGATAACGATCAAATTCCACATTACCCATCTTCATATGATTCAGAAAATATACTTGCTATTGCAGCACTTTCAAATCAAGTAAACTCTGTTGGAGGTAATTCTAACCCTAATGTAAACGGATCAATTACAAATCCACCAGGAGGAAATATGTCTGCTTTGGCATACTTTTCAAATATAGGAGTAAGCTCTGTAGATATTGCTGCGCCTGGAGAACAGCTATCTTTTATGTATAATAATGAAACCTTTTATATTGATGGAACCTCATATTCAGCAGCATTGACCTCTGGATACAGTGGAAGTTTACATGTAAGTGGAATGTCAGGTATAGAATTAAAAGCTACAGTGATAGAAAATTCTGTTTTCAGTCCTTATTTAAATGAAATACTACATTCCAAGCGTATTCCCATACAATAGCATATAGTTTAAATTAGGTTTAGGTAATCTTGCATTTAGACTATTAAAAAAGAGGAGTTTTGTTGCTCCTCTTTTACTTTAAATGTTTTACTCAACTTCTTCGTCAGATGTTGCTCTAGCTTTCTTTTCGCCGCCATTAATCTTAGTAAAAAGTTCAGATGAAATTTTATATTGTTTAAATTGTTTAAATTGTGTAATGTTTTATTGATTTTTCATAATATAAAATTTTATGCACATATAACTCTAAAAAAAGAGTATTTATTGTAAGGTTTTATAACTGATGTTTGAATTAAAAGATTAATATTCTGTTGTTTATGATTGTGTTGCGCCCAAAAAAATTTAAGTTGTTCATATTATTTTTTTCTTTGTTTTTTATTGCAGAAGCTCAGCAGCTACAATTACACGAGTATTACAATCAACAGATTGCAACAAAAGACTTTTCAGTAGATGAGAAGGAACAATTTTTAGATAGTTTATTGCATGAAAATAATATCAAAATTGATACACTAAAACTAATCAAAATCTATCGTAGTTTTTTGACAGATTTAAGGCATTCTAATTATAAAAAATCATTCAGTCTCATAGATAAAATAGAGAGATTGACCGTTTTATCTGATAATTATGATATTGAAGATATTAAGATAGTACATCGAAATAAAATATTATTTTTATACAATACTCAGAAATACTATGAAGTATTAAAGAATGTAAACTTGTATTTAGATAAATACCCTGAAAAAGATGCACAACTCGGAAAAGTATATCGTCTGATAGCTAATACTTACAGTGACTTAGGAGATTTACAGAAAGCGATAGATAATTTTGACAAGTCTATTTATATTAGTAAAAAACAAAATGACAATAAAGGGCTCGCTCTATCTTTACGAGATAAGCTAGGAATTTATATAGAATTAGAAGATAGTATTTATAATCGTGAAATAGGTAAACTTTTAGAGCAAACAGAAGCTCTAAAAAAAGTATATGACTTTGATGATAAACTTGAAAAAGCGTATAGAAATAATTTAGGTTGTTTTTTTGATTTTTTAGGAGATTACTCTAAAGCTAAGATTAATTATGAGAAAGCTTTAGATATATCAATGCAAACAGAAGATTTTGAAAAAGTTTTTGATACTTATATTAATCTTGGAGTTTTATCCAAAAAGGAAAAAAAAATAGAAAAGGCTCTAGAATATTTACAAAAAGCTTCTGAATATACTTATGATGAAAAGTATAAAGAAGCTATGGTTTTTAATAACTTGGCAGATATTTACAAACTTCAAAATAATTATAAAAACGCACTAATCCATTACCAGAAAGCAATCACGCAGGCACTACATTCTAAAGAGCTTCCATATCAAACACTACCCAAGTTTGAAGACATTGAATTATCTCCAAACAAAATAGATATCTTAGGATATTTAATTGATAAATCCAATGGATGGATTGCCTGTTATGAAGCAGAAAAAAATGCCAAATACCTTGAGAATTCCTTAGAAACGTTTGCACTAGCTGACAGTTTGGTTGATGTTATTTATGTTGAAAGCAGAGAAGACTTATCGAAGTTATTTTGGCGAAAAAAAAGTGCTACTTTTTATCCAAAAGCAGTTGAGGTGTGCCATCGTTTGCAACAACCTGAAAAAGCTTTCTTCTTCATGGAAAAAAATAAAGCAATCTTATTACTGGAAAATATGACAGATGCTACTGCAAAACGCTTGTCAAAACTTCCGAAAGAGATTTTAAAACGAGAACAAGACTTGATCAAAAAAATCAAAACACTTGAAGGAGAAATACAAATGTCTTCTTATACGGAAAGTCATATAGATACTTTAAAAGATAATATATTCGATTATAAAAAAGAACTGAATGCGTTTATAGATTCTTTAGAAACGAATTATCCAAAATATTACAAATACAAAAAAAATAAAAAGGTTGTTACCTTACAAGAGGTTCAAAGTAATCTGCAAAAAGACGAGCTGATTTTACAATATATTGTAGGCAAAGAAAAAGGTTTTGTAACATTAATTTCACCCGAAACAATTCAATTAAAGGAATTACCAAGTACAGCAAGACTCAGAGAAACAGTTGCCACATATAAAAACGCAGTCTCGAAACCCTTTGTAAATATAGATGATAAAAATAAGTATGAGGAAGTCGCAACGCTATTATATCAGCAACTTTTTCCATTTTCGGAAACACTTTCTCAAAAACAAATGACGATTATTCCTGATGATGTTTTACAATACATTCCGTTTGAAGCATTACGAGCGCCAACAAACGAATACTTAATTGAAAACACACAAATTCAGTACAATTATTCATTGTCATCTGCGGCACAATCGCAACAAAATAGAATGTCTTCAGGAAGCTCATTTATTGCCATTGCTCCCACAAAATTCCTAGATGAACAATATGCTACACTAACAACAAGTTCTGCTGAACTGGAAAAGTTGACACGTATTTTTGGAGCCAATCATTTTCAATATGAAAACGCGACAAAAAAACGGTTTACAGAAGCGTATGGAAATTACAAAATTGTACACTTATCTACGCATGGTGGACTTGACAACGCGATTCCTTGGTTGGCATTTTACGATGAAAAAATTACGTTAGATGAATTGTATTTTACCAAAAACCAATCAGAATTGGTCGTGCTAAGTGCCTGTAAAACTTCAGATGGAGAATTAAAAAAAGGAGAAGGTGTTATGAGTTTGGCAAGAGGGTTTTTTAACGCTGGAGCTAAAAGTGTTATTTCTTCCTTATGGGATATTAATGAAAAGGCAAGTACTGAAATCATAGAAGAATTTTATAAAAATATTATAGCGGGTGATTCCAAATCAGGAGCCTTACAAAAAGCAAAACTTACGTACATTCAAAACAATGAAAATACGAGTGAAGCCTCACCGTATTATTGGAGTGCTTTGACATTAACAGGTGATGAGAGTCCAATAAAACTATCAGCAAACGGATATTTGTATTATATTTTCGGAGGAATATTGCTCACAGGAATAGTATTATACATTCGTCGAAAAAGAAACAAAAAAGAAGTAGCCTAAACTCAATTCATAATGTAGAATTCAGCATTCTCAAATGTGTTAGACCAACACACGTTGTAAATTTGAAATCATTTCAGAAACAATAGTCTTCATATCAAATTCATGCGACCAATTCCAATCTGCAGTAGCGGTTGAATCATCAATACTTTCTGGCCACGTATCTGCAATTTTTTGCCTAGAATCTGGTTCATAAGCAATAGCGAATTCAGGGATTATTTGTTGAATAGCAGTTGCCAACTCAGCAGGTGTAAAACTAATAGCTGCAATATTGTATGAAGAACGAACCTTTACTGATTCTGGTTCAGCTTTCATAATATTGATAGTAGCCCGAACGGCATCGTCCATAAACATCATTGGAAGAGAAGTATCATCACGCAAAAAACAAGTGTATGAACCTTTCTGAACAGCTTCATGGAAAATCTCTACGGCATAATCTGTAGTTCCGCCACCAGGATTTGCTTTCCAGCTAATGATGCCAGGATAACGAATGCTACGTACATCTACACCATAATTTTTATGGTAATATTCACACCAACGTTCACCAGATAGTTTACTAATTCCGTACACAGTTGATGGTTCCATAATAGTGTGTTGCGGTGTGTTTTTCTTCGGAGAATTTTCACCAAAAACAGCAATAGAACTCGGCCAAAATACTTTTTGTATTACCTTTTCTTTTGCCAAGTTAAGTACATGAAAAAGTGAATTCATATTCAAATCCCAAGCAAAATCAGGATTTTTTTCAGCAGTAGCAGAAAGTAGTGCAGCCATTAAATACACATCAGTGATCTTATGCTTTTCTACACAAGCTTTGATAGCGTCTTTATCACGAGCATCCAAGAGTTCAAAAGTTCCTTGGTTAAAAACATCACTCTCGCTTTTTCGAATATCAGATGCTATCACATTCGAAAAACCATAGGTGTTTCGCAAAGCAGTTGTTAACTCTGTACCTATCTGCCCGCAGGCGCCAATAATTAAAACTTTTGTACTCATCAATAATTAGTAAACTTGCTCAGGGCAAACCCTTGGGATATATACATAAAATTCATAATAAAATATTGAGGCAAACCTCGGAGCATTATAAATCTCAATTATCGAGATAATAATAGAACCACAAAGATAAAAAAAATCTAATTCGAGTGAATGCGAAAAATTAACTAAAAAAGCCAAAACTTTGATAAATTCATAAAATACAATACCTTAGAGTGGTAAACTTTGTTAAAAATACAGGCAAACTTAAAAAACTGGCTATATTTGTTCCTCTTTTAATATTAAAGTAGACAGTTGAAAAAATTAATAAAAAATAGGATTGCATTTGTTCTTGTTTGTATGACTCTTTTTGCATGTGGAAAAGAAGAAGAACAAACTACGCGCATGCAACAAACTCAGAGCCAAGAAGAATACCTCGCCAAAAATAAACTAAACATTCCTAGAAAAGGAAATTTACAAGAACTAACACCAACTCAAAAGGAGTTAGTGCAAGATTGGTTAGAATTCAATGCAGTTCATGAAAATATGAAACTCATTAACGAAAGTACGCGTTTTGCCATCATAGAAGATTTAGGGCAATTGGCAAGCAATATTGATGAGGTAGAAAAAAAGAAGTTGCCAGAAGCTTTAGACATTATGCAAATACGCAGTCGTTTTCTAGTGCTTAAAACGAAGGCATTAAAATTACAAGATGATGCTACTGACGATAGCATTCCAAATACGTTTATAGAAAAAGAAATTGTAGAAATGAACAAAGTATTCAATGCAGTATGTAGCCAAATAGAACAGGCGTCGTTACTCGATATTGAAGCTGAAGAAATATTAGGAGACGTATTTAAAGTTACAGACAGTACTAAGAATGCTCCAAAGAAAGTGCTGCAAACAGAACAATTACCAACACAAAAGGCACAAAAACAAAAACTACCAAAAAAGCCATTCAAACAAGTAAAACCAAAAAATAATTAAGTCTTGAAAAAAATAATTCTGTGGGTTCTTGTTATTGCATGTATTTCGTGCAATACTGAAAAAGCACGCCAAAAAGTAGAAGAATTTCGCTTATCACAAAGTAAAACAGAAATCAATGCAGTGCTAGATGCTTGGCATAAAGCTGCGGCCGATGCAAAATTTGACGATTATTTCTCTAAAATGACAAATGATGCCATTTTTATTGGAACTGATCCAACAGAAAACTGGCAGAATAAAGAGTTCAAAGAGTTTTCTAAGCCGTATTTTGACAAAGGAAAAGCATGGAGTTTTACTGCTCTAGAACGAAACGTGTTTATGTCAGAATATGGAGATATTGCTTGGTTTGACGAATTGTTGGATACACAAATGGAATTATGCCGAGGATCAGGAGTTGTCAAAAAAGTAGGAGGCGAGTGGAAAATAGCTCATTATGTACTTTCTATTGCAATTCCTAACGATAATGTAAAAGAAGTCGTTGGCTTAAAGAAAGAATTTGACTCTATTTTGAAGTCCAAATTCTAAAATTCTCTTAAAAAAATGTTAATGTGTTACATGTTCGTAACATTCATCCCTCAATTTATACTAAACTACACGAGACTAAAATTAAATAGAACCAAAAAATGAAGACAAATACCTTAAGATTAGCACTTTGCTTTACTGCTGGCACACTCCTTTTCTCTTGCGAAGGTGAGAAAAAAGATTTAAAGGAAAAAGAAGTGGCTCAAGTTAAAGTTCCCGGAATCAACTTGGAATATATGGATACTTCAGTACGTCCAAATGATGACTTTTATACCTATGTAAATGGTAAATGGATGGAAGCTACTGAAATTCCTGCAGATAGAACATCTTGGGGAGGATTTGGAGTACTTCGTAAAGATACAGATAATGACGTCCTTGAAATTCTTGAAAAAGCCAACAAAAGTGGAAAATATGCAGCAGGAACTGATCAAGCAAAAGCATTATTAATATACAATTCTATTTTAGATACTGTAGCAAGAAACAAAGATGGAATAAAACCATTACAACCAGCTTTAGATGCTATTGCAAGCATTCAAACAATTGCAGATATGCAAACAGTATTGGCAAAAAATCCAGCAACAATTACAGCTCCTTTCTTAGGACTAACAGCTTTTGCTAATTTAAGTGATAGTAGTATGAACGCCGCGTATGTTGTACCTGGTGGATTAGGATTACCAGAGAGAGATTATTACTTGCTTGAAGATGAAAAATCTAAAGAAATTAGAGCAAAATATGTAGTGCACATTACACGTATGTTACAATATTTAGGTGACGATGAAGAAAAAGCGAAAAAAGACGCTGAGACTATTTTAGCTTTAGAAACTAAATTAGCAGCACCACGTTTGGATAAAGTACAAAGTAGAGATATGCGCAACTTTAACAATCCACGTACGGTTGCTGAACTATCGGAAATGACTCCAGTAATTGATTGGGAAAAATTAATTGCTGATTTAGAAGTTAAAGAACTAGATACTGTTATTGTGATGCAACCAAAATATATGACTGCGTTACAAGAGATCTTAAAGAACGAAAGTATTGACGATATTAAAACGCTAATGCGTTGGTCTACTTTAGATGGTGCAGCAGGAATGTTAACTACTGAGTTGAACAAAGCAAATTGGGAGTTTTATTCAAAAGAATTAAATGGAGCCAAAAAGCAACGTGATGCTAAAGAAAGAGCATTAGCAACAGTAAACGGATCAGTTGGTGAAGCAATTGGACAATTATATGTAGATGCTAAATTCCCGCCAGAAGCCAAAGAAAAAGCAGAAAAAATGATTGCAAATGTAATTGCTGCCTACAAAGATAGAATTAAGGTTCTTGACTGGATGAGTCCAGAAACAAAAGAAAAAGCAATTGAAAAATTAGATAAATTCACGGTAAAAATTGGATATCCTGACAAGTGGGAAGACTACTCTAATTTAGATATAAAAGCAGGAAATTCATACTATGACAACATGGTTGCTGTTGGAAAATGGGCATTCAGAAAGAACCTAGATGATATTGATCAGCCAGTTGATAAAACAAAATGGGGAATGTCACCACAAACGGTAAATGCATACTTTAACCCATTAAACAATGAAATCGTATTCCCTGCAGCAATTTTACAACCACCTTTCTACAACTATCAAGCAGATGATGCTGTAAATTATGGTGGAATTGGTGCTGTAATTGGACACGAAATTTCACATGCATTTGACGATTCAGGAGCACGTTTTGATGCCAATGGAAACTTAACAAACTGGTGGACAGATGAGGATTTAAAGCAATTTACAGAAAGAGGAAATGTCTTAGTTGCACAGTACAACGCTATTGAAGTATTACCTGACGTATTCATTAATGGAAAATTTACTTTAGGTGAAAATATTGGAGATTTGGGAGGTGTTTTAGGTGCTTATGATGGATTACAACGTCACATTAAAGAACATGGAAGACCAGACAAAATTGATGGTTATACTGCTGAACAACGTTTCTTCCTTTCTTGGGCAACGGTTTGGAGAACAAAAATGAGAGAAGAAGCATTGCGTACACGTATCAAAACGGATCCGCACTCTCCAGGACAATACAGAGCGTATGTTCCTTTACAAAATGTCGACGCTTTCTATGAAGCATTTGATATTAAAGAAGGTGACAAAATGTACATTGCTCCAGAAGATAGAGTTCGAATTTGGTAAATACCAAATCACAATAAAACAAGAGCCTGAATATTAAACATTCAGGCTTTTTAATTTACTTGAAATAAACAGTAAAATAGAAACTCAATGAGTTGTTATTTATTAATTTAGCCTACAAATAGATGGTTTTCATCTCAAAATAATATTAGTAATAACTGTATATGGAGAAATCGTTATCAAAACTTCTGAAGAATGCTGGTGAATTTTCTGAGGACGAGATCGTTCTACTAAAACAAGAACTTCAGTACAAAGAGCTAAAAAAAGGCGAGTGTGTACTAGAAAAAGGAAATATTTGTTCTACGATTTATTTTGTGATCTCTGGGAGTTTTTATGAATACAATCTAGATTCTGATTTAGAAAAAAATGTTATTGATCTCTTCACTGAAAACGATTGGGTACTAAACCATAAAAGCTTTACTTCCAGAAAACCGTCTCAAAATACCATTCAGGCGTTTGAAGAAAGTACTGTGTATGAATTGTCCATTGAATCCATACACAAACTCATTGCCTTATCACAAAATTTTCTTCAAATGGGAAAAATCTTAGATACTGCTGTTTCAAGAATTAACTTTTTTGACAACAACAATACACCTGACGAAAAGTATGAGTGTATTCTAAAAACGAGACCAGTTCTGATTCAAAAATTCCCTCAAAAATTCATCGCTTCGTATTTAAAAATCACACCTGAAACCTTGAGTAGGGTTCGAAAAAGAATTCAATAATTTCTTGATTTCGATCAAGTGTCACTTTTCTGTATACTATTGATATTTGTTGTTTAAAAATATATAAGCAATGAAAAATCATTTTTACAGAAGCACAGGAATTTCACTTATTAGCGGTGCGTTACTCATCATTTTTACAATGCTACTACATCCTTTAGGAGGAAGTATTGAACGTATTATTAGCATTTATAACATTATCACGACAGCACATTCTTTAGCTATCGTTAGCTTGCCAATCGTTTTGTTTGGATTTTACGGACTCAGCGTATGTCTTTTGGATACATACAGGTTTTCTTTGTTGTCCTTTATAATTATTGCTTTTGGTCTTATTGCAGCCATGTTTGCAGCATTATTCAATGGATTGGTTTTGCCATACTTTCTCCATCAATATTCAGATAGATTAACTGAAACGATGGACATATTAAAACCAATTAGTAATTTTAGTTTTGCAATCAATCTACCGTTAGACTATATTTTTATCATTGCTTGTTGCCTTTCAATTTTTATATATTCAATGATCATTTTGGCAAAGCGAATATTTCCGAGATGGATTGGTTATTTGGGAATTGCCATTGCTCTTTTTGCGATCATAGGATTTGTAACAGCATTTGTTTTTACAAGTTTGACAGGTTTTAGAATATTTACATTCAGTATTGCATTTTGGATTTTATCAAGCGGCGTCTATCTTATAAAAAATAAAGTAAAACCATGAAAATATTGGTATTTGGAGCATCAGGATGTGGAAAAACGTCTTTGGCTAAAGAAATTGCTAAGAGGACAAATTCTACTCATTTAGATTCTGACGATTATTATTGGAAAAAAACAGAAATACCTTTTCAAGAAAAAGTCCCACCACAAGAACGCAATCAAAATATAAGAAGAGATTTTGAAAAGACAAGCAATGTAATTGTAAGTGGTTCCTTGGTAAATTGGGGAGCAGCATGGCAAACTGCATTTGATTTAGCTGTATTTATCACATTAGAGCAAACAGAAAGAATTGAACGACTCAAAAAACGTGAAATAGAGCGGTATGGAAATCAACTTTTGACCAATACGAAAATCAGCGAAACTTCTAATGCATTTTTAGATTGGGCACATCACTATGACAATCCTTACTTTAATGGAACAACCCTTGAAGTGCATACCCAATGGATTATATCACTAAACTGTAATGTATTGCGATTAGACGGTAAAACTGACTTCCATAGCAATGTTGAAAAAGTTCTTTTCGAAATAAAAAAATACATATAAATTCAAACTAAAAGCCTGAATGTTGAAGTTCAGGCTTTTTTGATGAATTAAACTCAGTTTTTTGAGTAAATTAGAAGTTACTTCAGTATGTCAAACTAATAATGGGAACCTGAAATATGAACATTTTCAATAAAATTATAGATAGCTTTAATAGACAAAAAGTTATTGACGAATTGTTCGATGACATAAAAAATTTAGATGAAGTTCTTTTAGATAAAAGACTCGCAATTTTTAAAGAAGTTGTTACGCCTAAATTTAACGAAATTGGACTAAAAAACTGGAATGGAAAATATATATGGTTTAGCGATTTTAATGAGGATGGAATAAAACATGTTGTGGAGTATAATGTATTTAAAGGTTTTGGCGGTTCTTTCTCGTTTGGTAATTGTTTTGAATATGTTCCTACAATTTCGGGGAAAAGACTCGTGAATCACAGAACAGAAAAATCAACAAAAATTATTTATTTCAAACGCTTAGAAGGTTGGCAAAATAGCTATGAAAAAAACAAACCTATTAATCCTGATAGAATAAGTACGGTAAACGAAGAGAAATTTAGAAAAAGTCTGAATCGAGTATTGCATAAAAATATTCCAAAATTAAACAAATGGTTTGCTGAAAAAAATACAATTGATCAAAACATTGCAGCGCTTTTAAAAGATATAGAAAATCCTGTGTATGAAATTGCACGACGAGTCATATCTTCTGAATATGTATTGGCTTTTTTGTACAAACAAAAAGGAGATAAAGAACTGGCCAAATATTGGATGATGGAACACTTTAAAAAATCAAGTAATTCAGAAAAGGAAAAACAATTGATATTGAAAAAAATACAAAGCTAGCTAATCGTAATGATAATTTGAATATGAAAAATAGCGTCATACTAATTGTGGTTTTATCCGTTTTGATTTCTTGTAGCGATACTACAAAAACGGAGAAACAACAACCAAAGAAAACAGTTGAAACTTCTCAGCAGCTTGATAGTCTTCCTAAAAAACAGCAGTAATTACGGTTGATGAAACGGGTTTTGAACCGTTTGATGCTTCTGAATATTTATCAACTCAGTTATTATTAGGGAGAGGTGAAACTTTAAAAAAACAGAAGATTGAGAATCTTCATATTGTTGGTGAAAACACATATAAAATAAATCATCAGGGATTAATCATAGGATTGTACAATATCAGTAATAACTACAGTGAATATACCTATACCAAAAGTGGTTTCTAAATACAATCAGCATACAAAAGAAAGAACACAATACACAAATACAGATGCTACAAGCTTACAAAAAAGCATACATAATTTTATAGATAACAGAAGTACAGGACCTTATAAAATCAATCGTGCAAAACAAATAATACTAAGCTATGGAAATGATCTTGTATTTTGCTGTGGCGAATTGATGCCTGGAAAAAACAGCATGCACTATTATTACAACAAAAATCAATTGATCGATTCTTTGGTCATCAACGGATTTGAGTCGCAAAAGAAAATGACTTTTAAGTATGTATATAATAACTAAAGCTTAATTGTCTTCTTTACAATAACAGCATCATTCAATACAAATGGTCGTGGCATCATATCCTTTGCTCGCGGCGGAATGGAAAACAATGGATTTTTCATCAAATCAAAAGAAGCTTCATATAAAATTAACTCAGGAGTTGCATTTGGTTTCACGGTAAATGACAATTCTAACGGATCATTGTCAGACACATAATAACTGGTCAAACGATTCCAATCATTATTTGGATACTTAATGTCAAGTCCATTTGCTTTGGCAGAAGCAAATTTAGCATGACTACTAAACACTTCCATACGATTTACGTCTCGTTGCGGCGTAATTTTAATATCAATATAACGTGCATTGTTATAGATAGTATCTTTTAATGTTTCTATCAATGGCAATGGAATTTGCTTTACAGGCGCGTCTTGTGTATACGTAAATCCAGATTTATACTTGCTATCCATCACATCTTTCGATTTTGATACATTTGTTTCATCTTTAATGTAATTCTTTGTCCAATCGTCTAAAATGCCATCATACGTATTCCAGCTTGCCTTTTGTTGATTGGCATCTAAAATATAGACCAAACTGTTTGGTTTTTGTCGTTCTTCTGTAAAATCAGATCGTGAATGCGCTACAAAAAAGGCAATAATCGTCAATAAGAAAAACAAACGTGCTGTCCATTTTGGACGTTTATACAACCCGAAAACAGGCACCATTAATCCAAAAATTAACACGACTAATAAGGGAACAACTGCAATAATTTTGAGTCCCAAACCGACAGGAATTAGTTTGATAAAAGGCACTAAAATAAATATAGCAGGAAAAGCCAAAACCGTATACAATAAGGTCAATGGATTGTCTTTTTGCTTTATAAGAATAAACAACGAAACCAACATAAAAAATACTGGAATGGCAATGAAACTAGCTCCATCTAAGTAAATCCCAGCTAAAGTTGTAATAATAATCCAAAGGAATAAAGGAGCAATGGATAAGTTGGCAGCTGTTACTTTTTTACCAAATTTATGATATACATAAAAGATGATTCCTAAGGCAAAAAAGGCAAATAATGAAATATAGACATAGCCATTATAAGTAAATCCGTGTTGAATTTCTGCATAATGTGGATACATCCATTTAAAAATAATCCAAAGTAATATGGTCAATCCGCAACTGGCAACCAATCCAATGATAAAAGGTAGAAATCCTTGTAAAATTCCTTTAGTTGAAAGCATTCGTTTTCTAAATCCGTACCAAAGTAATCCAACAAATAAAAGGGCAATTACAATCAAAATTGGGAAAATCCAACTGAATGGATACGCATGAAAACCTAGTGGACTGTTAAAATAGATTAAATCCTCATCTGTTGTAATTTGTGTTAAATCTTGCTTGGAAAAATAGTCAAGCAATGGCATCAAGTAGGTTCCTTGGTGCGTTAAGGTATTAAAGTCCAAATTTTCTACGTTATCATTTTCAGTGTGATAATCGTAATGATCGTCAATAAAAGCAAAGTTGAATCCTTGAATATTTCTATCTTCTCTAAAAACAGTCAAATCTGTATCATTCGGAAGCATTTTATAAATACTATACGCAAGCGAGTTTCCTACAGGATAACGCAAGCCAGCATCTTGAAATGCTTTAATAAGTTTGGCATTTCCATTATTGGTTTCTAGTAGCATAATACTTGGTCCGCCACTTCCACGTGCTTCAAAATTGAGCACCAAACCAACATCTTTTGCCCAAGGATGTTCATTTACAAACAAATTAGCGCCATTCAAACCTAATTCTTCTCCATCTGATAATAATAAAATGATATCATTTTCAGGTTGTTCTCCTTTGGCTAAAAAAGCGCGAGTTCCTTCTAAAATTGTCGCAACTCCACTAGCAGCGTCACTCGCTCCAATAGCAGAATGTGGATCACTATCGTAATGTGACAATAACAATAGCGCTTTGGTAGAATTTTTTCCTTTAATGCGTGCCAATACATTTTTAGGTTTGGACATATTTCCAGAAGCATCGAGTGTAAACCCTTCCTGTACCGTTGGATTTAGTCCGAGCTTCTTCAATTCAGCAACAATATAATTACGAACCTCGGCATGTGCTTTAGAACCCACATAATGCGGTTCTTTTGCCATTTCAGTTACATGTGTAAAAGCGCGAACGGTTGAAAATTCTTCTTTGGGAACATTTTCTTCCGTAAGACTTTGCGGCATTACGGTTTTAAAACTGTAGTATACTGCACATGCAATAAGGATAAACGATAAAAATGTATAGCGTGCTCTTGGTGTAGTCATATTGATTGATTGATTGAATGGTTGCTTAAAAATACTAAAAAAGTATACAGAAAAAGCGAAGTATGTAATGTTTTAGGTTAACTAATGAAAAATGAGTAACTTTAAGAGAATCTAAAAAAACCTAAAGTCATGGCAATAAAGAGTTTTCAAGGAGCGCGAAAGTCACAAGCAACAACTACAAGCAAAGCAGAAGCCCTAAAAGTAAGCGATTATATGTCGCGAAACTTAATCACTTTCAAACCTGAACAAACCGTAGAAGAAGTGATTCAAAAACTGATTCAGCATAAAATATCTGGCGGACCAGTAGTGAATGATAAAAATGAATTAGTTGGCATTATTTCGGAAGGAGATTGCATCAAACAAATTTCGGATAGTCGTTATTACAATATGCCGTTTGAGCACAACAAGATAGAAGCACACATGGTAAAAAATGTTGAAACTATTGACGGAAACCTCAATATTTTTGATGCAGCCAGTAAATTTCTTCAATCCAAAAGAAGACGTTTTCCAATTGTAGAAAATGGCAAACTAGTTGGGCAAATTAGTCAAAAAGATATTTTAAAAGCTGCCATGAAGTTAAAAGGGCAGAATTGGAAATAATTATAACTTACGGTTTGCACGTTCCATAGCTTTTGGCTCATCTGTAATTAGTAATTTTTGCTTTTTCGTTCCTGATAAAGCCAAAATTCTAGTACCGGAATAGCTATCAATTGGTTTGTCAACAGTTATCCATTTTCCAATACCCATTACGGCGATTTCTTCGTCTTGTTCTATGATGCGTTGGGTGTAGTGGAGCGTTCTGTTTAAACCGAAGCTACCTTACTATTTTTACCGTATTGCCTCGAAAACTGTTCTGTCTTTTCATCAGCATTATTAAAAACGCCAGAATTGAGTTTATGATCGGCTACCAGGTGAATTCTTTTTTTGTCTTTGAGAGTATTATTCAAATGAATAACGGCATTTTCTGTTCCTGCTTGAATGAAGAAATCTTGAAACTGAACATCGTGTATGATAATTTTCCAATGTTTTCTGCGCTTCTCTTTTACTTTTATATCGTAATATACACATTTGCGTTTGCTTAAAGTGCAATTAAAGGCTGACCAGCATACTTTGCTTTTCCAACAATTTTGGCATATTCATGATTGCGAACACTGTGAATTGAAGTTCTTCTTATTTTTTTGATTTCTCGTAAAATTATATTTTTTGGGCTAAAATAAATTCCCAAAACAACAATTGTAAGAACGAAGATAAGAATGAATGCAAGTATGATAAATTGTGTTATATTCCTAATTGTTTAGTTAATTATTGTTTTGCTTCTTCCAACTTTTGGACATTCTCTTTTAATTGCTCCAGTTGTGTTTCGCGTTCTTTTTTCTTTGCATTATATATAGAATCGCGCATTCTTTTTTCAGCTTGTTGAAGTGCTCTGCGCTCAATTTCTTTTTTATTTTCTTTAAACTTTAAAAAGCTTTTTTGAAACGATTCAATGAATGCTTCATTTTCTTGCTGTTTTTTGTGATTCTTGTAGAATAACGATCCAGCAATTGCTAAAACTACTGTGGTAATAATTATAAGACCAGCTTTCTTTTTAGTCATATCAAATGTTTTTTTTAAAAAAATCACCGTCGATTTTGCTCTTTATTCTTTTATTGAATTTTTAGAATCTTCTACGGCTTTTTAAGGTTTTCTTCCATTTTTGAAAGTATATTATCAACTTTTGTAGTGCTTTGTATTCTTCACTTTTAGGCGCATAGTTTCAGTAAAGAAATAGTCTAAAAGTTGCAGCAGCAACAATAACTAGTACAATTATTCCATTTTTTTTAGTCATCTTAAGAGTTCTTTTTTACTAACAAATAATATTCGTTTTCTAATGGTAAATAGCCTTGATCATATACATAATAGTAGGTGGAATTTGATTTTGTTACATAAATAGAGGTAAAATAATTAAAATCGAATCCTTTCTCTAACAGTCTCGCTTTCGTAGTTTTAGTCTTTTGATTTACGTTCAAATCTTCTAAAATACGCCAGTTTTTACGCAAACGATTGTTGATATTTCGAATCAGATTTTTTCCATCTTTATTCAATCGATTGTTATAGGCGTTTCTACAATAATCACTACAAAACTTTTTATCGACACGACCTTTAAATGGAGCGCCACATTCTAAACATTTTTTTTGATCTACTGTTTCCATTGGTATGTAATATAAGGAGTGTTGTGTAAATTGGTTTCTTTTAGTGGAATAATTTCTGCTTTTAGTTGATAAGCGTGTATGAGCAAGTCTCCGCAATCAATTACATTAGGAATGCCTCGATCTTCATACAAAACCGAAACCTGATGTCCAAAATGCAGAATAATTCCTTTTTTAATAACCGTTGTTTTTTGCATATACTTTATAATTCCTCTTGGCCCACAGTACGGAACTTTCATGCCTTGTTTTCGTTTTCCATAAATGGCAAGCTCGGCACAATCCGTAGCAACGCGTAAGTCGGTTTGGTGCCCATATTCATCTAAAAATATAGGCGAAAGCACAAAAGGAATATTCAATAATTCTTCTAAATGTCCTAAATACCCTTTATTTTTTGTGTATACAATTTGATAGATATCATCCTGTATTAAATGCAACGGTAATTTTGTTTCAGGCAATTCTTTAGGTTGTGAAAAGCTGAATAAATGCGTTCCCACAGAAAAATTGTAGAGTACATCTTTCGTTGCTACATGTTTGTATGAATATGTAATTTCTTGTGTTATATCATATGCATATTCTTTATATATGGGCACAATTTCATAGATGGAATCTTTTGCCCTGAACGGAAAATCATTCAAAGTATGCATACGAATTATCTTTTTATGCTGTTGCGCTAACACTTCAGAACAAAAACAACTAATCAGCACCATGTTTATAACCAGCAAATAGTATTTCCGAAATACAGGTGTCATTAAATTTCTTTCCTTTATATGTTTCTAAAACTTTGATTTCAATTTTGGTTGTATATTTGTATAGATCTCCAGAATCGGTATGACCTGTCATATTATAAAAAGTGTTCAAGTCTATTTCTTGATAGGGAATATCTTTTGGCGTTAACTCATACGTATACTGTTTAATGGATCCATCATAGGCCAAATAATGTTGTGTAATGCCTATTTTTTTGAGACGATTATTATTGTAATACGTATCTTTTGATTTGAGATAACCTGTGGTTAAAACAATGGTGGCTACATCAATACTGTCTTTAAAAGTGAACGTAAGTGTTGGATTTTTGTCTTTTGGTTTTGCACACCAGCAGGTTGAAAAATTGAAATCAACCAGATTATCTTTTGTATATTTTCTTTCCAATCGAGAAGAAGCGATTATCTTTTTTATTTGTTCTTTTTTAACCGATTTCTTTGAGAGATATGCGGAAGCTTTGTGTGTTTTTAGTTCGTATTCTATTTCAAGATTTGGAGCTTCTTTAAAATCAAAATCTGTTGTTTGAAATGTATAAAGTCCATTTTCCTCTTTAAAATCAATACCATTCATTTTTAAAACTTTTCCATGAAGTTGCTTGATAGAAGAGATGTCTAACGAAATATTTAAAGGTGTTCCTTTTCCATTGCCCCAATATTGTGCAGGAGAAAAATCATAGATAAAAGTTCGTTCATTAAATACGGGATAAAAAGATTTAGAATACGCAAAATCTACAAAGCCGACTTTAAATTTATAATGTACTTCAAGCGTTACTTCTTTTTCATTTTTGCCGATATCAAACTTTACAAAATACCAATGCTTTCGGGTTCTACCTTCGTTGGTTTGCAAATCAATTTGTGATTCTTTCTGTAATACTTCGCCGTTTTTTTTGAAGGTAATAAAGTTGATATATTCTTCTTTCCAACCTGGTTCTTCTTCTATATTTGAAAACCCAAAATCTATCGGAAAGGCATAAAAAATATGTTCATCAATATTGTAATGATTTTTTAGTGTATAAATGACTTTTACTTCGGCATAATCTCCCTCAATTTTGATGGCTAAATCTTCATTGATAATACTTATACTTGCTGTATTTATAAACTTTAAATCGCCTACTTTTCTAATAGTTGATTCATCAATAGGACCGCCATTTGCCAAAAGAAAAAGGGGGAAAATATAACATAATATTATGTGATAACTTTTTTTCATAAAGTGTAATTTTCTTTTTTGTGTTCATACCAACGCAGCATCATATCTTCAGGTTCGTAATAGAAGTCTTCGATATAATTGAGTCCAATTTTTAGCAAAATTCTGTGTGAAGCAGCATTTCCCATTTCTGTAATTCCATACACGGCGTCCAATTTTAAATTTTGGAAAGCATAGCGTAAGCAAGCTACAGAAGCTTCTGTGGCATATCCATTTCCCCAAAATTCACGCCGCAATCGATAACCGATATCGTGAAAATTTGTACGATTATTGAAAGTGTAATCAGTGTACAATCGCAAGCCGCACCAGCCTATAAATTCGCCAGTTTCTCTCAATTCCATTGCCCAGCGTCCTATTCCACGTTCTACATATTGCTGTTGGGCACTTTTAATATATTTCAATGCTTCTGCTTTCTCTTTGATGGGTTTATTGCCTAAATATTTATGTACTTCTGGATCGGAATCCATGGCAAACATACCATCAAGGTCTTGTTCAGTAAGGTCTCGGATGATGAGTCGTTCGGTTTCTATATGTATGTTCATGAGTAATGTTATGTTGCTCTAATATAAGAATATTTATCCGATTACAAACGACTACAAATATTTGTAAACGAAAGTAAGTGTGTTGTAACCGAATAAAATTTGCAGGTCGTTTCATATTTGCACTGTTGAATCACAACAACGATTCGGTCACAACATCAAATAATAATTTTAAAACATTATAGTTATGAACACACTTAGAAACAGAGTACAGTTAATCGGAAACTTAGGAAACGATCCAGAAATCATCAATTTAGAAGACGGTAAAAAAATCGCAAAATTCTCTATTGCAACTAATGAAACTTATAAAAATGCGCAAGGAGATAAAATTGAAAATACGTACTGGCACAATTTAATTGCATGGAACAAAACGGCAGAAATTGTTGAAAAATATTTACTCAAAGGAAAAGAAATTGCTATTGAAGGAAAACTTACAAATCGTTCTTATGAAACTGAAGAAGGAGAAACAAAGTACGTAACTGAAGTATTGGTTAATGAAATATTAATGTTAGGGAGATAGATTTGAGGAAATCTATTGCTTATCTGTAAAGAGGCTGGTTTTTGGAAGAATCAGTCTCTTTTATAAATCTATATAAATGATAAAAACTGTCTCAATTTTGTTGCAAGTCCAAAATTGCACATAGCTGATTTTGTTACAGTTCAAAATTAGGAATCGCGTTTCAGGCAATATATGATTTATATCATGTTTGGAGATTTTGTGTAATTTTTGATGGTTTCATTCTTGTTAAAAAATGATTAATCGTTTTGACTCTAGATGTGATTGTTGTAGCTTTAAATACATATATGAATAAATGAAAAAAACACTTCTTATAATCATAATAACGGCGGTTTTAGGTTTTCTGGTACATTGGGGAATTGAAATGATCACGTTTGCAGATGGCATAAAAACAGATGCTCATAAAACGGAACAACTGACGAAGGATTCTAAAATTCAAAGTGGAGATATTATCTTTCAAACATCTACCTCCAATCAAAGTAAAGCGATTCAGTTGGCAACAGATTCAAAATACAGTCACATGGGAATTATTTACGAAAATGAAGGAACCTATTTTGTATATGAAGCAGTACAACCTGTAAAACTAACTCCTTTGCAAGAGTGGATACGTCGTGGAAAAAATGGACATTATGTGATTAAAAGATTGGCAAATGCTGATGAAATTCTAACAAATACAGTGCTTTCTAAAATGAAGCAAATTGGCGAGAAGTTTAAAGGAAAGTCGTATGATATTTACTTTGAATGGTCAGATGATAAAATTTATTGTTCTGAATTGGTTTGGAAAATTTATAAAGAAGCAGTAAATGTAGAAATCGGGCAGCTTGAAAAACTTTCAGATTTTGACCTAAACCATAAAGTCGTACAAGCCAAAATGAAAGAGCGTTATGGATCGCATATTCCAATGAATGAAAAAGTAATTTCTCCTGCGGCAATGTTTGCTTCTGATAAGTTGATACTCGTTGCACAAAACTAATGCATATAAAATTGCTGCTAGTCAGCGTACATTATATTTTTAAAGTGATTGCAGCAAACTTCGTTCTATTTTTCCATACGGGTATACAAAATTTGTTCATTTACATGTAAAAGATTAATTAAGTTCAATGCTACAAATATGGCAGTTCTAATATTGCCTTTTTTGGTGTCGCGAAACTCTACATGTAAAGCAATATTATTAGTGTGATCATCATAAGAGACTCCTTCAGGATTTTTCCAAGTTCCAGCAGCGCTTTCCTCAGTTAATGCTTTTAGGAAAAATAATGCATCCGATTTGCTTTCTGGTAGTATCATGTTTTGAGTTTCCTCCTTTTCGCGTGTTACATTCACATTGATAGCTGTATCATCATACAAGGCTGCATAAAGTAAATCTCTTGCTCCTTGAAGTAGTATTTCTCCTTTTTCGTTTTTTGATTCGATTTAATACTAGCTAAACTCATTTGTAGTGCATTTAGCAAGAAACCTGAGTTTTCTAAATCCGTTCAACTCGTTTTTCGATACTGCTCAATAAAATCAGTAATAGTTTGATTATTATATGTTTCTCATAAATTCGAGCCAATTGCCTCTTCATATATTGAAGCTTATCATATTGTTCATGCAAACTATGTCTTTGACAGGTGAGATAAATAATTTGATCAATAAGCCACTCTTTATCTTTCTTTTGTAATTATGAACGAATTTTTGCTTCTAGTTCTAGAAATAAATCGTCTTGCGCCTTTTAAATAATACTACTTATATTGCCCATGTTTTTAGATATCTATTCAGTTTTTGTGGAATGTCATGATTCTAAAGATATTGAAATCATTGAGTATACTAAAGTAAGAGTCGTGAGAAAATATCCTATAAACAATATGCATTGTTGAATGGTTATTAAAATCTTTATTATCATATTGTTAAGCCTATTTAAAAAATACGTCTAATGCCATAAATAATGTCTACTTTCGTTTATTAATTCACACCAAAAGCCTAAGAATGTCACTAACTTCCACCGAATATTACAACAGAGATGTATCATGGTTACGCTTTAACCATCGTGTATTGCAAGAAGCTGCTGATGCACGAAATCCACTGTATGAACGCATTAAGTTTTTGGCAATCTTTTCATCTAATTTGGATGAATTTTTTAAAGTGCGCGTTTCTGCCATTCGTCAAATCAAAACCTTAGATAAAGGCTTGCGTAAAAAACTCATTACAAAGCCAAATAAATTGTTGAAAAAGATCAAAAAAGAAGTCAATCTGCAACAAGAAGAATTTGGTAAAATCTTTAAAGAACATATTATTCCTGAATTGGAGAAAGAAGGAATTAACTTGATTAATTATACGCAGTTTTCAGAAGCGCAACAACAATTCGCGAAAGTCTATTATCAAGAAAATTTAGCTTCAAAATTGACCTTGTTTACGGATGCTTCTAATGATTCGTCGCTTTTTATTGAGAATGAAAAATTATACTTGGCTTCTATTGTTGATAAGCAATTAGCAGTATTAAAAATTCCTATAGATTCTGGACGATTCGTGGTATTTCCTGCTGAAAATGATGCGTATTACATCACATTTGTAGATGATATCTTAAAGTACCATCTTACAGAAGTATATCCTGAAAATACTTTCCATTCCATTAAGGTTTCCCGTGATGCTGAATTGTATATTGACAATGAATATTCTGGGAATTTATTAGAAAAAATTAAAAACTCGTTAGGCAATAGAAATACAGGGCAAGTAACGAGAATTTTGGTAGATCAAACGGCTTCAGAAGACTTATTAGATGAACTCAAAGACGAATTGAATGTAAATGATACCGATGTCGTTTTAGGTGGAACGTATCATAATTTTAAAGACTTTTTTGGTTTTCCAAATCCGACAGACAAAAACCTTTCTTTACCAAAGGTAAAACCAATCAGAAATGCAGAATTAAGTGTGTACGATAGTATGTTTTCTGCCATTACGGAGAAAGACAGATTGCTCTATTTTCCTTATGAATCATTTGATCACGTTTCTGAATTACTAGAAGAAGCTGCTGCAGATACAACTGTGACAAAAATCAAAATTACTTTATACCGAGTTGCCAAAGAATCACGTTTAACCAATGCGTTAATTGCAGCATTAGAAAAGGGGAAAGACGTGACGGTTTTTATGGAAACCAAAGCACGATTTGATGAGCAAAATAATATCAAATGGGGAAAGATATTGGAAGTCCAAGGTGCCAAAGTGATTTACAGTTATCCTGGCATCAAAGTGCATTCAAAAATACTCTGTATAGAGCGCATTGAAAATGAACTTCCAGTGCGTTATGGATATGTTGGAACAGGAAATTTCAATGAAAAAACTGCTACTTTATACACCGATTTCTGTCTGATGACCAAACGAGAAAATATTACTTCTGAATTGGCACAAGTTTTTCAAGTATTGGAACGTAAAATCATCATTCCGAAAAGCAAAAAACTATTGATTTCTCCGTTTACTACTAGAAGTACTTTTTTAGAATTGATCGATCAAGAAATTAAAAATGCCAACGCAGGAAAAGAAGCCTATATTATATTAAAACTCAACAGTCTTCAAGACAAGCGCATGATTGAAGCTTTGTATGAGGCAAGTAATGCTGGTGTGCAAATTGAATTGATTGTTCGTGGTATTTGTTGCTTGGTTCCGGGCATTACAGGACAGAGTGAAAACATTACGATAAAAAGCGTTTTAGGGCAATTTTTAGAACATGCACGTGTGTATATTTTTGCCAATGATGGCAATGAAAAAATGTATATTGGTTCTGCCGATTGGATGACACGAAATTTAGATCACCGCATTGAAGTCATTGCGCCAATTTTGGATGCGGATATGCATCAACAATTACGTAGTTATGTGCAATGGCAATTGGATGATACCGTAAAAGCTAGAATCATTGATGTCAAACAGAAAAATAAATACGTTCCACAAGATGAAAATGCGATTCATTCACAGCAAAAAGCGTATGAAGAGATTGTGAAGATGAATTCGTAGTGTCATACCGACACCTTGCGTTGAATTCAACCAATCAAATAAAAAACAAAATATAAGCTCAAGTTATTTTTTGTAAAACAAAATGTATAAAGAACAACTTTAATAACAAAAGTAATAATTCGTTAATATTCCTTTATTTTAAATTAGAAACACGTAATGACCTCAACTTCCTTTGAACAATTTTTAGCCGATTTAGGGACACAATCTTTATATGTGTTAGCTCAAAACATTCCAAAATCTGACTATGTTTCATTAGATTTATCTGTGACGAATGAACAACTAAAAAACGTTGATGTTTCTTCTTCAAATAGATTAGGTGAATTTGTTAATAGTCATATAGCGATGAATAAAGGAAAAGTGGCTTTTGGTGGTTATTTAGAAAAACGCGGCATTTACAATAGAAGCGATTATTTTAACGATCAAAACCCCGAAACAGAACGCAATATTCACTTGGGTCTGGATTTATGGATTGCCACTGAAACACCAATTTATACACCTTTAGATGGGGAAGTACATAGTTTTCAAAACAATACCAATTTTGGCGATTATGGACCAACCATTATATTGAAACACCAAATTGAAAATGTTGAATTCTACACATTATACGGACATTTAAGCGTGGCTTCTATTGAAAATTTACACGTGGGACAAACATTTAAAAGAGGTGATCAAATAGCAACTTTAGGAGCTGCCAATGTCAACGGGGATTATCCGCCGCATTTACATTTTCAAGTCATCAAAGACATGCAACATCATACAGGTGATTATCCAGGTGTTTCTTCTCTGCAAGATTTGATGTTTTATAAAGAAAATTGCCCTGATCCAAATTTGTTATTGCAGTTATAAAACATTAATAAGAAACTACCATAAAGCTGGAGCCTAACTCAAAATTATCAAGAAAGTTTTGTTTAAAATTGTCAATAACCTCTTGGGCATCCTCCAAGGTTTCATCATCTCGTTTTTCTATACATGAAAAAGCAAAATTAAAATCCTCTTCAAGTGCGTAACAATATGTGTCACTACTGCAAAATCGTTTCCAAAAAGCAGTATTCATACGTTTTCGTTGATAGCCTACCTCTCTAAAAAAGATACCTTCTTTTTGGATGTTTTTATAGTATGAAACTATTTTCCAACGCGATAAATATCCCGAATCAATATGTCGGTTTAGCCCATCTAGATTTTCTTTAGCTTCATGGATAGCTAGTTCTTCTTCTAGTTGCTTTGAATCTGTGAAAATTTTATAGTCATTGTTTTGATAATGATTTTCTACGTCTGCCAGATCCTTTGCGTCTTTAACAATAATTGCGGTTTGTAAAATTTCTGGACAGTTTACTATTTGTATATAGTTTTTAAAATGCTCAAAAGGCACATTATAATTGGCAAATGTTTCACGAGTTTCAATGAGACTTTCTCCCGCAGAGTCTCCTACATAGGGTAAATCTTCTGGAAAATCCTTTTGAAATGCGGCTTTGAAATGTGTAATATCTAATCCCATATTAACAGTCTATCCTTTTTGTTTCTAAAGTTAACAAAGCCTCATAAGGATTTCCAGAAAGCTCCAATAATTTAGCAAATGCAGGTTCGCTTTTATATCCTTCTTTTTTGAGTTGAATAATGGCTTTTTTAAGGTTAGTACCTTTTTCATTTAATAATTGATATTCAATCAGCATATGTCTGTATGCATATTGTTTGTGCGTGGGAATGTTTTGCCCAAAGACTTCAAATTCAAAATGCTTTGTTTTAAAATTACATACGGTAGACGGAATTTTATTGACATTGCTTTTTTCTATTTTAAAATGATCCTTCTCTGAAAATAATGCCATCAATCTTGACTTGAAAGCTTCCAAGTTTTTGCATTCACAGATAATATCTAAGTCACTTTCAGGAATATCAATTTCAATAGGAATCGTTCCTACTAATACAGGATGAAAGTCTTGCAAATCTTCTAAAATATGAAGTTTTTTGATTTCTTGATATGCAAGTTGCTGACGTGTATTCCCTGATGTAGATAGTTAATTTTAGTGAAGTCTATCATTTGATAATTATTTACTCAACGGTATTTCCATCCGCATCTAATTCCAAAAATGGATTGTGTGCAATCTCCCATAAATTATCGTCCAAATCAGCAATATAACCGCTATAACCGCCCCAAAAAACTTGTTCTGGTTGTTTTACGATTTTGACACCTTTACTGCTTAAATCTGCAAAAATTTCATCCACTTCTTCTTTTGTACGTGTGTTGTAAGCTAAGGTAAACCCTTTAAATCCAGCACCTGTTGGATCAACCATAGCATCTTCTGCTAATTTATCTTTTGGATATAACGAAAGTAATACGCCATTTAACTGAAAAAATGAAATATTCTCGTTGCTGGCATTGGTTAATTTCCAGCCAAATTTTTCTTGATAAAAAGCAGTGGACGCTTTTAAATCTTCAACACCTAATCCTATAATGGTAACTCGTGGTTGCATGTTTTTTTATGTTTTTGATTGAATTTTGTGAAAAGATACTTATTTTCTAAACAGCTCTATGGTATAATCCAAAAGCTTTTCATTTCCATATTTTCCATGCCCGGGAATTACAATAGCCAACTCAGGGATTTCTTTTTTAATCATTTCTACAGTCGTAGACCATTCGTTGATGTTTGCATCTTCAAGATTGCCTTTGCCTGCTTTTAATGATTTAATCAAACAACCGCCAAACAATGCTTTTTCACTCGGAATATAACCTACAATATTATCGCTCGTATGTCCTTCTCCAAAAAACTTTAAAAGCACATTTTCTTCTCCAATAGTAAGTTTTGTAGACTCATTGAAGGAATGTGTCGGAATTACTTTTTTAGCATCTTGTCGTACCAAATTGATAGTTGCATTGCTAGCATAAGACTGTACATTATTGTTGTGGAATTCTTGTAATCCACCTAAGCAATCTACATGAAAATGTGTCACAACAACAGCTTTTACGGTCTTCTTTTGTTCGTTTTCAATCCAATTGATCAATTCTTTGGAAACTGCATCGTTGGTTGGTGTATCAAATACAATAGCTTCGTCATTATTAAAATAAATCATTCCATTGCAAGGTACATTTCCAAAATCGTTGGTTTGTAAATAGGAAATATGTATGAATACATTCGGACTGATTTGTTCAATTTTCAAGGTCTCAGAAGCATAGCCAATATCTGATTTGTTAGCGGGTTTACAACTGAAAAATAAAACTAGGATAAGAACTATATGGTAAGGCTTCATGCGGTATAATTTATCTAAAAAGTGTTGTTACATATACAATAGCAAACATTCAACCGACATATAATATTGTGTAACCAAATGCATAACTTATGGATTTTATTAGATTATTTACGATGGTTGCTGCTTTTGAAAACACCAAACGCAAGGCTCTAAAAAATACCCAATACAACATGGCGAGGATAAGTGCTACCGAAAACCAAACTACGGTTTCTAAAACAATAAATAGTATAATGAGCACAATTGAAATAACAATCCATAATACAATCGATAAGATGATTCCAGCAATACCTTCGCGAACCTCTATTATTGATATTTCTGATGGTGTAAGGTGTTTGCTAAAATTTTTCCGAAATTCAAAGCCTTTTAGTTTGGGGAAATTATCTTCAATAGCAATGCCTTTATAGAGTCCGTAGCTTAAAAACACAAACAAAACAGAGGCAATAATTCCTAAAGAAATATAAAAGTTGTTGGTGATAGTTTTATGCGAATTAATTCCAGTAAAATATACTGTCAGTGCAGTAACAACAATCACTAGCATAGACACGATAAATACTGACTTTCCTTTAAGATATATTTTGCTTGGTTTCATTAACAGGAAAATAATATTGTTAGAGATCTGTAAAGAATTTGCTTGCATCTTGCCTTCCTACAATCGCCATAATCTCTACCATGTCATTATTTATTCTATAAAAAATACTATCAGAACCGCATACACAGCATATATATCCTTTTTTAATAAAATCAACCGATTCAAATGCATAAGGTCTTTCGGCTATGATTTTGAAGTATTCAAAAAAAGAATCAAAATATTTGTCCGCTTGGATGACTCCAAATTTCAGGATTCCATACTGATGAATTCGTATTAAGCCTTGTTTAGCTACATTACTTAATTTGTATTTACTCATTTAGCAATGATTTGGACTGTGCTAGTATTTGTTCTTTTGTATCAGAGGTAAATCCGCTTTGTTCGGCTTTTTCTAATTTGGTTCTAATCCAATCTATTTCAGCTTGTTGTTTTCTAGCTTGTCTAATTAAGTCATTTACTAATTCACTTTTACTCGTGTATTCTTTGTTTTTGATTTGTGCTTTTAACCATTCATCATTAGGTTCTGTGAAAGATATACTTTGTCGTGACATGACATATTGTGCACTTTGATGTAAATTTACACCAAAAACGCATCAATAGCAAGTTTTACAACGAAGGACAAGGCGCAAATGAAAAACTACCGCCCATCATGCCAATTAGGTTTTCCAATCCGGATGCAACCTGACCAAAGATGCCAAAAACCGTATACACAATCTCTTTGGCAATAGAGCAGGCAAGTTCCTGCAAAGCGAGATCTAATTTTCCATTAATGTCTTTTAAGTTAGCATCCATGATAATGACAGATTCTGTGGCAAAAGCAATAAGTTTAACGAGTGTTTTGGAATATACCGTTGCAATACCAACCATGACACCAGAACCACTAGCGAGTGCTGCCATTCCTAACTGCGCATAAAGTATTTCATATTGCTTCATCACTTCCTTTAAGGCAAGTAGTTGTTCTTTTATGGTCTGCGTTCCGCCACCTGTTTGATCGGGTAACACACCATACAATTCACCCGTTTTAGGATGCATGGACCAGTATGATTTGGATTTTGACTCAATATCCACAAACTTAAATTCGTGTCCTCTGTTGATATATCTTCTATAGTAACCTAAATTTTCTCCAAAGTTCCGATCACGTAGCGCTTCTTTATAAGCTTCTGAAGTATTTACAACCAAAGGTTTTCCTTGTAAATTTTGAAGCGTACTGTTTTCAAAAATCTTGCCTTCAAGCAGTGCAAATTGTGCCGTCTTTTTTGCCGTTTCTGAAAAAGAGTTTTGGTTGTTTTTAGTGATGGTTACATAGTTGGAACTTCGCACATAATCAAAAGAAGAAATACTCGTTGCGCTGTATAGTCCTGGTTTGGTTTTTAAAATTCCAATTCGATATCCTGCTGGATAGGTAATGGTATCTTTTGTAAATGCATTCTCTAAAGGTTGCATTAAAGACAATAGTATTTGCGGATAGGTATGAACTCCTTTCGCCAAAGCTTCCAACGCCTTTTTGGTATCACCTGCTTTTTGTGCCTCAAACCACTCTTGGTTACTCATCATTGCTTTTAAATACTCTGCTAATCTGATGGAAGTTGATGCGCCTTCTCTTTCAAAACTAATCACACTATTCCCAAGCATACATTCATGTACTTCTTTTGCCATTGCTGCGGTAGGTGTATCCGAAGTATTTGGATCCCAACCTGCTAACACTCTGCTATATTTTCGATCGTAACTAATTTGTATGTCCAAATACAATCCTATAATTCTATTGCCAAGTCCTTCGTCTAACAAGGGGGAAAATGTAAAGTCACTTTGCCCAGTTTTTTTGGTGGCTACAACACTAACTTTTACCGTATGTGGTTTATCAATGTCAAACGAACTATAATTGAATTTATACACAGGTAACGGCAAGGTTTTCAAGTAAGCAACAATTTCGGAAACGGTTGCTGTTTGGTCTTTGCCATCTACAACTTCAGCGCCTGTGTTTTTTGCAATATCCTCTACGGCTGTATACTCGGGGTTATAAGAATTATACATTTTGATGTACAATGTTTTTGGCCCTTGTGTAAAAATTTGTGTGGTTGCGTGATTAAATTTGTCAGCGTTATCACCATCGGTAGCATATAATATCAAGTCATAATCTTGGTGCGCTGCTTTTAGATGGCTTGTATAAATATTAGAACCTGTTTCTTTATGATTCACAATCGCATTTGGATATACTTCTTTTATGGCTGATTCCAAATTTGTTTGAAACTTCTCGGCTCCTGCACCTCGGTATTCACTTGGCATACTCAAAGAAGTGTCGAACATAAACAGAATTTTAGGCGCCATTTTATTTTGCGTAAGGTATCCTTGTACGTCTTTGCCATTGTCTTGGATGGAAAAATCGTTCGCTAACAATCCTTCTACAATATTTCCGTCTTTGTCTTTGGGCGTGAGTTCTACACTAACTGTTGGATAGGTTTTTGGATTTGCTTTTACGTCTATCGTAACAATTTCTTTGGCTTTACTCGCTCGTTTTGCTTTGTCTTCTTGGATGATTGCAAATGTTGGATTGATGAGTTTTTCTGCCGTAAGATTGATCGGTTCGCCTAAGAATGAATGCTCTTCCAAATAGGCTTCGTCTTTATCCAAGTCTTGTAATGACATTACAGGCGTAAAACTTGAAATATCAGAAACGGTTTTTAATACCGAATCTTCAAAAGACATATTGTTTAAAAAACCTACTTTTAATTGATTTCCAACAAGCTGAGAAGCTTTCCAAGTTCCTGTAAGTAATGGCTTTTTTTCAGAAGTATGAAAAGCGGTTCTATAACTCAGTGTAACCTTGAAACCTTCATCTGGATTTTCAAACCGTGCAATGCGTCCAAACTTTTTAGAAGGGTTTTTAGGATGTGCTTCTCCAAAAGGAATCGAAGCATCAAACACATGAATTAGCTCTTCTGTTCCGTCTTTTGTATAAACGACAGCAGGAATTTGATCTGCATTAAATTTATATTTTAAAGTGTCTTCTGTTTGTTTCTGTTCTTCGCTTAGTTGATCTAATAAGCTTTGTGCCAATTGCTCGGCTTCTGTGGAAATATCCGCCATATATTCCACATTTTTAGAAGCGCCAAGCCCTAATCTTTGTTGCCAGTCTTTGTATTGACTTTTAGGAATATTGGGTTGAAAATCAACCTTTTTTTGTTTGAATAAAATATCTTTTACTTCACTTTCTGTCAACGGAATATGTTCAGAAACTACACGAGCTTCAAAACCCGCTTCAATCAACATATCTTTTAAAATTTCTGCTTTTTCACGTGGAGAAGCAATACCTGTTCGAAGTGCTACTTCAGTCCCATACAAGACTTGATTGGAAAATTTATACCCAAAATAATTTTTATGATGCGGGACGATACATAAGCTTTTCAACACAAACTCCGTAATTTGTTTGGGATCTTTGGTAGCAACTATATGCTTGCGCAAAGCAGGCAAATTATCCGAGCTATACCCAAGTGCTTCAATAATTTCTTGCCATACATTAAAAGGCGCTGCACCTTTTCCAGGCGTTAAGTTTAGTGGTTTTTCCTCGTCACTGCAAGAATGAAGTGTAGGAAGCAAATAAAGTCCTAAACTCCCAAGCATAAGTTGTTTAAAAAAGAGTCTGCGTGAATAGTCGTTTTCCAAGATAATACATTTTATGGGTTATGTATTAGTGTTGGATTTGGTTGGGATGTTAACAGGTGGTTTGGGAAAGTAATGCTTTTATTCTTTTACTTCTTGAAAAAGATTACCCACTAATTTAATCAATAATAAATTTAAGTCAGTTTTCTCATAAGAGAATGCAATTCCGTTAGAAGTATTTTTTTCAATATTTTACTCAACAATGTTTGTTAAAGTTTTGTGCAACGGTCTTGTATATGAAACGTAGCGTATAAAAAGACACTAACTTTTCGAATTAACAAAGAGTCAAATTTGACGGTTTTGCAAATAAGCAAGAACCTTTCATTTAACACTTATTTACTATGTTTTTACACACAGTGTTACTCTCTGACCATTCCCCAATCAATTTTGTCTTTGTCTTTATCATAACTAACACTTTCTACTATTTCTTGCTCAACAAATGTTTTGGTCTTTTTCTTTTTGAAAACGGATTTTCGGGCAGCAATAAATTCTAATTTTTCATCTACAACTTCTGGCAGAGAACTATATTCACTCCTCTGTATTCTGATTTTACACTCGCATACATAATCCCATCTATTTCTGGTATTTGCTCTTTTATATATATTGTTAAAGCACAAAAAATTTTATAATTAGATTTATGCTTTTTGATATCAAGGGTAAATTCATTCTCTAAAAATTCATTGAAAATTTTTAAATCTTCAAATTCTGGACTTTTTTCAAAGCGATTAAAATCTTCTTTCATCATATCAAAGTCTTCATTGTTTCCAATAATCTGGCCACTTGGAAGTATCATAGCTAATGTCAAATTCTCTTTAACCTCCCAAGCTCCAATAGTTAAAACTTCTTCTTCACTATTTGTATTTCCACGAAACACTGATACTATTTATGTAATTCCAATGTTTCGATTTTCGTTATCATTACAATTGAAAAGCCCTTTACCAGATTCATTTCACCTTCGATACCTAATTAATTTAAAAGGTTTTACTTCAGTACAGGCTATAGAAATTCGTTGATTTTTTAGAATATTTTTTATGTGAGGATAACTCGAAATTGAATTATCTGCTTTCAATTCTGATAATTTTTCTATTATTTCTTTCGAAGTACTAATTTTTTTAGGTAGTGGGTAATATATGTTTAACAATAATTCCTCTTATTTTTCATAAACGTAAACCAAACATTATAAATACTCAATACGGTTTCCCGTAAAGCAACATAAACCACCTACAAAACAGAACTATATAAAAACAAGAAAGAGCGATAAACCTACTTTTTTATCGCTCTTTACAAAAGTCATTGCCCTTCATGACTTAAAAAAAGTTATCATCTGATAAACTTAAAACTCTTATCTCCTTTATTCGTTTTTAGTTTGAGGATATATACGCCTGTACTAAATGTGAGTATGTTAACTTGTGTGGTGGCAGCTGATCCTTTTTTGTCCAATACTTGTTGTCCTACCATATTGTAAATTGATAGCTGCGTTATTTCGTTTTCTTGTAGGTTTTGTAACGTCAATACCTGTGCGTTGGTATCGTGTACCAAGCGAATATCATCGGTAGCTACTTCATTATTGATGCTTAACGTACCACCTTCTTGAAATACGATGCTAAATCGTTCTTTTTCAATAATAGCATCCAAACTAATTTCAGCGTCTCCCGCAGAAAGATTGTAATAAGTATCCGTTACACTGTCTTTTAAATAGATAGTAACATCATCTGGAACATTTTCAGAGTCTTCTATACCAAATGTATAAGTGCCCGTCGCTGCTGTTTTGATTCCTAACTTTAATGCTGCGGTATCATCAAATTGCGGCAATGCTAAAATAGATAGTTTGTTTTCGCCTAAAATCCAGTACAATTCATTTCTTTGATCGTCGTATGTTTTAGCATCAAAACCTTTGTCATATCCGTCTGTAGCATGCTCGTCATAGCCAAATCCAATCACTCTTTTGTGTTCCGCTGGCTCTGTAAATGCCAACCAAACTTTCATGCGATTATCCGAAGTTGTTGTTGCGTTTTTAGTTGGAATGGTTTCGCTTCTGTAAAAAATACTAGAATCGTCAGACTCCTTAGCAAAGATTCGTTGGTTGTTGTTGAATACTAAGGAACCAGGATTCTCAATAGTAACAAAGAATCCTTGCCCTACAGCAATATTTGCCGTTGGTTTATCTTTGGAAGCAACTCCAATTACACAACTCAAACCTGAGTCATCTGCAATGGCAGGTAAAGACATCATGAGGTTATAGGTAGCATATCCACCTTCGTAATAAGCAGTATTATGACTGTCATTTGTAGCGAAGTGTTCCCAGAAATACAAGGTTCCATCAATAACAGATAAGTTATCTGTAATAAATTGTTTAGCATTTAAGGCAGATGGATACGGATTCCCGATTAAGAAATCGTTATTTGCAGTTACGGTATAACTATAGTTTCCATCGTTTGGAATTCCTCTAAATACATATTCTTGTTCTGTAGCAGCAGTCCCTGAACCTTTCATGGTATAGCCTCTACCTGGTGTTAGATTGTCAGTTGGCGATAAGAAATTCCAACCTGTATATTCCCCTGAAACTGCATTAAAATCATACAACCAACGGTTACTCAAAGTAATTGGAGATGTATTTGGATTAGCATCAAAGGCATTGGTAAAGTTGACCACGCCATTGGTATCTTCCAAATACCCAATTTGCCATGAACCATTTCTATTTACTGGCGCACTCCAATAATTATAATTATTCAAATTCGCCGTTCCTTGTTGACGCATTCGTAATGTTCCTGTTCCAGAGTTGGAAGTTGCATTTGTATGATTTTGAATCAACTGTGCTTCTCCCACCAAGTCAATGGTTCCATCAATTTTCACTTGGTTTTCTATTTCTAATAAAATTCCATCTGCTACAATGATTGCTCCCCCATTTTCTACTTCAACTTCACGAACATGTGCATCAAACGTAAGCGTTCCAGAAGCGCCTGATTTTACAGTAAGTTTTAAACATTCATTCGTGTTGTCTGGTGCATTTCCGGCGCCAGCGCCATTAAAAAAAGAAGTTCCATCCCATACAATTTGATCTAAATAACGAAGTGTAAAATAATCACCATCTGCAAAAGATACACCTGTTGCTGTAGCGGTAGTTCCTGAGATAGTTAGAGTATACACCGTTGGCGAGCCAAAGTTAACATCATTATCAACTACGAATTGCAATGGTTGACAGCTTTGTTTTCCTGACAAATTGATTCCTGAAATATCAAAAGCAACAGTTACCGTTCCTAAATCATTTACCTTACTTACACGCCATTTAGAGTTTAATTCTTCATAATAGCTTGTTGTATTTACGGTAAAATCATACGTTGGATCTTTGGTTTCTTCTCCCCAAAAAAGGAAATCTCCATTAGAAAGGGCAGAAGGTGAGTTGATGCGTACAATTCCAGTTCCTCTAGAATCTGTATGGTTGGTTCCGTCAGAAGCCTGACCAATTCCTGCTACATCATGATCAAAGTTTCCGTTTCCAGTATTGTCTTGAAAGTATAAATCGTTTGCAGCCAATGACTGACCGTATTTTGCTGATAAATAATTGTCAATAATTAAACGCTGTGCTGTATTTACCTTGTTTTTAAAGATAATTACTTCCGTCATGTTTCCTCTAAAATTATCACCTAAGCCAAATCGGTGTGAAGCATGTGTTGAATAGGTTGTGGTATTTGCTCTATTTTGTAATAAAGTTCCATTTCTATACAATTGCTTTCCAGTAGATGGATTGGCATCATAGGACCATAATGAATAACTTGTTAAGTTTGATTGTCCGCCTACTTGAATTCTGGCAGATGCACTACAACATTGTCCAATATCATAATAAACGATACCGTTTGACCAAGGTATGTGACAAGAAAAGCGTTGTGCTTGGTGTGGCAATGTTGAATATGGCCAAGAAGATGTAATGGAATTTGCTTTAGCATATATATACGATGATGCCTGATTGGTTACAAAATTACTGGTCGTTAAATTTTGTCCTGTTTGTAAAATTCCTGCAGCATTAAACTGTATTTCATCATAACCGTTCAGCGATCTTGAAATTAATTGTGGATTTGTACCTCCATTTTGTGTCATGTCGTGTTCACTGTATCCTGCTGAGTTTGTCCAAGCGATCACATTGCTTCCACTGGTGGTAATGGCATTGTCTGTTCGGTACCACATTACAAGATCTGAAGTTCCATTATTAGTTCCTACTCCTCCAGGTCCTGTTTGGGCAAAACAGTTGAGACCTATAAAAGAAAGTAGTATCAAAGTTATTTGTTTAGGGCATTTCATAACTGTATGATTTTCCACAAAGAAAAATTAAATCTTAACCATTCCTTGTTTCAAAAAACTGATTTACAAAATACTATCGATGTAATGCAGTTATATTGCGATGAAATGTCAAAAAATATGTTTTATGATGGGAATCAGCTATTTTTTAGTATTTGTATGAAAATCACTGTTTTGAGGAATTTTCAATAAAGTGTTCATTTTTTAGTGTTTTTTTGAAGAATTCACAATAAAAATGTTCCCGAAGCCTTCTCGCAGCACTGTGGCAAGCTTTCGGGAACTTACAAAAACGTCTCGCAACGCTGCAACATGGTTTCGGGAGCTTACAAAAGCGTCTCGCAGACGTGCAACAAGCTTTTGGGAAGTTTCGAAACGTTCCTGCACACGTGCGACAAGCTTTCCAACGTGTTTGAAACGTTCCTGCAAAGCTGCAACAAGCTTTCCAATGAAATTTTATCTAGTTTTTGATTGATACATTAAATAGACAACACGTCCAAAGTATAATAGAAACCGAACTCCAGAAAGAACTGATATACTCGTAGCTGATATTTGATCTGAGGAAACAATACTCAGATAGGGAAATAGTAACAATACTAGTCCAAAGATCATAAGCCACGCTTCCATAGTGATTGTATTCTAAATAAGCTTATAAGAATGGATATCTTTCCTAAAAATGAGCTTAGTATTGCCCAAGGAATTAAATTTTCAAAACTATTAAATTGCAATTCTCCTCGGAATAGAAAACATGGAAAAAGTACATCTGTAATGCCCAAAATTGCCATTCCATGCCCTGCCCTGCAGTAATAACGATAATGCCGTGAAAAATTAAGATGAAAATTTTAGCGTTTCTGAGTTGTTTTTTCATGTCTATTCTTAGACGTCCAGTAAAAAAATAGCGATTTTATTTTTTAGAAAGCTCTTTGCAATATTTAATTGTATTCTCTTGTGCGCTTATATTTCCTAAATCGACAGCTTTTTGAAAATAGGTGCAAGCTTTACTTACATCCCCTTTTTTTATGTAGATTTCCCCTAAATAGAAAAATGCACTAGTGTAGTAACTACTTCCTCTAGCGATGTTATTAAAATCAGCAATTGCCAATTCATAATCTTCACTATTAAAATAGCTAAGACCGCGAAGAAAATATAGCTTACAAGCTTCAATTTCATAGCCTGTTTTATCAGGATCTTCTTCATGAAAAACAACTTTAATTAGCGATTCTTCTCTAGTAGTAATAGCACACTCTTCTACATAGTTTGACTTTAATGCTTTTGTTAGATAAGAAGCCGCCTCTTTATACTCTTTGGCGTGTCCATAGTTTATCGCAAGATTGTACAAAGTCATAGTGTTGTTAGGTTCAAGCGCTAGCGCTTTTTTATATTCAACCATACTTTTCTTAATATTTCCCAATGCGGCATTGCAAAATCCTCTTAATACATACGCATCCATATAGTCAGGATTTCTAGCAATGGCTTTATCTAGTGAGGCAATGGCGCGATCATATTCTCCTGCACCTTGAAAAATAAGGGCCTCATTATAATAGTCTTCTTCATCCTTAAAACCACATGAAGAAACTGTAAGAAAAACTAAAAAATAAAAGAATACTTGCTTTAGCGTCATAGTTGAGAAAGATACCTAAATACATACGAATATACAGAAACCAAGTGAAAAATGCTTCCAGCTAAAAGAAACACATAATGTATTTTATCGTGTTGGCTAAAATTTTGTAGCAGCTTCAATAGCTAGTAGCGCAACAAACTAAGAAGTTATTTTCTTTTGAAGTACCGTTAAAATTTCCTCTTTTTTAAAAGGTTTAGAGATCATATCATCAAAGCCTAGTTCTTTTAAATTCTGCATCATATCTTCACTTGGGATATTTGCAGTAAAAGCGATAACTGTTACATCTGGATAGTCTTTTTTGATGAAGGTAATGGCTTTAAAACCATTCATTACAGGCATCTCTAAGTCGAGCAAAACGATTTCAATTTCTTGGTGTTTGTTTTTTAATATTTCAATGGCTTTTGCACCATTGATTGCTTGAAAGGTATTGGCACCATGATTTTTTAATAACTTGTTTACATACATCATGCTCACTACATTATCTTCTACAATAAGAATAGATGTATTCGACAAAAACTGTGTTGCATTAGCACTTATCTTTTCTTGATTTTTAGAAACATTGTTGACGATTTTTTCAAATGTAACAGAAAAAGAAAAAGATGATCCTTTGTTGAGTTCACTTTTTACTTGAATATTAGCCCCCATCTTTTCAACGATAGTTTTGGAAATAGCTAACCCCAACCCAGTGCCGCCAGGAAAGGAACTGCTATCATTTTTTATCTGCTGAAAACTTTCAAAAATAGTCATCTGTAGCTCTTCAGGGATTCCAATACCGGTATCTGTTATCGTAAATTTTACATTTATTACATCATTATTTTCTTCTAGGACTTCTGCCGTAAAAGAGATACTTCCATATTCAGTAAATTTGAATGCATTAGATAGTAAATTATGCAGTACTTGTGTAAGCCTAGTTTCATCTAAATTAACGGTGATATAACTTAGTTTTTTGTCAATTACAGTTTTAAGCGTTAGGTTTTTTTTCTCAGCAATATTTAAGAATGGAATTGTAATTTTTGCTAATACTTTATTGAGGTCTCTTGGAATATTATTAAGTTCAAACTTCCCTGACTCAATTTTATGAATATCTAAAATATCATTCACCAATACTAACATTTTATTATTGCAATAGTCTAAAATTTCAGCATATTCCTTTTCTTTTTTCTCAAGTTTATCTTGTTCTAAGATGAGTTGGGTAATCCCATTTATACTATTGATTTGTGTGCGTAGTTCATGTCCGATATTTGCCAATACACGTGTCCTATTATCCTTTTCTTTTTCAGCACGCTGTTTCTCTTTAAAAAGTTGCCGAATAAATAGTTTACCAGACCGCAAACCAATAATTGAAAAAATGATGATTACAATAAAACAAACCGTTGAATTAATCAATAATTTGGTATGCGTTTCTCCCTTCGTTAAATGTGGATACATTTCTGTGTACATAGGAGAAATAATACTGATCAATAGAATTAAGACAATAGTAATTGCATAGAGAATTTTGGAGTGTTTTAAAAAATAGTGCTTTCTTCTAATCATTAAAGGGATTGCATAAAGCATCGTAAGAACAAACCAATAGTTTCCAGACATTAAGCCTTCAGCATAACTAGCTAGTACTACCGCAGGTCCTAGAGTTAGATATACAATATAAACGGCTGTTAAGTATTTTTTCTTTCTTATGTAAAAGTACATGCTTAATAGGTATCCGAAAATACCAAAAGAAGCAGCATAAAAAGAATAATATAATCCTTTGTGATAATTAAAAATAGCAAAGAAAATAGTGAATAATAGGAGTGATAGGTAAACACCTGCGGTAAATAAAATAAACTTCTTCTTTGCGTTATCTGGATAATCTTTTTTTTGAGACATTAACATAGGGGCTTTTAATCTTGTTCGTTGTATTAACTTATCCTTATTAAAGATTTTGCAAATAAAATATGGCTTCCTGACAAATATTAAAATGGCAAATAATATACCCATAAGTTACTAAAATATGATGGTAAAATGATTTTTTACCATAGAAAATTATTGAGATTTAACTTTATTTATGCTGTAGGTAACACATACGAATACACGGAAACAAAATGAAAAATACTTCCTGCTAAAACAAATACATGAAAGATTGCGTGGTTAAAAGGTAATTTCTGAATGCTATATAGTACAGCGCCAATGGTATAGGCGACGCCACCTGCTAATAACCAAAATAAACCTTCACTCGAAAAATTAGCAATCAACGGTTTGATGACAAAAATGATCAACCAACCCATAAATACGTACATTAAGGTAGAGAGTTTGTCAAATTTTCCCGTAAAAAATAGTTTTAATGTAATTCCTATTAAGGCAAATCCCCAAACAAGCCCAAAAATTGTCCAACCTACAGCACCTTCTAAGATAACTAAAGCAAAAGGTGTATAGGTGCCTGCAATTAATACATAAATGGCAGCATGATCAAAGATACGTAAACGCATGCGTGCTAAGGGTTTCTTAGCTTTGTGATATAGGGTAGAAGCAAGGTATAAGATGATAATACTGGCGCCGTAAATGCTAAAACTTACAATATGTAAAGCAGTTCCGTTTACAGAAGCGTGAACAACCAAACAGACCAAAGCAACAATTCCTAAAAGTACACCAATACCATGCGAAATGATATTGAGTTTTTCTTCAAAAGGTGAATAATAATACGCGCCGTCCTTTTCTGCTTTCATCTGTCAATCAATTTGATGCAAAGATACGTTACTTCGGCATATAGTGTGTTAAACATTTCTTAGTCTTTTGAAACCATACAGCTAAATAGTTTATACTTGATAAGAATTATTCTTTTGCACAAAACAATTTTTTTGATTTCTTTAAAGGAATCAATTAATTAAAAACGAATCGTATGGAAGAAAAAAACAGTGTTTTAAGCACAATTTTCACGAAAGAACTGAGCAAAAAAGAATTACTAGGAATTACAGGAGACTACGATCCATGGGCGGATGAAACTCCTGGGTCTTGATGTTAAGTAATCTTTAAAATCAAAAAAGCTACCTCATAAAAAGGTAGCTTTTTTAGTATACTAATGATATAAGTTTAGTACAAAATTCTAAACTTAATGGTATGCTCTATCTTTTTTAAAGCTGAGGTTACTTTTTTGTTGTATTCCTTATCTACATCTACAATTACATATCCCACTTTATTATCTGTTGATAAATACTGACCTGTAATATTCAATTCGTATTTGGCTAAGACTTTATTGACTTTTGCCATAATACCAGGTACATTTTTGTGAATGTGCAAGAAACGATGTGCATTGGTTTGTCGTGGCAAACGAATATTTGGGAAATTAACAGCATCTACTGTATTTCCAGAGTTGATATATGCCATAATTTTGTTTGGAACGAAATCAGCAATATCACGTTGTGCTTCTTCTGTACTTCCACCAATATGAGGTGTTAGTATTACATTGTGCAATCCTTTTAAAGCCGTTTCAAAAGCACCATTGGCTCTTGGCTCTTTTGGATATACATCTACCGCAGCTCCTGCAATTTTACCACTTTCCAAAGCGGCTTTTAACGCTTCGATATCTACGACAAAACCTCTGGCTAAGTTGATCAATAAAGCCCCATCTTTCATTTGTGCTAATTGCGCAGCCCCAAAGAAGTTTCTGTTGGCAGCATTGTCATCTACGTGTAACGAAACCACATCTGAAATGGCGAGTAATTCTTCTAAAGATTTACACTTTTGCGCGTTTCCAAGTGCCAAACGATCTTCAATGTCGTAATAATACACTTTCATTCCCATGGCTTCAGCTAGGACAGATAATTGCTTTCCAATGTTTCCATACCCAACAATTCCTAGGTTTTTTCCACGAACTTCGCGTGACCCTTTTGCTGTTTTGTTCCACTGTCCGTTGTGCAATTCTGTACTTCTTGGAAATACGCTTCGCATGAGCATAATGATTTCTCCAATAGCCAATTCTACCACAGAACGGGTATTGCTATACGGCGCATTGAATACTACAATTCCGTTTTCTTTACAGGTTTCTAAGTCAATTTGCTTAGTTCCGATACAGAAGGCACCAACAACTAATAGTTTTTTGGCTGCCGCAATGACTTTTGGAGTGACTTGTGTTTTGGAACGAATTCCTAACACATGAATGTCTTTTATTTTTTCGATTAAATCTTCTTCAGAAAGACTGTGCGATAAAATTTCTACACTAAAACCATCATCAGCCAAACGATCAAACGCGTCAGAGTGAATGTTTTCGAGTAGTAATATTTTGATTCTATTTTTTGGGTACGAAATGTTTCTAGGTAATTTATTTACAAATAAAAACTCGTCTAAATTTGGTGTTACATGATCGGCTTTGTTGACGGCTTTTTCACGTGCTACATTTTCTGTAAAGGCAAAAAACTTATCCGCAACTCCAGCTTCTCTAGTCACATAATCACTATATCCATCACCAATTACTTGAATTTCTCCTTCCAAATTCATGTCTTTTAAACATTGAATTTTTCCGTTGTGTTGTGATAATACATTTTCAGCATCGAATCCTGTAATATACCCTTCTTCATTAAATGTAAACGTATTGGCATACACACGATCGGCAGGAATATTATAATCTTTTACAATAGGATCGATGAATTCTTTAAATCCGCAAGAAACCACATAAATATCCTGCGAAAAATTTTCAAAAAACTCTTTGTTGCTTTCGATAGAAGAAGAAAGCTGTAATCGTAATTTTGCAATTAATTCTTCTAAGTTAGACTTGTGTGCATTCAATAATTGGATGCGTCTTTCTAAGGATTCAGTAAACGAAATTTCACCATCAATTCCCAAATTGGTAATTTCTTGAATTTCATCAATAATTGCTTCTTTTTTAGGATTGTTAGCCAAGGTAATTTCAGCCAAAACATCCAACGCCTCTACACTGGTAAGCGTACTATCAAAATCGAAAATGTAGTTTTTTTGAACCGTTTCCATGTCGTCATAAAATAAGGGTTAAAAGTATTAAAATCATTCTATAAATACCATGTCTTATAGGACAATCGATTAACAATTCTAATACTTTTGTTGATAACTGTACATCTTACTTTCAGATTGAAAGTTTTAGGTGTGATATGAAGTTTTTTATTATTCCTATCAGGTAGAAATATTTCAAATAGAAAACACTCCCTTTCTAGCATGGCGAAAGGGAATGTAAGCACTCTAAAACACTAAATAATGGTAGATTGTCCAACTCGGATATTTCCAGAGTTGATGTGCAAGGTATCTACATTTTCAATAAATTCTTCAATAAAAGTTCCTACGTTTTGGGTAGAGTATCCTCCATTTGCATTGAGATCAGGCGTGCAAATTTCAAGATCAATAGCACGTTCTACTGCTTTACGAACCGTTTCTGCTTCTTCTGCTAATCCAAAATGATCTAGCAGCATAGCTGCTGATAGGATAGAAGCAATCGGATTGGCAATGCCTTTTCCTGTAGCTTGTGGATACGAACCGTGAATTGGTTCAAACAGCGCATATTTTTCTCCAACCGAAGCAGAAGCCAATAATCCAATAGATCCACCAATGACACTGGCTTCGTCTGAAATGATATCACCAAACATGTTTTCGGTCAAAATCACATCAAACTGACTTGGATTGAGTACCATTTGCATGGCAGCGTTGTCTACAAATAAAAAGTCGAGTATAACGTCTGGATATTGTAAAGCCATCGCAGTCACTACTTTTCTCCACAAACGAGAAGTTTCGAGTACATTGGCTTTGTCTACTAAAGTTAGTTTTTGGCTTCTTGTTTGAGCCGCTTTGAATGCAAAATGTGCAATGCGTTCAATTTCTTCTTTGCTGTACGAACATAAGTCTGAAGCAGCTGTTCCGTCTTCATTTAAAGTTTTTTCTCCAAAATAAATTCCACCTGTCAATTCACGATAAATGGCAATGTCTGTATTTTGAATGATATGTTTTTTTAATGGCGATTTGTCTAATAAAGTATCATACGCTTTTACAGGGCGAATGTTGGCAAATAAACCTAAGGCTTTACGCAATGCCAATAAACCTTGCTCTGGACGTACCTTAGCATCTGGATTGTTATCGTATTTTGGATCACCAATAGCTCCAAATAAAACAGCATCAGCATCTAAACACAAATCCAATGTTTTTTGAGGTAAAGGATTTCCAGTTGCATCAATAGCAGTAGCACCAACTAATGCATTTTCAAAAGTGAAATTATGTTGATATTTATCTGCAATCGCAGTTAATATATTTATGGATTGTGCCGTAACTTCTGGACCAATTCCATCGCCTGAAAGGACTGCAATGTGTAAGTTCATAACTAATTTTTAGTATATATGTTGTTGTTCAAATGCTTCTATTTTGGATAAGTTACTGACTAAAAAGTCAATATCATCATACCCTTTTTGTAAGCACATTTTTTTGTATGAGTTAATATCGAATGAAGTCTTTTCTGTTCCAAAAGCAATGTTTTGTGCTTCTAGATTGACTTCAATTTGTGTGTTTGGATTCTCTTGAATAGCTTGTAAAAGCTTTGCTAAAAATTCTGGGGTTACTTGAATCGGCAACACATGATTGTTTAATGCATTTCCTTTAAAAATGTCTGCAAAGAAACTAGATACAATAACATTGAAACCAAAGTCTTTTAATGCCCAAGCTGCATGCTCACGACTTGATCCGCAACCAAAATTATGTCCAGCAACTAAGATAGAGCCGCTGTATTTTTCTTGATTTAAAACAAACTCTGTATTGACAGATCCGTCTTTTTGAAAACGCCAATCTCTAAATAAATTTTCGCCAAATCCTGCTCTGCTTGTTGCTTTTAAGAAACGCGCAGGAATGATTTGATCCGTATCTATATTTTCTACAGGTAATGGATACGCTGTAGAACTAAATGTGTTGAATGTACTCATAACTATACTTCTTCTGGGATTGGAACGTTAACATCTACGATTTTACCTGCAATGGCAGTTGCTGCGGCTACTAACGGACTTGCTAATAAAGTACGTGAACCTTGTCCTTGGCGTCCTTCAAAGTTTCTGTTTGAAGTAGAAACGCAGTATTCTCCATCAGGAATTTTATCGTCATTCATTGCCAAACACGCCGAACAACCTGGTTGACGTAGTTTGAAACCTGCTTCTTCAAAGATTTTGTCCAAACCTTCTTCTTCTATTTGTTTTACTACCAATTGTGAACCCGGCACTAACCAAGCATTGATATTTGGTGCTTTTTGTTTTCCTTTTACATAGTTGGCTGCGACTCTAAAGTCTTCAATACGTGAATTGGTACAACTTCCTATAAACACATAGTTTACTTGTTGTCCAAGCAATGAAGCTCCTTTTTCAAAGTTCATGTATTGCAACGATTTTTCTAAATTGGCATCATTGTCTGTCGGGATATGTTCTGTCAATTGAATTCCCATTCCCGGATTGGTACCAAAGGTAATCATTGGCGTAATATCCGATGCGTCAAAAAAGTATTCTTTGTCAAAGGTTGCACCCGCTTCTGTTTGTAGTGTTTTCCAGTAGGCTACTTTTCGGTCAAACGCTTTACCTTGTGGTGCAAATTTTCTTCCTTTTATGTATTCAAAAGTTGTTTCGTCTGGAGCAATCATACCACCACGAGCGCCCATTTCGATACTCATATTACATACAGTCATTCTTCCTTCCATGGACATGTTTTCAAATACTTCGCCAGCAAATTCAATAAAATGCTCTGTTCCACTATCAGTTCCTAATTGCGAAATGATATATAAGATGACATCTTTGGGAAGTACATTTTTCCCAAGACTTCCGTTTACGGTGATACGCATCTTTTTAGGCTTTGTTAATAGTATAGATTGACTCGCAAATACTTGTGCTACTTGACTCGTACCAATACCAAAAGCAATAGCGCCAAAAGCACCATGCGTTGAGGTATGACTGTCGCCACAAACAAGTGTCATTCCAGGTTGCGTAATGCCCAATTCGGGCGCCATTACATGTACAATTCCATTGTATTGATGCCCTAATGCATACAACTCAATATTGTGTTCGTCACAATTTTGCTGTAATTGTTGTAATTGATTTCGTGACATTTCATCTTTCACAGGTAAATGCTGGTCTACCGTTGGTGTATTATGATCTGCTGTAGCGACAATTTGTTTTGGTCTAAAAACAGGAATTTCTCGCCTTTTTAATTCATTGAAGGCTTGCGGACTCGTTACTTCATGAATTAAATGCTTGTCTATATATAATATTTGTGGTCCATCGGTAATGCTATCCACAACATGCGTGTCCCACACTTTATCAAATAATGTCTTTTTCATATCTGGTATAAAGTTTTCTTTGACTTACGCATATATACGTTTGTCAACATTACTCATTTTTATGATTTGATGAATGTCTGTATCGGTTACTTCTTTGTGCTTATCAGCAAAATTTAAGAAATCACTATAAACAGTATCTAATTCGCGTTTTGTAAGGTTGTACCCAACATTTTTAGCTCTGTATGCTAAGGCAGCGCGTCCGCTTCTTGCTGTTAAAACAATAGAAGACGTTTCTGCTCCAACATCTTTTGGATCCATGATTTCGTAAGTTTCTCTATTTTTAATCACACCATCTTGATGAATACCAGAACTATGCGCAAAGGCATTTGTCCCAACAATTGCTTTATTAGGTTGTACAGGCATTCCCATTGTATCAGAAACTAACTGACTCATTTCAGTCAACATCGTTGTATTGATGTTTGTATTTAGTTCTAAATATGGATGTTGTTTTAAGATCATCGTTACCTCTTCTAGAGAAGTATTTCCTGCACGTTCGCCAATTCCGTTGATTGTGCATTCTATTTGACGTGCGCCATTCATAACACCTGCAATAGAGTTTGCAGTTGCCAATCCTAAATCGTTATGGCAATGACAAGAAAGAATTGCTTTGTCGATTCCTGTCACGTTTTCTTTTAAGTATTTTATTTTTTGTCCGTATTCTTCTGGTAAGCAATATCCTGTTGTATCAGGAATATTCAGTACCGTTGCTCCAGCTTTGATAACTGCTTCGCAAACTCTGGCCAAGAATACATTGTCGCTTCTTCCTGCATCTTCCGCATAAAATTCAACATCTTCTACAAAAGATTTTGCATATTTTACGGCAGCAACGGCACGTTCAATAATTTGTTCTGGAGTCGCTTTGAATTTGTATTTCATGTGCGATTCAGAAGTTCCGATTCCAGTATGGATTCGTGGACGTTTGGCATACGTTAGTGCTTCTGCCGCGACTTTGATATCGTTTTGTACAGCTCTTGTTAATCCACAAACTGTAGCATTTTTCACTAGTTTTGCTATGGCGGCAACCGATTGGAAATCGCCTGGACTAGAAACAGGAAATCCTGCTTCAATAACGTCCACTCCTAAGAGGTCCAATTTGGAAGCAATCATTAGTTTTTCTTCCGTGTTGAGTTTACAACCAGGAACTTGCTCGCCATCTCGTAAGGTAGTGTCAAAAATATAGACTCGATTTGAACTCATGAATTAAAAATTTGAGTGTTTATTTCTTTTTATTCATACGAATGTATACTTTGTATTTCCCAAAACGAATGATAAAGCGTTCTGTTTTACAGTGCTAATTGCATTTGTTTTTAAGGTAATTGACTGATAATAAGTTTTTTATAGAATAGTTTTTTACAATGTCAAACTCACAAAAGGAATCTTTATTTGTATTAATCAAATCGTTGTCAAAATCTGAGAAACGACAATTTAAGTTGTATGTAGGACGATTTGAAGGTAATGTGAATTCTAAATTTTTAGCATTGTTTACGTTTTTAGAGAAGAGTCAAACCTATGACGAACAAGCCATCTTGAAAAAGAAGATTGTGACCAAGCAGCAACTGTCCAATTTAAAGGCTAATTTGTACAAGCAAATTCTACGAAGTTTACGCTTAAATCCAGCACAATATAATATCCGAATTACGATCAGAGAGCAGCTGGATTATGCTACTATTTTATATAATAAAGGTTTGTATACGCAAAGTTTGAAATTGCTAGATAAAGCGAAAATATTAGCGTTAGAACATGAAGAAAAGAACATTGCATACGAAATTGTAGAGCTAGAAAAAGTAATAGAGACACAGTATATCACACGAAGCATGTCGAGCCGAGCTGATGAACTTTCCGCGGAAGCGAAGTCATTAAGTATACAAAATGCGTTGACAAGTAAGTTGTCAAATTTGTCGTTAGAATTGTACGGTTTGTTATTGAAAGTTGGCTATGTAAAGGACGAAGAAGATTATGAAGAGGTTACTACATATTTTCATGAGCGATTACCTGAGGTAAAAATTGAGCAACTTGGATTTAGAGAGAAATTATGGTTGTACAAGGCGCATTTGTGGTATAGTTTTTTGACACAAGATTTTCTGTCGAGCTATAAGTTTTCGTATAAATGGGTGGAATTATTCAATCAAACACCAAAGATGAAAGAGATTCATCCAGTGTTTTATTTAAAGGGAAATCACTATTTGTTAGAATCTTTGTTTTACATCAAACACGAAGTAAAATTTAAGGAAGTCTTGCTGCAATTGGAGCACGATATTGAACACAATATTATTCCGCAGAACGATAATACCAGAGTGTTGAGCTTTTTATATGTGTATATGAATAAGCTGAATTATCATTTTCTGACAGGAACCTTTAGTGATGGATTGCATTTGGTAGCAGAAATCAATGAACGCATAAAGACCTTTGAAAACAGAATTGACGAACATCATGTGATGATTTTTTATTACAAGATAGCATCCTTGTATTTTGGTGCTGGCGATAATAGAAATTGTATTGAATATTTACAGAAAATTATTCGAAACAAATCCTTGAAAGTGCGTGAAGACTTGTTGTGCTTCTCGCGAATTTTAAATTTGGTAGCACATTATGAACTCGGTTTGGATTACCATCTGGAAACACAGTTGAAAAGTACGTATAAGTATTTGTTGAAAATGGACGATTTGCACGAAGTTCAGAAGGAAGTCATTAAGTTTTACGAGGTTTAGGCAATATTTATCCGCATCAAATTAAGAAAGCTTTTGAAGCGTTGCATGCAAAATTGAAAACGTTTGAAGACGATCCGTACGAGCGCAGAGCCTTTTTGTATTTAGATATTTTGTCGTGGCTGGAAAGTAAAATTGAAAACAAACCAGTTGCAGAGATTATTCATGCGAAGGCGAAGTTGTTGTTGCGATAATTTGATTTGCTTCGCTCTTAGACTGCTTACGCTGTTTGATGTTAGATCGCTTTGCTATTAGATTTTGGACATGTTGAATACTTTTTTGCAAATAGCTATAGCTACTTGGAAATCTATTTCTTTAGTAGACGGTATTTTTGTAGATGTGTTTTTGTTAGAAAATTGTATCCAGAAGCACTATAATATTTTCTACAATAAAAAAAGCGACTGAAATTTCTTCCAATCGCTTTCGAATTTTGAGTTAGTGTTATTATTACTCAGTAATATTTGTAGAAGCTTGTACCGTAATTGCTTGTACATCTCTGTCAAACAAGTACAATCCACCTTTATCATCGCCAATTAAGTTGATTTTGTCTAAGATGTTACGTGCCAACGCTTCTTCTTCAATTTGTTCTGCTACATACCATTGTAAAAAGTTATGTGTAGCATAATCTTTTTCTTGTAAACATATATGCACTAAGTCATTGATGCTTTGCGAAACCATTACTTCATGATCAAACAGTTTTTGGAACATTTCTTTAAATGATCCGTATTCTCTTGGTGGTTCTGCTAAGTCTGAAATTGTTGCATGTCCACCACGTTCGTTTACATACTTTACGAGTTTTAGCATGTGCATACGTTCTTCGTCTGAATGCTCATACATGAAAGAGGCTACTCCTTCAAATCCTTGAACTTCGGCAAAACTTGCCATGGCTAGATATACTTGTGAAGATTCTGCTTCTATTCTGATTTGCGCATTCAATGCGCTTTCCATATTTTTTGATAACATAACGTGTCTTTTTTGAGATATTGAGATATGTAAAAATACGCATAAGATGTGAGTTTTACTTACGCGTTTGTTAATTTTAATTTATTCTAACTAAAGAAATGTATATAGTTAGTGTTTTTGGAATAAGGTAAAAATATACGGTCGTTTCCCTCCAAAAGGATTTGTGTATACATGATCAAAACTTTCTACTAGTGTAAAATCACTACCTAGATGATTTGCTAAAATTTCAGAATTGTATTTAAATAATGGTAATCCACTACATTTATCAGCTCCGTCTAAGGAAAAAACAGCAATCAATACATAACCTTTAGGACTGATTATTTTTTTGATCAAATCAAAATAAGCTTTTTGTTCCTCTGGATCCAAAAAGAAGTGCAGTACAGCTCTATCAATCCATAGATCAACATTAGAAAGTGTGTTGAGTTTTGACGAATTGGTTAAATCATCAACAATACATTCAAGCTCATAATTATAAGTTTCGGCAATGCGTTGTTTTAACTTTTGCATTGCCACGTCACTAATGTCAGAAGCTATAATATTAGTATATCCTTTCTCTAAAAGAGCATCGACTAGCGTTGTAGTACCAGCTCCCACATTTAAAACCTTAGCATTTTTAGGGATAGCGATTTTTGCTATTAAATCTAAGGTTGTTTTTGGATGTTCTTCAAACCAGCCTAGCTCTTCATTTTCTTTAGATTCGTAAACCGTATCCCAATGTGATTTGGCAGAACTCATGATTAATTGATCGTTTCTCCGTTTTTAACGTTGTCTTCATCAGGATTTACAAATACCAATTTACCTTCTGGGGTTTCGGTCATTAAAATCATTCCTTGACTATCAGCTTTGGCTTTTTTAAATGCTCTTGGTGCTAAATTGATCAAAACGGTAACTCTTTTTCCGATCACTTCTTCTGGTGTAAAGCTTTCTGCAATTCCAGAAACAATAGTTCGCTTGTCCAAACCTGTATCAACTGTAAGTTTCAATAGTTTTTTGGTTTTGCGTACTTTTTCTGCTTCTATGATGGTTCCTACACGTAAATCTAACTTTGTGAAATCGTCAAATGTAGCAATCTCTTTTTGTGGATCTGGAACTCTGTTCGCAGCTTCATTCGCTTTTTTAGTTGCTTCAAGCTTGTCTAATTGTGCTTGGATTGTTTTATCGTCAATTTTGTCAAAAAGTAATTCAGCTGGATTGATTTTATGTCCTGTAGGAATCAATATGTATTTTGTAGAAATATCATTCCAACCTAAATCAGTATCAAGCGATAACATATTTTTCAACTTATTCGCTGTGAATGGTAAAAATGGTTCTGACAACACTGCAATGGCTGAAGCAATTTGTAATGCTACATACATGATACCTTTTACAGTTTCAGGATCTTCTTTGATCTTCTTCCAAGGTTCATTGTCTTGTAAGAACTTATTCCCCAAACGTGCCAAGTTCATTAGTTCTTGACTTGCTTCACGGAAACGGTAACGTTCAATAGAGCTTGCAATTACATCAGGAAAATGTTTCACTTGTTCAAGTTCTTCATAATTTCCTGCGGATTCTGGAACAATTCCATCATAATATTTATGTGTCAACACAATTACTCGGTTGATAAAGTTCCCTAATATGGCAACTAATTCGCTGTTGTTACGCGTTTGGAAATCTTTCCATGTAAAATCGTTGTCTTTACTTTCTGGCGCATTTGCTGTTAATGTGTAACGCAATACGTCTTCTTTTCCTGGAAAATCTTCTAAATATTCGTGTAACCAAACTGCCCAATTTTTAGAGGTTGAGAGTTTGTTTCCTTCTAAATTCAAGAATTCATTTGCAGGAACGTTGTCTGGTAAAATATAGTCACCATGTGCTTTTAACATCGATGGGAAAATGATACAGTGAAATACAATATTATCTTTTCCAATAAAGTGCACCAATTTGGTGTTTTCATCTTTCCAATATGGTTCCCAATCTTTTCCTTCGCGTGCTGCCCATTCTTTGGTCGCTGAAATATATCCAATAGGTGCGTCAAACCATACATATAACACTTTTCCTTCCGCACCTTCTACTGGTACAGGAATTCCCCAATCTAAATCGCGCGTTACGGCACGAGGACGTAAACCATCATCGACCCACGATTTTACTTGTCCGTGTACATTTGGTTTCCAATCTTTTTTATGTCCTTCAACAATCCATTCGTTTAAGAAATCGCTGTACTTATCTAAAGGTAAAAACCAGTGTTTTGTTTGTTTTAATGTTGGAACATTTCCAGTAATCTTTGATTTTGGATTGATCAATTCAGTTCCACTTAATGAACTACCACAATTTTCACATTGATCACCATAGGCTTCTTCATGACCGCATTTTGGACATGTTCCTACCACAAAACGATCTGCTAAAAACTGATCAGCTTCTGCATCATACAATTGCTCGGTTACTTCTTCTACAAATTCACCATCTTCATATAGTTTCTTAAAGAAATCGGAAGCGGTTTTATGATGAATTTCCGCAGAAGTACGCGAATAATTATCAAACGAAATTCCAAAATCCTCAAACGATTTTTTGATGATTCCGTGATATTTGTCAATGATATCTTGTGGCGATACACCTTCTTTCTTAGCACGCATCGGAATGGCAACACCGTGTTCGTCACTTCCACACATAAAAGCGACATCGTTACCTGTTAATCGTAAGTAGCGTGCATAAATATCAGCAGGCACATACACACCAGCCAAGTGGCCAATATGAATGGGACCGTTGGTGTACGGTAAGGCTGCAGTAATGGTATATCGTTGTTTATTTTGACTCATTTCGTTTGTTTTCAATTCAATAAGGTGCAGTTCTCATTATATGTTCGGTATGATAACCGCGTATTTAACGTGCAAAAATACGTATTTACACCACAAATTTTAAAGATTTACGTAGTAATAATTCAACAAGAATTCACTAAAACGATGATTTTTGCAGATTATCTAAAATAGAATTTTGTTTTTAACGAAATCTTGATACTTTATTTTTTCTATTAATTTTAGTATATGAACCAACCCAAACCACTACACAAAGGAGCCACTGTGGGTATTTTATCGACAGCACGCAAGATATCTATAGCTGAAATAGAAGCTGCCATAGAGTTACTGCACAGTTGGGATTTGAAAGTTGTTCTAGGAATAACGATTGACTTAGAAGAACACCAGTTTGCTGGTGACGACATGACACGTGTCCTTAATTTTCAGCAGTTTATGGACGACGATAGTATTGATGCTATTTGGTGTGCTCGCGGCGGCTATGGAACTATCCGTATCATAGATCATTTAGATTTTTCAAGATTCATTCAACAACCAAAATGGATTATTGGATATTCGGATGTAACCGTTTTGCATGCAATAGGACAGCAGCTGCGATTTGAAACTGCACATGCAACCATGCCTATTAATGTGGCAGAAAACAGTCCAGCATCTTTAGAAAGCTTACGAAAAGTACTTTTTGGCGAAAATCTAAATTATACAATTCCAACTGTATATTCTAATAAAAAGGGAATTGCTACAGGAGAACTTATTGGAGGGAATTTGAGTATGTTGTACAGTATGACTGGCTCAAACTTGTCGTTAGATACTACTGGGAAAATTTTATTTTTAGAAGATTTAGACGAATACCTGTATCATATTGACCGTATGATGATGAATTTGAAACACAACAAGTATTTTGAAGGTTTGTCTGGGTTAATAGTAGGAGGAATGACCGATATGCACGATAATACCATTCCTTTTGGAAAGAACGCTGAGGAAATTATTTTAGATGTAACTTCTGAATATGATTTTCCGATTTGTTTCAATTTTCCAGCTGGACATGTAGATGATAATCGCGCTTTAATTTTTGGTAAAAAAGCACAATTAGAAGTAGCTTCTGAAGTTTCGTTGCGTTTTTAATTTCCTTTCTGACTTAAAAGAAAAAGATAATCACCAGTACGATTTTCGTACGATTTGATGATATTGTTTATTTCTCCCGAAACAATATCTTTTTCAAGTTGTGTCAATCCTTTTTGGACTTCTTCTTGATGTGCTAAATGTGAAAAAGAAGAAATTCCATTGCGGATTTTTTCGTCTAAATATTTCTTTGGATCTTGTTTCCCGACATATAAAAAATGATCTTTTAAATCGGGTTGGATAAAATACCTTTCTGTGAAAATGTCTTTAAAACCAGCAGTTTCCATGGCGTTGCTAATTTTTTCTAACGAAGGCATTTGTTCTATAGAAGCTTTCATCATTTTTGGGAAATAGTGATTTAGCCAATACCCTTTCATTTGTTCAGGAGTTGCCGTAAAAAAAATAATGTTTGTATAATTTTTCATCACTCGAAATAACTCTGAAAACCCTTTTTCTAAGTTCGTCCAATGATGTAGAGTTAATGTTCCAACAACGCCTTCAATACTATTATTTTCGAGAGGAATGTCTTCTGCAGTTCCTAATTTCCAAATACGATTTGGATAGTTTTCCTGAGCTTTTGCTAGCATTTTTTCTGAAGGATCAACACCGATAAATTTTGTTTCTTTATTATGCAATTTAGAGGTGTAATTTCCTGTGCCGCAACCAATATCTAAGTACCAGCCTTTATTGATAGGATTTAAGTGGTACGACAATCGTTCTAATAAATAGGGATCAGCTTTTCGGGTATTATTATATCCTTTTCCAATATGATCATACTTTGCATTCATTTGGTGGAGCTTTGGGTTATTTTAGTATATATCACGCATATTTCATGATGCAATTATGCATAGTATATCGGGATGAAATATGCAAAAATTCTGGTTTGTTATCATTGATTATCACTATAAGATACGTATTTTATGTGAAAAATTACAAACAGTTCATGGCAACACATAACGAAGTAGGAATTGAAGGAGAAAAATTAGCGGTTATACATCTTAAAAAGCAAGGATATGATGTTTTGGAGACAAATTATCGATTTCAAAAGGCAGAAGTAGACATTATTGCGCGAAAAAAAGATATACTAGTTGTTGTAGAAGTAAAAACAAGAACTTCAGCTGATTTTGGAAACCCAGAAGAGTTTGTTAGTAAAAAGAAGATTCAATTATTAGTAAAAGCGATAGATAACTATATTAATGATAGTGATTTAGATGTAGAAGTGCGCTTTGATGTAATTGCTGTTTTGATGCAAAAAAACGATGTCACAATAAATCACATAGAGGACGCCTTTTACCATTTTTAAAAAATACTGTTATAATTATAACAAATTGTTTTGAAAATAATATTTCGGTTTGTACTTTTGTAGCCTACTAAAAGAATAGACTAAATGAAAACAATTTCATCAATTGTAGAAGAATATATAAAAACAAAACCATTCTTATCAAGCGCCTTATCACAAGGAATAATCAATTTAACTTCTTTATCGCGACTTATCAAACCTGAAATAGAACATCAGTTAGGAAAAGAAGTAAAGAATGGAGCTATTGTAATGGCGTTAAAGCGATTGTCATCGGAATTAGAATTTCGTGTTACGCATCGTGTATTAAAGTTTGTTCGAAATATTGGTGAAATTACGGTTCGTTCTTCTTTAAATGATTATACGTTTAAGGTATCGGAAACCTTATTGAAGAATCAGGCTACGTTTATGTCGGAAATAGAAAGTTTGAACACTGTTTTTTACACATCATCTCGCGGTGTTAATGAATCAAATATTGTAGTAAGCAATGAAGTTGCTGAATTGGTAGGAAAGATTTTTAAGAATGAGATTTTACTAGAAAAGCAAGAAAATCTTTCTTCAATTACGGTGAAGCTTCCAAAAGATAACGTAAATGTGCCAGGAATTTATTATTTCATTTTCCAACGATTGTCTTGGGAAGGTGTAAATATTTACGAAGTGATTTCTACCACAAACGAATTCACCATTTTAGTGAACGATGAACAAGTTGATAAAGCATTTGCTGTAATTAAAAACTTGAAATCACTGTAATAGAAATAGTTGAAAATCTTACAAAGAAGTTTTGCTGATAAAAAAACAGGTGTTTCTACGCGGTAGAACTTCAATTTTAATTCAGAAATTTGTTTGGTAGAAATATATTTTCACTATTTTAGATGCATGTAAAAAAATGTTTAGACAACTATTTTTTACAATTCATAAAGCAGAAAGTGTATTAACTACACAACACGTTACCCCTAGCGCCCACTTTATATATGATTCTGTAAAGAATCAATCAAAGAGACTATAAAGATTTCGATTGCAATTATCGATTTACGTCTTATGCTGTTTTATTATGCAGCATACGCTGTACATAATTGTGATAAGAAACGAACTGTTTATATAACAGTATCATATATGATATATAAAAGTTTGCGTGGAAGAATTGACAATTTCTGTTTAGTAGGTAGATAGATCTTAGGGCTATTTTCGAGAGAAAAAAAGATTTATCAGATTTGAATTTAACAAACTTTTTACGTAATTTTAGTTTTACGAGAAATCCCGCTCCTATTTAGAGAGCGGGATTTTAAATATGTACAGGTTGGTAATTTAGTAAAACAGCACATTCAAAAACTGTTTCAGTAACCCTGTACATAGAGAGAAAACGATTGTTATTTTTTGAATGTTCGTTTTTTATGTAAAACAGATGCTAGAATGTTTACATTTGATTGGACATAGAGTTAAGAGATTAAATTATTAATTAACTCAACTTTGTAAAGATGTCAACAAAACGAAAGACTCACACAGAGTCATTTAAGCGCAAAGCTCTAGCATTAAGCCATCAAAAGGGTAATGTAGAAGAAACTTTCCGAGAATTAGGATTATCAACATCAGTGTTGCAACGTTGGTGAAAAGCGTATAATGAATATGGTCAAAACAGTTTTCCAGGACGCGCAAATCCAAAACAAACAGATGATCAAAAAGAAATAGCCAAACTAAAGAAACAATTACCAGAGTGTCCCTTAGAGAATGAAATATTAAAAAAAGCGGTAAGCATCTTTTCCAAGAGCGACAGGACAACTATAGATTTATAAAGCACCATAAATTGAAGTATCCAGTTGAGAAGATGTGTAAAGTATTATAAGTAAGTAGGAGTAGTTATTATAGTTGGTTGAGCAAAGGTCCATCAAAACGATGGTTAAACAATCATTCTATTATGTATTTCATCAAACATATTTTTGAATATAGTTATCAAAGCTATGGAGCAGAAAGAATGAAAGCTGAATTAGAAAAATATGATCATTATGTATCTAAACGCAAAATAGCAAGATTAATGCGAGAACTTAATCTAATTGTAAAGCGTAAACATAGTTTAAAATTACAACAGATAGCAATCATACCTATCCTGTAGCAGCTAATCTATTAGATCAGGATTTTAAAGTCCATAGAAAAAATTAAGTATGGGTATATGATATTACCTATTTACACACTAGCAAAGGTTGGCTGTATTTAACTGTAATTATTGATTTTTCATTCAGATAGAGGCTCGCAATATGCAAGTAATCTATTCGCTTCTGTTCTTAAAAGTTATAAAGGGTTTGTCAAACAATCTATGAGTAGAAAAGCAGCATAAATCCCTTAACTTTTTGTCTAATTTTTTATTGCTATTCCATTTTTGAAAAGAGCATAAAAAAAGGTTGTATAAAATGCTATACAACCTTTACTGTGTTTACAATAACGATTTTTACTCTTTCGTATAAAATTCTTTCAATTCTTTAACTCCATACGGCTTTCCAATAATACGCTTGTCTTTGTTCAATACAAAAAAGGTTGGTGTTGCGCTTACATCGTATAAGTTTCCAATTTCATTATCCCATTTTTGCAATCCTAAGACGTGAATGAAATCTGGATAAAACGAACTTTCATCTGCCCAACTTGCGTGCTCGTCTTCCAAACCAATGGCAATCACTTTAAACATTCCTTTTTCTTGTGAGTTGACGAAGGTTTTGAGTTTTGGCATTTCTTTTAAACAATGCGAACAGGTGCTACTCCAAAATACAATGATGTAGTTTTCAGCGTCATCTAATTCGTTTAGCTTTTGAGTTTTATTATCTTTTACCCAAGAAAAATCAGGAGCTACAGCACCAAATGCCAAACGCTTGTATACTTGCAGTTTTTCAATCAATACTTTGTCGTTCAGTTGCTTTGCGAGCGCCATCAAATATTCGTCGCCAATATGAACAGCAATATCCTGATTTTCTACAACAGTCATTTGCTCCCATAAAACATTGAGTAATGATTTTTGATAATCAGCTGCTGCAACAGGAGTAATCTTTTCTACAATTGTCGCGATATTCTTTTTGTATTCATTCGTTAATTCTTCCGCAGTAAACTCTTTCATTGGCAATGCTGTAAATACGTAATTAGACATTTTATCAGCAATAAAATCAGAGTTTTGTAATACTGGATTCGAAAAATCTACATGATCAAAATAATGTTTTTTAATATTATCAACCAGTACTTGTGGCTTCTCATAAGCAGTTGGCATGTATGAACGACTTGCTTTGATAAACTCGTATGCAATAGTTCCTTTCGCTTCTTTTTCAAATGTTTCTTGAAGTGTATTTATAGTATTGAAAACTTCTAAGAAAGCTGCTTCATTCGTACTTCCACTTTTATAAAATGAATTGATCAAACGTTTAGCTTCGTTAATGTTTTCAAAATACGAGGTATGTAATTGATTCTCTTTAGAAGTTGTAAATTCGAGCGTTACGTTGTCTTCTTCTGCATTAAATGTAAACGTAATATCTTCTTCTCCGTTGTATATAAAATCGAAATTTTCAGATTCTTGCGGCAATCCATACACCAATCGATACATTCCTTTTTTAGCTTCAGGCTTAAAGGTATAATTCAACTTTCCATCAACAATCTTTCCATTATCTATGTATGCTTGATGAGTTGTTTTTAATTTATAAATGATAAACCATTCGAATTTTTCGGCTGGAGAAAATGTACCTGACATGATTTTTTGTGCTTGCATACACATAGGAATCAAGATGAGGATACAAAGTAATTTTTTTATCATGATCTTCTTTTTTTAAATCTAATTCAATAATTGAGCCAAAACAAATTACACTATTTTTTCTAACACATTTAAGGCCTTCTTAGCAGAGGTAATTTGTTCAAAAGTAAGCAATAAGCGCAAACCGTTTCGCGTTTGCTTCTCTTTCATCTTACAAATCGATGAATTGTGTTGAACAAACTGTAAAATGCGCGTAAATGCCGTACTTTGATAGAATTCAGATTGTTGATCGGCAATAAAATATCCAACCATTTTTCCTTTTTTCATAATGATTTTCTCCAAACCAAATCGTGTTGCAATCCATTTGATACGAACCGAATCTAACAATGCAACGGCTGGTACAGGTAATGGACCAAATCTGTCAATAAGTTCCTTTTCATAGGTTTGTAGTTCCTCTTCTGTTTTGAGTTCACTCAATTTATTATACAATACCAATCGTTCTGAAACAGTATTGATATACGCATCAGGGAATAATAACTCAAAGTCAGAATCAATCTGTGTTTCTTTTAAGAATACTTTTTCTTCCTTGCTTTGTTGCGCATTATACAACTCTTTAAACTCGTTTTCTTTGAGTTCTTCAATGGTTTCGTTCAAGATTTTTTGATACGTATCAAAGCCAATTTCATTTATAAAACCACTTTGTTCACCACCAAGCAAATCTCCTGCACCACGAATTTCCAAATCTTTCATGGCAATATTAAATCCGCTTCCTAAAGTAGAAAATTGCACCAATGCATTGATACGTTTGCGGGCATCTTGCGTCATGACAGAATCTGGCGGTGTAATGAAATAACAGAATGCTTTTTTATTACTTCTTCCTACACGACCGCGCATCTGATGCAAATCACTCAGTCCAAAATTATTGGCATTATTGATAAAAATGGTATTCGCGTTTGGCACATCCAAACCACTTTCAATAATCGTTGTAGACACCAATACATCAAACTCTCCATTCATAAAAGCAAGCATCAACTTCTCCAATTTTTTTCCTTCCATTTGTCCATGTCCAATACCAATTTTGGCATCAGGAACCAAACGCTGAATCATGCCTGCGACTTCTTTAATATTTTCAATACGATTGTGAATAAAAAATACTTGTCCACCACGTTGAATCTCATAACTTACCGCATCGCGAATAGTTTCTTCTTGAAAACGAACTACATGTGTTTCAATTGGATAGCGATTAGGCGGCGGCGTTGTAATCACTGATAAATCGCGTGCAGCCATTAAGCTGAATTGTAAGGTTCTTGGAATTGGTGTAGCAGTTAAGGTTAACGTATCTACATTTTCTTTGATGGTTTTTAACTTGTCTTTTACGGCAACTCCAAATTTTTGTTCTTCGTCCACAATTAGCAAACCAAGATCTTTAAATTTAACGGCTTTATTCACTAATTGATGTGTTCCAATCACAATGTCAACACTTCCAGCTTCCAATCCTTTCAATACTTCGTTGCGTTGTTTGGTGCTTCGGAAACGATTCAAATAATCAATCGTAATTGGCATATCCTTCAAACGTTCGCTAAAGGTTTTAAAATGCTGAAATGCTAAAATAGTTGTTGGTACCAAGACAGCTACTTGTTTTCCGTTGTCTACAGCTTTAAATGCAGCACGTATAGCAACTTCAGTTTTACCAAAGCCAACATCGCCACAGACTAGTCTGTCCATTGGACGTTCACTTTCCATATCTTCTTTTACATCACGAGTTGCTTTCGACTGATCGGGCGTATCTTCATACATAAAAGAAGCTTCCAACTCGTGTTGCATATACGTATCTGGACCATACTGAATTCCTTTTTGCATGCGTCGCTTTGCATATAATTCAATTAAATTATAAGCAATATGCTTCACACGGGCTTTGGTCTTTTGCTTTAGTTTTTTCCAAGCACCAGAACCTAGTTTATATATTTTTGGAGGTTTTCCATCTTTTCCATTGAACTTAGAAATTTTGTGCAACGAGTGAATGCTCAAATACAAAATATCGCGTTCGCCGTAAATTAATTTGATCGCTTCTTGCTTCTTTCCTTCTACATCAATCTTTTTTAAGCCACCAAACTTTCCAATTCCATGATCAATATGCGTTACATAATCGCCGACTTCTAAATTGGTCAATTCTTTCAGGGTAATTGCCTGCTTTTTAGCATATCCATTCTTTAAATGGAATTTGTGATAACGCTCAAATATTTGGTGATCTGTATAACAAACAATTTTGTCTTGATGATCTATAAACCCTTGATAAAGCGGAAGTACAACAGTTTCGTAAAATACTTTTTGTTCTACATCTTTAAAAATATCGTTAAAACGTTTTGCTTGCTGTTCGCTAGTACACGTAATATAGTTGACATATCCTTTATCGTGATTTTCGTCCAAATTTTGAATCAATAGATCAAATTGGCGATTGAACGAAGGTTGCGGTGTTGTATTAAAGTTGATAAATGTATCGGCTTTTAACAACGGATTTGTGGTCAATTCAACAATTGTATAGTCTAAAAATTGACGTTGTAACAGTGCCTTTGTACAGAATAATTCTTCAGGCGTATTATGTTTAATGTCTTCCGATAATTCTGTAAAAGCCGTGGTTGCTTTGCCGAATAATTTATCGATTCTGCCTAGTAATAACTCTGTATTTTTAGCAAATACAATGGTTTTTCCAGGAATGTATTTTAGAAAGCTTTCGCGAGACTCTTGCAAGGCTTTATTTTCTACATTCGGAATGATGCTAATCTTTTTTACCTTTTCGGTGGAAAGCTGTGTTTCCACATCAAACGTACGAATGCTATCTACTTCATCACCAAAAAACTCAATTCGATACGGTTCATCATTTGAGAATGAATACACATCCACAATTCCTCCACGCACGGAAAATTCTCCGGGTTCTGTGACAAAATCAACACGATTAAAATTGTACTCAAACAGTGTTTCGTTTACAAAATCGATGGATAACTTATCGTTTAGTGAAATTTTGAGTGTGTTTTTTTCCAGTTCTTTGCGTGTGACTACTTTTTCAAATAAAGCATCAGGATAGGTAACAATTAATGAAGGTTTTCTGCGCGAATTAATTCGGTTCAACACTTCTGCACGGAGCAGCACATTGGCATTATCTGTTTCTTCAATTTGATACGGTCTGCGGTAACTTCCGGGATAAAACAGGACATCTTTATCGTTGAGTAAATGTTCTAAATCATTCAAGTAATACGCTGCTTCTTCTTTATCATCTAAAATAAAAAGAAAAGGCATGTCAGACTGCTTGTATGCTTCTGAAATGATAAACGATAAACTTGAACCAGTAGTTCCTTTTACATGTATTTTTTCTTGATTTTTGGCTATGGCTTGCCTCAATTTCCCAAGTTCGGGAGACTGTGAAAAGTGCTGCGAGATTTTGGATATACTCACGATACTAAAAATTTAGACGCAAATATACTGAACTCCTTAGAAACCTTGAAAATCAAACTAGAATTTTATAGGATATTTGTATTTTTGAGAGTGACTTAAAAACATCTTTTTGAAAAAATCAGAATCATTTATTGAGAATAGAATTAAATGGAAAGCTTCTCAATACAATTTACCTAATGAGCGCGTATTCCTTTTTGAAGGTTTGGATAAACAAAAAAGAGCTCAATATATGAGACAGATAAGCCGTGAGAAAACAGGGAAAATAGTACTTTTATTCACAGATTCAGAAGATAATTGGACAGCTGTGGGAACTAAAATGATTATTGGTTATGACGGTGAAAGAATGAATTCCATTTCACTAGATGAAATTCAACGCTCTACTTCTAAAAGCTTTTATGAACTACAATTTATGGTTCCAAAAAGTCAAAAACGTATCCAAAAAGAATTAGAATGTGAATTATTGATTATTGATAAAAGAGGTAATAAAAAGGTATTTATAACAGATAAAGGAAGTGATTTTTTTGCGTTATTTAATATTGTGTTAATGTTGTCACGACTATGTAATAATGATTGAGAAACATCAAAAATTCATTGCTGTAACTCTTGTTTCTAATCAATAAAATGAGAATCTGTATAGAAGCTGATTTTTCTGTTAAAAATTATAAAGCAACAGACTGAAAAAGACGATAGAATAACTATATTTGCAGCACTAAAAATTAAGAAATGTCTATATCAGATTTATATTCAAGTGGATTTCAGAAAAGAAATCAAAGTCATTTTGCAGCCATCGTTCGTGTAGCCATGAGTGATGACGTTATTACTGACGAAGAAAAAGCGTTTTTAGATAGAATGGCAAGAAATTTAGATGTCTCTGAAGATGATTACAAAGAGATTCTAAAAGATTACAAATCACACCCGATTAATCCACCAACAATGTACAACGAACGTTTAGATCGTTTGTATGATTTATCAAGAATGGTGTATGCTGACCATGAATTAGGACCAAAACAAACTGTACTTTTAGAGCGTTTGGGTATTGGTTTAGGGTTTTCTCCAGAGAACGTTGCCTATGTTGTGCATAAGGCATTAATGTTGGTAGGTAAAGGAGTAGATGCAGACTATTTTAAAGATGAAATCAAAAATATGAATCGTTAATTGTAAAACGATTTCAAGATATGTAAAAGCCGAGTTTCAGTGGAACTCGGCTTTTTTATTGTGTATATTTATATTCACTAATACTAATTTGTGAACTTATGAAATTGTGTAAACGATTAGTGATCTTTAGTACTGTATTTGTTTTTTTTAATTGTTCTCATAAAGAAACAAAACATCAAGAAAGTGGTAGTGTCAAAAAAGAATTATTGGAAGCAATTGATACATTCAATAAGGCTTTTCAAATAGGAGATATGGAAACCATTGCATCTTTTGTCATGGATACTAATATACATACAAATGGAAACTCAAAAGCGATCCGCAAAAAGAGTGGTTTGCATACTTGAAGAAAAGAGCACAAGAAATTAAATCAGGAACCCTTGAAGTTGTTGCTTCCCAAATAGATGAGGTTGAAATTGAACTTTATGGAAATACAGCTATTGTTACAGGGAAAGTATCCGTTTCAAACAAAAAAGAAGGAACAATTACCCACAACGAATATCGAATTACAAATATTTGGCAATCGGAAGCTGGACAATGGAAAAGAGCTGGATTTCATGATTGGAAAATAAAGTAGCTATTAACGTTTAAACTGCCTAACAACCTCTTTGATTTCTCGTTGAAGGTAAGAGCAACCGCCACAAGTTTCAATACTTCCTTCTTTTGCTATGATAAAGTTGATGATTTCTTCTTCTTGTTGTGTCAATGCAATACCACAGTCTTTTAATTGTAGTAAGGCTTCAACTGCATAGATTTGTTTTTCTGTATTCACTGATTTCAACCATTCTAGAATTTTCTCCTTATTGAATTCATCAACTAGTTTTTTCATATATACCCTTCCTCTAGGCTCTGTGCCTACAATACACGTTTCTCCATACACAATATCTCTTTTAAATAACTCACTTTCTAGAGGAGTTGTTCGGAAAATTTTTTTGAATTCAAGCTTTAATTGTTCGTAGTGTTGTGGATCTTTGAAAGCAACAATGTTGTTATAGTAAGGTTTCCAATGCTCAGCTACTTTTTTGTTTTTTTCTTCATTAAATTCATAAAAAATTAGCTCTTTTTTAGTGGTTATGATTCGTATTCTATAACTATAAACACTACTTATGCTTGGGTTTTTATCATTTGGAATATATTTTTCAAAAGCAAACATACCTTCTTTATAACTTGGAGTAATATCTCGTAATTGAAATTTAAAAAAACGCACGCCGTGTTGCTTATTCGTTTCACTTTGAACAAGATTCATGAATGCAGTAAATTTTTTGTTTTTTAAGACGTGTTTTACTTCGGCTACTGTTTGTCCAAAAGTAGCGGTAACTTTCAAAATAAAATAAATACTTAGTATAAGTTGTTTTTGCACAGAGACATTACATAAAGTTCTCTGTACAAACGTAATTCATAAAACTTTATTTCAAATGCTTATAAATCTTCTTGAGCAATGTGCTTTCGTCAAATGGCTTTTCAATGATATCGTTCATACCCATTTTTTTGTAGCGCTTTTTGTCAGCATCATATAAATTGGCTGTTAAAGCTAAAATAGGAATGGTTTTGCAATTTTGAACAGGAAGTGAACGAATCATTTTTGTCAATTCGTCTCCGTGAGTACCAGGCATGCGAATATCCATTAAAATCATGTCATATTCATTGTGAATTACACTTTCAATCACATCTTCTCCATTGGTAATAATATCTAAAAAGAAATTCCCTTCTTGTGCTAATATTTTCAATACAGCCATTTGTGCTAGCTCTGAATCTTCAGCAAGTAAAATATTGTATTTCTCTTTTGATAAATAGTTTTTTCGTTCAATATCTGATTTAGTTTCCAAAGACGTTGCTTCTTGGTTAATAGGATAGCGTAGGTTTATATTTATTTTGAAAGTTGACCCTTCTTTTACTTTGCTTTCCACCGTAATTTTACCATCCATCAACTCAACCAGCCCTTTTACAATAGACAAACCGAGTCCTGTGCCCACAAACTTTCTTGAGTTGTTTAGTTGTGTAAAACTGTTGAAAATAAGTACTAGTTTTTCGTCAGGAATTCCAATACCAGTATCTTGAACACTAATACTTAAGTTTACTTTTCGTGCTCTACGCTGATTTTCCTTGATTAATACTGTAATTTTTCCTGACGAAGTAAATTTTAATGCATTTTCAATCAAGTTTTCTAAAATCTGTTTGATACGGGTTTTATCGCTCTCAATATATCTTGGGATTTTTTCGTCAAAATCAATTTCAAACTCAATATTTTTCTGCTTAGCTTTTACGCTATACGTAAACTCCAGCATGTCTATGAGTTCATGAAAATCGAATAATTCTTCATGTAATGAAAGTTTTCCAACTTCAATTTTAGACACTTCTAAAATATCGCCAATCATATTACGCAAATGATCTGCGGAAGATTTAATAACTTCTACATAATCTTGCTGTTCTGGTGTCATGTCTGTTTTTTGCAATACGGAACAAAATGCTGTAACGCCTGTTAATGGATTGCGCAATTCATGACTAAAATTCGCGATGAATGTATTTTTAAAATCTTCTTTTTCTTTTAAATATTTATTCTTCAGTTCTAAAATTTGCGAATTGATAACCGATTCATTTCGGCTCTGTGCCACTTCTTGGTAATACTTATAATGCTCAGAAAAATCGTGAATAATAATGAGTGTTGGTTGGGCTCCTGCAAAAGTTTTGAATTCAATATCACAGGTATATTCTTGCCGATCATTATTCTCTAAATGAATACAGGTAAACTTGATGTCATTTTCTTCATCAACATCAAAATAAGCAGAAAGTCCTTTAAAAAAAAGGCTCACTGAGCTAATGTCATCTCCTTTTTTAAGCTTGAAGAGAATATCGTCGCTTTCCAATACATTACCAGAAGTGTCAATCGTTATAAACTGTGTTCTGGGATGAAAATAGATTTCTCTGTATGTTTCTAACATCATATATTATTTCACAAGTTCTTTGGCCAGTGCGATAAACATATCGTCTACTTTATCACCTGTTTTTGCACTTGTAAAAAAGTCAGGTGCCACACCAAACATGTCTTTATTTTCTTTTAAATAGGTTTTTGTCACTAAATCTACTTTATTTCCAACGACTTTCAATGGAGTATTTGCATATTGATTGGTTAGGTAGGTAATGTCGTTTTCTAAATTTTCAAAAGTAGCAGGTCGAGTCACATCAAATACATAAATAAATCCATGCGTTCCTAATAAATACGAAGCACGTGTTTTTTTAATATCGTCATATCCTTCCAAATCCCAAATAATAAGTGAAATGGTTTCGTCAGGCGAAATTTCAACTTCCTTTTTTAAGATGTGAACTCCAATGGTAACTTTGTAATCACTCGTAAAAGTGTTTTCTACAAACTGTCGGATCAATGAAGATTTTCCGACACCAAAGTGACCCAGTAGAATTATTTTTTTAGAGGCTTTCTTCATTCGTACTAAAGTAGAATTCTAATTCGTTAGTAATATCTTCTTCTTTAATTTCATTTAAATCGTTAAATAAATTTAAGAAGTTATCCGTAAAATTAAAGATTATATCTTGTAATTTGTTCTTAAATATAAGATTATATTCGCCAGAAATAGCAACTGCAACGTAAAAAGATACAAAGCTCTGAATATGAATGTGATATAATTCGTATTCGATTAGCTCTAAGTTTTGACTTTTTCCTTGAAAGGCATCTTCCACAAAACTTTTAATGGCTGTAAGCATTCCAGAGACCATATCTTTGTCAATCGTTTCAGTTTTAGCATATTGCCCAATAAGTAAACCAGAATTCTTCTCAATAACTAATACTTGTTCTATTTTAGAGATAGCATTTAATTCGCTTAGCAACAATTCTTCTTCCTTAACACCGCCAAACCACGATTTAAATTTTCGCTTCCAGCTTTTGGTGGAAAAACTATCTTCCAATTGTTTGTTGATACGTTCAGAAAGTAAACTGATTTCTTGAGAAATATATTTCTTAATCATTTTACCCATAATAGGGTATAATGCCTCTACTACCTGATCTTTGGAATTTTTAATCTGTTCCGCTAAGGCTTCTGTAATTGTTGGTCCAAGTGTTTCTGGAATTTCCTCAATAAACTCTTCCAATTTATTATCAATAATTGGATCAACCTTATTGGAAAGTTTTTTTTGCTCGTTTATAATTTGCTCGAGCGCTTTAATTTTATTGTGTATCGATTCTGCATACGCACGATCATCCGTGAGTAATAAATCTTTTAATAACGCTAATTTATCAGCTTCCGTCATAAATACACATGAGAACTATGTTGAGCTTTACTCTTTTCCTATCTTTTCGCCTAGATTGATAAGTAACTGACCTAATTGTCTGCGGTCCACTTTTTTCTCGTTTAAATCGTCTAAATTATTTTCTATATTGGATTCCAATTCGGTAATACGAATATTTAAGTCTGTGCTGAGATTATCAATATTTTGGATCAATTCTGAACGCACTTCTTCAATCAAGTTTTCAAGAGCTTGCTTTTTGGCAAGAATATCATTTTTAATATTGTCGAACTCAGAATTATACTCCTGAATATTTTCTCCAAAAATTAAATTCTTAATTGCTTCAATCTTAGTAGACGGGTCTGTAATGCTTGGATTTGTTTGATCAGCATCGTTGGTATTTTTACCTTTTGTTGCCATTTAGAAGTATTTTATTGTTCTAGGGTTCAACACAAAAGTAATAATTTTTAGGAAAGTGAGTACGTTTCCTACGAGTTCTTCATAAACTCCTTTGCTTTTTCTACCATTTTTCGACTTCCACAGAAGATAGGAACACGTTGATGCAACTCTGTTGGCTTTATATCCATAATGCGTTGAAAACCATCTGTTGCTAGTCCATTAGCTTGCTCGGCAAGAAATGCCATTGGATTACATTCATATAGTAAACGAAGTTTCCCGTTTGGAGCTTTGGAGGTTTGTGGGTAAATATAAATTCCTCCTTTAATTAGATTTCTGTGAAAATCAGAAACTAAAGAACCAATATATCTAGATGTATATGGTCGGTCTTCTTTTTCTTCTTGGCAATATTTAATATAATCTTTTACCCCTTGTGGGAAATGTGCATAATTCCCTTCGTTGATAGAATAAATACGCCCAGTTTCTGGAAATTGCATGTTTGGATGCGATAAGTAGAATGTTCCAATAGCAGGATTTAAAGTAAAACCATTTACACCATGTCCAGTTGTATATACCAACATAGTTGACGTTCCATAAATAACATATCCAGCAGCAACTTGTTGGTTTCCTTCTTGCAGAAAATCTTCTATTGTAACTGGAGTCCCAACTGGTGTAATTCTTCTGTACACAGAAAAAATTGTTCCCACAGAAACATTTACATCAATATTAGAAGAACCATCCAAAGGATCAATGAGTACCACATATTTGTTTTGATTGTTTTCGTCTAAACTATTAATTGCGATAAAATCATCATTTTCTTCAGAACCAATTCCGCAGACAATATTTCGGTTGCTCAACGTTTGGATAAACTTCTCATTAGCATATACGTCCAGTTTTTGTTGGTCTTCTCCTTGAATGTTTGTTTCGCCAGCGGCGCCAATGATATCTACCAATCCAGCTTTGTTTACTTCATGATTCACTACTTTTGCTGCCAATCGGATAGAATTGATTAATCGGGAGAGTTCTCCAGAAGAATATTTGAATTCAGCTTGGTTTTCAATAATAAATTCTCCTAGGGTTTGATTTTGTTTAGCCATTTTGTCTACTTTGTTTCTCAGATCACAAATATCGATAATTTTGTAAAACTATAACGTTTTCGTAAAAATTATAATTTTTGCCTTGTTACCTTTGTGTAAAGATTTTACAACCTATGAACTTTACCACACGAAAAGCCGTTGCTACAGATGTTAATGCTATCTTTCAACTAATTAATGAATTAGCCATATTTGAAAAAGAACCTGAGGCGGTTATTATATCGCCAGAAATACTACGTGAGGATGGTTTTGGAGCAGCGCCAAAATTTCATTGTTTTGTCGCGGAAACTACTGAGGAGGTGATAGGAATAGCGCTCGTATACATGCGATATTCAACATGGAAAGGAGAAGTATTGCATTTAGAAGATTTAATAGTGAGTGAAAAAGCACGCGGTAAAGGTGTTGGTGGCGCATTATTGCAGAAGGTAATTGAATTTGGAAATGATTTAGGTGTCAAACGAATTGGTTGGGAAGTGTTAGATTGGAATACGCCAGCCATTGAGTTTTACGAACATATTGGTGCTAACGTTATGCGTGATTGGCATGTTGTGCAATTGGATGCGCAAGGAATTCAAAACTATTTAGCAAAAAATAAATAATAATATAAAAACAAAGTAAATCTCGATACAACGAGTTAGAGTTTCGTCACTTTAAGTGATTTTTTGTAAAAAAATAGCATCGAGAAGTAATGTGAAATTTAATTTTTAGTTAGAAAAGAAATAAAAATAAACACATGAGAATATTCAAATTTGGTGGAGCGTCTGTAAAAGATGCAGAAGGCGTCAAAAATTTAGTCAACGTATTACAAGAAGTTGGTTATGATAATATGCTAATTGTGATTTCTGCAATGGGAAAAACAACCAATGCTCTAGAAGTGGTGATCAAAAATTACTTTGAAGAAAATAAAGAATTGCAAGCATCTATTCAGGAAATTGCCAAATATCACAATGAAATTTTGTTAGAGTTATTTCCAAATGAAAGCCATCCGATTTTCGGAAAAGTGAAACAGCTTTTTGAAGAAATGCAAGGCTTTTTAGGGCGAAATAAATCACCAGATTATAACTATGTGTATGATCAATTGATTTCGTATGGAGAGTTGATTTCCACAACAATAGTTAGTGCGTATTTAAATAGTATTTCTATCGAAAATACGTGGTTGGATGTCCGTGAGATGATTAAAACAGATACGAATTATCGTGACGCAAAAGTGAATTTGGAATTGACACAAGAAAAGATCAAACAAAATGTAAATCGTTCAAAACTCAATATTACACAAGGTTTTATTGGAAGTGATCCAAATAACTTTACAACCACACTTGGGCGAGAAGGTTCAGATTATACTGCGGCAATTTTTGCGTATTGCTTAAATGCTGAAAGTGTGACTATTTGGAAAGATGTGCCAGGCGTTTTAAATGCGGATCCACGCTATTTTGAAAACGCACAATTATTACATAATATTTCGTATCGTGAAGCCATTGAGTTAGCGTTTTATGGAGCGTCTGTGATTCATCCAAAAACATTACAACCATTACAACGTAAAGAAATTCCATTGTATGTAAAATCATTTTTAAATCCAAAAGGTGAAGGAACTGCTGTGGCAAAAGGAGTTGGAATTACGCCAAATGTCCCATGTTTTATTGTCAAAAAGAATCTAGTATTAATTTCAGTTTCGTCATTAGATTTCTCTTTTATTGTAGAAGATAATATCAGTAAAATATTCAAATTACTTCACAGTTGTAAAATGAAAGTAGATGTAATTCAAAACTCTGCGATTAGTTTTTCAGTTTGTGTGGATAATAAGTTCAATAATTTAGAAAAATTACTTAAAACGCTACGTTCAAAATTCAAGGTTACACATCACGAAAATGTATCGCTGTATACAATTCGACACTTTACAGAATCTGCGATTGAAGGATTGCAAAAAGAGAAAGAAATTCTATTGGAACAGCGCGCGGAACAAACGATTCAGCTAGTTGTAAAATAAATGACCTTTATTAAGGTTGTTTTCCTATATTTGTAATTCGCGTTAAAGTAAGTATATGGGATTGGTAACTGCAAAAGAAGTTGCAAAAGCTGTCAAATTAGATAAATATGGCTTCGTCGGAACCTTCGTAAGTTGGGTTTTGATGAACGTGTTGCGTATCTCGGATGTCAATAAAATTTATGACAAATACAAACACCTCGATGATTTAGAATTTTTGAATGCATTATTGGAAGAGTATCAGATTAAATTTGAAATTCCAGAAGAAGATTTAAAGCGTCTTCCAAAAAATGGTGCGTATGTTACAATTTCCAATCATCCTCTTGGTGGAATTGATGGAATATTGCTGCTAAAATTAATGATAGAACAGCGACCTGATTATAATATTATAGCGAACTTTTTGCTGCATCGAGTAGAGCCGTTAAAGCCGTATGTAATGCCTGTAAATCCTTTTGAAGACCACAAAGGAGCAAAGTCAAGTATTGCCGGTTTCAAACAATCTATCATGCATTTGCGTGAAGGAAAACCATTAGGGATTTTCCCAGCAGGAGAAGTTTCAACTTATAAAGATGGTAAACTAATTGTAGATAAGCCTTGGGAAGAAGCTGCCATGAAATTGGTGCAAAAAGCAAAGGTTCCTGTAGTGCCAATCTATTTTCATGCAAAAAACAGTCGTTTCTTTTATAGATTAGCTAGAATTAGTGACACTTTAAGAACAGCAAAATTACCATCAGAATTATTAACGCAAAAAAATAGAGTCATTAAAGTGCGCATTGGAAAGCCTATTTCTGTAAAAGCACAAAATGAATATGAAAATTTAGCAGACTTTACAGAGTTTCTACGTAAAAAGACATACATGTTATCGAATACGTATGAAAAGCAAAACCTGTTGAGTAAAGTGCCAACATCATTAAAAATTCCGAAGCCGCCAAAGCAAATCATTACGCCTGTTTCGGCTGAAGTAATTCAGCAAGAAGTTGAAAGCTTGTCTAAAAAACATCATTTACTTACGAGTAAAAACTATCAAGTGTTTTTGGCAGAAGCTTCAGAAATCCCGAATGTATTACGTGAAATGGGAAGACTTCGCGAAATTACCTTCCGTGAAATTGGTGAAGGAACCAATAAGGCAATTGATTTAGATAAGTTTGATCATTATTATCATCACATGTTCTTGTGGGATAGTGATGCCAAAAAAATAGCAGGAGCATATCGAATGGGGCTTGGAAGTCAGATTTATGCGAGTTATGGAATCAATGGTTTCTATTTGCAAGATTTATTCCGCTTTGAGCCAGAATTACACAAAATGATGAGTCAGTCCATTGAAATGGGAAGAGCTTTTATCATTAAAGAATATCAGCAAAAACCAATGCCATTATTCTTATTGTGGAAAGGGATTGTACACACAACCTTGCGTCACCCTGAACATAAATATCTTATTGGTGGTGTGAGTATTAGTAATCAGTTTTCAAACTTCTCAAAATCATTGATGATTGAGTTTATGAAATCGCACTATTACGATCCGTATATCGCACAATATATTCATCCGAAAAAAGAATTTAAAGTAAAACTTAAAGATGCTGACAAAGACTTTATTTTTGATGAAACTGCAGCAGATTTAAATAAGTTTGATAAAATCATTGACGAAATAGAACCAGGAAGCTTACGTATGCCCGTATTGATCAAAAAATACGTAAAACAAAATGCAAAAGTAATTGCATTCAATGTAGATCCGTTGTTCAATAATGCTGTTGATGGTTTAATGTATATACGTATTGCTGACCTTCCGGAATGTACTGTAAAACCTGTAATGGAAGAATTTCAAGCAGAACTAGAACGTAGACTAAACGATAACGAGGAAGAGTAAAAGCGCTACCCTAATATGCGCTTTTCAATTTTATTCATTCCACAGAAATTAAAAAAATAGAAGCGTGAAAATAATATCTTATAACGTAAACGGAATTCGTGCTGCCGTAAAGAAAGGTTTTTTAAAATGGTTGCAACAAGCAAATCCAGATGTGCTTTGTATCCAAGAAACTAAAGCACAAAAAGAACAACTCGATTTAGAAGCTTTTGAGGTTTTAGGTTACAAATATCATTATTGGTTCAGTGCACAAAAAAAAGGCTACAGTGGTGTGGCTGTTCTGTGTAAAGAAGAGCCAAATCATATAGAATACGGAACAGGTATTGAAACCATGGATTTTGAAGGTCGTAATTTGCGTGTCGATTATGATAATATCTCTATCATGAGTATGTACTTGCCTTCTGGAACTAATGATGCACGTTTGAGTTTTAAGTTTCAATACATGGACGAAATTAAAGAATATTTGACGAACCTCCGAAAAGAAATTCCAAACTTAGTCGTGTGTGGTGATTATAACATTTGTCATGAAGAAATAGATATTCATAATCCGAAAATGAAAGGTGTTTCAGGATTCTTACCTGAAGAACGTGCTTGGATAGGAAGTTTTATCGATAGCGGATTTATTGATTCTTTTCGTCACCTAAACAAAGAACCACATCATTACAGTTGGTGGAGCTATCGAGCGAATGCGCGTGCCAATAACAAAGGTTGGCGTATCGATTATAATATGGTGAGCGAACCATTAAAAGATAATATTACCAGAGCTACCATTTTACCTGAAGCTAAACATTCTGATCATTGTCCAATTTTAGTTGAAATTGACGTGTAAAGTTTTGGTATTTCCTCTTACAAATCAGAGGTCAGGCTCTCGTTGGTCGCTTGTGTTCGTCATGCTGAACTCTTGTGCTGAACTTGGTTCAGTATGATTCAGCATCTCACAAAGAGCTCCAACAAAAGCTTGTATTGAACGTAGTCGAAATGCTCCATCCTTAATGCGGAGTCAAACATTAGAAAAAAAAATAAAAAACCGAAAAAGAAAATAGAATATGAAATATTCAAAAATTCCACATACTGACATAGAAGTCAGTAAAATTTGCCTCGGAACCATGACTTGGGGAAATCAAAATACTGAAGCCGAAGGTCATGAGCAAATGGATTATGCACTTGATCAAGGGGTCAACTTTTTTGATACTGCCGAATTGTATCCTGTGCCAGCAACGGCAGAGACCTATGCAGAAACAGAACGCATCATAGGAACATGGTTCAAAAAAACGGGAAACAGAGATAAAGTTGTATTAGCATCAAAAATTGCAGGTCCAGGAGACTATACTGCGCATATTAGAACGAATGGTTTCAAGCCAGAAGCCATCAAAGATGCAGTGGAAAAAAGCTTGCAACGTTTGCAAACAGATTATATAGATTTATATCAATTGCATTGGCCAGAACGAAATGCAAATTTCTTTGGAGTACGTGATTACACACACAATCCAAACGACCCTTGGGAATATAATTTTCATGAAAGTTTAGAAACCTTAGGCGGATTGATTAAAGAAGGGAAAATTCGTCAAGTAGGAATCTCAAACGAAACATCTTGGGGAGCGATGCGTTATTTGGAAGAATCTAAAAAAGGATTGCCAAGAATGGTAACCATCCAAAATGCATATTCATTATTATGTAGAAGTTTTGAAACCAGTTTAGCAGAAGTTTCTATGCGAGAAGGTATTGGTTTATTAGCATATTCTCCATTAGGATTTGGTGTCCTTTCAGGAAAGTATTTAGGCGGGAAAACACCAGAAGGTTCTCGTCTTACATTGTTTCCGCGATTTGCGCGTTACAGTGGAAAAGAAGCTACAGAAGCGACACAGAAATATTTTGAATTGGCGCAAAAACACAATTTAAGTTTGCCGCAAATGGCATTGGCATATATCAATCAGCAACCATTTGTAACTGGAAATATTATTGGAGCTACCAATATGGAACAGCTTAAAGAAAATATAGCAAGTATTGATGTGGAATTATCGCAAGAAGTACTTGATGGAATCAATGAAATTCACAGTAGTATTCCAAATCCAGCACCATAATTTGGGCTTACTCATACTATTGGAATTTTAGATTTCTTTCAAACGTTATTGCGAAAGTTTTGAAAAAACTTGTGGCAATCTGCGTTTAAGAATATAACAGACAATAAAAAAGGGAACGGACATTGCGTTGCGTTCCCTTTTCTGGTTTTTTAGGCAATCTTGCTTTTATGTAAACTAGTAAATATATTTATTTATTGTAGTTCAGATTAAAAAAGATGCGCTACTACATCTTCAATTCTCGAGATTAAAACAATATTAATCTTAGTGTTTTTTAGTGATATTTTGTTGTGCTTTGAAGCAAAAAAGGTTGTGAAGCCTAACTTTTCGGCTTCTAAAATACGTTGATCTATTCTGTTTACAGGACGAATTTCGCCTGCGAGTCCAATTTCCGCTGCAAAACAATTGGTCTTTGAAATTTCTTCATCTTCATTGCTTGAAAGTATAGCGGCAGTTACTGCCAAATCAATCGCAGTGTCGTCAATGCTAATCCCACCTGTAATGTTTAAAAAGACATCTTTTGCGGCTAGTTTAAAACCTGCACGTTTCTCCAGTACAGCCAATAACATGTTTAAACGTTTGGCATTATAACCTGTAGCACTTCGTTGAGGTGTTCCGTACACCGCGGTGCTCACCAAAGCTTGAATTTCGATCATTAGAGGTCGTGCGCCTTCTAAAGTAGCTGCAATAGCTGTTCCGCTAAGTTCATCAGCGTTTTTGGAAATCAAAATTTCGGAAGGATTGTGTACTTCGCGTAAGCCATCGGATAGCATTTCGTAAATTCCTAATTCAGAAGTAGAACCAAAACGATTTTTCAGCGAACGTAAAATTCGATACACGTGGTTTCGATCGCCTTCAAACTGTAAAACCGTATCCACCATATGCTCTAAAATCTTGGGTCCAGCAATATTTCCGTCTTTTGTAATATGACCAATTAAAAATACAGGAATACCGCTTTCTTTGGCAAATTTGATCAATTCTGTTGTACATTCTCTAATTTGTGAAATGCTTCCTGCAGACGATTCTATATAGTCTGAATGTAAGGTTTGAATGGAATCAATTACAACAATATCTGGTTCAACTTCGGCAACTTGCTTAAATATATTTTGGGTTTTTGTTTCGGTCAGCACAAAACAATTGGAATTTTTTTGACTGATACGCTCAGCGCGCATTTTAATTTGCTTCTGACTTTCTTCACCAGAAACATACAAGGTTTTGTAAGGTAATTTTAATGAAATTTGAAGCAATAAAGTACTCTTTCCAATACCAGGTTCGCCACCAAGTAAAATCAAAGAGCCTGGAACAATTCCGCCACCAAGCACTCTGTCCAACTCTTTATCAGATGTTGGTAAACGTTTTTCGGTTGCAGAACTAATTTCATGAATTAACGTAGGTTTTGCAACTCGAGAACTACCTTTTTCTTGTTTTTGCCAATTGGCTTTTACTTCTTTTTGAATTACTTCTTCTACAATAGTATTCCATTGTTTGCACGAAGAACATTGTCCTTGCCATTTAGAGAATTGTGTGCCACAGTTTTGACAGAAAAAGGAAGTTTTTACTTTTGCCATATATTAATTTACCAACCGAAGTCTTGTTTGAGTTTATCAGCTTTGTCGAGCATTAAATCTTTTGTGATGAAATCTATTGCATTCATGCTAAAGCCATTTTGGTACATGCGTAATGCTTTTTTAGGTTTTCCAGTTTTCTCGTAATATTCACCCATAAAAAAGTGAAACAAGCAAGTGTCAGGATATTCTTTTTTGCCTAGCTTAGCAAGTAATTTTAAATCTTCATTATTAATTTTTGATTTGCGAACTGCAGAATAAATTGCCATAAAATCATTTACAGAAACACGTTTTTCAAAACCAAATAGTTCTTTAATCGTATTGTATTTATCTGTTAAATATAAGTATGGAGATGTTTTTAGGTTTACAATAGTCTCTTTGAATTCTTTAACGCTAATTGGGCGATAAATGGTAAATATTTTACTCATTGCTCTAGGAATGGCTTGCACCGCTAGCGAATTATGATTGGCTTCTGTAAAATCATCATAGTAATAAAAAACATTTTCGTTTTTTAATCCGCTTAATGATTCATTTAGTTCTCTGATTCGCTGTGCTGCTTTTTTTGTGTCTTCATCTGCGGTAGCTAAATAATAGAATTTTTTAGTTTCAAACTCTTCTAATCGTGTTGCGATACGACCTTCCATCTTTGGAGCAAAATATGGACTTAAGTTTATATAAGCGTCAAACAAAGGAACTTCTTTGAAGAGGTAGTAATTCGCAAAATTTGCTGTTAAATCATGTCCGACAATCATTTTAAAATTGGCTGTATTGTAATTCTTTTCAATAAAAGGAATTAATTCCATTCCTATAAATTCAAAAAACTTAGCGCCTTTTTCTTCAGGTAAACCGCTGGCGTCTGCGTACATGCAGTCACGCGCACGATCTTCTGTTTTAGGCTGATTCACGCCAACAACAATACATTCTGGCATTTCGTCCCAATAGCTGTAATAGCGAGCATTGGAAACAACGGTTTCAAAAAGATAGTGTGCATCCAAAACCACAATTATTGGATAGACTTTGTCTTCTGAATATCCTTCAGGGATATACAATTGGATGTCACGAGTTTCATTTAATTTTTTAGACTTGATTTTTTCAAGAGAAGTTTGTGCATTGATATTTGTGAAACATACAAACGCAACGAATAACATGAGGTACTTTTTCATGAGGTAGATTGGTTGATTTAGATTAGCAAGTTAAAGATTTTTTTTGCGATTAAAAATAGGTAAGTATAGAAAAGATAATCCGCCCATCACAATAATCATTAACGTTTGCGAAGCCCACATGATCCAACCAAAACCTTCACTAGGTCCGCGCTCTATATAAAATAATGAGAATGCAGCTGCTATTGCTAATGGATACGCGCCCGTTCCACCATTGGTTACAGCAATGCTAAAGCTACCAGCTATAAATGCAATTAAAATGGCACCTACAGGAACTTTTCCTTGCAAGTCAGCTACAGATAGCATTGTTACATAAAACATTAAAATGTACATTGCCCAAATAAACAGCGTGTGGAAAATAAAAGCCCATTTGCGTTTCATTTTTAAAATGCTAGTGGCGCCTTCAAAGACTCCAATAACAAAATTTTTGATTTTATGTGCAATGCCTTTTTTTGCTCTTTTAATAAATATAATTAAAGCAATTGCGCCTGTAATCATTGCTGAAAGTAAAAGAATAACCTTTGTAGGATTTAGCTTTGTCATGAGTAGATTCCAAATAAAATCAAACTGCATAAAAAGCGTTGCAATGATTACTAATAGCATGACAATTAAATCTGCAACTCGTTCTGCTACAATAGTTCCAAATCCTTTTTCAAAAGGAACATCTTCATAATTTGTCAAAGTCAATGCGCGCAAAGCTTCGCCGGAACGAGGAATTCCTAAATTTGCTAAATAAGCTACAAAAACTGCCATGACACTGTTGGGATATTTAGGTTTGTATCCCATGGGTTCTAACATAAACTGCCAGCGATATGCTCTAGATAAGTGGCTTAAAATTCCACAAACTACACCTAAAGCTACCCAAGTATAATCTGCTTTTTTGAAATGTTCAATAAGTTCGTCTAGAGGTGTTTTGGATAAAGAATACCAAACTAAAAAAACTCCCAGAAGAATTGGGAGTAGAATCTTTAGTATTTTTGAGGTCTTTATTTTCAACTATGTAAGTGTGTTATCAGCTTCGTTAGGAAAAACTAAAGAAGGTTTAAATTGTTTCGCTTCTTCAATATCCATCCAGGTATATGTAATTAAAATAAGGACGTCATCTTTTGCTACTCTTCTAGCTGCAGCACCATTTAATGTGATTTCGCCACTACCTCTTGGTCCAGGAATAGCGTACGTTTCAAGGCGTTCTCCATTGTTATTATTTACAATTTGAACTCTTTCTCCTTGTACGATATTTGCGGCATCCATTAGGTCTTCGTCAATGGTAATGCTGCCAATATAATTTAGGTCAGCTCCAGTAACTTTTACTCTGTGTATCTTTGATTTTACTACGTTTACTTGCATAGGGGACAAAGTTAATAATTTTAAAGTTCTTAATTCAATGCTAAGTTGTCTATTAATCGAATGTTTTCAATAAAAGCAGCAATGAATATGCGATACGTTTCGTTTTTTGATTTTCTTTTTACCGTTTTTAGGTTTTTAAGGTTAGCAATTTCAACATATTCTAAGGTTAATAACGGATGTTTGCTAAATTCTTTTTGAACCCATTCTTTTACTTGTCTAGCACTTTTTGTGCCAAACTTTTCCTTGGCTTCTAGAAGTGTTTTGTAGATAAATGCACTTTCTTTTCTTGCTTCTTCAGACAAACGATCATTACGAGAACTCATTGCTAGTCCTGAAGCTTCTCTGAAAATTTTACATCCAACAATGTGTACAGGTAATTTATATTTTGAAACCAGTTTTTTGATAATCATTAACTGTTGAAAATCCTTTTCTCCAAAATAAGCATTGTTTGGTGTGACAATTTCAAAAAGACGTTTTACAATCGTTCCGACACCATCAAAATGTCCTGTTCTAAATTTTCCTTCCATTTCAAATTCAAGTCCGTCAAAACTGAATTTTTCAGCATTTACATCAGAATTGTATATATCTTTCACACTTGGAGCGTACACAAAAATATTTTTTCCTAAAGTTTTTAGCAATGCTACATCGGCTTCTAGTGTGCGAGGATATTTCTCCAAGTCAGTAGCATTGTCAAACTGTGTAGGATTCACAAAAACACTTACAAATACAATATCATTATCAGTCATAGCGTTCCTTACCAACGATAAGTGACCTTTATGTAGTGCGCCCATTGTGGGAACAAAACCAATGGTTTTTCCTTCAGATTTTTGAGTTTCAATAAACGTTTTTAGCGTATTTTGTGTGTAGTATATAGTCATTTGGAAAAAATTAACAGCGTGCAAACTTAATATATTACTGTTAATCTGCATAATTTTTGTAATTTTGCATGTTTTACGCTGAATTATTAAAGGAAAAGTATTTTTATGAATAATAAAAGAGTCTTGTACGTTTCATCTGAAGTAGTACCATATTTGCCAGAAACTGAAATTTCATCAATGTCTTTTGAAGCTCCAAAAATGGTAAATAGCAAAGGTGGACAAATAAGGATATTTATGCCACGTTTTGGAAATATCAATGAAAGAAGACATCAATTACACGAAGTAATTCGTTTATCAGGAATGAACTTGGTAATTAATGATATGGATATGCCGTTAATTATTAAAGTAGCTTCTATCCCAAAAGAAAGAATACAAGTGTACTTTATTGATAATGAAGAGTACTTTAAACGTAAAGCTACATTTACAGATGAAGAAGGGAACTTGTTTCCAGACAATGACGAGCGCGCTATTTTCTTTGCGAAAGGCGTAATTGAAACAGTAAAGAAATTAAATTGGGCTCCAGATATCATTCATGTTCACGGATGGATGGCTTCATTATTGCCTTTATACTTACGTAAATATTACAAAGACGAACCATTGTTTACAGATAGTAAAATTGTTACTTCTGTATACAAACAAGAATTTGATGGAACTTTAGATAAAGAAATGCTAAACAAAATCAAGTTTGACAATATTGGCGATGGTAATGTAGAAATACTTGCTGAGCCAAACTACTCTAACCTTCTAAAAGTTGCTGTGGATCATTCGGATGCCGTAGTAATTGCATCTGAGGAAATTCCTACTGATGTTCAAGAATATCTCACCGGTCTTGAAAAACCAGTTCTTGAATACAAAAACAGTGAAGAGTTTGCCGATGCATACACAGATTTTTACAATACAAAAGTTTTAAATTAAGGTTAACAGATTACACTTATGAACAAATTTAAGAAGACACTAACATGTGGCTTAGTAGTGCTTTTGATGGTACTAGGCTTTGTTGCTTGTGATGATGAGTTTAGTACAGTTGGAGATGAAATTATTGAGAATAATAACTTCACTACAGCTTTGTTTGTAGACTCTCAAGTACGAGCGTATAACAAACGTTTGGGACCAGTACAAGCAAACGGATTACCAGTGTATCAACTTGGAAAAAATGTAGATCCAGTGTACGGAACTACATATTCAAGTCTTACGATACAAGCAAGTTTAGTTTCAGGAACAGAAAACCCTGAATTTGGAGATAAAAGTCAAGAAGAAGAAGATGCGGACTTGACAGATACGGAAGAAATGGAAACGGTTACAGAAGTATGGTTAAATATTCCATATTTCAGCTCGAGTAGTGTTAATGATGAAGGAGAAACGGAAGTAGAAGTAGATTCTTTATATGGAAATATTGAGCAGACTTTCAATCTTAATGTACAAGAACTTACATACTTTTTAAGAGCTTTTGACGAAGAAGGAGATCCACAAGTTTTCTTTTCTAATGAAGATTTTTCGATGCAAGTTGGTGAAACACTCTATCAGAATCCTGACTTTATGATCGATCAAGAACAGGTAGAGATACCAGAAACAGATATCGATGGGGGAATTGTGTTTGACGAAAACGGAAATCCTGTCATTGCACAAACATTATCTCCAAGAATCCGTGTGGAATTAGATAAAGACTTTTTTCAAGAGCGAATTATAGATAACGAAGGAAGTATTGATCTTTCAAACAATAATGTCTTCCGTGCAGGAGATTTATTCAAAGGGTTGCACATAACAGCAGCTAATGCAGAAGCGTTAATGTTGTTAGATATTGAAAATGCAAATATTGAGATTAACTACATTTATCAGAAAGTAAATACACAAGGAAATACTGATCCTTCTGATGATACTGTTGAGTCAGAAAAAGCTTCATTTACGCTCAGCTTATCAACAGCAAATGTTGTGAATACACTTAATACACCTACATTTACACAAAATGTAGAAGCAAATGAAAATAACTTGTTTCTAAAAGGAGGAGAAGGTTCCATGACCGTTATTGAGCTTTTTGGTCCTGATACGGATAATAACGGAGTAGCAGATCAATTAGAAGAAATAAGAGAAAATGGATGGATTATCAATGATGCAAATTTAGTGTTTTATGTAAATACTAATATTCAGGTTGATGGTGCTGAAGATCCACAACGTATCTATTTGTACAACATGAAAGATAATATTCCTTTGGCAGATTATACAGTTGATCAAACTACAAATCCAACGGCACCTTCCTTGTCAAAAGCGGTACACGGTGGAATTTTGGAGTTAGATGATGATGATAAACCATTGCGTTATAAAATCAGGTTAACAGAACATTTGAATAATGTGATACGTAATGATGCAGATAATGTAAAACTTGGATTAGTAGTTACTTCTGATATTCGTATTATTAATAATGGAGAAATTGAAACTGGGACTACAGATGATGATTTTGTGCCTGCTGCTTCAATTACTAATCCATTTGGTACTGTTTTGCATGGAAGTACAACGGCTTCTCCCGAAGACAAAAGGTTAAAGTTAGAAATATTTTACACAATTTCAGAAACCAATTAAACATCAATAACTAAGAAAATTATGTGCGGAATCGTAGGTTATATAGGTCACAGAGAAGCATATCCTGTGGTGCTAAAAGGTTTAAAAAGGCTAGAGTATAGAGGATATGATAGTGCAGGAGTTGCCATATATGATGGTAAAAACATCAAACTATCTAAAACAAAAGGAAAGGTTGCTGATTTAGAAAGTCGTGTGAAAGATGAAATCTCAGTCGATGGATCTTTAGCTATAGGACATACACGTTGGGCTACTCATGGAGAACCAAATGACGTAAACTCGCATCCTCATTATTCAAATTCAGGCGAATTGGTAATTATTCATAATGGGATCATCGAAAACTATGAGCCGTTAAAGCAAGAATTGATTAATAGAGGGTATACATTTCAATCGGATACAGATACTGAAGTATTGGTAAATCTTATTGAGGATGTAAAGAAAAATGAAGATGTAAAACTTGGGAAAGCTGTACAAATTGCTTTAAACCAAGTTGTAGGAGCCTATGCGATTGCCGTATTTGATAAAAATAAACCAGACGAAATTGTAGTAGCACGATTGGGAAGTCCGTTAGTAATTGGTATTGGTGAAGAAGAATTTTTTATCGCTTCTGATGCCACTCCTTTTATTGAATATACAAACAATGCTATTTACCTTGAAGATGAAGAAATGGCAATTGTGCGCAGAGGTAAAAAAGTAAAAGTTCGTAAAATTAAAGATGATTCTTTAGTTGATCCGTACGTTCAAGAATTACAATTAAACTTAGAGCAAATAGAAAAAGGTGGTTACGATCACTTTATGTTGAAAGAAATATACGAGCAACCAAGAGCAATTTTGGATACATTCAGAGGAAGAATGCTATCAAATGAAGGGATCATTCGTATGGCTGGAATTGACGATAATATTGAAAAATTCCTAAATGCTAACAGAATCCTAGTTGTTGCATGTGGAACTTCATGGCACGCAGGATTGGTTGCTGAATATGTATTTGAAAACTTAACAAGAATACCTGTTGAAGTAGAATATGCTTCTGAGTTCAGATATAGAAATCCTATTATTACTGAAAATGATGTAGTAATTGCAATTTCTCAATCAGGAGAAACGGCAGATACTTTAGCAGCAATAAAATTAGCAAAGAGCAAGGGTGCATTTGTATTTGGTGTTTGTAATGTGGTAGGATCTTCAATTTCTAGAGAAACTGATGCTGGAGCATACACACATGCAGGTCCAGAAATTGGGGTAGCTTCTACAAAAGCATTTACAACGCAAATTACAGTATTGACGTTAATAGCTTTAAAATTAGCACAGAAAAAAGGAACCATTTCTACCTCAGAATTCCACTAGTATTTATCTGAAATGGATGCTATTCCTGCAAAAGTTGAAAAAACACTAGAATCAGATAATCACGTAAAAACGATCTCAAATATTTATAAAGATGCTACTAATTTCTTGTACTTAGGAAGAGGTTATAACTTCCCAGTAGCGTTAGAAGGTGCCTTAAAATTAAAAGAGATTTCATATATACATGCAGAAGGATATCCAGCAGCAGAAATGAAACATGGACCTATCGCATTAATTGATGAACAAATGCCAGTTGTGGTTATTGCTACACGTAAAGGACACTACGAAAAAGTAGTAAGTAACATTCAAGAGATAAAATCTAGAAAAGGAAAAATTATTGCAGTAGTCATGCAAGGAGATAAATCGATCAAGAAAATTGCGGACTACGTTATTGAAATTCCTGAAACACTAGAGTTGCTAACTCCCTTATTAACAACAATCCCGCTACAATTATTGTCGTATTATATCGCAGTAATGCGCGATTGTAATGTGGATCAACCAAGAAACTTGGCAAAATCCGTAACAGTAGAATAACTTTAAAATATTAACACTTTTTTTAGGGATATCCTAAAAAAGCGTATATTGTTCTCGTAATAACTAAACCAAAAAGACTTATGAGAGCATATCTATCAATTTTAGCTATGTTGGTTTGTGCAGGTCTATTTGCACAAACCAATGTTAGTGGAAAAGTTGTTGATGGCAATAACATGCCAATCCCAGGTGTAAACATCGTAGTAGTAGGATCTTCTACTGGAACTAGTACTGATTTTGATGGAAAATTCAAACTATCGGTAAATCAAGACCCACCTTTTAAAATTACAGCTAGTAGTATCGGATTTGATTCTGCTACTGTAGAAATTACCAAAGACAATGAAGACGTTACTATTGTTCTAAAAGAAGGAACAGAGTTAGATGAAATCGTTCTTTCTGCCTCGAGAACACCAGAAAGAATCCGAGAATCTCCAGTAACGGTTGAGCGTATGGATGCTAGAGCTATTAAGAATGCATCTTCTCCAAATTATTATGATGCCTTAGAAAACTTAAAAGGTGTTGATATTAATACGAATAGTTTAACTTTTAAATCTGTTAACACAAGAGGTTTTGCCACCTTTGCCAATACACGATTTATGCAGTTGGTAGATGGAATGGATAATTCTTCACCAGCCTTAAACTTTGCCTTAGGAAACTTATTAGGAATGTCTGAATTAGATGTAGCGACGGTAGAATTATTACCTGGAGCTTCCTCAGCACTATATGGAGCAAATGCGTTTAACGGTATCATGTTTATGCGTAGTAAAGATCCTTTCAAAGAGCAAGGAATTAGCTTTTATGCAAAAACAGGAATGACTTCATCAGACAATGCAGGAGATAATAATTTTGTTGACTTTGGATTTAGAGCAGCACATGCATTTAGTGATAAAGTTGCAATTAAAGCTTCTTTCTCTTTCTTAAACGGAACAGAATGGTTTGCTACTGATTATACAAACTTCGATGCAGCTTCTGGTGATGCAATTGCTGGAGATAGAGTATCTGATCCAAACTATGACGGATTGAATATTTACGGAGATGAAGTTTCAACTACTTTAAATTTTGATACTTTAGCAGGGGTTCCAGCGGGAACTTTTGGTTCTGCAGCAGTTTCAAGAACTGGTTACGAGGAACGCGATTTAATGGATTATGATGCAGAAAGCGTAAAAGCAGATTTAGCAATGCATTACAAGCCTTGGGCAAATGACTTTACAGTGATTTGGAATTCAAAAATTGGTCGTGGTAACACAATCTACCAAGGAGCAAATAGATATTCTATCAAAAACTTCTTCATGCAACAACACAAATTAGAAGTTCGTAATGATAACTTCTTTGTTCGTGGATATGTTACTGCTGAAAAGGCAAACGATTCATACGATACACGTTTTGCAGCAATCAATGTAAACAGAAGATGGAAATCAGATCAACAATGGTTTACAGAATATGCAACAGGATATTTAGGAGCTATCACAGGAGCGATTCCTGGAGTTACACCAGGTGATCCAACAGTAGCACACGCTTTTGCAAGGGGCTTGGCAGATACAGGTCGTTTAGTGCCGGGCTCAACAGGATTTAGAAATGCTTTAGATGCGGTAACTGCTGATGGAGATTTATTAACTGGAGCAAGATTTATAGACAATACAAAATTATATCATGTTGATGTAAATTATAATTTTTCACATTTAGTTGATGTTGCTGACATTCAAGTTGGTGGGTCATATCGTGAATATGTATTGGATTCTCAAGGAACGATCTTTACAGATACTGATGGACCAATTCGATATGATGAATACGGTGCGTATGTGCAAGTACAGAAAAAGTTTTTGGAAGATAAGATGAAGTTTACAGGTTCTATCCGTTATGATAAAGCACAAAACTTTGATGGAAATGTTTCCCCAAGATTATCATTGGTATATTCTCCAGATGAAGCTAAAAAACATAACTTTAGAGCTTCATTCCAAACAGGTTTCCGTAACCCAAGTACGCAGGATCAATATATTGGTTTAGATGTTGGAAATGCAATCTTAGTAGGTTCGGCTCCTGATAACTTGAATCGTTACACGAGTAGACCAATTACAAATAACTTCCCAGCAGGATTAGAAGCACTAGGCTTACCGAGAACAGTAACACTTTCTGGAAGTGATGCATATAACAACTCATTTACACTATCATCATTTCAGGAATTTGGAGCAAGTTCAGCAGCAGGAGCACCTAACCCAGCATTATTACAAAGAGCTAATATTGATTTTGTAAAGCCAGAGCAAGTATCTGCATTTGAAGTTGGATATCGTGGAATTGTGTATGATAATATCTCTGTAGATGTAAGTGCATACTATAACTCATACAAAGATTTCATTGCAAACAGAACCGTAATTGTTCCAAACTATGGTAATGTAGACTTTTCAGATATCACAGACTTAACTCCAGTAGGTGGAGCGCCAACACCAAACGCATTAATTGCAGCAGCCAATGGTGACTTTACACCTTTCCAATTGTATTCTAATTCAAATGCTGATATCAGTTCTTATGGTGTTGCAATTGGAGCGAATACTAAAGTATTTGGAGATTATGACTTTGGAATCAACTATACGTATGCAAAACTTGACTTTGATAGAGCAAGCGATCCAGATTTTGAAACAAACTTTAACACGCCAGAACACAAGGTAAAAGCTTCTTTTGGAAACAGAAACCTTTTTGATAATTTTGGATTTAACATTAATTGGAGATGGAATGATTCTTTCCTTTGGGAATCAAGTTTTGCAGATGGAACAGTATCAGCACGTTCATTAGTTGATTTGCAAGTAAATTACCGTTACAAGAAATCAACATTCAAACTTGGAGCAGCTAACATTTTAGGATACGAATATGTAAGTGCGCCAGGAGTTGGTACTATTGGATCACAATACTTTATTTCTTGGGTTATCAATCAATAAGAAAATTAAAATATATTGTATGGAAAAGGCTGCCAATTGGCAGCCTTTTTTTTTGAACAATACAGCTTGAAAGCTTGTTTGTATGTTGTTTAAAATAGGTAATTAGCATACGTTAGATGGGCACTGACATATTGTAATGAATGATTCTTTAATAAAGCAATGAGGCTTTACTAATGCTGATGGGCACTCATAAATATTTGTGATACCTGTTCCTCCAACTAATTCGCTGTTATCAAAATTTGAAATTGACTTCTTGTTAAGGCTTAATGATTTTAAATCTCTTTTTTTCATAATTTAAATTGTATAGTTAATTCTTAAAGTGAACATTTAAAGACACTCACAGTTGTGTCTATTCTTCGCGAAAAAATATTTTTGAATAGTAGTAATTCGCTTTGCGCGAACATTCTTTTTATCTTTTTGGTTGAAAATTTTGAGAGAATTATAGTATGTGCTCCAAAGTAGAAACGATAAAAACTGCCTGCTTTTTGATAAGAATAAATAGCTTGTGAATACTTATTTGAAAGTAAGTATTTGGTATAAACAAATGTGTTTTTAGTTTTAAAACAGTTATCTCTCATAACTTATAGTTCCAAAAAATGGAATTTGTTACCCAGTATTTTTGTACTTTCTTTAAAAAAACACACCTAAAAAGTGTATTGTGCAGATTGTGAGTGGTTTAACAGTGAAGAAATCATAAAAAAAAAGCGAACCGAAGTTCGCTTAAGTATAGTTTGGCTAATGCATTAGCAAATTTGCCATCTGCTACAGCCAGGTCCTTTGCTGAAACAACTGTCATCATAAGTACACCAAGCATTATTTGAAGGTCCACAATTAGCAGTGTTGATTCCTCCAATATTCTTCTCTTTGGTTAAATCTGAAATTGATTTCTTGTTTAATTTTAATGAATTTAGCTTTCTTTTTTTCATACTATAAAATTTAAAAGGTAATGTAACGAGTGAACATTTTGAGACACTCACTTTTTATGTCTATTCTTCGCGAAAGAATATTGTAAAAAGATAATAATCGGTTTTAATGTTATCTTTTGAGTTTTGGTTAAAAATTGAAAGGAAAACAGTGACTGCTTCCATTTCATAGTTCCAAAAAAATGGAATTTATTACCCTAAGATTTCTATTTTTTTATGATAAAAATCGTATTATGTTGATATTGAAGTTGTTATAAATTTTAAAATTAAGTTCTGCTTCTTCTTTTGACCATGATGAAAATTAAAAGTATAACCACAAATATGGTCAACCCGATGCTCCAGATTGTATAATTAGCTGTAGCAAAAGGAATTGGGGCAGTATTTCCTAAAATATAAAAGCTTCCCCAGTAAAAAGGCATTGCACTAAAGGTGTCTGATGTTTCTAAAAAATCGATTTTAGCACTTTGCAGCGCTTTGTGTTTTGGCATGCCTTCTTTTAGATTTTTATAGAACTGACGCATAATTTCTGGAGTAGTTTTATCTGAAATTTCCCAGCTGCTTAATAATAAACTTTTGGTTCCGGCGTATTGAAATGCATTTCCTAAACTTTGAATTCCCTCAGCTCGGCTTACTTGACCATTTCCTGTATTGCAAGCACTCAAAACCACCAAATCTGCTGGAATATGCATAGAATACAATTCGTGACTAAAAAGTTGGTCATCATCTTTGGGACTTCCTTTTGAAAAATAAATTTTCAAATTCTCTGGATTATTATTGTCAATATCGCCATGTAAGGCTAAATGTAACACTCTAGAAGTATTTGCGTACTTCTTAAAGTTCATTTCATTAGCGATATTGCCATAAAAATAAGTTCCATCTAAAATCGTTGAAATTTCCTTAATCTCTTTACGTGTTCCTGGTAAATCAATTTGTGAATTTCTTAAATCTGCCAAGCGAATGGTATTGCTCTGTGCTAAAATGGTATCTGTACTAGTAAATGAAAACGCCACACATTCGTTTGCGAAATTAGAAGTTTGCATAGGTTCACTTTCATTAAAAAGTAAACTTGCCGAATTTGCATAACTAATGGCGTAATCGTGCAACAAATACGCAGGCTTTTCTTTGTTTTCATTTTTCCCTGTTAAAAGTAAATCAAACTGTAAATGCCAAAGAGATTCATCAGGAATAATAATTAGTTCGTCGCCTATAAAATATTTTTTAAGCGGCGCAATTACTTCTGAATACAAATTTTCGGCAGTTACTTCATAAGTAGCTTGATCTTTTGAGATAATGCTTGTATTCATAAGTGAAATAAGCTTAGCCAAATCTGCATCAACATCAATTTTTTCTACATGGAATGTTTCTTTTGAGATGATAAAAGCATATAGAGCATTCTTTGTGCTAAAAAACTCTATCAGTGTAGTGCTGGCGTTTAATTTTCCTTGTAATTTGGAAATAGTAATAACCGTATTTCCGTATTTCAACTTATAATAATTTGGCATTGCAGCTTCGATGCTATTTTCAAGTGAATCTTTTTGCTTGGAAGCGTCAAAAAATGCACCTTGTAATGCATATAATTTTACAGTGTCTACTTCTTTTTGTGACGTTTCTGTTAGGATTTGAGATCGCAACATGTCAAGTTTTCTATTGATGGATTTTTCCAACGTTAAAATCTCCTTATGAAGATTGGTCTTTCGTTTTGCTTCGGCATTACTCAACAATTCGCGCAATACATACGCTTTGCTTTTTTCGGAAGCATAAAATGAATTCTCTAGAGTTTTATTCGTGGGTTCAATTTCTTCAAGTAAAAGCGCTGCCTCAATTTTTTTAGCAAATACAGTTTTTACAATTTCAGAAAATTGAATTTTATCTTGGCGATTCTGTCGCGACTCTCTGGCTAATTCAATAAACGAAACCGCTTCATTAAAAAAAATAATACTTTGTCTTAAATACGCAACATTGTTTGTATTTAAAAATTGGAGAAATAAAATGTCGCCTTTGGTTTTTAGCGATTCCAATAGCAATTCGCTATTCACATAATTGGTATTCGAAAAGCGATTGTCATTTGTTGTGTTGATTAGCTTATTGTATGTGAGTGCTTTTTCATTAGCAATGAATGCATTCTCAAAATCATTCAAAAGAGCTTTTGTTTTTGCAATGTCATTGTAGGTGCGAATGGTGTTCACATTTTGCAAACCGTGAATCCTACGACGAATTTCTAATGACTTTTCAGCATTTATCAAAGCATCCTTATAATTCTCAACTTTAAAGTAAATATTGTATATATATTCATATAAAAAACCAGCAATCACATAATTGACTTCCTTAGCATTTAAGCAAATAGAAAGCGCTTTTTCAAGATCTGGAATTCCTCTTTCATCACCATAAATGGTACCTAACATGCTATACGGATAATGCATTTTCGGATGGTCTGCACCATAAAACTTTGTGCCCAATTCAATCGTTTTGTAAGTATATGCAAACGCTTTGTCCTTGATACCCAAATTCATGTAGATATCTGCAATATTGAAATTAATACGAACTTGCTCATCATGATTGTCAAGGCCATGATTTTGAATGCTGATACTGAGCGCTTTGTGGTAGTATTCTAAACTCTCATTAAATCGCTTATTTGTGGCATATATAAGTCCGAGGTTATTGTATACTTTCCCGTAATATGGATTGTTTTTTGGATAGACTTTCTGTGCTAATGCTAATGTTTTTTCAAAAAGGGCAAGTGTCTTATTAATTTGACCTAAGTCGTAACACAAATGTCCTTGGGTTTCATAAATATCAGCATATAAAATAGTACGCTCCACTGATGTTTCAAGGTCTATGGATAAAGCGGTCTCTAGTTTTTTAGAAGCGAGCTTCAATTTTCTATCGCGATGCAAGGCAAGTCCAACGTAAAAATGCGAACGTGCTAAGGAAAGTTTATCATCTTTAAAGTATTTTTTGCGAATTTCTAGAGCTTCGTTACTATTTTTAAGTGCAATTTTAGAGTCTCCAAATATGCCGAATAAGACAGAAAGATTCTCCAAAGCAGTCGCTTCTTGCAGTTTGCCAGTTTCTTTGTTTTTGCCGCTATATTCCAATGCTTTTTTTGCATAGTCAAGTGCTTGTCGTAATTTGGCTTGATGTGTATATGTTTTTGCGAGCCCATTATAAGCAGCGGCAATTTCTATAGCATTATTGGATGCAGTTGCCGTAATGAGTATTTTTTGAAAAATCTTAGAGGCTTGATCGTATTTTCCATAAAATAAAAGCTCTTTTCCTTGATTTAATTGTGTTTGTGTTGTTGAGTTTTTTTGAGCATGTAGTTTTAAGGGCATTCCTAGTAGCAGAAATGCACAAAAAAGATAAAAACTGTTCTTCATGAGTTTATTTGAGTTTAATTTCTTGGTTTTCTTTGGTGGGGATGTGTATAAACAAAGCGGCTTTTTCGAGTTTGTTTTTTTCTAAATAAATCAATCCTTTGTACCATTGAGAAATTCTAGGTGTATAGGCACTCAAGCTGTCCAATGTTTGTAATGCAACTGATGTTTTTTGAAGTTTGTGATATGACAGCGCACGTACAACTAAAATGTCTTTGTAATGTGAAGAAGTATTTGAATATTTTTGGAGTGAAGCTATGGCTTGTGAATACTCTTTATTTTTATATAACTGTAAAGCTTTCGCTAAATTCACTTTTGTGCTATCTACAGTGCCATTTCGTACCGTAAAATCTAGACCGACATCTTTCTTCCATGCTTTAGTAGCAATCGCTTTATAATCAATGGTGTTAGTATCAGTACTAAAAAACCAAAAAATAGAAATCAAAATCATGAATATGGCAGCGATACTTGCCACGATTCGTAGCTTAAAAATAGGATTCGTAGCTTTTGACTTATTCTCTTGTGAAATTTTATAAGCTTTATGAGCATTTGCAATGGTGGACTTTACTAATTGTGTTTCTTCGCTTTCCAATAGCTGTTTGTAAGCTTCAACTCTTGCATGAGATGTATTATTGGCAAAACTCCAATACGTTTCACCAAGCGCAGCCAACATTTGCTCTTCAAGTTGTACTTGCGCTTTAAAAACAGCATTGGATTCCAACCGTTTCAAAAAAGCAGTTTTTTGCGCATCGGTCAGTGTACCTTTTAAATATTGCTCAATTAATATATTGTCTTCCATCATATATCTTTTAAATCATCATACCTATGGTCTTTCTTTATAAGCTCAATCAATCGCTTTTTGCACTTAAAAATACGTTGTCTTACCACATTTTCAGAATTATAGCCCATTTTTTGCATAATTGTCACGTAAGGTGTTCTTTTAAAAAACAGTGAAAGTAAGTTTCCGCAATTCTCAGACAACAATGCTAGTTTTTCAGAAAACAACTCATAACGTTCTTGTTCTACAATGGCAAAAGCCGAATCTTCAACATCACTTATATTTTCAAGCGTATCCAAATGATGTGTTTTCAATTTAGACGAATTTAACTCGCGTCGCCACAAATTTCGACAAACAGTAAAAAAATAGTTCTCAAAAGAAGTTTTAATGGCAAAAGGCTCCTTTCTGTATCGAACAATCACTTGTAGCAATGCTTTTTGAAAAATATCTTCAGCATCACTCACGCGGCCATTATTACTTACAATAAAACGAGACACTTTCGGAAATACCTTTTGGTAAAACACAAGGATATCTTCTTCCTTTCCCTTAGAAAGAGTACTTAAAAAATCATTTTGTGTTGATGTCATACAAACAATAACGCTATTAAATAAGATTACTTTTTGATAGGGTAACAAGTATTGAAAAGGGGAACTTTATTGTTATTTTATCGGCATCAGGATTTCAAATCCTAAAATTTGGGTGTAATATTAAATAAATTTAGAAAATTATCACCACAAAAAGGTGAAATAAATATAGTTTTTTTGTGATTACTACGATTCCAGGGACACGAAAACAAAGACCTCAAAAAGTTTTTTTTGTAAATCTTAAAAATCATTGCAAAACACTACTAATTTTAATTAATAAAAATATATCTTTGCACGGCGAAAAACGGTCATGTTTTAGCATAAAATATGAAATTCGTTTTTCGATATTTAATAACCTAAACATTAAACACTTAAGTAATGTCAAAAGTTACAGGTAAAGTTGCACAAATTATAGGTCCTGTTGTTGATGTAGAATTCAGCGCTGGGAACGAACTTCCAAGAATTTATGATTCTTTAGAAATAGCAAAAGAAGATGGTACAAAATTAGTATTAGAAGTACAGTCACATGTTGGAGAAAACACAGTACGTACTATTTCTATGGATTCAACAGATGGTCTAAGTAGAGGTACAGATGTATTAACCACTGGTGACTCAATAAAAATGCCTATTGGCGACGATGTATACGGTCGATTATTTAACGTTATCGGAGATGCTATCGATGGATTAGGAGAATTGCCAAAAGACGGTTCAAACGGATTATCTATCCACAGAGAAGCACCAAAATTTGAAGACTTATCAACTTCTACAGAAGTATTATTTACAGGTATTAAAGTAATTGATTTGATTCAGCCTTATGCAAAAGGAGGTAAAATTGGATTATTCGGAGGTGCCGGAGTAGGTAAAACAGTACTAATTCAGGAGTTGATCAACAATATTGCAAAAGGTCACGGTGGACTTTCAGTATTCGCAGGAGTAGGAGAAAGAACTCGTGAAGGAAATGACCTTTTACGTGAGATGTTAGAATCTGGAATTATCAAGTATGGTGATGACTTCATGCATTCTATGGAAGAAGGTGGATGGGATTTATCTAAAGTAGATAAAAAAGCCATGAAAGAATCGAAAGCAACATTCGTTTTCGGTCAGATGAATGAGCCTCCTGGAGCACGTGCACGTGTAGCTTTATCAGGATTAACAATTGCAGAATATTTCCGTGATGGAGCAGGAGACGGACAAGGAAAAGATGTACTTTTCTTCGTAGATAATATCTTCCGTTTTACACAAGCAGGTTCTGAGGTTTCAGCACTTTTAGGACGTATGCCATCAGCGGTAGGATACCAACCTACATTAGCAACAGAAATGGGAGCGATGCAGGAACGTATTACATCTACTAAAAAGGGATCTATTACATCTGTACAGGCGGTTTATGTACCTGCGGATGACCTTACCGATCCAGCACCAGCAACAACGTTTGCTCACTTAGATGCAACAACAGTATTGTCTCGTAAAATTGCCGAGCTTGGTATTTATCCAGCGGTAGATCCATTAGATTCTACATCAAGAATTTTGACAGCAGATATCTTAGGTGATGAGCACTACAACTGTGCACAAAGAGTAAAAGAGCTATTGCAACGTTATAAAGAATTACAAGACATTATTGCCATCTTAGGTATGGAAGAATTATCTGAAGAAGATAAAATGGCGGTAGGACGTGCACGTCGTGTACAACGTTTCTTATCTCAGCCTTTCCACGTAGCAGAGCAATTTACAGGAATTCCGGGAGTATTAGTAGATATAAAGGATACGATCAAAGGATTCAACATGATTATGGATGGAGAATTAGATCATTTACCAGAAGCTGCTTTTAACTTAAAAGGAACGATTGAAGACGCTATTGAAGCAGGAGAAAAAATGCTTGCAGAAGCTTAATTTAGTACAGGGAATTGAGTTGTGAATAGCGAGAAAACTATCAACTCATAACTCAATACTCATAACTCAATACTAGAAGAATATGTATTTAGAAATTGTTACACCAGAAGCGATGTTATTTAGTGGAGAAGTTACTTCGGTAGCAGTTCCAGGAATCAATGGTGAGTTTCAAATGTTAAACCATCACGCACCAATTGTATCATTACTAGGTGCAGGAAGTGTGAAAATTCAAGGAGATATCACTCTAGATGAAGATATCGCTGACAAGTTTACACAAAATGGTAAAGAAACAATCTTAGCGATTAATTCTGGTACTATTGAAATGAAAGATAATAAAGTCATTGTATTAGCAGACTAATACTAATTATAGCTATTACATTTTATAATCATATATAAAAGCATCAAACAAAACTGTTTGATGCTTTTTTTTTAATCAAAAATCATAATGTTTTTTACATTTGGATTGATTTTTGACATTGCCTAAAAATATGACTCAATCTGTAGTCAAGTCAAACATAAAACCAATAATAGTATGAAATTAGTTGTCAAAAAAAAGTTTATGTCATTTTACTGAGTGCAGTAACATTATCTCAAAATGCTGGAATATACTCTATGTTTCACAATGATATTTCAAAGCAGCCCATATTACAATAAAACATGAGGAAGGAATATAGATTTTCTGTACAAGGCACGCCTTACTATGATGAAAACTTTAACTATGCAACGATTATTCCGATAAATAGAATATTGATGGTGCGTTACAATGTAGCCTTAGACATCATGGAAGTGATTAAAAAAAGAGATACACTTTTTATGAACAAGAAAAACAAAAACTATATTGTAAAGCTAAATAAAGGAAATGTTGTTTATAAAATCCTAGAACATGTAGAGAGTGCTAGTAAAGATAAATTAGGATATTATGTGCAGTTGACTACTGGGGAAAAAAGTAAAACTATACAGAAAAGATAGAAGGAAATTTGTAGAAATAAAGCGAACAAGTTACGGTAAAATCGAAGAGAATATTGCAAAATATAAAGAACAAAAAAGTGAGTTTTGCATAGAATATGGAAATAATGGAACTGCGGTAAAATTGCCAAGAAAGAAAAAGACAGTTACCAAATTATTTGCCAGTAAGGAAAAAGAAATAAAGGCTTTCATCAAAAAAAATGAAATCAAAGTTACCAAAGAAAAAGATTTTATTAAGTTTATTACTTATGCTAATACCGTATCAAAATAAAACAAAAGAGAGCAGTAAATATGCATGTAAATTCATTGTGAATATTGTTTTCTTTTTTGAATAGAAAAAGCATCAAATCATAAGTTTAATGCGTTTTTATTTTTAAAAGTTACATCATTAAACCTTATTACATATTATGTGTCTTATATGAAATGGGTTCACATTCTATAAAAGAATTAGGCTGATGTCATATAAATTGAAAAGCAAGTTTTAAGGCTAAAAAAATTGATTTTCATAAATTGGAATAATATTTGATGTTTATTAAAAAGAATTAATAATTTGGAGCGAACACGGTTCAATTCGTAAATTCACTCAAACATAAAACCAAAATGTAATGAAATTGACAATAAAGAAAAAATTAATAGCACTTTGTGGTGTTATTTTAGTAACGACAGTAGGATTTTCCCAAAGTCCTAGACAGGCAGTTCAAGCATCAATGTTTCACAATGATGTTTCATCTCAAGCAATATTGCAAAAGAATATGTCTAAAATAATAGCAGCTAATATCGAGGGAACACCTTATTATGACGAAAGTTTTAACTCAGCAACCATTGCTCCCATAGATAAAGTATTTATGGTGCGTTACAATGCAGCTTTAGATGTAATGGAGGTTATTCAAAAAAGTGATACACTGATCATGAATAAGAGTAACAAAAATTACATTATCAATCAGAATAAAGGTAATGTCACTTATAAAATCCTAGAATATGTCGAAAGTAAAAAAGATGAAAAACTAGGGTATTATGTGCAGTTGACTAAAGGAGCAAAGGTTAAACTATACAGAAAAGATAGAAAAAAGTTTGTGGAAGTTAAGAAAGCAGCTTACAATGGAAACTTAGGAGGAACTTCTGCTAAATACAAAAAGCAAAAAAGTGAATTCTATATTGAGTATGGTGATAATGGAATAGCTGTAAAACTACCTAAAAAGAAAAAATCAGTAATCAAACTATTCGCTAGTAAAGAAAAAGAAGTAAAGGCATTCATCAAAAAAAATAAAATCAAACTCACCAAAGAAAAAGACTTGATTAAATTGATTGGATATGTCAACTCATTGTAGAATAGTGTGTTAGGTATAAAATAGAATTCTAAATAATGTAATTCGCTAAGTTTTTTTTGGTTAAATTGCAACTACAAGTTTGTAAACTAACAATTAAAAGCAATTACCTAAGAGATCATTTTCAATGATCAGTTGTCTTTGTGTAGTAATGCTGTTATTTATATCCAATATATATTCGCAGCAAACAATTATATTAAAACGAAACAATACTCCGACACTTATATTTTTTATTGTTCTACATTACAACCCATTATTTGGACATAAATCCAAATAAAAGTCTAATTGAGATTGCAGATGGTTCACAGTATTTTGATGAAGAGTTTAAGCCAGTAATAGGTGCAGATTCAACTGAAACTGAAGTTAAAACAGGCTACAATGTGTTTTTGGATGGAATGGAAGTGAAGAGTTAAGAAAAAGAGGGATGGATAAATAAAAGTCGTCTCTAAGATAAAATTGTTTTTACTGAAAATGGAGCTATTTATAAAATCCTAGATCCGGACGATAGAAAAGATAAAAGCATATTAGGCTATTATGTGGATTTATTGGAAAGCGATTACGTTTCTCTCCACAAAAAGAATACTAAAATACTAGCAGTTGGTCTAAAAAATATGTCATACATGATGACAGCTCCTGAAATTGTTATCGAATTTCAGCCAATGAATACGGTGTATTACGTAGAATTTAATAAAAGCGGAAATGCTTAAAAACTGTCAAGAACACGAAGAGGCATTGCCAAATTTTTTGGAGATAAAATAGCTGCTGTAAAAGCATTTATGAAAGAAAATAAATTAAAAGTAACAAGAGATGAAGATTTGAAAACAATAATGACTTATGTGAATTTACTGTAATCATATACTTTACTCATTACACAAAATAGTGAAAGCATCAAGCAATAAAGGTTGATGCTTTTTTATGTAAATTATACAGAATCAGATGCTTATTTGTGAAAACAGCCTCAATAATTTCGCTTGCTCATAATTTTTTGTAACTTTAAGTTAACATTAAACCAAAAAAAGATTTATTATAAAATAAATCACACCAAAACCACGTTAAATAAACTAATATACCTTATGGTATTTTGTTTACTACTAAGCTTTGAAGGATTTTCACAACATTGTAAGGGAGGAAGCTACGGAGAAAAACCACCTGCATCTGGTATTGATCTTGCTTTAAGAGCTTCTATGGATTTGCATAATGACCTCAATTCAGTGATCGTTAGAAATCAGGGAATTGTAGATGAATCCAATACCATTGGAACGCCGTACAAACAAGAATCGTTTACTACAGCAAATATTGCTCCTGTAAACAAAATATATTTAATGCGTTACAATATACTAATGGATGATATGGTAGTAAAGGAGCCAAAAAGGAAGATGTATTGATATTTTCTAAAAAGAAATGTTATGTAATCAATCAACATGCAAACAATATTACATTTGGTGTGTTAGAAAATATCAATAGCAAAAAAGAAAATGACTTAGGCTATACTAGATCAGTCTTGAAGACAATGATAAGATTTCATTATACAAGAAAGAATGTAAAAAGATGGTGAAGCGTAAAAAAGCTACCTATGGAAATTCAGCTTCTTCAGTGACTACAGAATTCAAAGATATGCGTTGCGAATTCTTCATTGAAAAGGCACATAATGGGCATGCTATTAAGCTTCCAAAATGGAAAAAAGCACTCTTAGAGTTGTTTCTTGATAAAGTAAATCAAATTAGTGCATTTATAAAGAAAAACCGTATCAAACTCAATAAAGAAGAGAGCTTAAAAAACTAATTCAGTATATTAATACTATTTAAAAATAGCTAACTAAACAAACTGAAAGCCCTTTCAATTTGAAAGGGCTTTTTAATATATGAAGGGAAAATTAGATAAATTTCAAATGAAAAAATGGGTAAAGCGAGTAGCTTGGACGCTTGTACTATTGGTTGTCGGTATCATAAGTTGTAATGTATATGTTGAAGTATGTTCGAATGGGAAAACATTCAATAAAGTTTCTGAAATTCCAAAAAATAAAGTCGGATTGTTGCTAGGAACCGCTAAATATCTCAAAAACGGAAGAGTCAATTTATTTTACTCAAACAGAATCAATGCAGCAGTACAACTCTACAAAGCTGGAAAAATAGAATATATATTGGTAAGTGGCGATAATGGAAGTAAATATTATGACGAACCCACAACATTCAAAGAAGACTTAATTACAAAAGGAGTTCCTGAGCATAAAATATTCTTAGATTATGCGGGCTTTCGAACCTTAGATTCTGTTATACGATGCAAAGAAATATTTCAACAAGAAAGTGTTACAATCATCTCACAACAATTTCATAACGAACGAGCTATTGCAATTGCCAATGCCAAAGGAATTGAAGCCATTGGGTTTAATGCAAAAGATGTAGGCGGAAGCAATGGGTTTAAAGTAAAAGTGCGAGAAACCTTTGCGCGTGTCGCCATGTGTATTGACTTAGTCATTGGAAAGCAACCAAAATTTCTAGGTGAAAAAATAGCTATCAATTAACAGCAAATCTCCATAGAATAATCAGTATTTTTGCGTTATAAATGAAAGAATCGTAATTTCTCATGGAAATAGACCCTTATGGCAGAACCTAATTGCTGCTGTTTGCTGTGCTGTATCACTCACAGCAGCCTTTCTTTTGTTTTATAATTACACGAGCGCTTCTGAAGAAGAAGCACTAAAAAGTTGAAAAGCAATTGGCAAAAACACTATAAATAGATTTGTTAGACGTAACAGAAGCACACGATTCAAAGTGGATTGATGTATGAAAACACCCAAAAAAATACAAGCAAAATTAAAAGGTCGCTTGCAAAATAACAGCTTGCGAGAACTTCCTATTTCTTCAGATAGAATTGATTTTTCTTCGAATGATTATTTGGGATTTGCTACTTCTGAAAGCATTTTTAACAAAACACATCAACTATTACTAGATAGAAATATACAACAAAATGGTGCTACAGGTTCGCGGTTACTATCTGGAAACCATGAACTATATCGAGAAGTAGAAGCGCAATTATGTAAATTTCACAACAGTGAAGCAGCATTGCTTTTTAACTCAGGATACGATGCTAATATTGGTTTCTTTTCAACTGTGCCACAACGTGGAGATGTAATACTATATGATGAATCCATTCATGCATCTATTCGTGATGGAATTGGTATGGGACATGCAAAATCATACAAATTCAAACATAACAATCTTACTGATTTACAAGAACGAATTCAAAAGGTAAAACAAGTAAATAAAACATATCAAGAAATATATGTGGTGACGGAATCCGTATTTTCCATGGATGGTGATTCTCCAGACTTGAAAGCTTTGGTAGCACTTTGTAAAAAAGAAGAAGTTTATCTAGTAATAGATGAAGCACACGCTTTAGGTGTTTTTGGCCAAAATGGACAAGGATTATTGCATGAATTAAATCTAGAAAATGAAGTTTTTGCCAGAACCTACACGTTTGGAAAAGCCTTGGGTTGTCATGGTGCAGTTGTTGTGGGAAGTGAAACCTTAAAAAAATATCTGGTCAATTTTTCAAGAAGTTTAATTTACACTACAGGATTGTCTCCTCATGCAGTTGCAACAATCAAAATAGCGTATGAAGAGCTTTTAAACACAAATGAAATTCAGCGTTTACGCAATAACATAACTATTTTTCGAGAAGTCACAAAACAACTCAACTGTATCCCCGGAAACGCAGCAATTCATTGTTGTATCCTTTCGGGAAATGAAAATGTAAAAAACGCAGCAAAAATACTTCAAGAAAGAGGATTTCAAGTAAAACCAATTCTATCACCAACAGTTCCTAAAGGAAAAGAACGTTTGCGTTTCTGTTTGCATTCATACAATACAGAAGCAGAAATAAAAACAATTAGTAACACCTTACAAAAAATACAAACATGCAAAACGATTTCTATACAGTAGCTACATTTGAGTATACTGCAGAAGCACAAGTAATGAAAGGAAGATTTGAATCGCAAGGTATTGAAGTATTTTTAAGAGATGAATATACTATAGATACTGATCCAATGGTGAGTCATGCAATTGGTGGCGTAAAACTTCAAGTACATTTACAAGATAAAGAAGTATCAATTGAATTATACAATGAATTGCGCGAATATGAAAAGGACATGAAAGGCAATCGAATTGTGTGTCCAAATTGTGAAAAAAACCGTATCATCATTGCGCCGCTCAAAAAAAGCATCTTCTATATGCTATTTCCGTTTTTAGAACCAAAGCGTTACGAATGCATCGATTGCGGAGAAATTTTTAAACCAAAAAACAACTAATGCAGAAAAAAATATTTGTTACAGGAATCTCTACAGAAGTAGGAAAAACAGTAGCTTCAGCCATCATAACAGAAGCATTGCAAGCAGATTACTGGAAACCTGTACAAGCAGGAGATTTAGACAATTCTGACAGTCACAAAATAGAAAAATACATTTCAAACCAAAACACAAAAATTCACCCAAATAGTTATGCGCTCAATACGCCAATGAGTCCACATGCTTCCGCAGAAATTGACAATCTTACGATCAATTTAGCAGAAATTCAAGAGCCAATAACGGACAATCATTTAGTGATTGAAGGAGCAGGCGGAATTCTAGTGCCGTTAAATGATTTACATACAATTTTAGATGTTATAAAACCTGAATATCATGTAATTGTGGTGTCACGTCATTATTTAGGAAGTATCAATCATACATTACTAACGGTGAATTTATTAAAAGAAAAAGGATTCAATGTATCTATTCTTTTCAGTGGAGAGGAACATCCAACGACAGAAGCTATCATTAAAAAAATGACTAATGTCCCTGTGATTGGACGCATCGATGAAGAACCGTATTTTGATCAAAATGTAATTCGCGAATATGCGGAAACATTCAAAGAAAAATTATAATGAGCTTACAAGAAAGAGATAAAAAACACCTTTGGCATCCATTAACACAGCACAAATCGCATCCAAATCATATTGCGATCACCAAAGCTAAAGGCGCAGTTTTATACGACGAAAATGGCAACGAGTATATTGATGGAATTGCTTCCTGGTATACATGTGTATATGGACATTGCAATCCATACATCATAGATAAAGTGCATACACAAATGCAAAACTTAGATCATGTAGTTTTTACAGGATTCACGCACAAACCTGCGGTAGAACTTTCAGAAAAACTCATTGAAATACTACCTGAAAATCAAGAAAAATTATTTTTCTCAGACAATGGATCTACAGCGGTTGATGTGGCAATAAAAATGGCATTGCAATATCACTTCAACAACGGAGATCATAAAGGGAAAATCATTGCCTTAGAAAATGGTTTCCACGGAGATACTTTTGGCGCCATGTCTGTTTCAGGATTATCTGTCTACAACGGACCTTTTGAAGAGTTTTTTATTGATGTAGCTCGAATTCCTGTTCCAAATGCTGAAAATTTAGAGGAAGTAAAAGCCGTATTTACAGAGCTAATAACAGAACATAAAGTCGCTGCTTTTATATACGAGCCTTTAGTGCAAGGTGCAGCTGCAATGCAAATACACAAAGCAGCACATATCAATGAAATATTGAAAATAGCGCAAGAACATAATGTAGTCACTATCGCAGATGAAATTATGACAGGTTTTGGTAAAACAGGAAAAAATTTCGCTTCAGATTTTATAGAAACAAAACCAGATATTGTTTGTCTGTCAAAAGCATTATCCTCAGGAATGGTTCCCATGGCAATTACAAGTTGTAGTCAAAGGATATACAATGCTTTCTATGCCGATGATATGAAAAAAGGATTCTTTCACGGGCATACCTATTCTGGAAACCCAGTTGCTTGTAGTGCCGCTGTTGCGGGAATTGAATTGTTGCAATCTGAAGAAATTCAAGTTAACTTGAAACGCATAGAAGCATCGCACAAAAAGTTTAATCAAGAAATAGAAAACCATTCAAAAGTAGCATCTACCCGACAACAAGGGCAAATTTTTGCACTCGATCTTAACATTGAAATGGAACGATATGGAAATTTACGTGACAAATTGTTCAATTCGTTTATGAGCAAAGGTGTTTGTCTGCGCCCTCTAGGAAATACCATCTATATATTAGCACCATATATCACTACAGATGTGCAATTGCAACAAATATATCAGGCCATTCGAGAAACGCTAGATGCATTATAGTTAAGAATCTAACCGAAACAATTCTCATTAGTTATTTTTAAGATGTAAAATGTTGATATTTAAACTTCTATTTTTTAAAAAAATGAATAGATAACACTATCTGTTTTGATAAAAACGTGATAGATTTTCATAAAAACGGCAAATACTGCCTTGTGTCAGTACGAAATCAAATCTAGTTTTGACGCATTATTAAATCAAAATTTATCACAATGAAAAAAAGAACTTAACAACGTTGAGACTTAACAAAAGTATGATTTCAAACTTAGCAAACATTAATGGTGGTTCATTTCCACACTTTACAACAATCTCTGTAAATTTAGCTACATGTGAACCTGGTCGTACGACAAGCCAAAACAATTGTGGAGGAGGAGTAACTGATGCTACTGAAGCAGTAACCTGCGCAGATAGATGTACTAGAGCCACGATAGAACTTTCATACTGTAATAACGGTGTACCACAAGGTTGCCAATCAGTACAAGCTTGTGCATAATGTATGTCACCTTAATCGTTGGATTACATTTATTAAAAAAGCAAACCTTTTTGGGTTCGCTCTTTATATACGTTAAAAATATAAGAAGTCTTACAAGCAAATCTCTGCATTTTGACTTAAAACTCTGGGGTTTATTTGAGATTCTGTTGGATCATGAAATGCACTCGAAAGTGTTTCGCTATCGGTATTATCATCTTGGCTTGGATTTGCATTAGAAGCTCCAAAAATTTGGTGTGTTGAAGTAGTTACTTTTTTTAAAACTAATTTTTTGTTAGCTATACTCTTCATATTGATCTTTTTAAAAATAATTTAACGGTATGAAGAACACTAATTCCTAAAAATATTCCCGATACTTAACATCTATTTTCATAAAAATCGTGATCTATTTTTATGAAAGTCGCTAGTAATAGCTTGTGTTCGCCTAAAAAGCCTTCTAACTTAGTATCATTATTAATCAAAAATATATTCATCATGAAAAAAAAGAATATAAACTGAAAATTAAGTCTAAAAAAAAATCGTGTGTCCAATTTGCAATCATCTGGTATTGTTGGTGGAACTAATGTAACAAAAGAGTATCCATGTCCAGTACAATCAGAACACGGTGCGTGTTATTCAAAAGATTGTGTAGTAACAGGACCTTCTATTGTTGCAACTTATACGGAAGGTTGTACAAGACCAACCATTTAACTTTCGTATTGTTATGGTGAAATTCCAAATATATGCTTATCAGTGCAAGTTTGTGCATAATAAAGTTATAAGAAAAGCGAACAGAAATGTTCGCTTTTTGATTTTTTAGTGATAAATAACTACACACACGATTGTTGATTACCAATAATTAAGGTCGTGTTTTGTGATTCACCGGTTTTATCAATTTCTGGAAAATCTGTAGGTACTTCCGTTGGTTCGTGGAAAGTACTTGATTGTGTAGGAGATGACTCTGTATTTGGTGATGCGCTTCCACCATACAAACGATGAGCGATAGTAATTTTTTGTAAAGCTAATTTTTTGTAAAATGTACGTTTCATAATATTCGTTTTAAAGATTAATGCTACTAATAAGTCCGTTAATTTCATACAAAAATCCGAATGTTAATAATCGATTTTTATAAAAATAGCTATTAAATAATATGCTGAAAACTAGATGTTTTCAAGGTTTTTTATATAATAAGACGGATTGAGTCCAGTTCGCTTCTTAAACGCTTTTGCAAACGATTCTGACTTCTTAAAACCAATTTCTTCTGTGATAGACTGAATGGTATACGAACGTAACTTTTTGTCGTTTTTAAAGCTTTTAAAACGTATGAAATGCGCATATCAGTCATATATTCTGAAAATGTTTTTCCTTTATATTTATTGATGACTTGTGATAAATAGCAGGAATTGGTATTGCATTTTTTTGCAAGTGTAGACAAATTCTATTTCTTATCGAGGAAAAAAAATTTTGCTTCTAATTTTTCTAAAACCTCTAGTATTTTTGCTGCTTTTTAGTCAGATAGTACATAGCCTTTCGATGGAGTTGTATCTTTTGAAACCTCTTTAGTTTTCAATGTATCAATAACTGTATGAAACTTTGCTAACTTCTGCTTCTGTTGATTTCTATGATACAGAAAGAAGCTAATTGCTATAATCAAAAGTACTACAATAGCAATGATGGCTTGTGAAAAATAACTTTTAAACAAATTGGATTCTTTCTTGGCTTTCTCGGCACGATATTCAACATTTTTTAAATCATATCCTTCAAATATGGTTTTATACAATTCAAAACGTTTGTCCGTGTTTAAGTTTTTACGTTCGATATACAGATCATATACTTCGGTAGCCTTTTCATGATTTCCTAATTGTACATATGTTTTGGCAAGAAACTGATAGGTTTCGTATAAACCAATAAGATTCAGTTGTTTATCGCGTATAATTCGATCGGTTTCTTCAAGATTCTTCAATGCTTCTTTATATTTTTTTAAGCCAAATAAGCATTTCCCTTTATCTAGTAATAAAAAAGGAGTAATCAAGTGCAGTTCATCATTATTAGTAGAAATTGCCAATGCTTCTTCTAACGTAAGAAGTGCTTTTTGATACTTTTTTTAAGCAGTATAAACATTTCCTTTTCCGCCAATAGCGATACATTGTCCCGATAGATAATTGGTGGTTTCATTCAATAATAGACCTTTGGAATACAATTCAATTGCCTTTTCATACATAGCTACATTTGTTTGCGATTTTGCCGTATTATTGAGCATTTTAATACAGCGAACCTTTAAAAATTGGGAATCAGGTTTGATGTTCAGCAGCGAATCGTATGAGTGTATAATCTTATCAAACTCACGCAATGCTTATTTGGTTTTCCCAACTTTAAGTTTAATGGTGGCAATATCAAACTCTAAGGTCAATCGATTCTCAATAGCACCTTTTGTACGCATCAAATCATAGGCTTGTATATAATAATCTAATGCATTTTCGTAGTTAGATTGAATATAAAAAGTAGCGCCTTTTGCATGAAAAAATGACGCTACTAGTGAATCTTGTTTATTACGTTGAGCAAATAAAATACCCTTGTCAATGGCCAAATGTGCTTCTGCATATGATTTTGATTTTCTATGAATTCGGTGTTTAAAATAATAGGATTGCGCAATATAATTGGTGTCTTTTTGAGCATTTGCTTTTGTTGAAAATGCTGCGATATACTTTTCAATATCTCTAGCAGCATTCAAATGCTCTTTAAGATATACATATTGTTGTGAAAGATTCTTCTCTTTAAAAACTGCAAGGGAATCATTGGATGAAAACCCAATAGCATAGGAAAGTAGAAAAAATATATAAAAGAATCGTTTGTGGCTTACAGCCATGTCGATATTGTTAATTTAATGTATGCGGTTTTTAAAAGTAATCAAAAAACAAAAAGCGTTCGAAGAATTCATCAATATTCTACCACACGTTTTTCGTGAAAACAAAACTCGTTTTTCAAGAAATGCGTGTATAGTAGGTTGTAAACGCAGCTATTAGACAATAGTTTTGGAGCATTGTAAAATCAAACGCTTATAATTATGAAAAAACAAAAATTAGCAAAGTTGAGTTTAAAAAAAGCTAAAGTAGCAAACCTTAAAGGTGGATATTGGAATCAAGGTCCAACAATTAATGCTTCCGTAGATACAGATTGCGAAACGGCTTCTTGTCTTTGTGGAGACCCAAAAGACACAGAAAATTGTGCCACTTTAGATGTTGCAAACGATCCAGTTTGTTTTTCTTTTATCTATTGTCTTTAATAGAATTTGAACATAAAAAAAGGCGCTCATTTGAGCGCCTTTTACAAAACTGTACTTATTAAGTGTTAACAACAATCATTTCCAGGCAAACCATTGGTTTGTGTTGAAGTATTCATAGGATTTAATGAATCGTCAAAGCCAGTTGGAGGCGCATACGCACTACTTCTACAGCTCAAGGTTTCTTCGCATATACAAACATCTTCTTGATATGTTTCACAATCTTTAGTAGCATCATCTAGTCCGCCAATGATGTTGGACAGTTGATTTAAATTATGAATACGTACTTTGTTTAGCGACAATAAACTTTTCTTTTTTTTCTTCATAAAATCAGATTTATATTATTTTTTTCGAATTGAAAAGTATCTTATTTTTCGAATGATTCAAAAAAAGACAACGCTGTTTTCATGAAAAACGGGAACTGAAATACGAGTAAAATCAAATAGTTTCAAGGTTTTTTATATAATAAGAAGGATTGAAACCTGTTTTCTTTTTAAACGCTTTTGAAAAGGCTTCAGCTTTATTGAAACCAATTTCTTCAGCAATTGCTTGTATCGTATAAGCCCGTAATTTTTTATTATTTTTTAATTCTCTTATGATATAATTTATTCGCAAATCAGTCAAATATTGAGAAAACGACTTTTGCTTATGATGATTAATAATTTTAGATAAATAATTAGAATTTGTGTTGCATTGTTTTGCCAAAATGGCCAGATTGTATTTGTTGTCTAAAAATGCTAGAGAGGTCTCAAAATCATCTAACTTTTCAAGAATTTCTTGAGAAGTTTCATCTGAAATGACAAAATTCTTTTTATTGCTTTTAGCTACTTCTTTAGTGGAAATAGAAGCGATAAGTTTGTCAAATTTTTCTTTAGTATTCCGTTGTTTTCGTTTGTAATAAAAAACCGTAATCACAAATATGATACTTACACAAAGAATAATGAATACACTAAAATAAAACCAGTTTTTAAATACACCTTTTTCTTCTTTTATCGTTTCTAGTTCTTTGGAGATGTTATTTAACTCAAAATCATTAAAAATAGTTTCGCGTAATTTGATACGTTCCTTCTCATTCAAATCACTTTTATCAGCATGTGCATAAAAATAGAAGGAGGATTTTTCATAATCTTCTAATGCCCGATAACTAGCAGCTATGAGTTTTAATACATAATCTAACTCTATAAAATTCAAGTTATCAGCTTTGACGATGGAATCTGTTTTTTTGAAATTTAGAATCGCATTTTTGTATTCTTTCAACCCAAAATAGCTTTCTCCTTTATGCGCATATAAAAAAGGAATTACGCCTTTAGCAAGCGTGTCAGTTGTTGCCATTTGGATTGACTCATTAATAACTGTTAAGGCTTTATCGTATTCTTTTTGGTGATTTAATACTTTTCCTTTTCCACCTAATGAGACGTAGGTGCCAAATGTATAATCAAAAGTAATGCTAATATGTAGTGCTTTTTCGTAAGCATCCATAGCTTCTTTCAAAAAGCCTTGCTCTGTATAGGTATCAGCCAAAGTAGCTAACACACTTACAAAAGGTTTATGATGTTTACCAGCATTGTTAGGTCGCTTAAAAAGAGAATCGTATGATTTCGCAATACTTTTAAACCGTGTTAAAGCTTCACTATAATGTTTGGCTTTAAGTTTTATCGTTGCAATATCATATCGTAAGTTTAATAATTTTTCTACCGGAGTTTCCTTTGTATGTAAGTATTCATAGGCTTTTAAGTAATATTTTAACGCTTGTTCGTTTTTAGCAGTTGCATAAAAAACAGTTCCCTTTCTATGTAAAAAAAGCCCTAAACTATACGAGTCATTCTTTTGTTTTGCAATAGAAATTGCTTTATCAATAAAATAATGTGCGCGTTCTGCATTTTTCTTTTTACGATGCAATCGGCATAAATAATAATATGCTTTTGCTTCGTGATTCGCATTTTTTGCCTGTATGGCTGATGCAAGATAGGTTTCTATATACGCTTCTATATCTACTTTTGAACCTTGATGTTTTTCTATAAATTTTGATTGTGCTGTAAGTTCTTTTTGAGGAAAAGAAGTATCAACTTGACCAAAAGCAGGAACGATTATTAGCATACATAAAACAACAACATAAGTGAATTTTAAATGTAAAAAATGCATTCTATTTTAGAGATGAAAAATTAGTAAGGGAATTTTAATAAATCAAAAATAGAAAAAGAAGTTGAGATTACTGATTTCTTACGATATTAGCAGTCTCAATTTATTTGATTATGATGCATGATTGTATTTCTATAACAGGCTTAGGTTCAGTATCTCCTTTGGGAATTGCACAAGCTGAAATTTGGAAACACTACACCGAAAGCACACATGGTTTTCACACATACACAATTCACAATAAAAAGGTGTATACAGCACCACTATCTGCAGTGGCTAAAGGTACTGTTGAAGCGTTAAAAAACTCCAATTCAAAATATAAAAACCTAGATGATAGTGTATTATATGCAATACTAGCTACACGAATTGCTGTTGAAAACGCAGGTTGGAATGATGACAATGATTTTGGAATCAACATAGGTTCCTCTAGAGGAGCAACGACACTCTTTGAAAAATATCACAAAGATTTCCTAGAAAATCAACACACACAAACCTTAAGTTCACCAACAACAACACTCGGAAATATTTCGTCTTGGGTTGCACACGATTTGCAAACGACTGGACCACAAATATCACATTCCATTACCTGTTCTACGGCATTGCACGCATTGTTAAATGGCATTGCTTGGCTGCAGTCAGGAATGGCAAAAAAATTTGTAGTAGGAGGAAGTGAAGCACCTTTAACACCTTTTACCATTGCACAGATGCAAGCATTGCATATTTATGCGAAAAAGGAAGCTGACTATCCGTGCTTGTCATTGGATTTAGAAAAAAAGCGAAACACTATGATTTTGGGTGAAGGTGCGGCTTCTATCTGTTTAGAAAAGGGAGAAAAGCAACATGCTTTGGCAAAAATTAGAGGAATTGGTTATGCTACAGAAATTTTAAAACACAATACGTCCATATCGGCAGAAGGCATCTGTTTTGAAAAATCAATGCGTTTGGCATTACAAGGACATTCGCCAGAAGAAGTTGATGCTGTGGTGCTTCATGCACCTGGAACTATAAAAGGTGATTTGGCAGAATATCAAGCCATCAAAAAAATATTTTGTAACAAAATGCCGAGTTTGACTACTAATAAATGGAAAATAGGCCACACTTTTGGAGCTTCAGGAATGTTAAGTGTAGAATTAGCAATTCTCATGATACAGCAACAACAATTCATATCAATTCCGTATCTTGACGAAAGAAATATTCCGCAAAAACTAAACAAAATTTTGGTTAATGCGGTCGGATTTGGAGGAAATGCTGTTTCAGTATTGCTATGCAAAGACTAAAATTCAACAGAGATTAAAATAACACATTAAAACCGTATACTATGGGAGATTGGTTTTCAGCATTAACCGCTTTTGAAAAAGCGTATTGGATTATCGCTGCAATATCATCAACAATTTTCGTATTTGTACTCATTACTACATTTTTGATAGGTGATGCAGATGGCGTAGATGGTGATGTAGATGCAGATATTGAAGCAGATACAGGAATTGGATTTCAATTTTTTACATTCAAAAACCTAGTGGCATTCTTTACCATATTCAGTTGGGCAGGAATTTCGTGTATCAATGCAGGTTACGGAAAAGGTGTAACACTTTTAATATCGACACTAGCTGGATTAGCAATGATGGCAGTAATGGCAGCACTTATTTATTATATCAATAAACTAGTAAGTAGCGGTACGCTTAAGTTAGAAAATGCAATCGGAAATGTCGGTGAAGTTTATTTAACTATTGGAGCCAATCGTTCTAAAATAGGGAAAGTTCATGTCAATGTTCAAGGAGCTTTACGCGAATTAGATGCACTTGCGGATAGTGATGAAACACTTAAAACAGGAACTGTAGTAGAAGTAAAAGAAATTACAGGAACTGGAATATTAATCGTTCAACCAATAAATAAAAAATAATTATGACAAAAACACTTCTCTTATTGCAGACGCAGCTTGGTGGTGAGGAAGGTACACTGCTCGAAAGTATGCCTTCGTTAATTTTAGTTGCAGCAATAGTACTCTTCATTTTTTTAATAATTACAGTATTTATACGTCGTTACAAACGTTGTCCTTCGGATAGAATTCTTGTAGTTTATGGAAAAGTTGGCGGAGGAAAATCTGCAAAATGTATTCATGGTGGTGCGGCATTTATCATGCCAGTAATCCAAGATTTTGAATACTTAGATTTAACTCCAATTTCTATAGAAGTAAATTTAGTAAATGCCTTAAGTAAGCAGAATATTCGTGTCAATGTACCTTCACGATTTACCATTGGTATCTCTACTGAACCGGGTGTAATGCAAAATGCAGCAGAACGTTTACTGGGATTAGGACAAAATGAAATTCAAGAGTTAGCACAGGAAATCATTTTTGGACAATTACGTTTGGTAGTAGCTTCGATGGATATTGAAGAAATTAACTCCGACAGAGATAAATTCTTATCAAACATCTCCGAAAGTGTTGAATCTGAATTAAAGAAAGTAGGTTTAAAACTGATCAATGTAAACATTACAGATATTGTTGACGAATCAGGATATATTGAAGCACTTGGTAAAGAAGCCGCAGCACACGCAATCAACGCAGCTCGTAAATCCGTTGCAGAGAAAAACAGAGATGGTGCTATTGGTGAAGCAAATGCATCGCAAGATGAGCGTACACAAGTAGCAGCCGCAAATGCAAAAGCTGTTGATGGAGAAAACAAAGCAAAAATTGAAGTTGCCAACTCTGATTCGTTACGTAGACAGCGAGAGGCAGAAGCAGAACGTGTGGCGATAGCTTCGGAGAAAGTACAAGCAGCAAAAGCTTTAGAAGAGTCTTATGCAGCGGAGCGCGAAGCAGAAATGGCGAGAGCAGAAAGAGAACGTTCATCGCAACAAGCAGACGTTATTGTACCAGCAGAAATTGACAAGCGAAAAGTAGAAATTGATGCAGAAGCGGAAGCAGAGCGAATCCGTAGAAAAGCAAAAGGTGAAGCAGATGCGATCTTATTCAAAGCACAAGCTGAAGCACAAGGTTTATATGAAGTCTTAACGAAACAAGCACAAGGTTTAGATCAAATTGTAAAAGCTGCTGGAGATGATGCAAAAGATGCTGTTTTATTGTTAATTGCTGATAAATTGCCTGAATTGGTAAAAACACAAGCAGAAGCAATTAAAAATATCAAAATTGATAAAGTAACCGTTTGGGAAAATGGTGGCGGAGGCAAAGATGGAAAAACATCTACCTCTAACTTTATCTCAGGAATGTACAAAGCAGTTCCGCCATTACAAGAAATGTTCAACATGGCAGGAATGGAATTACCAGAATATCTAAAAGGTAAAGATATTACGGAAGTAGGAACGACTTCTGATACAACAGATGTTGAAACAGTAGAATAAAAATACAATCGTACAATCACTAAAAATCCGCCATCGTGCGGATTTTTTTTATGAGCTATATTTTATACTTTTTAACTAAAAAAATAAACCCTATTTCGTTTAAAATCGTATCTGATAGTTATAAAGGTATTTTTTTTAACTAAAAACGATTAAAGTGTTGTTTGTTAGGTTATTAAGTGTTGCTGAAGTGCTGAGATACAAACGAATTTAGGAAGGTTTTTTATATATTTCATACTTTCTGTTTTTTTCAACCCTATTTTGTTTAAAGTCGTGATATGTCTCTTTTTTACGACTTTTAAAAGCCAGACATTCGTGTCAGAAATCAAAAACAATTGTGATCAATTTCGAAAACGAGGAAGCTGAAAATCGTTACTAGAGTAAGCCACATTTAAAAACACAAAACGATGAAAAAGTCATTAAAAAAACTACAGATCAATAAAGAAGTAGTATCTAATTTTCACGCTCAAAAAGTGACAGGAGGAAGTATATTCAATACAGTTACTGAGTGTAAAACAGGAGAACCACCAACAGATCTTTTTTGCCATACTGGAGCATTGGTTTGTGGTTAATAAAAACTAGCTTTTGTGCATACATAGAGTTTATCGAAGTAATTTCTAGCAAACTTTATACAAACACTAATCCAAAATAAAAGCTTAAAGCCTTTAACAAAGTACATTAAATTTTAAAAAATATAAATGATGAAAAAGTCATTTAAAAAATTAAAAATAAATAGAAATGTTGTTACTGTTTTTACTTCTGAAAAAATTTCTGGAAGATATGGTCTTCTTGAGTTAATGTGTAATTCAGTAGATTTCAGGGAAGGTGGAATAAGCTGCCATGTAAAATAAGTTAGTGGTATTTTATCTGTAAATACATGTAAATTGCGTTACAGAAGAAAAGGTTGATGCGCAGACTTTTTCTATGCTGTAGCGTAATTCTTATTTGCAATCACTCTATTGTTAATTACTATATTTACAAAGTAAACAAAGTTCTTTTAGTTTATGGAGTATAATAAACAGTTGAAAATAAGGAGTATCGTATTAAAAACTTTTTTCCTTTTAACCTGCGCACTTGCATATTCACAACAAAAATCTTTAAAAAGCGATCAAAAAACAACATTACAGCAGTATATGGATGTTGGGAATGAATTGCAGAAAAAAGAAAACTATGTAAGTAGCATATCATATTTTTTAAAAGCCACCAAAATTGCTAAAGAAATAGAAGACAAAGAGCTATTGTCTAAAGCCTATATGAAGCTTGGAAACTCATATTACTATAGTTGGAAAAATGAAAAAGCAATTGAAGCATACTACAACGCACTTGCTATTGCTAAAGAAAATAAAAATATTGATCAAGAATTGATTGCCTATTCAGGATTAATTGCTTTTTTACCAGTCATAAACAAACAAGATAAAGCGGTAGATTTCTCCATATATGCCTTGAGTCTTATTGATAAAGCTTCTTTTAAAGGAGAAAAAAACCATGTGCGTGTATTGACAACGATATGCGATGCTTATATGGCGCAAGGAAACTATAAAGCGATGTATCCACATATTGAAAAAGGAATTGAGATAGCGGATACCTTACGTTTTCAAGAAGGACTTGTGGATTTGCATATAAAAAAAGGAAAGTTTTATAGACATCAAAAAAATTATGACAAAGCCTTTGAGTGCTTGTTTTACGCAAAAAAAATCATTGACCAAAACGATCTGGAAAATCCTTTTTTTCCTACTGTAAATACCAATTATGCCATAGGAGAATGTTTTTACGATCAACAAAAGTATAATGAAGCCATTACACATTTGTCAAATTCGATTCCTATTATTAAAGAAGGAGATTTAGAAAAAGATAATGTAATCAAAACCTATGATTTGTTGGCTCAATGTCATATAAAAAAAGAAAATTATAAAAAAGCAACGTCCTTATTAAATAAGGTAATTACCATAACAAATACAGCAAGTCGTAAAAAAAATATAGCAACAAATAAATTTCACGATCAGGATAGTGAAAAGTTTCTAAATCAAATAATAGCACTTCAAAACAAAGGAAAAGAAGACAGGCAAACTATGAGTTATATGTTTTGGACAATCATAGTGGCAACTTCAGCATTTATGATAACATTGCTATTGTATGTAAAAAAACAAAAAGCGAATCGGGCAACATTTCAAGATTTACTCAAAAAGATATCTGCTTTAGAAGAAGAAGAAAAAGTTGCATTGCAAAAACCGCCTAAAAAAGAAAGTAAAAATATCTTAGTAGACGATTCTACAATCAAGGTAATTATAGGAAGATTAGATAAACTGGAAGCACAAAAATATTTTCTAAAATCAAATTGTACACAAGCTTCTATTGCTAAAAAAACAAAAACCAATGTTACCTACTTATCACAAATTATCAGAAGTGAAAAAGGGAAGAGTTTTAGTGAGTACATCAATGATTTACGAATAGAATATGTCTTAAAAAGATTGAAAAATGATAAAAAATTCAGGTCTTTCTCTATAAAAGGAATTGCCACAGAATTAGGGTATAAAACCGACGATTCTTTTGTAAAACACTTTAAAAAGAAAACAGGATTAAACCCTTCTTATTACATAAAAGAACTGAACAAAATGAAATCAGATGAAAGTTGAAAATCGACCCTATTTTTTAAAAAATAGGGTATTATATTTTCGCTAATTTTCAATGAGCACCTATATTTAGTACGTAAAACAAAAATCTTATAATCATGAAGAAAAGCTTAAAAACAATCGGCTTAAAGAAAATTACTATTGCTACAATAAACCCAGAAACTACGGAGCAAATCAAAGGAGGATCAAGTCTTCCAACGGAGTTTGATGAAAAAACATTTCAAGAAGATTGCCCTACACTTTCGCTCTAAATAATTACATAGTATTTCACTTTTGAAGTCTTGTTTTTATACAAGACTTTTTTTGAGCCCGAATTTTTTTAATCTCGCGACACAATAATTTTTTAAACGATTTTAATAACAGAAATTGGTTCTCAGAATAAAGCATAGCTAGCGTGCATTTTGTTCACAGGGAAAACCGAAAACCTTTAATAGAGTAGGTTATATTATAAGAATTGATAAAATGAAAAAATCATTAAAAAGCTTAAAGTTAAACAAAGAGGTAATTACTAATTTTGATCTTAAAAAAGTAAATGGAGGTGGAGCAACGGCTCTAATGTGTAATTCAGTTCCTAGATGGTTAGGAGGAATTGGTTGCCACTTGAAATAATTGGATACTTTTAATGAGGTGTAACTCATAAGAGTTTTTAAAATTACGCTACAGCAATTACAATCTTTTTACTGTGGCGTAATTAATAAATATATGTTTCTATGTAAAGTGTTGATTAAGCGTGTTGTTTATCTAACAAATATGATGCAAAGATACGCCTATGCGTTAAATTCGAATTAAAATTTTACACGATTCATGGTTATAAGATTAATATGATTAATTTGTAGTCAATATTAAATTTTCTTTTTCCATTAGGCATATGAATAAAAAAGCGCGAAGTATTCTCTTGGGAATTATCTTTTTTTTGATTGGATATAACTCATTTTCACAACAAACTCAAAATACAAAAGAAACCAAAGAGCAAACATTAAAACGATATATAGATCTCGCTCGTGAGCTACAAATCAAAGAAAAATATCAAAAAAGTATTGCCTATTCTCTAGATGCAGCTATTCTTTCAAAAGAGCTTAACAACGATAGTTTGTTATTTCGTGCGTATATGCAGCTCGGGAAATCATATCTATACAGTTGGAATAACGAAAAAGCAATAGAAGCCTATTATAATGCATTGAAAGTAGCAAAAAAAAATGAAGATATTGACCATGAATTAAAAGCGTATTCTGGATTAATAGCTTTTTTACCTACAGTGAATAAAAAAGATAAAGCTGTCAATTTTTCTTTGTATGCGCTCACATTAGTTGATAAAAGTTCAATTAAAAATACAGTAAGTCATGTCAAGTTGTTAACAGTGATATGTGATGCTTTTTTGGCAAAAGAGGATTACGAGACGATGCTTTCTTATGTAAATACAGGGATTCATTTAGCAGAAGAACTACATTTTGATGCGGGTCTTGTTGATTTATATATCAAGAAAGGAAAGTATTACCGACATCAACAAAAATGGGAAGAAGCTTTTTATTATTTATACAAGAGTAAAGATATTTTAGAAGAAGGTAAGATAGAAAGTCCTTTCTTTCCTACTATTAATACTAGTGGCGCCATTGCAGGATGTTATTATGATCAAGAAAAGTATGACGAAGCCATTCAAGAATTATTAAACTCAACTGTTGATGTCAAAAAAGAAGATGAAGTAAAGGATAACATGATCAAAGCTTATGAGCTTTTGGCAGATTGCTACAAAAAAAAAGAAAATTACAAAGAAGTTGCATTCTTTTTAGATAAGGTAAATGTATTGAAAGATACAGCTCGTGCTCGGAAAGACGCTGCTGTGAATAGGTTTCATGAAGAAGATAGTAATAATCTTTTATCTGAAATAGAAGCATTGCAACATCAAGGAAAAGAACAAAAGAAAACCATTAGCTATATGTGGTGGGTGATTCTATTAGTAGCCATAGCATTTCTTCTAATTTCATTCTTATACATCAAAAAGCAAAAGGCAAATAGAGCTACGTTTAATACACTCATAGAAAAAATCACAACCTTAGAAGCAAATAAAAAAAGTATCGCGTCCGATAAACCCAAAAGCAAAACGAAAAATATTCGTTTAGATGATGAGACTATAAAATCCATTCTGACGAGATTGGAGAAATTAGAAGAGCAAGAATACTTTTTAAAATCTACATGTAATTTGCGATCTGTTGCAAAAAAAATAAAAACGAATAGTACATACCTATCACAAATAATCAACAAGCACAAAGAGAAAAGTTTTAATGATTACATCAGCGATTTGCGAATTGAATATGTTTTAAAAAGATTAAAGAATGATGAAAAATTTAGGATGTTTTCTATCAAAGCGATCGCCACAGAAATTGGTTATAAAAGTGCTGATTCGTTTGTAAAACACTTTAAAAAGAAAACAGAGCTAAATCCTTCCTATTATATCAAGCAACTCAATAAAATGGATGCATCTGAGAACTAATAAACTCCCTATTTTGATTGAAATAGGGTAGGATATTTTTATTAATTTAGAATCTAAATATATCTTGGGCTTATTAACTTTGAAAATATTTAAAATTATGAAGAAACAATCGAGAAAAATCAGTTTAAAAAAAGTAATAATCTCAAGAATCAATCCAATAGATATGTATCATATTAAAGGGGGTTCAAGTATCCCTACTGATACTGAACACGGAGAGACAGATCAAGATTTAGGAGCCACAGGAGAAGACGCAACACACGGACAAGCATGTACTGAATCTCAAGGAAGATAAACTGTAAATAAGATGTATATAAAGCCTTGAATTTTCAAGGCTTTTTTTGTCTAATATTTTAAAACTTGTGGTTGTTTTTTCTTTCCTGTAACGTAATTTCTATTTTGTAGTCAAATAACTATATTTACAATAAATCATTTGTATGAAATTCCTGTTACGAGTTTTTACTCTCTTTTTATTTGTCTATTCTACCACAATTTTAGGAGAACAAGATCCTGACATTTTTAACAAATTTGAATCAAAATTCTACACAATTGATGGTTATAAAATCAATGTGGAAGTCAAAGGAACTGGCGATCCAATATTCTTTTTGCCAGGCGGACCCGGAAACTCTCACGATTATATGCAAGGGAACTTTGGACACTACTACAAAACGCATACAATGGTCTTTTTTGATTTTTTGGGAAGAGGAAAAAGTGATAATGCAAAAAATGTATCGGAATATTCGGTAGAAAATGATGTAGAACTCATTGAAAAATTACGCAAACTCTTAAAATTCAAAAAAATATCGTTAGTAGGACATTCCTACAGAACAGTTCCTGCACAAGCGTATGCTATCAAATACAAAAACAATGTTGACAAAATGGTATTGATTAATGGTTTTCACAGCGGAGCCATGTGGCAAGCAAACTGCGATAGTTACAACCGCTATGCAAAGACGCACTTTCCTGAAAAGTGGAAAAAGTTAGACTCGTTGCGTGCGCTAGGCTATGTTTCTAGTGATCCTGAATTTATGAAAGTATATGGAAGTTTTCCAACAAAATATATATACTATCACAACACAAAACTCAAGCAAAACTCACCCTTATACAAACACAGAAGTTGGGCAAATGATGTATATGTAGCAATCATTGGAAAAGATGTAGATTTTGATGTTTTTGGAAGTATGATCTATCAAGACTATCGCAAAGAATTAAAAAATGTAAAACCAAAAACCTTAGTGGTTGCAGGGCGTTATGATGGTGTTTCTACACCTGAATTTGCAGTGCAGTACAAGAAATTCATGCCACAAGCAAAATTTGTCATGTTTGAGCAAAGCGGACACAATCCGTACTCAGAAGAGCCAGAGAAATTTTATCAACTGTTTACAGATTTCATAAATGAAAAATAATAGAATAGTACTCAAAAGAAAAGTGCCAATCATGCGTTATGTGTTTGGCGTTGCGTTTTTCTTTATGGGAATAGCATGGCTTGTTACTGGGAATTTGTTTGGAATGATTTTCTGTGGAATGTCTATTTTCTTTTTTAATAAAGATGGATCAGAAATAGAACTTGACATACAACGCTATAGAAACTTTATGGAGCTGTTTGGAATCAGGTACGGAAAATGGGAAGATTTACCTGAAATAGACTATATTTCTGTATTCAGTACAACCGAATCTGCAAAAGTAAGAGCGCTCACTGCTGAAGCAACTGTTAAGAATGATGTTATTGTATTAAACCTGTTCTATAACGGAAATCATCGCATCAAAGCCTATTCTACAACCGACAAAGAAGATGCTTTTAAAGTAGCAAAGTAAATAGCATAAATATTAAAAATTGATATTTTAGACGCTACAGAGGCAGAATCTAAATGGATATAACTATTTTTGTCACCAAATTAACTTTTTTATGAGCAACATACGACACAATTGGACGAAAGAAGAAATTTTAGAAATCTATAATAAACCTATGATGGAGTTGCTGTATGAAGCAGCAACAATACACAGAATACATCACGATCCAAATACCGTACAAGTTTCCACTTTACTATCTATAAAAACAGGAGGTTGTTCAGAAGACTGCGGATATTGCCCGCAAGCAGCAAGATATCACACCGACATTGAAGGAAATGATTTAATGAAAGTAAGTCATGTAAAAGCACAAGCATTGCGTGCCAAAGCTTCTGGAAGTTCACGTGTGTGCATGGGAGCAGCATGGAGAAATGTAAAAGATGGACCAGAATTTGATCAAGTATTAGAAATGGTACGTACGATCAATAAATTGGATATGGAAGTTTGCTGTACATTAGGAATGGTGACTGAAAATCAAGCAAAACGTCTAGCAGAAGCTGGATTATATGCCTACAATCATAATTTAGATTCTTCGGAAGAATATTATAAAGAAGTCATTTCTACACGTGGATATGAAGATCGTTTAGAAACGATTGAAAATGTTCGTAAAACGAATGTTACAGTTTGTAGTGGTGGAATTATAGGAATGGGAGAATCAACTGAAGATCGTGCAGGAATGCTTGTAGCATTATCGACTTTAAATCCGCAACCAGAATCAGTACCAATCAATGCTTTAGTAGCTGTTGATGGAACACCATTAGAAAACGAAAAACCAGTTGAGATATGGGAAATGATTCGTATGGTAGCAACGACAAGAATTGTAATGCCAGAAACGCAAGTACGTTTATCTGCAGGTAGAACAAGTATGAGTCGTGAAGGGCAAGCCATGTGTTTCTTTGCAGGAGCCAACTCTATTTTTGCTGGAGACAAGTTATTGACAACGCCAAATCCTGATGTAAATGAAGACATGAAAATGTTTAAGTTGTTAGGTTTAAATCCTCAAAAACCATTTACAAAAAAGGTGCAACCTCAAACAGTAGAAGCAGAAGATTCTCAATATCAATCGCTAGGAGAAAAGCCAAAATGGTCAAGACCTGAGCATACAATTGAGCGTAATGAGATTGCCAAGCAAAAAGGAAAAGAAAAGAAAATTAAGCTCAAAATTGATGAAATTATAAATGGAGATGAGGTAGTCAAGCCCGAAAAAGCTTCTAAACCTGAAAATGTAAAAGGGTAACTAGAATAAAAAAAAGAGCTTGTAATGAGCTCTTTTTTATTACGACTATATTTTTCATTTCATAACAATTTATTAACTTAGCTAGAATAAACGTTAGAATTTTGAAATTGAATCTGCAAGAAATTCCAAGGGTTAAAACAATTACCAAAGAAGACTTTATAAACAATTACTTTAAGCCACAGAAGCCTGTGGTGATAGAAAATTTTATAGAAGATTGGCCTGCATACACCAAGTGGAGTTTGGATTATATGAAAGAAATAGCGGGCGATAAAGAAGTGCCGTTATATGATGATAGACCTGTAGACTATAAAGATGGTTTTAATGAGCCACATGCCAAAATGAAAATGTCAGAATACGTAGATTTACTGAAGCTTGAACCTACTAAATATCGAATTTTCTTGTGGAATATTTTAAAAGAAGTACCATCCTTACAAGATGATTTCTCATATCCTGATTTTGGACTAAAGTTAATGAAATCCTTACCAATGCTATTCTTTGGAGGAACAGATTCGCATACGTTTATGCACTATGATATTGACTTGGCCAATATTTTTCACTTTCACTTTGAAGGTAAAAAGCAGTGTATTCTATTCGATCAAAAACAAAGCGATTTTCTCTACAAAATTCCACATTCTTTGATTGTAAGAGAAGATATTGATTTTTCAAATCCTGACTTTGAAAAATGGCCTGCATTACAAAAAGCGCAGGGGCACATTGCAAATCTAGAACACGGAAATGTTCTATATATGCCAGAAGGTTGGTGGCATTATATGAAATACATTACGCCAGGTTTCTCTATGAGTTTGCGCGCTATTGCTAGAAAACCAAAAAATTTAGGAAAAGCGATCTATAATATTTTTGTGATGAGACACTATGACAATTTGATGCGTAGAATGAAAGGTCAGAAGTGGATTGATTGGAAAAATGAAGAAGCTATCGTAAGAACACATCGCAAAAATAATATTGCGTTGTAAAAGGTTATTTCACCAATTCATTAATCTTTTCATATACTAAATTCGATTCCCAGCCGCGATACAATAAATAATCGGCAATTTTCTTTTTTCGCTTAAATAGATTCGTCTCTTTAACAGCTTTTGCGCGTTTTTTAGCCAATTCATCAAGTGTGTCTAAATAGGTCGTTTCTTCAATTTCTTTCAGCGCAATATCAATATTATATTTTGAAATATTTCGAAATTTCAATTCTCGAATAATGCGTAAACGTCCCCATTTTTTAATTCTAAACTTTCCTCTGGCAAAACTTTTGGCAAAACGTTCTTCGTTTAAAAAATTATCCTGAATCAACTCCGTTACAATCATGTCAATTGCTGCTGGAATCATGTTCATTTTTTGTAACTTTTCCACAACTTCTTTATGACAACGATCTTGATATGCACAAAACTGTTGCAGCTTTACTGTAGCTTCGGTAACTGAATAAGACTTCTTTTCCATACGAGTTTACAAAAGAATAACTATTTATTTACAGAGACAAGTTTTTGCACTTTTGATAATTGACTTTTAATCTAGTATTTTTGTGGGGTATAAATTATGTTGCTATATGAAAAGAAAAATAGCCCCTGTTTTCTTCTTTCTAATCTGTTTTATTGGACAAGCTCAAATTTTAACATTTGACTTTAATGGCTTATCAGGAAATGAGTTTTCGGCAAACTCAAACTCAAATAATGCTAACCTATCTAGCTCTACAATAACGAGAGGTAGTGGATTAACAGCATCGAACAATGCAAACAGATTTAATGCAACTTCTTGGGCAACAACAAGCATCGCAAATGCAGTTTCAGGAAATGATTACATGGAATTTACAATCACGCCAAATAGTGGTTATGAATTTGATGTAACCACCATAGTGTTCAATGTACAACGTTCAGGAACTGGACTCAGCGGAATTGCCTTGCGTAGTTCAGTAGACAACTATGCTGCCAATATTGACACTGAAATGGCGATTGCCGACAATACAAGTGTGCAAACAATAACATTTATCGTAAATCAAATAGGAAATACAGCTGCAGTTACATATAGAATATACGGTCGGGCAGAAGCTAATGGTGGCTCAGGAGGATTTGAAGGTTCTGGTAATGATATTATCGTAAATGGAACCGTAAGTTCTTCATGTACAGATGCCATGGATTTTGTAAATATACAATTTCCAACAACCTCACAAACAATAACAGTCGGAGATAATTTTACAGTATTTGCGCAAGGATATGAACTTGGAGTTACTGAAACAGCTGGAGCAGGAACAGGAGTAGAGGCATGGATTGGTTACAATACAACAAATAACGATCCTAGTTCAGGAGCTGGATGGACTTGGGTTGCAGCAACATTCAATGTGCAAGCTGGAAATAATGATGAATTTAGTGCTGAAATAGGCGCCGCATTGCCTACAGGAACCTATTACTATGCGAGTCGTTTCAGATTAAATAGTTGTAACTTTACGTATGGAGGTTCTGGCGGAGTTTGGAGTAATGATTCTGTACAACTAACAATAGATCCAGTCATCGCTGATTTTTGTAACGTAGATTTCCCAAAAACTGCCACAATTACCCAAGGAAATACGTTTAATGTATATGCGCAAGTATATGAGCCGGGAATTACAGATGCAGCTGGGGAAGGCGCCAATACAGAAGCATGGATTGGGTATAATACAACAGATAATGACCCAACAGTTGATGGAGGTTGGACTTGGGTTGCAGCTACATACGATTCTGATGTTGGAAATAACGATCAATATACAGCAGAAATAGGTTCTTCATTAGCCGTTGGAACTTATTATTATGCAAGTCGTTTTAGAATCAACAACAGCGATTTTACCTATGGGGGAATTTTAGCAGATAATATGGGGAATTTTTGGGATCCAGTAACATATAATTCTGGAATTTTAACCATAAATACACCACCAACAGCTGATGTAGTAATCACAGAAATTATGTACAATACTTCTGGAACAGATGATGAGTGGATAGAAATCTGTAATGTGTCAGGAAGCTCTCAAAATATTAGTTCATATATTATTGATGTAGGAGGAACTACTGAACATACATTTGGGGCTAGTACAATGCTAGCTGATGGAGATTGTATTACAGTTTCTCTTGGAAGTAATGGCGATGGAACGTACAATTCAGGATGTAATTTTACGCCAGATGAAGGTGAAGATGCCAGTACAAATAGTACCAATAATCTGTTAAATTCTACAGATACAATTATCTTATTTGCTGCAGACGGAGCATCAGTTGCCGATGTAGTAACGTATGATGATGCCGATGGAGCTGATGGAAATGATGCTTCTTTGCATGTCATTGATGCTACGATGGATAATTCCGATACTGGAACCAATTGGCAAGAAGTAACTATTGGCGGTTCTCCAGGCACAAACTCATTAACTTCTCCTTGTGCCAGTACACAAGTTGAATTTGTAGCTACAACCTCCACCTTAGCGGAAGATGGAGTATTTATAGATGTTTGTGTTTCCATTACAAATCCAAGTGGCTCATCTGCAACAACAGTCGAAGTTGCACTCGATGGAGGAAGTACAGCAACCAATGGAACAGATTATGATGATGGTGCAGGAACACCTGCAGCAATCTCGTTTCCTGTAACTCTTACATTTCCAGCAGGATCTTCAGCGAATCAATGTGTAACGATTTATATATCAAATGATGATGCGATTGTAGAGCCTAGCGAAACCGTGATTTTAAACTTACAGAATGTTTCAGGAGGAACTACGCATTCTATTGGAACAAATTCAACACATACATTAACCATTACAGACAATGATGGCGCAGGTTCAAACGACATTATGATCACGCAATATTACGAAGGAACATCATTTAATAAATGGATAGAAGTAAAAAATGTAAGTGGTAGTATAATTCCAGCAAACACCTATTTTATTGTGGTTTTAAACAATGCTGATGCAGACAATCCTTCAGCAGCAGATCCTTCGAATACTGCTTCTCCATCATTCAACAATAATATATTAATAGCTACAGATATGGCAGTTGGAGAGGTAAGACGTTATAGAGAAGATTCTGCAGTATTACCAGCCTATGCTTCACCTGGAGAAGTCGGATATGATGGTAATCCTACATTCGATTTCCCTTCTACAGCAAGTTTATTTAGTGGAGATGATATTGTACTTATATCAACAACAATAGATAGTAATACTTGGGCAAATAGAGTAGATGTTATTGGCGATGGAACTACTTGGGGAGACCGTAGATGCTTTGTGCGAAATTCGTGTATATCTTCAGAACCTTCTACAACTTTTGACATTAACGATTGGGTAGAATTTACAGATACAGAAGTAGAAAATCCAGTGTCTGGAACAAACCCGTATTTAGGAGAACATGAAGAAGGAACAACCACATGGAATGGTTCTTCTTGGAGTAATGGAACTTCAGATAGATCGAGAATAGCAGTACTATCGGGAAATTACAATACTTCAACCAATGGTAATTTAATTGCGTGTTCATTGACTGTAGATAGCGGCATAACGGCAACAATTCCAGCGGGAACGTATATGGATATTCAGAATGATTTAACCATAAATACTACTGGAATTCTGGATGTTGAACACGAAGGCTCATTAATTATGGTTGACGATTCTGGGACAGTTACTCTCAATGGAACAGGAATTGTAAATGTCGAAAAAACAACCACTTCTTTTGAACAATACGATTACACTTATTGGTCGTCGCCAGTGACAAGTACAACTTTTGGAACTGCTTTAGGAACGTGGCGTTTAGATAGAACCTATAGTTATGTAGCTGCTAATTTTGAAGATTTAGATAATGATGAAATTGATGACGATGATGATGTATGGACATACGTTTTATCAGGAAATACGATGACACCTGGTGTTGGTTATGCTTCTATGGGACCAACTACGGGAAGTTTTCCAAGAACAGAAAATATTACGTTTAATGGCGAAGTAAATAATGGAGTTGTAACATCACCAATCAGCTTAAGTGCAGATGCTACTGATACAGATGACGACTGGAATTTTGTTGGAAATCCATATCCGTCAGCAATCAGCGCAGACGATTTTGTGACATTAAATACAAACATTACAGGGACACTTTATTTTTGGACGCATGTAGACGATGCTTCCATGTCAAATCCGGGACCAGATTTGTACAACTACAGTACAGACGATTACGCCATGTACAATGCTTCAGGTGGAGTTGGTACGAGCTCTGTCAGTGGAAGTACAGTGCCAACTGGGTTTATTGCTTCTGGGCAAGGATTTTTTATAGAAGCAATTACGGCTGGAACTGTGACATTTAACAATAGTATGCGAAGCAATACCTATAGCAATAATGACTTTTTTAGACCGAGCAGTGCTGAAAATATAATGCAAGCTTCACAAGAGCGCGACCGAATTTGGTTGAATCTTACCAATGCTGATGGTGCGTTTAGTCAAATTTTAATTGGATTTTTTGAAGAAGCAACGTTGCAAAAAGACAGATTGTATGATGGAATTCGTTTAAATGGTTTTAATTACTTGCGATTCTATTCCAAAGATGATACGCATCAATATGGAATTCAGGGAAGACCTGCTTTTGAAGATACAGATGTTGTTCCGTTAGGATATGATGCTGCTGTTTTAGGAGATGTAACCATTAGTATTAGTCAAATAGAAGGTGTGTTAAATACAGCTGTAGTTGAAGTATATTTGAAAGATTTAGAGTTAAATATTACACACAATTTAAAACAAGCACCTTACACATTTACAACGACCGATGGGATGTATCCAAACCGATTTCAATTGCAATTTATCAATTCTGTTTTAAGTGTTGAAGAAGAACTTATCGCAGAAGATGCTGTAGCGGTGTACTTGAATACGAACAAAGAAATTGAAATCAAGCAGCGTACACGAACTGTTATTAATAGTGTCAACGTATATTCAATGATGGGGAAATTGATAGGAACTACTACAGATATGAATCAGAAAGTATCACTTCGTGAGCAAGCTTCTGGTGTGTATGTAGTTGTGATTGATACAGAAAAAGGTTCGCTGACGAAGAAGATTACACGATAAATTCAATCAAAAGCCAAAAAGACTACTTATTACACCAAGGCAACCTTTTGTTTCTGCTTTTTTAGAAATAGGTTTTTCTATGCGATCTATTTTTGTGTATTCTGCTAAGTTTTGTTTAGGTTGAATGTAAGTTAGTTGTGTTTCTGTAAGCGTTTTAAAGATTCCATCCATGCCAAAATGGATTTCTACACCAGTTTCAATAATTCCATGTTGATGAAAATTTCCCTTTTCGTCACCATTAGGCGTAATCATGATGCGTCTGGAGAAATTAGTACTAGAAAATTTTCCAAAATCAGCTCCTTTTGCATTTGGCTTTGTCATATCATCATTTGCAAAAAACCAGCCTAAAAGATTCTTAGCATTGGCGGTATCTTTTGCCATTAGGGCGCAATAAAAAAATATAAAAAGTTCATTTGTAATGCCTTTTGGAAAGATGATAATGAAGTCTAAATTATCGTTACTTTTATATATTTCTGCAACTTCAATTTTCATTTCAGGAATTAAGAAATGTACTGCTTTTTTTAATGTTTCTTGAGGTATATCTTTCAGTTGAATATAGTCTTTCATAAATTAGCTTTTAAGTGATAGCTCCAAAAAATGATATCCAGTTCCGTTGACTAATTTTGCTCCTTGTACAACCTCAACAGGTTTACTGAACAATGGACAGTCTAAAACAACAGTGTGAAACTCACCATTTTCACCACAAACATCAACACCTTTTTTGGCTAATAAAGCCAGAGTTTCTTGATTGATGATTTTGCCTAAAAAGTCTGAGCCTAGGTCAGCATTACAGGAAACAATCATGGCGACAATTCCAGCATCAATCATTTCGTTAACAAGTGTGCTACGATCTTGTTGCCAAAGCGGCAAATTACACTTGATATTAGCAGCTTTGCATACACATTCTTCCCATTCGCGGTGCGATTCAATATCAATATCACCAAAAACGGCATGAGTTAATTCATATTGATTTGCAAGCGTTTTAAGCTTCTCAATAAACTTATTGGTATAATTACTCCAAGTTGCAGAGATGTAATGTATAGAAGCTCCTAAGGCATCTGCTTGTGCTTTTAATATTGCTTTGGAAAGTCCGTGAGAACGACTTATTTCTCCTCCTTCATTTAAAGCATTTAATAAAACAGTTGGTTTTTGTTGCATTTGCATCAATGCATAGCAAGAATCTTTCCCGCCAGACCAAGAACAGAGTAGTTTCATGAGTTTTTAATTCCATTAAATTTGATGTAAAAATAAAAACTCATATACTTTTTTACTCAATCCATTTGTATATTTTAGGTCGAAGTAGTTTTTTGTTAGTAATATTTATTTTGAGTTGGCAATTGCTTGATTCATCTTATTTAATAAAACATCTATCAAAACAAATATATTTGAGAGACTCTTATGGTCTTTTGAACGAATTCCGCCAGAAAAAATAAGAAAAGAATCTTTTAACTAAATGATTGGGTTTTTAGTTTCCATTAGTGGAATTGTAGTTTTGCTTTTGAGTATTGTTTCAGAGAAAATGCTTTTTTCCCCTTGAAAACTGTAGGCTTCAGTTCGTCCGAAATTTACATACGAAATCAGTGTTAGAAATGTGCTTTTAAAAATTTTACAGCAAGGGAAATTATAAGTTATTTCTGAATTTCTTGCTTTAATCGTTATTTTGTGAATTCTTTTATTCCAAACAGCAGTAACTTCAATAGTCCATTTCCCTTTTGATTGTGTGAAATGAATATTGCCTTTGAGAATGTTTTTTTGTGCGTTACTAATAGGTTGGCTGAATGGATGCGGAGAATTCATACAGTAGAATTAATTTGAAAAATAAATATTCAACGCCTTTACCAAACTGTGTACGTTGAGGTTTGGATAAAAACCAGCACTATTGATACAGTTGATTTCAACAATTTTCCAACCGTAATTTGTCAAACAGATGTCCATCACAAAGGCTTCAGCTACTTCATAAATGGCAATCATTTGTTTGGCAAAAGCAATACCTTCTTCCGCCACTTCGGCTTCAAAAACCATATCTCCATTGAACTTGTAATACACTGCTGCCACAATTTGCTCGCCAACAATCCACAAACGTGCTTCCTTGTATATTTCTTTAGGAATAGAAGCTTGTACCAACGATTTTGCGTTTAGTAATGGTGTTTTAGGATTTTCCAGTGAATTTTCAACAAAGTCAGTCCATTTGGTTTTGGTAAATACTTTTCCTGTAAAAATCTTAGCATCTTTATACGGTTTAATAAATTTTTGCTCGTTCGGTTTCCAATAATTAGTATCGCCAAATTGAAACACTTCTACATCGTAATTCAGTAAATTTTCTTTATAGTATTCCGAATAGATTTTATATTGATGATTTCCTCCATAGAATGAACCTGGATACCAATTAGTATTCGCTTTAGCAAGTCGTGCGAGCTTTACAGAACCATATACAAAAACATCATTGCGATCCGCTTTTACGATAATTTCTTGGGTTTCTGAGTTCAATTCAATTTTTTCAAAAGGAATATTCAAATCATACAACGCATCAAAAATACGATTGTGATCTGGATCTGAATAAATATTAGATTGTACTAAGAAAAGCATGAAATATATTGAGAATTTCTAATTGGGTAAAGTTACTTTTTATCCCACTTACTTTCAAAATAGTCAATAAATTGGGCATAACGCGATCCTTTTTCAGCATACTTTCGTGTCAATTTTGCCCATTCGTCAAACTTAGCGCTATTGCGAAGTTGAAAATAAGTTTGTGCCATATTTACAGCCATTTCGCTCTTTTCAAAGTCGTTATCTGAAATCGAAATTCCTTTTTTATACACCTTTTCAGCATCCTCAACTCGGTCTAAATTTTTATAGGCAAAGCCTAATTCGCGAAAGAAATAATAATTATTAGGATTGTTATGAATGGCTTTTTCTAATACCGTAATGGCTTTTTTAAATTGTCCAATTGCATTATATGCATACGATAGCTCAAACTCCAATCCATTAAAATGCGGCTCTTTTTCATACGCTTTTAATAGTGGAACTAAGGCAAATTTACTAGCGCCAACATGATTGTAATAATATCCTATGCTTTTTAAATAGGACACTTTTTCTGAATTTCTTTTGTAGATTTTTAACCATTCAGGCTGTTCGGGTAAACCTAGTTCTTTTATTTGTTCGGTAGTTAAAATGCTAACTTTTGCAGAATTTGGTGTAAGTCTCATTTTGATGTTAGTATTTTTAAGACCATTGCCGTTTTTTAATCCGCTAGGAGTTATAGAAATTTCACGCTCATGATTTAAGGTAAAACCAGCTTCTTCATCTATGTAAATAAAACCTAAACCTAATTTGGCATCTCCTTCTTCACTCGCATACAAAACCCATTTGTCAACGGCTTCGAAATAATTTTTATCAAATTTGAATAATACTTTTTGTGTGCTTTGCGCGAAACTTATCGTAGCAATGAACACAGCGCATAAAAGAGTGAGTATCTTCTTCATAATGGATTGGTTTTGGTAACTTTTATGCTTAAAAGTAGTTTAAATCTTTGTTCAAGTAAAATATAAATGAGTAAACACGAATTTTTACTGAGTTAACAAGCAAAGAAAAAGTTTTAGTGAAAATTTGTATTGCTACAGTTTCTTCAATTTTCTTTGGATTCAATATTCTGACTTCTTGTTGTGCACTTTCCAAGGTTCAATTAAAATTTGTGCCAAGAGTTACAATATTATCAATCAATTCTGGATGTCTTTTTGCAAAAGTCAACGCAACATAACCGCCCATGCTATAGCCAAAAATATCTGTTTTGAAAATTCCGAGTGTTTGAAGTTTTTCAAGGACATTCCCGGCAAATCGTTCCATGTCAAACTCATCATTGGAAACGCGTCCGCCATGACCTTCTAAGTTAAGTGTATGCACATTAAAATCGTCTGCTAAAAGTTTTTGCAGGGCTTTTAATTGTACTTTGTTTCCCAAAGCGCCGTGCAATAGAAGTAGGTTGTTGTTTTTCATGGTATTGTTTTACTGTATAAAGTTACTAAAAAACAAAGAGGCTACTTGTAAAAGGCAGATATACTATGTAGTATTTTTTAGGAAAAACACCCTAGTTTTGAATTTAAAAAACACTTAGATTTATTTCAATAGTAATAAGTTAAATAAAGAATTGAATACAAACATACATGGAGCCAAAATTTATAACCGTGACCGACAAGCAAGATGTAGTGCATGTCATCTCTGTAAATCAAATAGCAAAAATTACCGACCTTCCGAGCGGAAGGGCTATTAGTCTTTCTGATAATTCTGAGATTACGACACTTACCTCTCGTGCACAATTGATTCGATTAATTAACAACTGGAGGGAAGTTATTTTTAGTTGTGTCAAAAACAACAAACAAAAAAAGCGACCAAACTTGGTCGCTTTTTGTTAGTTATAAACTTCATCGTTTTTGTCTTTAAAACGATATTCTAGATACGTGTAAGCGTCTCTTGGTAATATTTTTACCCATTTTTTGTGTTCTAGGAACCATTTAAAACGGATGGATGGAAATCCTTTTGTGAGATACGCCGCAATAAACGGATGTGTGTTGAGCGTAACTCCATTTAAGCCTTCTTTTTTGGCTAAAATTCTTTCTAGATCAGTTGTAATTTTATCGACAAGAACAATTGGTGCTTCCACTTCGCTACCATTTCCATTAGGGTTTTGTTCACGTGTCTTAATATTTACTTCTGGTCGTACTCGTTGTCGCGTAATTTGTACCAAACCAAATTTGCTTGGAGGTAATATTTTATGTTTCGCTCTATCATCTTTCATTTCTGCCTTCAAATGATCAAATAGAGTTCTTCTGTGTTCTGCATTGGTCATATCGATAAAGTCGATTACGATAATTCCTCCCATATCGCGTAATCGTAGTTGCCTAGCAATTTCTTTTGCGGCAATTAGGTTGACTTCTAATGCAGTGTCCTCTTGTGTTTTGGCTTTGTTGGAACGGTTTCCGCTGTTTACATCAATAACATGTAACGCTTCGGTATGTTCTATTACTAAATAAGCGCCTTTACTCATGGAAACTGTTTTTCCAAAAGAGGTTTTAATTTGTCGTTCTACTCCATATTTTTCAAAGAGTGGAACTTTAGATTGGTACAATTTTACAATAGACTCTTTTTTTGGTGCAATCTTGTGCACATATTCTTTAATTTCATAAAAAAGATCTTCATCATCGACTTGAATTCCTGTGAATGATTCATTAAATATGTCTCTTAAAATAGAAGACGCTTTGTTCATTTCACTTAATACTTTCGAAGGATGATCTGCTTTATACAATTTTTTACACATTGTTGACCACTTAGTCAACAAATTTTGTAAGTCTTTGTCCAATTCAGCTACTTTTTTGCCTTCAGCTACTGTACGTACAATAACGCCAAAACCTTTAGGCTTGATACTGAGTACCAAACGTTTTAATCGGTCTTTCTCGTCTTTGCTTTCTATTTTTTGCGATATGGAAACACGTTCCGAAAAGGGAACAAGTACAATATATCGTCCTGCTATAGAAAGTTCCGAACTAATTCTAGGACCTTTGGTCGAAATTGGCTCTTTCACAATTTGTACTAATATTGATTGATTGGCTTTTACCGCATCCATGATGCTACCATTTTTATCAATATTAGGTTCAAACGGAAAGTTTTTTAAAGTATAATCTTTTAGTTTACCTGTGCTTACACGTTTTATAAATTTTAATAAGGAAAGAAGTTGTGGACCTAAGTCATGATAATGTAAAAAGGCATCTTTTTCATAGCCTACATTCACAAAAGCTGCATTGAGTCCTGAAACGGGTTTTCTTATTTTGGCAAGAAATACGTCTCCAACTGCAAAATCATTATTGTCTGCTTCCTTATGTAATTCAATAAGTTTTCCATCCTTTAGCAAGGCAAAATCAACTTCAGAGGAATTGGATCTAATAATTAATTCTTTATTCACTCTGATTCAATTTTTATCCATACAAAAATGTACAGATGGATTAAACAATTTTCACAGGTATTGTTTTTACCTAATAAATGTACATACTAAGAATGTAAGCACAAGACAGTAGTACTTACTTTAATATGTAATTTTTTTCAAAGAACGTTGTTTTGTTTTACGTATAAAACAAAGAAGTAGTTTATAGAAAACTACTTCTTCTTGTGACGGTTGGCTCTTCTTCTTTTTTTACGCTTGTGCGTAGCCACCTTGTGTCTTTTTCTTTTCTTACCACTTGGCATAATGCTCTATGTTTTTAATTAATAAATTGTATTCTTTTAATTACTTTACTTTAACGTTGTCTTTCACTCCTTCAACAAAGATTTTTGCAGGCTTGAATGCAGGAATGTTGTGTGCAGGAATCTTAATAGTTGTATTCTTAGAGATGTTTCTTCCTGTTTTCTCAGCTCTAGTTTTGATGATAAAGCTACCGAATCCTCTTAAGTAAACATTGTCTCCTCCTTCTAAAGAGTTCTTTACTTCTTCCATAAAAGTTTCTACAGTTGCCTGTACTTCACTCTTTTCCATTCCTAGTTTTTCTGAAATCTTTGCTACGATGTCCGCTTTCGTCATTTTAATATATTTTGTTTATTCGTTATATAAAATTAAGGGATGCAAATATATAATTAATTAGATAATATTTATGTTCTAATTGATTAAAATTTAACGATATAAACATTTATTTTTGTGTATTATTTTGATTTGATGAACTTTTCCAAAGAAATTACACACTGGTATTTGCAAAATAAACGCGATTTACCATGGCGAAAAACGAAAGATCCATACCGAATTTGGCTGTCTGAAATTATGCTTCAACAAACCCGTGTAGCTCAGGGATTGCCTTATTATGAGAAGTTTACGGAAGCATTTCCTACTGTATACGATCTAGCGAAAGCCGAAGAATCATACGTGTTAAAATTATGGCAAGGATTGGGCTATTATTCGAGAGCTCGAAATCTACACTTTACCGCAAAAGATATTGTTACTAATTATAATGGTGAATTTCCAAATAATTATAAAGCACTTTTGAAGTTAAAAGGTGTAGGAGATTATACTGCAAGTGCTATAGCTTCCATCTGTTTTGATGAAGTTGCGCCTGTAGTAGATGGAAATGTATATAGAGTTTTGTCGCGCTATTTTGATATTGATACACCTGTTAATAGTACGGAAGGTATCAAAAAGTTTAAAGAATTGGCTTTTGAAGTGATCGATGAAGATGATCCTGCCAATTTTAATCAGGCTATTATGGAGTTTGGTGCCGTACAATGCAAACCGCAAAGTCCATACTGTATTATATGTCCTGTAAACGAAAGTTGTGAAGGATTGAAAAATCAGCGCGTAGGGATGTTGCCTGTAAAGTTGAAGAAGACGAAGGTAAAACATCGCTGGTTTAATTATCTCGTAGTAGTTTCAAACCAATCCGAGACGCTTCTGGAGGAACGAAAAGGAAAAGGTATTTGGCAAGGATTGTATCAATTTCCTTTGGTAGAAACAGAAAAAGCAGTAAAAGATATCACTTTGCATCAATCAGCAATAAAAGATGTACTTCAAATAGAAAACTTCTCCATCACGGCATTTAATAAAAAAGAAAAAGTCCATAAATTATCGCATCAACACTTACATACTACATTTTGGATTGTAGAAACGACCGATAATTTAAAAAATGGAATACTTTTGCAAGAAATTCGACAATATCCAGTACCCATACTAATTGGAAACTTTATAGAAGAATTCAATTTTTAATGGTTTTTTAGTACATTTGATTATACACATAAATTTTAAACAATGAGCGGAACACTAAATAAAGTAATGTTGATAGGACACTTGGGAGATGAGGTAAAAATGCACTACTTTGAAGGTGGCGGTTGTATTGGACGTTTCCCGATAGCAACCAACGATTCATATACAAATAAACAAACAGGCGAACGTGTCGTAAACACAGATTGGCATAATATTGTAGTGCGAAACAAAGCCGCAGAAATTTGTGAAAAATATCTAAGCAAAGGAGACAAAATATATGTAGAAGGTCGTTTGAAAAATAGACAATGGCAAGGAGAAGATGGGCAAATGCGTTATACGACAGAAATTCAAGTGACTGACTTTACATTTTTGTCTACTAAACAAGAATCGCAATCCAATGCAGCGGCTGCCAATACTTCTGCAAATACAACTACGAATCATCAAGCTGCGCAACCAGTTCAGCAAGTACAACAACCACAACAGCATACGCCACAAGCTACGCATGTTGAGAAAGACGATGATCTACCATTTTAATCGAAGTTTAATTAATCAGTTTGATTTTGGATCCGGAACCCAGTTTACTACTCTTTACAGCGTCTCTTGAAGGACTAGATATTTTTAAGATGGTGTTTTTTGGTATATTGTTGTTTTGCTCTGCCTTAATTTCTGGTGCGGAAGTCGCATTATTTTCATTATCACAAACCGAAATCAATGAAGCTGAGGAATCTAAATCGGCACGTTTACGACTCGCTGCAAAATTACTTCGGAAACCTCGAAAATTATTAGGAACTATTTTAGTTGCTAATAATTTTATCAATATTGCAACAGTATTATTGTTTGCATCTATTAGCGATAAGTTTTTTGATGGAATTACTCCAGAATGGTTTCGTTTGTTTATTGAAATTGGCGTGGTTACATTTTTGATTTTACTTTTTGGTGAAATTCTTCCGAAAGTATATGCAAGTAGAAACAAACATAAGTTTTCGGCAATGATGGCATATCCACTGAATGTATTGGATAAAATATTTGCACCGATTAGTATGCCCATGAGTTTTGTTTCTGGATTAATTCAGAATAAGTTGGGGAAAAGAAAATCGAATCTTTCAGTGGATCAATTATCACAAGCATTAGAATTGACTTCAGAAAATGAAACCACCAAAGAAGAACAGAAAATTCTACAAGGAATTGTCTCGTTTGGAAATACAGATACTAAACAGGTAATGCAACCACGAATGGATGTTTTTGCTTTAAAAGAAGGGATGAGCTTTGAGACAGTTTTAAGTGAAATTACAAAAAATGGCTATTCGCGAATTCCAGTGTATAAAGAGAGTTTGGATGATATTTCAGGAATTTTATATGTAAAAGATTTGATTCCTCATATAGACACCAAAAACTTTGAATGGGAGCCGCTATTGCGTGATGCGTATTTTGTTCCTGAAAATAAAAAGTTAGACGATTTATTACGTGAATTCCAAGAAAAGAAAATCCATTTGGCGATTGTAGTTGATGAATATGGAGGAACTTCTGGTTTGGTATCACTAGAAGATGTGATTGAAGAAATTGTGGGTGATATTAGTGACGAGTTTGATGATGAAGATGTAAACTATTCCAAAATTGACGATAAAAACTACGTCTTTGAAGGGAAAACGAACCTAAAAGATTTCTATAAAATAATCGGATTAGAAGATAATTCAGAGTTTGAATCGCATAAAGGCGAGTCGGAGACGATTGCTGGTTTTGTGTTGGAAATTTTTAGAGGTTTTCCAAAAGTAAGAGATAAAATAAACTTTGGTAATTATACGTTTACTGTGGAAGTAATTGACAATAAACGATTGAAACAAGTAAAAGTAAGCCTGAAAGAATGAAAATAACACCCTACGCAAGCATCATTTTAGTATTAAGCATTCTTTTTATTTCCTGTGAAGGTGAAGTGTTACCAAAACCAAAAGGTTATTTAAGTTTAGAATATCCTTTGCCAAAGTATGCAAAAGTGCAGTCAGATTGTCCGTATGCATTTGATAAAAATGAACTTGCTCTCATTGATCCTCAGAATAATTGTTGGATCAATTTAGAATATCCTGCCTTAAATGGAACTATACACTTATCGTATGTGCCTGTAAATGGAAACTTGAATCAACTGTTGGAAGATGTGCAAAAACTCACTTATGAACATGCGGTAAAAGCAGATGCTATTGATCCAACGGTGTATGAAAATAAGGAACAAGGTGTATATGGAATGGTGTATGAGGTTTCAGGAAATGCAGCTTCACAAGCACAGTTTTATGTAACGGATAGTACCAAACACTTTTTAACAGGTTCATTATATTTTAATGCGCGACCTAATTATGATTCTATTTTTCCAGCGGTCATGTATATTAAAAAAGACATTCGTAAGCTGGTAGAATCTTTGGAGTGGAAACATTAGACACGCTTATTTCACTTCGAAAAGCTCAGTGCAAACGCTTTTGAATTGTTAATATTTTTATCATTTCTATGTGTCACATCGAGCGCAATTAAGATGTAGATGGAAACCCACGTTTTGTTATTACATTAAAAAAATCCCCAATCATTACAATTGAGGATTCTTATTTTTAAGTCAATGACTTTTGCAGAGCTTTAATCTTCTCATAGAGATAAATCAATATAATACTTGCGCCAAACAAAGGAAATAGAATTCCTAATAGTATGATGAGAATTACAATTCCTTTTCCAACTTTAAATTTTGCAGGAACTTTCGGAATTCCCCATGAATCTCTTCGTTTTCGTAATAGGTATGAAATAATTGCTGAAACACTCATGATAGTTAGAATGATGGCCAATCCATACATCAACCACCAATTCCAAGCACCAAATTCACCTTGGTGAAATGCCATGAGCCACATCCGTCCACGCATCAGAATTCCGACATCTTTCCAATTATTTTTCACAATTAACTTTCCTGAATATTGATCAAAATGATATTTTTTTTGTGCATCTAAATATATAGTTTTATTTGAAACACTAAACGTACTTTCGGGAGTTTTTGGAATGCCAATAGAAACGACTCCTTTGAGTCGTAGAGTTTTTGCTTTAACAATCATTTCATCCAAAGAAATAGGTTTTTCTGCAATGTTAGATTGCAATTTGCGTCCAGTCCAAGTTTCTGGGTATCCTGTATTGGTAACTTTTTGCAGCCATTTAAAATTATTACCTACAACATCTGTCCAAGGAAATGCACTAGCTAATACTAATACTAATAAAATAGAGATCCAAAATCCAGTAACAGCATGCAAGTCTCTAAAGAAAGTGCGTTTGCCAAGTTTTGTTCGGTAGGTAAACAAACCTCTTAGGCTCCACTTTCGAATTGGCCACCAAATAAAGATTCCTGTTAGAATTAAAACAACCATCCAACTTGCAATCAATTCCACGATTTTTGTCCCAAAACTTCCACCTAAAAGTTCTCCATGTAATTTTCGAACCTTGTACATATTGGTGTCTTTTGCAGCATATTTTCCTACAACAGTTGCTTTGTATGGATCAACAAAGAAGCTTTTCTTTTTTCCAAAACGACCGTATACAAACTCGGTTGCTTCATTTTTACCTATTGGAATAGTTATACTTGCTGGTTTTTTTCCAACTTCTTGAGTAATCAGTTCCAATTGTTCTTGAAAACTTATTCTGTTTTCAGCGACTTCAACTTTTTGAAGTGAAGTTTTTGTTTTTTGTTCATAATCTGCATTGAACAGATATATTCCGCCAGTAATGGAAAGTAGCACGATAAGAGGCAGCGAAATGATTCCTGCAATAAAGTGCCACTTCCATAACCAAGCATTTAATTTTGCGTTTTTCATCTCTTAAAACGAATATGAAATTCCAAAGTGAAATGCTCTTGGATTTCCAATGGTATACGAATTCTCTCCGCGGAAACGATTGTATGAAGCACGAACGGAATACAGTTTGTCAAAAAGATTCAATGCGTGTCCCCAAACTTCAATATTTTGATAGCGATAGCTTAGTTGTGCATTAAAAATATGATGTCCTCCATAAGTTGTTGTTCCTAAAATATCATCGCCATTTGCTGCTTCACCAATTACGGCTTGTCCTTCAAAACTTGTATTATAATCACCAACGTGTTCATAGTTTACTGCTACTCTGAAGTTTTTAAAAGGTTTGTATGCTAATGTTGTATTTGCTAAAAGGTTAGGCGCAGTTTGCATGTCTGTCCCAGAATAATCAATTCCGTTGTCAAAAAAAGAGATGTATTCATGTGTAGTATAACTTCCACTAGCATTTAATTCTAAAAAGCCATAAGGCGTATAGGTAAGTCCTAATTCAATTCCACGTGAACGCGTTTCTCCAGAATTTCTCTGAATAAAGTTTCCTTCATCATCACGTAAAGAAATTAATTGATCTTTTCCATCAAGTTGGTACAAAGCAAGATCAACTTGCAAGGTGTTTGGAATAGCAAAGTATCCACCAACTTCATAGTTGTTGTAAATGGCTGGATTCAAGTCAAAAATAGTTCCACCAGCATCGTTATTTCTGCTTTTTCTGAACAGTGTTGACGTTTGCGGAGGTGTAAATCCGTTAGCATAATTCGCATAGATTCCAAGTGTGTTTGAAAAGTTATAATTCACACCTAATTTTGGAGAGATATTGTCGTAATCTACTTCAGTATCTTGAACACCAGCAGTATTTTCTATTTTATTATCGTAGTCATATAGGAATTTATCAAAACGAATAGCAGCAGTTATTTTTAACTTGTCTAAAGGAGAGATTTCATATTGTAGATATCCAGCATAGTTAAAAATATCAGCTTCGTAATTAAGTATAAAATCATTTGAATTTATAGTAAAACTTGTGTTTAGACCTGTTTCAGGATTTACAATGACATTCGTAGTTTGTCCAATGTATTTCTGAGGTGAAAAATCAGCGGTAATTCCGGCAATTAAAGAAGAAGCGGCAAAGTTGAAATCGATTTTATGTTGAATTAAACCTACATAACTTTTGAATTTGTTACTGTTTACTTCTCCCGAACCAAAACCAGTCAATTGACCTTGTTGGCGAAATTGACGCACTCTGTACGAAGGATTTTGATCCATTTGATTATTTCTAAAAATCAGGTTGAATGTTGTTTTTTGCTTTACATTCCATAAAGCTTCAAATGTACTTCTAAAACGAAACGCTAAGGCATCACGTTCTGTAAATGTTTGATTGCTTTCGTAATTTCCTGCGGAATAGTTTCTTTCAGATAGCGAACCTGTCATGTCAGAGCGATAATCTACCAACGTCAATGCATTGATCCATTGAAAACGGTCTGAGATGTCATTTACAGTTTTAAATGTCAATGCAAATTTTTCATAGTCAGAATGTCCTACAGGACCTTTTTTTCGTTGTACATAATGTGTTCCTAAATAGAAACCAAAGTTTTCATTTGGTGAGTTGGATATTTCCAATTCATAGTGTGTTAAGCCTAGATCATTGATTTGAAATCCGACACTTCCAGAAAGTTCTTTCGTTGGATTTTTGGTTAGGAAGTTAAAACTTCCGCCTACAGATTCACTTCCGTAAATACTAGAAGCAGGACCTTTTAATACTTCTACACGTCCAAAGGAAGTGTTGTTCATTTCTAATAATGCATTGTGATTAAATACTGCTACAGGTCGAATTGGCAATCCGTCTTCTAAATATAAAAAAAGTGATTTTGTAGAAATTGGTGTTCTGGTTGCCATAAAATGTTGCTCGTTACTTGCAGCTGTTGAGGTAGAAAGGAACACACCAGGAACTTGATTGACCAGTTGATCAATACCAAAAGCTTTTCGTTCTTGTATTTTTTCTACTGTAAGCACAGAAACAGAAGCAGGAACTTCAGCTCTTTTTTGTTGCTCGCGACTGGCGGAAATTATAACATTGTCTAAACTTTCAAAACTTTCTACTAATACAATTTGTGTAGTTTTTGAAGCGTCTAAAGTTACTTTTTGACGTGCAAATCCCATCATAGAAATATAAACAGTGTTTGTGTCATTCAATGTAATAGAGAAGTTTCCGTTCTCGTCACTCATGCTGCCTTTTTCAGCATTTTTTACAGATACTATTGTAGCGCCAAAGATTGGTTTTTTATCTATGTCTGTAATGTTTCCTTGATATGTGGTTTGTGCAAATGCATTGCAAGTGAATAGAATTCCGAGTAGAACACTAAAAAATATATTTTTCATCGAATTATAGTCGTAGAAGTCTAAGCAATCTTTGTGTTGTATACAGATTGTTGACTTCAATATTAAACATAGGGAAGGCACACCTAGCTTGTTTTCTATTGCTAGGCGTGCCACATCGCTCTAGGGAAAGCGATGCAATTTGTTATGTTAGATGAAAAATACTTGGAGGATGAAATACACGACTTAAATACGCGAATTTGTAGTGATTGCAGTATCCTATATTGTTTGTGGTAGATTTTATATACGGTTTCTCTGAAAGGAAAAAACTAAAATCAATAGAGCCAATAGGATATTCTTCCATCTGAATGGCAGGTAGATTTTTTTCTTTCTCTTCAGAAGCTTTTTTTAGCTGTTCTGCTAAGTAGCATTTACCATTACATTCCAATTCAGGTTTATCTTTATTAATACACAAAAAATCAGCTATGTAATCTTGATTAATTACATAATAGGCTAGTGGCATCACTGGGCGTAACATTGCTGTGATGTATAAAATAATAAAGATATGTGCCCAACTATTTCTCAAGAGAAAATGGTATATAAATGTTATTGTGGATTATGAAGTTTGTCCAATACTATTTGAATGCATATTGTAACCCGAATGTTAGTGTTTCTTTGTTTCGCAATTGAATTCCGTTCATGTTTTGGAAGATCGGCAATGCAGCTTCAAACCCGAAACGTAGATTTTTCAAGGAACCTTTAAACGCGTACAAATTGAAGCCAAGTCCAGCATTTGCATAAGTCATTCCTGAGTTTTGTGTGTCAGCTGTAATCACCATCATAGGATTCAATACCGAATTTGCACCTTCAATTTTATCGATAGCAACAACTTCTACTCTTCCGGAAAAACTTAACCATTCTGTAGCTTTAAATGCTGCCCAATTGTTCAAGCTGTAACGATTTCCTAAACGATAATCATTGTCATTTTTTCCAAAACGCAATGTGGTTCTTGCTTGTGTTCCAAAAGAGAATTTGTTCCATTGCTTTAAATAGGTTAATGCCAATTCTCCATCAAACGTTCCGCTACCAATTTGCATTGGATATGGTAAAATCACTTCATTTGGCGCAGAAGCTGGTGTTACATCTTGTTCGTCAATGCTTCCTGTTGGTAATGAAACTCCAATTTGTGCGTGCAATTGCTGTCTATCTTTGTTGAAGAATTTGTACAACGCAGTCACTTTTGTATCTCCAAATCCAGAAGTTTCTGTAGTGAATGTTCTACCCATGCGTGTTATGTGATCCATTTCACTAGTTAAGTAATTTGCCATCACTACTAAAGTTACTTTGTCGCTAGGAGCATACATAGCGCCTAACATGTGCATTTGCATTGGCATTTTTATCGGTGTTACCATGTATTGGGATAAAGCATCTGAAAAAGGCGTATTTTCACTACTGCGATTTAGGTCTTCCATGTTCATGTACATGTAACGGTAGCTGAACATGATTTCGCCTTTCCCATGCGTGTGATCTCCCATTACTGAGATTGGTGCATGTCCGTCAGGTCTGCTTCCTGTCCATTTTGTAGTTGAGTCTTCTGTTTTTTGTGCGTATGTGAAGGTTGCTGCTATCAATAGAATAGCAGATATCATATTTTTCATCTGTATATTAATTAAGTGTAAAATTGCTGCACACGAGAGTATTGTATTAAAATGTGCAACAAAATTGTTTTTGATTTTAATTCATAATAAGTGCTTTTAGATCGTGTAAAGCCATCTAAGAAAAAGCATAAAGCATGTATGTTTATGAATTGAAAGTTGGTGGATGAAAAACGGAGTTCAAATACGAAAATGTGTAACTGTTTTGGTATTGAAAATTTGTTTCTTTGTGTGTTTCAGCTATTTCAGTAGCTTGAAATGAAGTAAATATTATAATTCCGATTGGATATTCTTCCATAGCAATGGCAGGAAGATTTTTTTCCTTTTCTTCAGCAGCTTTTTTGAGTTGGTCTGCCAAGTAACATTTTCCGTTACATTCCAGTTCAGGTTTGTCTTTATTGATACACAAAAAATCAGCAATATAATTTTGATTGATTATGTAGTTTACTAAAGGCATTACAGGGCGTAGCATGGCAGTTACGTATAGTAAAATAAAGATATGTGCCCAAATAGTTTTCACGAGTAGAATAATGAATACAAAGGTAGTTTAGGGAACTTCAAGATCAAACAAAAATCATAAAAAAAGTCGCCAATAATTGACGACTTTAACGTTTGTTATTTGCTATGTAGTTATGCTTTTATAAAATGGTCTTATTTTGTAAAAGCTTCTACATTTTTCATATCAGATACTTTGTATTCTCCAGGCACTTTTGCAACTTGATTGGTTAGTGCTTCAAAATCTACTTTAGCATCGTTGTATTCCACTTTTGCTAACTTCTGTTCAAAATCTACTGTAGCAGATTTTACACCTTCCATAGCAGCTAATTTACTTTCAATACGCTTGGCACAACCAACAGCACATGTCATACCATCAATTTTAAATTCTGCTTTGTTGTAGTTTGCAGCTAGGTCTTCTTTACTAGTTTCTTTAGTTACAGTTTTTGTTTGTGTATCAACTGAAATTGTTTTAGGTGTTGTGTTGTCTTTGCAACTTACAATAGCCAATGTCATTACACATATAAATAGTATTTTTTTCATCTTTACTTTTATTTTATAACTCAACATACAGTCTGTATAATTTTTGCTTATTCAAGCATTGCAAAATTAAACAAATATGAATGAAATATTCGAAATAATTGTTGGACTTTTGCAGAGTCTAATGAAATACATTTATGGATGACGCAAAATTAAAGTGGATTTATCTTGCCTTATTGTCATTAATTTGGGGAAGCTCTTTTATTCTAATTGATCAAGCCATGAAAGGTTTGAGTTTTGTACAAGTAGGAGCGTTGCGTATTACTGTGACTGCTTTTTTTCTCTTTTCTGTAGGATTGAATACGATAAAACTTATTAAAAAATCACAGTGGAAATGGATTTTTTGGACTGCGATGGCGGGTTCATTATTCCCAGTATTTTTATTTGCATTGGCACAAGAACAACTAGATAGTGCTGTAGCAAGTATGTTAAACTCGCTTACGCCATTAAACACCCTTGTTTTTGGAATGTTGTTGTTTGGTGTTACAGTTTCCAAAAAACAAATTTTAGGAGTGCTAATAGGTTTGGTTGGCGCATTGGTGTTGATTATTGCAGGTGCTAATTTTCATGAAAGTCAAAATTATTGGTACAGCGTTTTTATAGTAATGGCAACCATTGGTTACGGTTTGAATGTGAATATGATCAAAAAGTATTTGAATGATGTCAATGCTTTGGCGATTGTAACAGGAAACTTTATAATTATTATAATTCCTGCTTTGGTGATTTTAATTTCTACAGGGTTTTTTAATCAAATTTTAGCGAATGAAGAAATGCAAGAAGCGTTGAGCTATGTTGTGATTTCATCCTTTTTTGGAACTGCCATTGCAAAAGTTATTTACAGCAGATTAGTTCAAATTTCTAGTCCCGTATTTGCTTCTTCCGTTACATATACGATGCCTATTGTTGCTATATTTTGGGGTGTTTTTGCAGGTGAAAAGCTAAGTGTATATCAGATTTTGGGAGGAATTATTATTTTATTCGGTGTGTATTTGGTGAATAAAAAAAGCCGAAAGTAATCTACTTCCGGCTTCTTGATATTATGTTGATTTTATCTATTGAAAATCTTTCTTCGTTAATGGTGCGTTTATTTTAGCATTTACTGTAGTAAACTCTACTTTTTGTCCCATCATAGGTAAAACCATTTTATAAGGGAATTTAACACCGTCAATATCTTGATAGTCTCCGTAGCTAGTTTCTTGAACAACTTTTTGTCCTCTTGGACCTTTAGCAGTTTCAACTTTTTTAACTTTCAGACCAGAAGCCACATCATAATAGTTTATTATTTTCTCTCCTTTTGAATCTTCTACTTCAACAATATATGCATCTTTTCCTTCAACAGATTCAATGCCTTTTAATGTAAGTTTACTATCGCTATAGAATAATTCAGGGAATAATCCTTTTTTAGCTTTTAATCCGTCTAACATTTCTTTAGGCATGTCCATTTTTTGACCTTGTTGCTCCATGTATCCGTTTTCACTATCAAAAGCTTGCTTAAATACAGATCCCATTCCTGCAATGCTCATATCAACAGCAAGCATGTTTGGACTTTTTTGCTTCATGTTCATTGACATGTCCATTCCTTGGAAAGAAGTTCCCATTTCTTGAACAATTGACGAAACACTCATCAATTTATCTTTTCCACCAATCGCTTTGATATAATTGTCAATTACTGATTGCGCAGTTACACCAGCAGGAATTGGCTTTTTGAATTCTGGTTTTTTCGTTGGCTCACCGAATTGGTCATAATATTTTGCAGGAATTTTTTTTCCTTCAAACATCATATTTTCTAAACGATCTGCTACTTCACTTCCTTTTCCAGTAACAATAATTCTAAGATTTTCTCTCAGGAAGTATTTTTTGGCAGCTCTTAATACATCTTCTTTGGTTACCGCTTCAATTCTTTCTAAATAGGTTTCGTAAAAATCTTTTGGTAAATCTTCAGTAATAATGTTTAATGCGTAATTTGCAATAGTTGATGGTCGTTCAACTCCTGTTACAAACCGCCCAACATATTTAGCCTTAACTTTATTGAGTTCTTCATCTGAAACTAATTCCGTGGTAATTTTTTTTATTTCTTTCAAAATTTCAACTACAGCACTGTCCGTAACTTCATTTCGAACACTTGCAGAGGCTCTAAAACGAGAGGTTGTTTTTCTGTTATTTCCAATACTTGAGTACGAACCGTAAGTAAACTTTTTATCTTCACGCAGATTGTTGAATAAACGAGCATCTCCACCACCACCTAAGATGTTATTTGCAATTAATACAGGAAAGTAATCTGGATCCTTCATTGTCAAGTTTACAGTATTCTGTACGCTAATTTCTGATTGTACGGCATTTTCCATATTGATAAAGTTAACTTCTGTGGAAGTTGGATTTTTTGCCGTATCATATGTGTCTGCTGTAATTGCTTCATTATCCCAGTCATTGAACAGTTTTTTAACCAATTTCTTAGCTTTTCTAGCTTTTACATCACCAATAATCACTAGGAATGCATTATTGGGTTTGAAATATTTTTCGTAAAAAGTTTTTACATCATCAAGTGTTACACTTTTTACAGATTCTTCAGTTGTAAACTCTCCATAAGGATGATTAGCACCGTATGCTAGTACAGATTCTACCCTTCTAGCAATTGCTTTTACATCTTTCTTTTCAGATTTTAAGTTTTCCAGAACTTTGGCTCTTTCGCTATCTAAATCTTCTTGAGTAAAATTTGGATGTAGTGCAGCATCAGCCATTAATTCCATAATTCTTGGGAAGTATTTTGAAAGTGAATTGGCAAAAGCACTTTGAGAACCAAAATTCAAAGAAGCTCCTAAATAATCCACTTCTTCATTAAAATCGTCTTTTGAAATTGTAGTCGATCCATTTCCTAACAAAGAGCTCAATAAGCCACTAACACCGGCCTTTTTGCCTTCAACGATTAAAGGATTATCAATTCGGAGTGTTGCAGAAACACGAGGTAATTTGTTATTTTCAACAATCATTACTGTTAAGCCATTCTTCAGCGTAAAAGTTGTGGGTTTTCCAATGTTAATTTTTGGAGCAGGACCTGGTTTTGGTTGTACAGATCTATCTATTTGAGCTTGCATTGTTAGCGTAGCAAGTAACAATACAAGAAGTGAATATATTTTTGTTTTCATAAGTCTATCTTATTTTTTTTCTGCGTCTTTTTCAGATGGTAAGTATTCCAATAATAAACGTTGAGTTGTTTTTAAATACTTGTTAGCAATATCTCTGATTTCCTCTCGGGTGATTGATCTGTAAATGTCAATTTCTGTATTGATCAAATTTGTATCTCCATACAATACATTGAATGTTGCTAATGAACTGGCAATTCCTTCAACACTTGAATTTGAATTCACAAAGTTATTTTCAAATTTATTTTGAAGTTTTTGATAATCTTTTTCAGAGATTAAATCGGTTTGTAATTTTTTAATTTCATCATCTATTTCTTTTACAAGATCTTCTAATGTGTTTTCACCTAAAGGAAGAGCAAATAGTGCATAAGTTCCGTAATCTTCCTGACTTAAGTTAACCGCTTGAACTGCTAAAGCCATTTTTTTATCATCTACCAAACGCTTGTAAAGTTTAGAACTTTTTCCACCACTTAAATAGGTTGAAATCATATCCAATATGCGTGCATCTCTTGTTTTGAACGAAGCAGTTCTGTAGGCAGCAATTATTGCCGGAATTTGTATATTAGGATCGTATGCTTTTGCTTTAAATTCTTTTGTAATTGGATCTTCTTTGGGGAAACTTCTTTCTATATCTTTTCCTCTAGGAATATCTCCGAAGTAATCTTTAACCAATTTTTTAGTTGATGGGATATTGATATCTCCAGCAACAACTAAAGTTGCATTATTAGGAACATAGAATTTTTTGTTAAATGCTAAAAACTCATCTAGCGTAGCAGCGTCTAAGTGAGCCATCTCTCCAATAGTTGTCCATCGATAAGGGTGCTTTTTAAACATATTCTTTTTAATAAATTCAATGATGCGTCCATAAGGTTGGTTGTCTACACGAAGTCTTTTTTCTTCTTTTACCACTTCATTTTGTGTGTCTACTCCAATTTGGTTAATAACCGGGTGAAGCATACGCTCAGATTCCATCCACAAACCTAATTCTAAATTATTAGAGGGAAATACTTCGTAATAATATGTTCTATCATCTGATGTGTTAGCATTATTACTGCCACCATTAGATGAAACAATTTTGAACCATTCTCCACGTCCTATATTTTTTGTTCCTTCAAAAAGAAGATGTTCGAAGAAATGAGCGAAACCTGTACGTTTTGGGTTTTCGTCTTTGGCTCCTACGTGATACATCACAGATGTAGTTACTACAGGAGCTCCATTATCTTGGTGAAGAATTACGTGCAAACCGTTGTCTAAATCGTATTCTTCAAACTTAACTTCTTGTGCTTGGGCAAACCAACCAACTAGCATTAAAGAAGCTATTGAAAATAGTCTTTTTTTCATTGCATTTAATTTTTTTGACTTTGAGTTATTTTTCATCTGACGCAAGTTCTATAAAATTGTTACACCTCGCAAGGAAAGAATTAATTTTTTGATTATTTTAAGAAGTTTTAGTTTTTTCGTATATTTATGTGAATCAGATGTTTAATAACTTATAAAAACCCCAAATTATATGGAAAAGAAAACAATAAAATACGGTGGATTTATAGCTTTAGGACTTATTTTATACTTTTTATTAGTAAGAATTTTTGGTCTACATGAAAATCCATGGTTACGTTTATTTAATGGTGTCATTGTTGCTTATGGAATTTACACTGTTATAAGAAATACCAAAAAGGATAGTGGTGCTGGCTTTAATTATTTTGAAGGATTTAAAGCGGGTATTTTCTCTGGATTTATTGCAACCTTAGTTTTTACCTTCTTTATGGCTGTATACATCTTTCATATTGATGTAGCTTTTGGTGAAAAAATTATGTCAATGAGTTTGGGTAGTGTATCCACAGAACCAGGACTTTTGCTCTTTATTATTTTGATAGAAGGATTCGCATCTACCGTTGTTTTGAGTCTTTTATTTATGCAAAAATTTAAGCCAAGTTGGAATATTACTAATAAACTGCCATAGAAGTGTTTGTAGATTAATTAATTAGGTGTATATTTGCGTCCATTTTTGGATAAAATTAATTAATTAAACGATACGCTATGTATGCAATTGTAGAGATAGCAGGGCAGCAATTTAAAGTTGCGAAAGATCAAAAAGTATTTGTTCATCGTTTAGCAACAGAAGAAGGAAAGCAAGTTACTTTCGACAATGTTCTTTTGTTAGACGATAACGGACAAGTTACTATTGGCGCCCCAGCTATAAACGGAGCCGCAGTAGAGGCTAAAGTTTTAAAACACCTTAAAGGTGATAAAGTAATTGTTTTCAAAAAGAAAAGACGTAAAGGTTACCGTGTAAAAAATGGTCATCGTCAATCTTTAACTGAAATTGTAATTGAAAACATCGTAGCTTCAGGAGCTAAAAAAGCAACACCAAAGAAAGAAGCTAAAAAAGAAGTTGCAAAGCCAGCAGCAAAAAAAGCAACAACTAAAGGAGATGATTTAAAGAAAATCGAAGGAATTGGACCTAAGATTGCATCTACTTTAGCAGAAGCTGGAATTTCAACATTCGCTGAGTTAGCGAAAACTGAACCAGCAAAAATTTCTGAAATCATTTCAGGTGTACGCGGAAACCACGTTACTGATACTTGGCCAGTACAAGCTCAATTAGCTGCTGACGGAAAGTGGGATGAGTTAAAGAAATGGCAAGACGAATTAGATGGTGGTAAAGCATAAATGCAAATCACTTAAGTATAACAATTTAAAACCTTACGAAAATGGCTCACAAAAAAGGTGTTGGTAGTTCGAAAAACGGTAGAGAATCAGAATCGAAACGATTAGGAGTTAAGATTTTTGGTGGACAAGCAGCAATTGCTGGTAATATCATCGTTAGACAAAGAGGAACTACTCACAATCCAGGAGAGAATGTATATATGGGGAAAGACCATACATTACATGCTAAAGTAGATGGTATTGTGAAATTCACAAAGAAAGCAAATAACAGATCTTATGTATCAATCGAACCTTTCGAAGCATAATTAGTATCTGAAGACAAATAAAAAAGCCTGAACATATTTATTGTTCAGGCTTTTTTTATTGACTACTCCAAGTGGTATCGCAGCCATTTGTAGAATAATCGTAGTCATCGCACATTTGATGTCTACACGATTCAGGACTCCATAAACAACTTCTTCCTGAATCATTTGTTCTAGAGTCAACTCCACCTCTAATTTTTTCAATACTCAATCCTAACAAATCAGATATTTTTGATTTATTTAATTTTAATTGATTTGCTTGTGCTTTTTTTCATAATTTAAATAATTTGGTTTTAATTAAATTAAAAGTAAGGTAAATTTTACTTAAAATTAATGAGTTTAAAAATATTTTAATAAAGCTTATCTCATATTTTTAATGAAAATAATTTATTTGACCTGCTAAAAAATTAAGGTAAATTTCATAATGGAAGAACATATTTACGAATATACTAATAAGTGGAAATCTGATGAAAACGTTATAGGTGTTGTTGTTTCAGGAAGTTATGCTACAAAATTGCATACGCAAAATTCTGATATTGATCTTAGAATTATTTTTCTAGATGATGTGGAAATACACTATTAAGGAGTGGAAACAATTGATGGTTATTCATATTCATACATTACAGGAACAATTACAGATTATCTTCGATCGATACATAGTCAATTTTATAGACAGTCTAAATTTGAAGTAAGGATGTTTTCTTTAGGTGTAATATTGTATGATAAAAATGGAGCTGTAGAAAAGTTAAAGGAAAAAGCTAGTGTTGTAATGGAATTAGATTTTGAATCACCTACACCTGATTTATTTACACTAAAAAAATATATGTTATTTAACCATTTTATAAAAATTAAAAACGAAACGAATCTACGTAAGTATCATTATTTTCAGTTTCTAGATCATATTTTTAAAGCGTACAGTTTTTATATAGGTTTTGAGATCCCTTCAATAGAAAAGCTTGATAGGATACTATTTGACAAAACGTATCGTAGTAAAAATAATTTTACTGCATTTCCTGATAAAACTTTTTTTAAACTTTGGGAAGAGGCGGTCAATGTTGAAGAAAAGTATTTTACAGAAACTGTGAAGCAGTTATATGAGCATCTAGAAGGATGTTGGGGGAAGTTTGATGCTGATGACTTTAAAACAATAATATAAAAAAGCCTGAGCAATAGGTTCAGGCTTTTTTTTATATGTTCGATGTCTCGTCACATAGTGTTAAAAAAATGTGTTGATTATAAGTTATATGTTCTAATTTTTTATGTAGAAAATTAATCTTACGATGATCTTTTGAGGACTATTATAAAAATACTCTTTCAATAAACCAGAATAAACCAACTAAAGCGATCGCTATAGAGGCTGGTATTTGTAATCTTTGGCGATACCAACTTTTCTTTCTAATAAACCATACCAGTGCGGCAGCAATAATAAGTACCAATAACTGCCCAAGTTCTACCCCAATATTAAACGCTAGTAATCAAGGTGAAAAATAGTCATTAGGCAATCCATATTCACTTAAAACGCATGCGAAACCTAAACCGAGTAATAAGCCAAAGACAAATACAACGATTGGTCGCCACTTGTTAGTTTTTTTGAACATACAATTTTCAACAGCTATCCAAACAATAGAAAGTGCTATAAGAGGTTCAACTATACTAGATGGAATCTCTACAAATCCTAATGCGGCAAGCGCTAATGTAATGGTGTGTGCGAGTGTAAAAGCCGTTACTTGCTTCAATAATGACATAAAAATAAGACTAGAAAAAAATAGTCCTAATACAAAAAGAATGTGATCTAAACCTTTTGGAATAATGTGTTGTATACCTGCTTTAATGAATATGAAAAACTTTTCTTGCCAAGGCATTGCTGCTAATTTTCGCATCCGCAGACGTTTTAAGGCAGCTTCATATTCAGCAGTCATTTGTTGGTCTTGCATATCAAGTTGACCTTGTTCAATTTCTGATATTATAAGTTCATCTTCTGAGTGCGCATACATTGCAAAACCTGAACATAAGATAATACAGAAAATTAGAGTTTTAAGAAATCTCATAAGTATAGCAAGTATATTTAAAAACAAAAGCGGCTCGGGGTTTCCATGCCGCTTTTTAGATAATTTTATTGTGGTTAGTCAGATGAACCGTCTAATCCTCTCACTTTTAGTAATGCATCTATTTTAGGTTCACGACCACGGAATTGTTTGTATAGTTCCATAGCTTCCTCAGTAGAACCTTTTTCGTACACATGTTTTCTTAGTTTTGCTGCTAGTTCAGGATTAAATACATCTCCTGTTTCTTTAAATGCTTCAAAACCATCTGAGTCAAGAACTGCTGAGTGTACATAACTATAGTATCCAGCAGCATATCCACCCGCAAAAATATGAGCAAAGTACGTACTGCGATAACGTGGAGCTATTACTCCAATCAATCCAATTTTAGACATTGAAGCTTCTTCAAAAGCATCTGCATCTTTTAAATCTTCATCAGCATTAATAGTATGCCAATCCATATCTAGTAATGAAGCTGCTAGATATTCTGTATTTGCAAAACCTTGGTTGAACTTAGAAGCCTTTAAAACTTTATTGATTAATTCATCAGGAATAACTTCACCTGTTTTGTAGTGTGTAGCAAACGATTTAAGAATTTCTGGTTCACTTGCCCAGTGTTCTAGAATTTGAGCAGGAAATTCGGTGAAATCACGAGGTCCAGATGTACCAGACATACTACTGTAATTTACATTCGATAAAATACCATGCATGGCATGCCCAAATTCATGGAATAAAGTAGTCACATTATCAAAGCTAAGAAGTGCTGGCGCATCACCAACTGGAGCAGGAAAGTTACATACATTTACAACAACAGGGCGTTCTTTTCCATCAAAATTAGATTGCCCTTTAAAACTACTCATCCATGCTCCGCCACGCTTGTTTGAACGTGTAAAATAATCACCAATAAAGATTCCAAGGTGTGTACCATCTTTGTCTTTTACTTCCCATACACGTGCATCAGGATGATATGTTTTAATATCAAAAAGTTCTGTAAATGTAATACCCCAAAGTTTATTTGTTGTTGCAAATACACCATTAAGTACATTATCAAGAGATAGGTAAGGCTTTAATGCTGCTTCATCCAAATCGTATTTTGCTTTACGTACTTTTTCTGAATACTGCCACCAATCCCATGCTGCTATTTTGAAATCGTGTCCTTCTGCATCGACAACTGCCTGCATATCGGCAACCTCTACTTTGGCTCTTTCTAGAGCAGGTTTCCATAATTGCATTAATAAGTTATAAACTTCTTCTGGAGTTTTTAGCATACGTTCTTCTAATACAAAATGTGCATGGGTCTCATAGCCCATTAATTTTGCACGCTCTGCTCGAAGTTTAGCTATTTTTGCAGCGATTTCTTTGTTATCTGTTTCATTGTCATTATCACCACGTTGAACGTAAGATTTGTACAATTGTTCACGTAAATCACGTCGATTAGATTCTGTTAAGAATGGATACATGCTGCTACGATGCGGTGTAAATACATACTTGTCTTTGTATTTTGCTTTTTCTTCCTCTGTTTTCGCGTTATTCATTTTTTGCGTAGCTGTTTCTGCTGCTGCCGCTATGATGCCATCAGACAAGCCATCTAAGTCAGCTTTATCTAAAATGAGTTCAAAGCCATTAGTTTCAGCTAATAGATTTTGGCCAAATGCTGTTGTTAACTCGGAAATCTTGGAGTTAATTTCTGTGACTTTAGCTTTTTGTTCTTTATTTAGTAATGCTCCACTACGTACAAACCTTTTGCGTGTATATTCTAAAAGTTTGAGTTGTTCACTATTAAGGTCAAGATTTTCTCGTGCTTGCCAAATCGTTTCAACACGATTAAATAATCCTTCGTTAAGTGTGATTTTATCTCTGTGCGAAGAGAGCATTGGACTTAATTCACGTTGTAATTCTTGTAATTTCGGATTGGTGTTTGAACCTGTCAAATTAGAAAACACGCGTTGAACTTTGGTAAGTAATTTACCTGATCTTTCTAACTCTTCAAGTGTATTGGCAAACGTGGGAGCTTCAGAGTTGTTTACGATTGCATCAATTTCAGCAAGGTTTTCTTCCATCCCTTTTTTAAATGCTGGCATGTAATGCTCATTCTTTATTTTATCAAAAGGAGGTACCCCGAAAGGAGTGTCCCATTTTGCAAAGAATGGATTTTCTGAATTCACAGGAGTATTTGATTTTTCTTTTTTTGTAGTTTCTTCACAGGATGCAAAGAATAATATACTACAAACAATGGCTATGGAAATACGTTTCATTTTGTATATGATTTTGGTCCAACAAGATACTATTTTTTTAAATTTTATTATTGATTTTAACGCTCTATACTAAAGTTTACACTTTTCTTCGTTATAATGATACATGACCATAAACCGAATTCTATGAAGTCAATGTTTACTATTTTCTTTTTTTGTATGAGTTTTGCCGTTTTTGGACAGAAAAAAATTCATGTGTTTGTTGCTTTGTGTGATAATGCGAATCAGGGAATTGTACCTGTTCCGAAAACATTAGGAAATGGACAAAATCCAAGAACAAATTTGTATTGGGGTGCTCTGTATGGCGTGAAAACACATTTTAAACGAAGTAAAGATTGGCAATTTGTAAAAACGCTTCCAACAAAACATCCAAAAATACTAGAACGCGTACTTTTCAAACACAGAACATCCAATACCTATTTGCTGGCAGATGCGTATGATGGAAAATATATTAAGCAAACTACCATTGATTTTTTAGATGCAAGTAGTGGAGCAAATCCAATTGAAATTATAGAGAATAATAAAAAAATGAGTTTCGGAGGAAATTCAAATTTGCTAGCCTATGTAGGGCATGATGGTTTGATGGAATTTAGTTTAGATACGAAGTTCAATCCAAAAAATAAGAAAAAGAGAGACGCTATTATACTAGCTTGTATAAGCAAAGATTATTTTAAACCTTATCTGCAACAAACAGGAGCCAATCCCTTAGTTTGGTCTACTGGTTTGATGTCACCAGAAGCATATACCTTAAAATGGGCAATTGACGGCTGGATTTTAAACGAGTCTGATGCTGAAATCCGAGAACGCGCCGCCAAAGCCTACAATAAGTATCAAAAATGCGGGATGCGTGGTGCTAGAGGTTTGTTAGTTACGGGGTATTAATCTGTGTATTCACCTTTTTATTTTTATAAAGCGAACCTTGCTACGTCTATTTTTGTAATACATCCTTATTCTTTCAAAATATCGGCTATAATTTTTAAATGATGATTGGTGTGTACTTCTAAAAAACGAATGGTTTGTGCTTTGATCAACATACCAAATACAGGATGATCAAAGTTTGCGTTTACATCTAAGGATCGTAATTTTTCTATATTTTTTCGAGCTTCTGACAATTGCCGTAAGATATCATCTGTAACAATAATTTTAGGCGGACGAATATTTTGTGGTGATTGTGCTCTTCCACGAGGAATGTATCCTGCAGTTAATTACATAATTCGCGGTACGTTAAAAGAACTTTCATATGTATTAGGATCAGAATTCTCTAAAGCTTCTGTCAATCTGTTGACGGTTTTCAATATATGATCTAAATGCCAAGCGACATCTGCTTTGGAAACGGCTATGTTTCTAACATCTCTATATTCAATGTTGTTTTCTATTTCGGATAATTGAGGAAGTAATACTTCAGGATTGGAATGATTCATTCTAATTTTGATAAAGATGAATAAAAAAATAATAACGGCTAGTATGATTAAAAGTATGCGTCTTTTCATAATCTGGTTTTTAAAATATTAAGGAAACGCTCTGCGCTTTATAAGGCAAAGCGTATCTTTGAATTACATAAACGAACGATTAAAACTGCAATCTGTAGCCAACGTCAGGAAATAAACCAATTTGATTGACTTGATCGACATTATTGGTCAAACGATTGTAACGACGTTCAAACACATTTTCTTGATTGGTGATATTTTGTAAATCAACATAAAATTGATGTGATAATTTCTTTTTCTTACTATTAATCTTAATTCCAAATTTTAAATCCCATCTGAAGTAATCTTTATATTGTTGACTAAAAGCTAGATCTGCTTGTTGTAAAACCGTCAACCCTTTGTCATATTCTTTTTTTTTATTATCTACAATCCCCTGTAATGAATAGCAATAGGCTAGAGCATCCATATCACCTTCTTCAATACTAATTAATTTATTTGAGTTCAGGCAAATAACTAGCAGCAGTATCTACATCAAAATAAGAATATGCAGAAGAAAGTGCTATCAAAGTATTCTGTATGATACCCTTTCTCTTCCATAATAGGCGCAATGATTTCTTTATTTTTTAGAAATAATTTTGCAGCACCTTTATGATCGCCCATGACATTTTTTATAGAACCAATACCTTGATTTGCATACATCAAGTAGCGTACATTTTTTGTTGCGGTCGCTATAGAATCAAATTTCAAATAATTTTGAGTGGCTTTCGTATACTTTCCAAATTTGTAATAAGTTCATCCTTTTTGGCTTAAAGCTCTTATCAATAAGGAATTGTGTTTTTCTGTTTTCGCGTTCGAAATACAAGAGTCTATATATTTCATTGAGACTTCAATATTATCAAAATAATTTTCGGAAGAAGGAATAATTAAGTATGCTGTGTTTTTTTCAAATTCATTGCCTTCTTGTTTTACTTTCAATTAGGATGCTTGTGCATATTTTTGTGCTAAGTTAGGATTTGTATACTCAAAGTTTAGATATTGATTTTTTAATTCTTCGTATGAAAAAATCAGTAAAGAATCAACTTGTTGTGCAACACTACTATTCATACAACAAAAAAGAAAGATGAAAACAAATCGGAAACCAAAATTCATAGAACAAGGTATTAAATAAGGTGCAAAACGTTACTGTTTAGATGTCAATCTGTATTATTGGTTGCTCAGTATAAGAAAAAAAGAAAGCCTTTAATCAAACGATAAAAGGCTTTTACATATTATGTTAAGATGAATCTTAGTATCTGTAGTACTCTGGCTTAAATGGTCCTTCAACTGTTACACCAATGTATTCAGCTTGATCTTGTGAAAGTTCTTCTAACTCAACTCCGATTTTTGCTAAGTGTAAACGTGCTACTTTTTCATCTAAGTGTTTTGGTAACATGTATACTTTGTTTTCGTACTTTTCAATGTTGTTCCAAAGCTCGATTTGTGCTAACGTTTGGTTTGTAAATGAGTTACTCATTACAAAACTTGGGTGACCTGTAGCACAACCTAAGTTTACTAAACGTCCTTCTGCTAATAAGATGATATCTTTTCCGTTTACAGTATACTTATCAACTTGAGGCTTAATTTCAACTTTAGAAGCCCCGTGATTATCGTTTAACCATGCAACTGCGATTTCATTATCAAAGTGTCCAATGTTACAAACGATTGTTTTATCTTTCATTGCTTCGAAATGCTTTCCAGTGACGATATCTTTGTTTCCAGTAGTTGTAATTACAACATCAGCTTTTCCAACAACATTTTCTAATTTCTTAACTTCAAATCCGTCCATTGCAGCTTGTAAAGCACAAATTGGATCAATTTCAGTAACTGTTACAATAGAACCTGCTCCACGGAAAGAAGCTGCTGTACCTTTACCAACATCTCCATATCCACAAACAACAACTCTTTTTCCTGCTAACATAACGTCAGTTGCACGACGAATAGCGTCTACTGCACTTTCTCTACATCCGTATTTGTTGTCAAATTTAGACTTCGTTACAGAATCGTTAATGTTGATTGCAGGCATTGGTAATGTACCATTCTTCATTCTTTCGTATAATCTGTGAACTCCTGTTGTAGTTTCTTCAGACAATCCGTTGATTCCTTCAACTAATTCTGGGTAACGATCTAAAACCATATTTGTTAAATCTCCACCATCATCTAAAATCATGTTTAATGGCTTGCGATCTTCTCCAAAGAATAATGTTTGCTCAATACACCAATCAAACTCTTCTTCGTTCATTCCTTTCCAAGCGTATACTGGAATTCCAGCTTCAGCAATAGCAGCAGCAGCTTGATCTTGTGTAGAGAAGATGTTACATGAACTCCAAGTAACTTCTGCTCCTAATGCAACTAAAGTCTCGATTAAAACAGCTGTTTGGATAGTCATGTGTAAACAACCTGCAATTCTTGCTCCTTTTAATGGTTGCTCATCTTTGTATTCTTCACGAAGACTCATAAGTCCTGGCATTTCAGCTTCAGCTAACTCGATCTCTTTTCTTCCCCATGCCGCTAAAGAAATGTCTTTAACTTTGTATGCTACGTAAGGAACTGATTTTGTACTCATACTTTTCTTTTTTTATAGTTTGAATAAATTATGGTTTGTGACCTAAAATATGTTTAAATTCGCTGCATAACTTTAGCATACTATTTGCATGTCAAAAGTTTGCGAGTGCAAAGGTACTAAATAACTTTTTAATATAATGGCTCTTTACAAAACTATAACAGTAAATAATGATACTAAAGTGCTGATTTGGAAGATAGAAGAGTCTTTTGAAGAATTAAATCGTGATATAAAACTTACAAATCACTGTCAACAACGATTAGATGGTATGCGTTCCGAAATTCATCAACGCGGATTTATAAGTGTACGTCATTTATTAGCGGAGGTTGGTTACACCGATTTTGATCTTTATTATGAAGAAAAAGGAAAACCACATCTAAAAGATGGAAAATACATTTCAATCACACATTCTTTTCAATTTTCAGCGATTATTGTGAGCAATACAACTCCAGTTGGTATCGATATTGAAAAACAACGCGATAAAATTTTACGTATCGCACATAAATTTACACCACTAGAAGAATACAAAACTATTGCCAATCATGAAGCGTTAGTTCGAAAATTAACCATAGTTTGGGGCGGAAAAGAATCTGTTTATAAAGTATATGCCAAAAAAGGACTTAGCTTTTTAAAACATATTGATATTGATGATTTTTCAATGGAAACTTCACATACAAAAGGAATGGTGTTTTATGGAAAAGAAACGGCAAAGTACTCACTAAATTTTTTAGAGTTTGAAGGATTTACCTGTGTATATGCACTAGAAGAAAGTCGTTAAAATGAACATGCAAACAATGTACAAACATATCCTTGAAGCAAAAAAAGGCAATCAAAAACTATTGGCAGTATTGATTGATCCTGACAAGATTGATATTGATCATATTCCTGAATTTTTCAAAAAAGTACACACGTCCATCATTACACATGTATTTGTTGGTGGAAGTACAGATGCTGAAAAAAAGATGGGAATAGTTGTAAAAACGATCAAACAAAATACACATTTGCCCGTTTTAATATTCCCTGGAAGTCATGAGCAAATTACGGAAGCCGCAGATGGAATTTTATTTTTGTCATTGCTTTCTGGACGAAATCCAAAATATTTAATAGAGCAACAAGTACAATCTGTAGAAAAGTTGATCAACACGAGTTTAGAAATTATCCCAACAGGTTACATTTTAATTGATGGCGGTGTAGAAACAGCCGTACAACGCATAAGTGAAACCAAACCAATAACGCAAGATAGTATAGAAACCATAATGCATACAGCGCTGGCAGGACAGTTTTCAGGAAAGCGACTAATATATTTAGAAGCAGGAAGTGGCGCTAAAAAAGCAGTAAATACAAATATTATAAAAGAAGTTTCGAGCAAATTGAAAATTCCACTAATTGTTGGTGGCGGAATTCGATCCAAAACCCAGCTTAATGCAGCGTTTAATGCAGGTGCAGATTTAGTTGTAATTGGAACAGCATTTGAAGAAAACGAAGCGTTTTTGTTAGAACTTAAGAATTTGGAATGCTAAATGTTGAATTGAGAAGATACATTTAACAACCAGCCAAATCAAAGAATAAACAAAAAGACAAATCAATAGTCAAACACCTAAAAAATGAACATCTCAGTAGAACTCACCTTAACACCTTTGCAAGATGACTTTGAAACACCTATTATCAACTTTATTAAAAAATTAAGAACATCTCAGTATACAGTGTTAGAAAATCCATTAAGCACGCAAATTTATGGTGACTATGACGAAATTATGAAATTGTTGACTTCTGAAGTGAAAACAGCATTTGAAAAGTCAGAACACATTCTACTAACTATGAAAATTGTAAAATCAGACCGAAGTAACTATGAGCCAGTTTTTTGATTTTTTATTGGAGCCGTATCAAGGTGCCTTTTGGGTAGATGTAGTTTTAGAAATTCTTGCTGCAGGTTTTGGAATTGCCAGTGTCTGGTTTGCCAAACAAGAGAAAATTTGGGTATATCCCACAGGAATTATCAGTACACTGATTTATATCTATATCTGCTATAATTTTATTTTATATGGAGATATGATTATCAACGTGTATTACTCTATTATGAGTATCTATGGTTGGTATATGTGGACACGAATTAGAGATGAGGTGCAACTTGAAATTTCTCGAACCAATTTTTCACAAAAACTCATAACACTCGGGATTTTTCTATTCACCGCAGCTTTTACCTATGTTGTGTATATCCAAGTAGAAAAAATAGATGTTCACTTAAATGTAGCAGAAACGATCGATTTATTTTTCTCTAGCTTCGGTTCCATTGAAGAAATTAAAACCATTACACCATATTTAGACATATTTACTACAGGGATTTTCTTTTCGGGAATGTGGCTCATGGCAAACAAAAAGATTGAAAACTGGATGTTTTGGATTTTTGGAAATATCATTTCTGTACCGTTATACTTTGTTAAAGGACTTGGTTTCACAGCAATTCAATTCACAATTTTCTTAATTTTAGCCATCTTTGGATACATTGCATGGAGAAAAACATTGAACAACAAGGCAGAAGTCGCTTTAAAATCGTAGTATTTGGTCCTGAATCAACAGGGAAAACAACACTTGCTAAGCAACTAGCAGCACATTACAATGCAGCTTATGTTCCTGAATATGCGCGTATGTATGCTGAAGAAAAGCAGCGAAAAGGAGAAATACTAACATCCGATGATGTAATTCCGATTGCCAAAGGACAATTGCGTTTAGAGTGTCAAGCAGAAGAAAACACAATGTTCATTTGTGATACAGATATTTTAGAAACACTTACGTATGCACGAATTTATTACCCTGAATTTAAAAGCAAAACACTGGAAAAATATGTAGAAAAAAGTACTGCTACTTTCTATTTTTTGACTTATATTGATACGCCTTGGAAAAACGATGGAATTCGCGATTTGCCTCATAAAAGAGAAGAGGCTTTTTTAGAATTTCAGCAAACCTTACAAACCTATAACCAACCGCATCTATTGTTAAAAGGTGCTATAGAACTGCGTTTTCAAACCGCCGTTGCAACAATAGACAAACTGCTAAGAAGACATTGAATTTTTCAAAAAAACATACAGCGCAAATAGAAGCAAAAGGATTGACGTTGCTTGAAGTTGAAGAGCAACTCGATAAATTTGAAAAAAAAATACCGTATGCAGATATTACTGAACATGCAAGTATACATCGAGGTATTTTAAAACTTACCGAAGAAACAGAAGAAGCGTATATTCAAGCTTACAAAGACGAGTATCAAACCTTAGAAATTATCAAGTTCACACCTGCTTCTGGAGCTGCCACACGAATGTTTAAATTCTTGTATAAATTTTTACAGAATTACAATCCCAAAAAGGATTCAATTAACTCGTACATAAACAAAGAAAAAGAACCAGAAATTCGCTTGTTTTTCATTGGATTGGAAAAGTTCCCTTTTTATAAAGATGTAATAAAACTCATGAATAAGACAGAGATAGATCGCATCAAAAAACCAGACGAATTTGACCGTGATTTTGTACACACACTATTAGCAGAAACAGGTTTAAACTACGGAAACTATCCAAAAGGCTTGTTGCCTTTTCATAAATATAAAAATAACCTTTCTACACCGTTTCGAGAACACTTATATGAAGCAGCAAGCTATGCTTGTAGAGGAGGAAAAGCAAAATTACATTTTACGATTTCTAAACAACATTATGATAAATTTAAAGCAATAGAAGCTAAAATTCTTCCAAGCATTAAAGAGAAAACGGGTTGCGATTTTGAGATTTCATACTCATATCAATTAGAAGAAACAGATACAATTGCAGTTGATCCGAAAAATAGACCAATTCTAGATGAGGAAGGAAATCTAGTATTTCGACCTGGCGGACATGGCGCTTTGATTGAGAATTTGAATGCAATGGATGCAGACTTAATCTTTATCAAAAACATAGACAATGTTGTTGTAAAAACCTATTCGGAAGAAATATCGCGTTACAAAAAAATCCTTGCAGGGAAACTTATTTCTGTTCAGCAAAAAGCATTCAAATTCATGGAAATGCTGCACAATGGAGTTTCAAGTGAAGAATTGCATACAATTTTAAAATTTCTATACAAAGAACTCAATATTCAAATCAGTGAAGAATTTGAAAAATATTCACAAAAGTATCAAATAGAATACCTCATTGATAAATTAAATAGACCTATTCGTGTCTGTGGTATGGTAAAAAATGAAGGTGAACCTGGCGGTGGACCGTTTTGGGTAAAGCACGAAAATGGTTCCATTTCTTTACAAATTGTAGAGTCTGTACAAATAGACAAAAAGAATGAGTATCACCAAAGCATTCAAAAGTTAGCTACACATTTTAATCCGGTAGATATTGTTTGTGGTGTAAAAGATTATCTAGGAAATAAATACGATCTTACAAAATTTGTAGATCGCAAATCATATTTTATCGCTTCCAAATCAAAAAGCGGTAAAAAAATAAAAGCCTTAGAGTTGCCAGGTTTATGGAATGGCGGAATGGCCTTTTGGAATACTATTTTTGTGGAGGTTCCTTTAGTGACATTCAATCCTGTAAAAACTATCAATGACTTGCTAAAACCAACACATCAAGTAAGCTAAAACAATTTTTAATTCTTGTATTATTGAATCTTTCAATCTTACAGTTCCCAGTAAAGCATGCCGAGACAATCGTTGATTGTCATGAATCAATCATTCCCAGCAGTACTTTCTCTAAGTTCTAAAATTAGAATGTACACGGAGTTCCATCTGGATTTTGACCGTTTCCAATCGTATGTCCGCAACGATGATACTCCGTAATTTCACATAAAAATGCAGAAGGACAAAATGTTGTAGCTCCTCCAATAACTTCTGACGCGTTTCCTAACTTTGAGATTTTTGAAGTCTTAAGTGACAATTTGTTGTTTAAATTTTGTTTTTTCATACTTAACAAGTTTTAATGTTACGATGGTAAAACAACTACATTTCTGCTGTTTATAAAAAGGAAGCAAGTCATGATTCGATAATTAAAGGAAGTAAGAAATAGTTCTTAAAAAAAAGAAATTGCATTGATAATGAGTCTTTTAAAACCTATATCAATGCAATTTGTAATGCATTTTAAAATAACAATGTTATTGTATTAATGTGTACACGGAGTTCCATCTGGATTTTGACCATTTCCAATCGTATGTCCACAACGTATTGCTTGTGTCTGTTTTATTGAAGTACATGTTTCCACATCAGAAATAATACAAGGATTACACGTAAGTGTTCTTCCTCCAATAATTTCACGTTTCGTAGTTAAATTGGAAATTTTTCTACTCTTTAAGTTTAGCTTCTTTTGAAAATTTTGTTTTTTCATGATTATAAAGTTTTTGGTTAATAATTAAAGTTACTGATTTTCAGTTTATTTTCACATTTAAAAAGTTAATTTTTCTTACTGACAAATAGGAGAAGTCTGAAAGGTCAACTTGCATGATATTTGTTAAAAAAAACACTGGGCAATTAAAAAAACTGGCGTATTTTTGCGCTATCTCAAAGGGGTGCAACTTGAACAATGTTTAAAACGCTGAGATTATACCCAATGAACCTGGGCAGGTAATGCTGCCAAGGGAGGACTGCGCGTCGAAAAAATATCCAGTGGACATTTTTAGCGAAAGTGCCAGCTAGCGGGAGGACTTCGTAGTCCAAAGCAAAATCATATATTTAATTTTTAACAAAGAATAATTACCCCTTTTATTCGTAACAAATTTGTATTACGAATATGAAGAATTTATTCGCTTTTTTATGCCTTTTCGTGCTTTCAGTCAGCATGCAAGCGCAAAACGTTACTTTATCAGGAACTGTTTCTGATGAAAAAGGAACACCATTATTAGGAGCAACTGTAGTCTTAAAAGGAGCTTCTATTGGAACAACTACCGATGCTGATGGGAAATATGCTTTGAGCATTTCTCAAGGAGATGTTGAAATTGTTTGCTCTTTTGTGGGAATGAGATCTGTCACGAAAAAAGTGGCGGTTACAGGAAACACTACGCTAAACTTTACCTTATCTAGTTCGCAAGAAGCACTTGATGCTGTATTAATTTCAGCGGTTCGTGTAAATGCCGATTCACCAATTACGTATTCCAACATAGAAAAAGAAGAAATTGCAGAACGTAATTTGGGGCAAGACGTACCAATTTTAATGAACTTCATGCCATCTGTAGTTACAACTTCAGATGCTGGAGCAGGTGTTGGATACACAGGAATTCGTGTGCGTGGTAGCGATGCAACACGTGTCAATGTAACGATTAACGGAATTCCGTACAACGATGCTGAAAGTCAAGGAACTTTTTGGGTAAACATGCCTGATTTGGCTTCTTCAACAGAAAGTATTCAGTTGCAACGTGGAGTAGGAACTTCTACGAACGGTTCTGGTGCTTTTGGAGCAAGTTTAAGTTTATTAACAGATGCAGTTTCAGAGGAAGCAAACGGAGAAATCTCAAATTCATTTGGTAGCTTCAACACCAGAAAACATACGGTAAAATTTAGTACTGGAAAACTAGCTAATAATTTTGAGTTGGCAGGACGTTTGTCAAAAATTAAATCTGATGGATATATCGATCGTGCATCTTCTAATTTAAGCGCGTACTTTTTACAAGGTTCGTATGTAACAGAAACTACTTTGATTAAAGCGTTGGCATTTGGAGGACACGAAATTACATACCAAGCATGGAATGGAATTGACCGACAAACATTAGAAACCAATCGTACCTTCAATCCTTCAGGACAATTTACAGATGAAAACGGAAATGTACGTTTCCATGATAATGAAGTAGATAATTATCGTCAAGATCACTACCAATTTCACTGGAATGAGAAGATTTCTGATAGCTGGACAACAAATCTTGGTTTAAACTATACACAAGGAAGAGGTTTCTTTGAGCAATACAAAGAAGATGAACCTTTTGATGAATACGGTTTTGAAGAAATAGTAATTGATGGAACTACGATCAACGAAACAGACTTAATTCGCAGACGTTGGTTAGACAATGATTTCTATGTAATCAATGCGAATGCAAACTATAGAAAAAATAACTTGGATATGGACTTCGGAGCCTTTTTAGGAATCTACGAAGGAGATCATTTCGGAGAAGTAATCTGGGCACGTTTTGCAAGTGACAGCGAAATTAGAGATCGTTATTATGATGGAACAGGAAAGAAAAATGAATTAAGCTTCTTTACCAAAGCAACAATTCGTTTGAACGAAAAAGTAAGTCTTTTTGGAGATCTACAGTTACGTACGGTAAGTTATAAAACGAATGGAATCAACTCTGATTTAGATCCTTTTAATATTAATGAAGATTTTACATTCTTTAATCCAAAAGCAGGTATTAACTATCGAGTAAACGATAATAATAGTTTGTATTTCTCGTATGCAAGAGCAAACAGAGAGCCAAATAGAAGCGACTTTGAAAATAACAACAATGTAAAGTCTGAGCAATTAGATGACTTTGAATTAGGTTGGCGTTGGAATGGAGAAAACTTCACTGTAAATACAAATGCATATTATATGTTATACAACGATCAATTGGTATTAACTGGTGCATTGGATGATACAGGAACGCCATTGCGTACAAACAGTGGAAAAAGCTACCGTTTAGGATTGGAAATTGACGCAACTGTAAAGTTAAGTGACCAATTTATAGTACGTCCGAATGTGGCAATCAGTACTAATAAAAATGTAGATTTCATTACATCAAAAGATGGAAGTTTAGTGGATTTAGGAAATACAAATATTTCTTTTTCTCCTAACTTCATCGCAGGAAATATTATGTCGTATGCACCATCTCGTAGTTTCCAAGTATCATTATTGTCTAAGTATGTAGGCGAGCAATACATGGGGAATATTGACTCAGATGTGTCAAAATTAGATAGCTACTTTATCAATGATTTGAATTTGAATTACGAAATCAAAGTGAATTCTATCTTTGAATCTATAGCGTTTACAGGATTAATCAACAATGTTTTTGGTGTAGAATATGTATCTAACGGATACTTCTTTACATTCGATGATACATGGACAAATCCTGGTACAACAACAACCATCGAAGGCGCAGGATTCTATCCACAAGCCACTAGAAACTTTTTAGTTGGAATGACATTGAAGTTCTAGGAAATACCAACCATTACCATATTGAAAAAGCGACTCTTTTGAGTCGCTTTTTTATTTTGTATATATTATAAATGGATATAACTAGTTATTCGAGATTGTCACTATATCACCGGATTTTGTTGCACGATAATTCACCATTGGGTAACTTTCCGTGCCTTCCTCAGGATTTAATAACTGACCAGTTGCCAAACTATATTGAGAATCATCACAAGGGCATATTGCTAAAACTCCTTCAATATACATTGTAGTACAGCTGCTAGGAACTTGGTTAGGGCAACTTGCTTCCCAAGCTAAGAACTGATCGCCAGATAAATTAAACACAAAAAATCCACGGACACCACCACCGTTTGAGATATAAACAGATCCGCCTGCAAAGCGTAAATCATCAAATTGAGGTAAATTCAAATTTATCTGAAACTGCACTAATGCATTAGGAATAAAAGGGTTGTTATTTACGCCACCATCATCCTGACTACACGACATCAAACATACTACGGCACAACAAATCATCAAAAATCGTTTCATTTATAAAGAATTTTAAAAGTTCTACAAATTTACATAAATCATTTTTTTAAAAACGAACATAGGCAAACACTTTAAATATTTTCTTATATTTGTATAACAAATCCCGTTCTAATGGGATTTTTTTGCGTTATATAATACACTTTGTCTGTGTGTATTAAGCAACTAAAAATCTATGAACATATAGAAAACGAAGAAATTATGAGTAAAGTATCTTATTATACAGCTGAAGGACTAAAAAAATTAAGAGACGAGTTAGAGCACTTAAAAAGTGTTGAAAGACCAAAAGCGTCTCAGGCAATTGCAGAAGCGAGAGATAAAGGAGATTTGAGTGAAAATGCAGAATATGATGCGGCAAAAGAAGCACAAGGATTGTTAGAGATGAAAATCTCAAAAATGGAAACCGTTTTATCAACAGCTAGAGTCATTGATGAGAGTCAATTAGATACCTCAAAAGTGTTAGTGCTTTCCACTGTAAAAATCAAAAATACCGTAAATGGTATGGAAATGACCTATACGTTAGTAGCAGAAAGTGAAGCAGATTTAGCTTCAGGAAAAATTTCAGTAACATCTCCTATCGGGAAAGGTTTACTTGGGAAATCTGTTGGAGAAATTGCAGATGTACAAGTGCCTAACGGAACAATGAAATTTGAAGTGTTAGAAATTACACGTGGCTAACATTCCAAAAAAATAATATATTATAAAATCCTTTCTTACTTGTTAAAAAAGGATTTTTCTATATAAATACGCAAGAACTTTTTTATCTTACCAACCATACAAATTTCTACACATGGCATCAATTTTTACCAAAATAATAAACGGAGAAATTCCATCTTACAAAATTGCAGAAGATGAAAATTTCTATGCATTTTTAGATATTAACCCGAATGCAGTTGGTCATACATTATGCATTCCGAAAGTAGAAATTGATAAAATTTTTGATCTTCCAGAAGAAACATACATGGGATTAATGCAATTCTCAAGAAAAGTGGGAATGGCGATTGAAAAAGCAATTCCTTGTTTGCGTGTTGGAATTACTGTGATTGGTTTGGAAGTGCCTCATACACATGTACATCTAATTCCATTACACGGAATGGATAGTATGAATTTCAAAAATAGTCAAAAACTATCTCCAGAAGATTTTGAAGCAGTTGCAGCTAAAATTCGTGCGGAACTCTAAAAAGGGGTACATTGAACGGAATCGGAATGAAGCGCATCTAAAATAATCTAAAAGCAAAGCAAGTCTAAAAGTCTAACCAACTGTTTTTAAAGAAATCTGCATTGTAGTTCCTTTGCCAAGTTCTGATTTTAAGACTTTAATTTTTCCTTTGTGGTAATTCTCAACTATACGTTTTGCTAGGGACAAACCTAATCCCCAACCACGTTTTTTACTAGTAAATCCTGGTTGAAAAACCTTTTTGAAGTTTCGTTTTGGAATTCCTTTTCCATTGTCGGTGATCAAAACCTTTACATACGTATCTGCTTGCATAATTTCTAGTTTCAAATCGCCTTTTCCTTTCATAGCGTCAATGGCGTTCTTTACCATATTTTCAATGGTCCAACTAAACAATTGCGCATTAATTTCGCTAAAAATAGGTGTTTCTGGAGCTTCAAACGTAAAGTTGACCAATTTAGAAGTTCGCGAAAGTAAATAGTCATAGGAATCTTTCGTTTCTTTTACAATATCAAGTCGTTCTAAGGTTGGAATAGAACCAATTTTGGAAAAACGTTCTGTAATGGTTTGCAAACGGTCAATATCTTTTTCAATTTCTTGAATATAATCCGGATCTACATTTTCGGTCTTTAAAATTTCAGTCCAACCGACCAAAGACGAAAGCGGCGTACCAATTTGATGCGCGGTTTCCTTTGCCATTCCTGCCCACAATTTATTCTGTTCGGAAGCTTTGGAAGCGCTAAAAAAGAAGTACGCAACACCAGCAAACAGGACAATAATCAATAATAAGGCAAGTGGATAATATTTGAGTTTGTTTAAGGTTTCGGAGTTTCCGTAATATAAAGTTCCTTGTTTTACATCTTTTTTTAATTCCTCGTCAAAGTAAGTGATGTCAATTGGTTGATTCTCTTTGGAGAATTGAACAATTTTCTCTTGAATATAGATGGAATCATTAATCTTTTCTTCATCGATATTGAGTGTTTCTATACCTCCTTTGTAATTTTTGATAATTCTTGGGTTTGAATTTTCAGAGGCAATAATGTCTCCTGCCAAAAGTAAATCTTCTCCAGCATTAATTGATTTTAGTGCTCTTACCCAAATTTGCATTTTAGTGCGTTCATCTTTCTTAAACTCTTGAAAGAAAATATAGGTATTCCATAAAATCCCTGACACAATTGCAAAAGAAGCTAGGATTAATATCCAACGAATTAAAACAGGTCTGTTTTTTAAAATCATACAAATACTTTGAAACCACTAATATAAACGAAAAGCAGCAGTTTTATTGTGATTGTATTGAACTTTTGAAGATCAATAAAATAGAAAAGTGCTGCAAAGGAAATTTACATGTTAAAAACACTGCTTTTGCGTTGATAACTATTATTGCTTGCTCCGCTTTTTTACATTAATTTTGTCGCACTAAAAACATCAAAAATGTTATCAATAGATCCAAAAGAAATTCCAACAGCAAAATTGCACGGATATTTATTAGGTGCAGTAGCGCCAAGACCGATTGCATTTGCAAGTACAGTAGATGCTGAAGGAAATCCAAACTTATCTCCGTATAGCTTTTTTAATGTGTTTAGTGCCAATCCGCCAATTATGATTTTTTCGCCTGCGCGTAGAGTTCGTAATAACACTACAAAACATACACTTGAAAATGCAATTGCTACAAAAGAAGTAGTAATTAATGTAGTGAACCATGCTATTGTGCAACAAATGTCCTTAAGTAGTACAGAATATGCTGAAGGTGTGAACGAGTTTGAAAAAGCTGGATTGACAATGCTGCCTTCTGAAAAAGTAAAACCATTTCGCGTAGCAGAATCGCCTGCACAGTTTGAATGCAAAGTGCGAGAAGTGGTTTCTTTAGGAGATGAAGGTGGCGCAGGAAATTTAATCATTTGTGAAGTCGTAAAACTGCATATCAGTGAAGACGTGTTGAACGATCGCGGAACCATTGATCATTACAAAATTGATTTGGTAGCCAGAGCAGGAGGAAGCTTCTATAGCAGAGCACGAGACGGATTCTTTGAAATTCCAAAACCAATTGCCACTTTAGGAATTGGTGTGGATCAAATTCCTACAGAAATTCGAACTAGTAAAGTCTTGACTGGAAATGATCTTGGAATCTTAGGAAATGTAGAAAAACTACCAACTGAAGCAGAAATACAAGCATTTAAACAAACAACTGAAATTGATATTTCAGACAGTATAGAAACAAATCACAAAGCAGCGCAAACATTTTTGGTAAAAGGAGATGTAGCAACTGCTTGGAAAATCTTATTAGCAAAATAAATAACATGGAAGTACAGGGAAAAGTAAAAATGATCGGGCAAACGCAGACGTTTGGAAACAACGGATTCAGAAAGCGTGAAATTGTCGTAACAACAGAAGAGCAATATCCACAACACATTATGGTGGAATTTGTACAAGATAAAGTAGATTTATTAAACAATTTCCAAGTAGGACAACCTGTAAAAATCAGTATCAATTTACGTGGTAGAGAATGGGTAAATCCACAAGGAGAAACAAAATATTTCAACTCTATTCAAGGATGGAGAATTGAAAGTTTACAACAACAGCAACCACCTGCAGGAATGCCGCCAGTGCCACCAGCAGACGCGTTTGAACCAGTAAACGATTTCAAAGAAGAAGATCACGACGATTTGCCTTTCTAAGAAAATTGTAAAACAAATAAAAAACCTCTTGATTGCTTACTCATCAAGAGGTTTTTTTGACTTTGAAAAATAGGTTATTGTATATATTCAATTCAAAATATTTTAGTTGCTCCTTCAATTTCTATGATAAAAGTAAGCAATCTAAGAGATTTCTGTCTACATAGAAACAAGTCTAAAAAAATCGTAAATTCACGCAAAAATCAACCATGCGCATTACCAAAACCATAGAAACTATTTTTCAGCGATATTTACCTTCGCCGTTTACCATTGCGGTTCTATTAACGCTGCTTACGATTGTGCTGGCAACGTTTTTTACCAGACCAGAAAGTATCAGTACTATTGATCATTTAGTTGAAGTGCTGTCATTTTGGGAAGATGGCATCTGGAATTCTGGCTTGCTAGTTTTTGCCTATCAAATGATGCTGATTTTGGTACTCGGACACGTGTTAGTACTCAGTAAACCGATGAATTCGCTGATTGTGACTCTAACAAAGTCTGTCACAAATACGACAAATGCGGTTGTATTGGTTAGTGTAACCACAATGTTAGTGGCGTTTTTCAATTGGGGATTAGGTTTGATATTCGGCGCCATTCTAGCTCGGAAAGTTGGCGAACATGCGCAAGAAAATAATATTCCTATCAATTATCCATTGGTAGGTGCAGCAGGATATGTTGGACTCATGATCTGGCATGGTGGAATCAGTGGTTCGGCACCATCAAAAGTAGCAGAACAAGGACATCTACTCGAAATGATGAATGGCGTATTGACTGTTGATCAATTTGGACAAGTGCCAGAAGTTATTACCTCAAGTAGTACCATCTTTAGTTGGTGGAATTTACTCTTATTTGGAATATTACTTGTATTGATTCCTTTGACATTAACAATGCTTTCTAAAAAAGTAGCTCCGACAAAATTAAATCTGCCAAAATATCAATTCAACAAAAAAGAGAAAGAAGACATAGAAGGAGCAGACAAACTAGATCATTCTTCTGTGTTTGCCATCGCGTTCGGTGTGCTACTATTAATCGTATTCTTTATTCAATATGCTAAAAACTTAAGCTCACTTTCAAGTATAAAAATTTCACCCAACATGTTGAACTTTTTTATGTTAGGTTTGGCAATTGTATTGCATGGAAATTTTAAAAGTTTCCTCAATGCAGTAGAAGAAGCAATTAAAGGAACTTCGGGTATATTGATTCAATTTCCTTTATATTTTGGAATCATGGGCATTATGAAAAGTTCAGGAATGATTGGAATGATTTCGGATAGTTTTGTAGCTATTGCCAACGAAACTACCTTGCCAATTTATACATTCTTTAGCGCAGGATTGGTCAATATTTTTGTACCAAGTGGCGGCGGGCAATGGGCTGTACAAGGTCCAATCGTAGTGCAATCGGCAATAGAATTAGGTGTGCCGTTGCAAAAAGCAGTCATGGCATTATCGTATGGTGATCAAATAACAAACATGTTACAACCGTTTTGGGCATTACCATTATTGGGCATTACACGATTAAAAGCAAAAGAAATATTACCATACACCATTATTTTAATGTTGGTTGGTATTCTAGTATATGTTTTAGGCTTGCTATTGCTATAAAAAAAGTCCCGAAAACGGGACTTAATATTGTGGTTTTAGGCTTTAGTCTTCATACACTAATTCAAAAAGCAATGATGAAAATAAATGTTTAGACGTATTTAGACTAATTACAAATTTGACGAAAAAATACTTAAAATCAAAGAATTACCCTTTCTTTTCTTGCATGAACTCTCAGAAAACAACAATTACATGTATCTTTTAACAGACGAAATCGTATTTCCTCCAGTCTCAGAAACGTCGCCAGAAGGTATCTTAGCCATAGGTGGCGATTTAAAGCCTGAGCGTTTATTATTAGCATATCAAAACGGAATTTTCCCTTGGTATAGCGAAGAAGATCCTATCGTTTGGTGGTCGCCAGATCCGCGAATGGTATTGTTTCCAGAAGATTTAAAAATCTCTAAAAGTATGAAGCAGTTGCTACGTCGTGAAACATTTTCTGTAACCTATAATACAGCTTTTGAACATGTAATTCGCGCTTGTGCCTTGATTGAGCGTCCTGGACAAGACGACACGTGGATTACCAATGAAATGGAAGAAGCCTATATTGAATTGTACAAAATGGGATATGTCACTTCCGTAGAAGTGTGGCGGGACAATATGCTTGTTGGCGGCATATACGGTGTGAATCTCGGACATGTTTTTTGTGGCGAAAGTATGTTTGCTTTTGAAAGCAATGCCAGCAAATTTGGCTTCATTCATTTGGTACAACAACTAAAAGCAAATGGTTGTCAAATCATCGATTGTCAGATGCATACCAACCATTTGGCAAGTTTAGGCGCGTATGAAGTTGCTAGAGAAGTGTTTTTGTCGTACTTGTGATTTTAGAAAAGAAATTTCTTAAAACATAAAATACATTCTGGTCTCTACAATTTCAATATCACAGATGTAAGAATAAATAGAATTTCTTTAGTGTCTTGATTGTAGTTTTCAAAACGATATTCCAAACCAGTTTGAAACTTTAACGACTTCGTCCATAACCAACCAATCTGAGTAGTAAATCGTTGATCTAGTTGCGGTGTACTCGCTTTTACAACACTTAATAGCGACTCGGTATTGGCGACAAAATACGGTTCTCCAACATCTAGCTTTTCTCCAGATAATGGTAAGTCAATGGTAAATCGGTAACGGAAACCATGTACAGTATTGTTTGTAGTAATGCGTTGTTCGGTGCGGAAGCGATGTCCAAAACGAACTATATTCGGACGATGTGCATAATTGTATTGTTGTGTGAATCGCAACTCGTTGCTTTTGTCTTCAAAATTTTCTCGGAAACGATACATTACGCCAGCACTTACACTGTGATTAGAGTTAAAACTTAACGTAGAAAAATGTACAAATTGAAGCTGTCGAGTAGTAAATTCAAATTCGCTATCACGATACACATAGTTTCTTGAAACAGTAGCAAAATTTACCTTATAACTATCATTTACTTTATGATTTACAGCAAATAATGGTTCAAAAAATGTCGTAAAATCGTTTTGTGAAAAAGCTGCAAATGAACATATCAGACAGACAAAAAGGATGTTTTTTTAATACAAGATATGATCATATGAGCTTTGAATAATGGTTCTTTCCATTTTAAAATCGCCATCCTTAGTAAAGGTAATTTCAATAAAATAGCGTTTCTTCTTTGTTTTTACTTCTACTATGATTTCATACAAATATGGGCTTTTTCGATCGTTTGAAAATGCGTTTTTTATGACTGTCTCTGCATCAATAGTATTGCTGTTATTGTATTGACGTTGTATTTTTATGAAACGGAAAGCGCTGTAGTTATTGTATAAATGTTTCTTTATCTTTTCAAGTGTTTTTGGTGGAATATGTTTCTGCTTTACAGTAACTTCCACATCTTCCAAAATACCTTTTTGACTAAACTCAACACTGTATTTTCGCCCCTTATACTTAAGTTTTGTTTCGTAGCTAATTTTGGAGCTGTCTTGTTCTTTATAGTACTTTGCTTTTTTGATTTTTTTAGGTAAGGTTTCTTCTAAAAGATGTAATGCATTTTGAGGAAATACCTTTTTTTCAATGCGCTCTTCTTTTTCATGTTTGTATGTTTTTTGTGCAGAGCAACACAAGGAAAAACCTAAAAATAGTAGTAAACAAAAATACCTCATGATAGTCCGTTTTTTATTTCTTCATATCTAAAACAACTCACAATATGATCATTTACAATTCCAACTGCTTGCATATATGCATACATAACGGTTGAACCGACAAATTTAAAACTTCGCTTTTTTAAGTCTTTAGATATTTTATCTGAGATTTCACTTGTTGCAGGAACATCTTCTTCTCGAACAAAAGCATTTTGAATCGGCTTTCCATCTGTAAATTGCCAAATATATTTAGAAAAACTGCCAAACTCTTCTTGCGCTTTTAGAAACATTTGCGCATTGCTAATAGCTGCTTTTACTTTTAGTTTATTTCTAATGATTCCGGCGTCTTGTAGTAAGCTTTCATATTTATCTTCTCCGTAGTTCGCAATTTTTTTATAATCAAAACCATCAAAAGCTTTTCGGAAATTTTCACGCTTCCGAAGAATGGTAATCCAGCTCAAACCTGCTTGAAACGTTTCCAAAATTAAAAACTCAAATAATTTGTCATCGTCATATACAGGAACGCCCCATTCTTCATCATGATAGGCAACATATAAAGGATCATCGCCACACCATGCACATCTTCTTTTTTCAGTAAAATTCATTGAGTACTAGTTTTTAATCATTTCATGACAAACATCAGCTGCTTCCACTGAATCGTTTCGTAAATTTACAACGCTAAAAATAAACTGCAAAAGCCCAACGAAAAATAAGAACGTAAGTTTTATAAAAAACCACGACTGAATTCGTGTAAAAAGTATGTATGGTATGATCACAACAGACACACAAATAAAGAATATAATTGAAGAGAGCTTGTTAAAAGCAACTTCATACCAAGAATATAGAACTTTAGTGCAAAACTTAGTCGCTGAAGGAAAATCTACAGGAGAAACACAAACGGATGCTTTGTCTAATTACTCAATGTTGAATGATAAGCGTATGAAGCGTTTGGACAAAACTACAAAGTTAACGGAAGAAACTATTAACGAAGTTACAGCATATAATGGTAATGTAACTTGGTTGGTATTAACCGAAAGTTGGTGTGGTGATGCCGCGCAAACAATGCCAATAATTAATAAGTTAGCAGAATTGAATGATAATATTACAATGAAAGTAGTATTGCGTGATGAAAATGAAGCGTTGATGAATGAGTTTTTGACAAATGGTGGAAAGTCAATTCCAAAGCTAATTGCTATTGATAATACTTCAGGAAATGTAATAGGTGATTGGGGACCAAGACCTTCAATAGCAACACAAATGGTACATGATTACAAAGCTAAACACGGAAAGTTAACTCCAGAGTTTAAGCAAGATTTACAAGTTTGGTACAATAAAGACAAAGGACAAAACACAGTTGCAGATTTACTGAAATTGATATAGCCTATATTGAATTAGTAAAATTATAATACAAGATTAAGGATTGAAGCAGTATGTTTCAGTCCTTTTTTATGAAGCAAATTGTATTGAAAATGTAGTGCATGTGTGAAGTCGAGGAGTACTACTCAATACTTCTCAGACTTTCTCCGAAAGCTTCAGGAGAAATGGCATTTTTAACATCAAAGTCTCCAATTTTTGTACGACGCAATGCCGAAAGATGTGCGCCAGAATTTAACGCTTTTCCAAAATCATGCGCCAAGGAACGAATATATGTTCCTTTACTGCAAACTACACGAAAATCAATTTCTGGTAAGTCAATACGTGTAATTTCAAATTCGTGAATCGTAATTTTTCGTGATGGAATTTCTACTTCTTCGCCAGCACGCGCTAATTCGTATAAGCGTTTTCCATCTTTTTTTAAGTGCAGAAAATATTGGTGGTTTTTGATCAATTTCTCCTAAAAACTGTTTTACAGCTTCATGAATCAATTGATCAGTAATGTGAACTGTTGGAAATGTTTCATTGATTTCACTTTCCAAATCATACGAAGGTGTTGTACCGCCAACAGTAATGGTTCCTGTATATTCTTTAGTTTGTCCTTGAAATTCTGCAATTTTCTTCGTGTTTTTTCCAACACAAATAATCAACAATCCAGTGGCTAAAGGATCAAGTGTTCCTGCATGTCCAACCTTTAATTTTTTGACTTTAAACGTTGATTTTAATGCCCATTTCACTTTGTTTACAGCTTGAAACGAAGACCATGTCAATGGTTTGTCAATCAATAAAGTTTGTCCAGCTTGGTATTCTTCGAGCGTCTTCATTTTACAAATGCGTTTGGTATCCAACATAACCGATTGCGATCAATCCGACAATCAAACAATATATAGAGAAGTAAGTAAGTTTGCTTTTCTTTACTAGGTTAATCATCCAAGTACAGGCAAACAATCCAGCAACAAAGGCAGCTATAAACCCAAGTGACATTGGTAAAATATCAGAGCTTTCTAGCGCAAGCTCACCACTAAAAATATCTTTCCCAATCTTTCCAAAAATTAACGGTACAACCATTAAAAATGAAAAGCGTGCAGCTTTGGTTTTATCATTTCCAAGCAGCACAGAGGTAGAAATAGTAGCGCCAGAACGTGAAATTCCAGGTAACATGGCTATGGCTTGCGAAATACCAATAATTGCAGCATTGGAATAACTCACATTTTTATTGGTGTTTTTGGCTTTATCTGCAAAAAATAGCAGCGCTGCAGTAATAATCAACATGCAACCTACTAATAAAAGATTTCCTTCAAACAAGGCCTCTAGTTGATCTTCAAAATACACACCAACGATAGCTGCAGGAATCATAGAAATCAACACCTTTAAGGCAAATTGAAATTCTTCATTCCATTTAAACTGGAATATACCTTTTAGTAACTCCATAATATCTTTTCGGAAAATAACAATCGTGCTCAAAGCCGTTGCAAAATGAACTACGACAGTAAATAACATATCTTCTTTGATTTCGGCACCTAAAATGACTTTTCCTAGCTCAATATGGCCACTAGATGAAACAGGTAGAAACTCCGTTAGTCCTTGTATGATACCAAGGATAATTGCATTAATTGTATCCATGAATTAGGAGTCTGAATTCGGATTCAACAAAATAGCATACACTTCTATGATAAATCCAATAATAACAACCATAGGTGCAATGTGTATTCTACGCGTACTAAAGACGTCTTCGTTAAAGACCTTTGGATCATCACTTCCGCCACCAGCCATAAGTATAAAACCTAAAGCAATGACAGCCAAACCAATAAACATGAACATATAGTTTTTCTTTCCAAAAACAAATCCATGTTTAGCTTGTAATGTATCTTTTTGTTGTTGACTCGTGCTGTCTACTTTTGGTGAATTTTTAGTAGCAGCAACTTGCTCCGTTTGTTGTGGAGTATTTTTTGCTTTCTTGCGGTTGCTTTTTGACTTTTTGTTTTTCATGTACGCTCAAGTTTACAAAGTGTCAACCGAAACATAAATCAAATAAAAAAGGTTTTAAAATTCGCTGTAAACAACGGTAGTGCCTTTTTCCATTTTTGAAATATGCGGAACAATTCCGTCAGGATTGACAATTGTCCATCGGTTCAGACAATACAAAGTAACGGTTTTATTTAAAACTTTTGAACTTAATTGCGCTAAATTTATTCCTTTCTCTAAACCACGATTGATATAGTAATAATGACTATCGTTTTCCAATCGGATTTGTATATCGTTAGAAGCTCCTTTTTTAATAGAAACTATTTTTCCAGAAATAAGTACACAAACGTCCGATTTAGCCGCAGTTACTGGCTTGAACGAATATGCTAAAAATACAACAAGTGCTATGCCTAAAAATATAAATGTGAATCTTCTCATAATTTATAATTTTTTAAAAATTAAAATGTCTTATTCAATCACGTAAATATTTTCATCATATAAATTTTGGGGTTGATTTATTGTTACAAATATAACAGCCTATTTTCCTAATTATTTTATAATGAAGGGTTAAATTTTGTTAATGTTTAGAAAATCAAGCATCTTTGAAAAGGGAATCGTTAAAAATTGAAATGCCTTATTCTCCTTGACATGGAATTTTTTTCACTTGTCTCTTAAACAAGTATTAACTTTTAATTCCGTAATATCATGATTATAAAAGCAGCATGCACTAAAAAAGTATTCCTAATAGGAACAACGCATTAGAAAACTATTTAAATTACTAGTAAATAAAAAGGGAAACCAATATTAGCTTCAAAAATGGTGCAATCTTAAAAGATACCTTTTGCTCCTTAATCAGTTTTGACTACCTACAAATCTTTGTAAACTTCAATGAAATCATTAAATTAGTTGTAATTAACCGAATATTATATATTCAATTTAAAGTCGTGTTGAAATCACATTATTTAAAAGTAAAACCTTGATATTAGTTCCTTTTCGGTTGACTTTTAATGGTAAGAATCATCGCGGGAATCAACAAAACACTCGAAAGCGATCGCATCCAAAAGCCTCTGTCTAAAGCTTCAGAAGTCGCCAAATTGACAATAATCAAAAACACTCAATAAAAGAGGAAGTAATGATTTTTTAATACAGAATTAATAATACAACTGATCTGTACGTAAATTCAAGAAACGTTGCGTTGCAAAGAAACTACTGATTAAGGTAATCAAAACGCCAATTACTAAAATACCTGAAAATACAATTCCGATATTAGTAGTGTCACTTGTTAGTTGCAATTGAGGAAGTGATTTATCGGCATAATACAAAGCGCCTGCCATTCCTCCTAAAGCTAGAATGGTTGCAATAAGTCCCATTTTTACACTATTCCAAATAAAAGGTCTGCGAATAAAACCTTTAGTAGCGCCAACCATTTGCATGGTTTTAATCGTAAAACGTTTTGCATAAATAGACAGTCGAATAGAGCTATTAATCAGCAAAGCAGCCACAAAAGCAAAAAAGATACAAGCAATCAAAATACCAAGTCCCACACGCTTAATATTGGCATTGAGTTTAGAAACCAATTGTTTATCAAACGTTACTTCCTCAACAAAATTCTTTTCACTAATCTCAGCAGCAATTTCTTCTAATTCACTACTAGAAACAAAATCAGTTTTCAAATATACATCCAGCGAATTCAACAATGGATTTTCTCCTAAATATGCTACAAAATCTTCTCCAATATCAGCGGTTAAATTAGCAGCAGCTGTTTCTTTAGAGACAAACTCGGCAGATTTAGTATATTCTGCCAGTGCCAATATCTTCTGTAATTGTTTAATTTCTACATCTTTGGCACTATCTTTCAAATATACCGTCAGTGCAATTTGTTCTTTATAGTAATCGGCTACTTTTTTTGTATTCAGAACCAACAATCCTAAAATTCCAAGTAAAAAAAGTACTAGCGTTGTACTCAATACCACAGAAAAATAAGAAGAAATCAATCGTTTTTTTTGATATTTTTCAAAAGAAGAACTCATAAACAGTGCATTAATTAGGTAAAATTATAAATTAATAATTATAAATATCGAATTTTAAATGTAAAAGTGCAGTTACTCAAAACAGGTATATCTAAAAAAACGCCTATAAGAGTGAATTCGTATATAAAAGGTTATAAAGTTTAATTTTCTTTCTCCTAAGATTCCTTTTTCTTTTTTGTTCCTCCAAATACTCTTCAATTGATTTCATATTACCACTAACAATTTCCTTGACATCGTTTTGAAGCTTCTTAAAATCAATATCTTCTTGGTATGTATATTGATACAGTGTTCCGCTAAATTCATTTTTAGCAGTTTCAAGACGTTTTGTTAATACATGATCAAACTTCGAATCTGATGAATGAAACATTAATACATGCAATCTGTACAATTGATCCTTATCAGAACCGTCAGGATTTGTAGTACACACATAATACACGACTTTGGTAAAACTTTTTGAGAATCTATTTTTTGGAAGTTCTTCAAACCATTCATAACCCCAAACATTTTTATCACCGATCTTAAAAAAGTCAAAATTGAAATAAGTGTCCAATCCTTCAGGAAGCTTATTTTCTTTTTGAGCAGCATACATTTTTTCTTTCCACTTTTTACCTTCTTCAAAATTGCCCAAGCCAAAGTGAGAAACGATGATATTTTTCATCATAAAATATTCGCGTTTAGCAAATTTTTCTCCAAACATAAATCTTCCTTTACGGATGTCGCCAAGTGCAGCTAAACCATATACAAGAGACTTATCATAATCTTGTTGGTAACGATTAGTTTCTTCCAAATACGTTGCAGTTGCGGTTTTATACCAAACAATATGTTCGTATTAAGTGTCACTTTTAGGAATTCTTTCCTCAAGAGCTTTAAATTTTACATACGAAGCATCTACTTGGTTTTTTTCAGCAAGTTGTTTTGCTTCTTGGTATAGACTTAGATAATCGGTTTGACTTATTCCTAAAAAAGGAATTGCTAAAAATAATAGAAGAACTGTCTTTTTCATCTGTAAAGTATTCGTTGGTATACTCAAAACTAAGATTTATAATTTCATAAAAAATCACAGATGAGTGAACACAATGGATTAATGAGTGAACGTATCTAGAATTTTCTTATAGTTTAAAGAAATATAAATGACATCTTAATTCTTGTAGTTTCTTATCTATACCATTCATCTCGAGGTGGTTGACCTAAATTTTTCGCGCCTTTGTGTGGATATTGTAAATACCCTTTTGCAGGCTTGGGCAGTGCTTTTTTGCACGAGTTTGAACATACATTTACTAATAAGGGTAGCACATCTGTTGCGATGCCAATTGAAATCCACCATTGCTCGGTTTCAGATTGTTTGATAGGTTTGCTGCAAACACTACAGGCAATCATTTCTTTATCATAAGTTACTGGATTGTCTTTTAAGTCAGGAAAAGGTTTTCTGTATTTATAATTTCCATATAACGCTCTCGTACTTACAGTGCTATTTTTTAATCTTTTGCAATTGGTAATTTCATAGGGAAACCAATGCAAATTGTATGAAGTGTACGGTGTAAACTCTTCTAAAGCATCCATTTCACCAATTTCAGGAGGAATTCTTTTAATGTTACTTCCATATAAAAATAGTTTTTTAACCTTTTTTAATTTAGCAATGGAAGGAGGTAGTGTATGGATATGACTCCAATATTTTGCGTCGATTGCTTCACCAAGATTAAATTCTGTAAGTCCTTTTTCTGCAATTATTTCCACATATTCACATAATTTTACCCATGCTTCCGTAGTAGTATCTTGAACATCATTTTCAACAGGAACATAATTGTATTCGTATTTAGAACTCATCTGATTTTTTAAGTAAAAATAAAGGAAAAAAATAGATACGCCTGTTAGGAACAAAAACATAAAACATTATGTAAGAGTAAACAACCAAATAATCTTTTGTCTTTCATACAATAACCGTTAAATTTGCGCTTCTTTAAAAACGATCATGATGAAGTACAATTTCAACGAAATTGAAGCCAAATGGCAAAAATATTGGGCAGAAAACGGAACCTTTCATGCCGAAAATAATTCTGACAAACCAAAATATTACGTGCTCGACATGTTTCCATATCCATCAGGAGCAGGATTACACGTTGGTCACCCATTAGGTTATATTGCTTCAGATATCTATGCGCGTTACAAGCGTCATCAAGGATTTAATGTATTGCATCCACAAGGATACGATAGTTTTGGATTGCCAGCAGAACAATATGCAATTCAAACTGGACAGCATCCAGCAATTACTACAAAAACAAACATCAAACGTTACCGCGAGCAGTTAGATAAAATCGGTTTCTCATTCGATTGGAGTAGAGAAGTACGTACGTCTGAGCCAGCATATTATAAATGGACACAATGGATTTTTATCGAATTGTTCAATTCATGGTATAATATTGAAACAGATAAAGCGGAACATATTGACACGCTTGTAGCTACATTTGAAGCAGAAGGAAATGCTACGGTAAAAGCAGTTTGTGATGATGATGTAACTGTATTCGCTGCGGCGGAATGGAACAATTATTCTTCAGAAGAAAAACAAGAAATATTATTAAAATATAGACTTACGTATTTAGCAGAAACCGAAGTAAACTGGTGTCCTGCATTGGGAACTGTGTTAGCGAATGACGAAATCGTGAATGGAGTTTCTGAACGTGGAGGTCATCCTGTAGTACGTAAAAAAATGACGCAATGGAGCATGCGAATTTCCGCGTATGCACAGCGTTTATTAGACGGTTTGAATACGATTGATTGGCCACAACCTTTAAAAGATTCGCAAACCAATTGGATTGGTCGCTCGCAAGGAGCAATGGTGACGTTTAAAGTAGATGGGCACGATGCAAATATTGATGTATTCACAACACGACCTGATACTATTTACGGTGTAAGTTTTATGACTTTGGCGCCAGAGCACGATTTAGTAGCAAAAATTACGACTGCCGATCAAAAAGAAGCGGTAGAAAACTATGTAGAAGCAACTTCAAAACGTAGTGAACGTGAACGTATGGCGGATGTAAAAACCATTTCTGGAGTCTTTACGGGTGCGTATGCATTGCATCCATTTACAGGAGAAAAAATACAAATCTGGATTGGAGATTATGTCTTGGCAAGTTATGGAACAGGAGCCGTAATGGCAGTTCCATGTGGAGATCAACGTGATTATGACTTTGCGAAACATTTCGGTTTAGAGATTCCAAACATCTTTGAAAATGAAGACATTTCAGAAGAAGCGTTTAGTGAAAAAGAAGGTGTAAAAATTGCCAACTCCGATTTCCTAAATGGTTTAACCTATAGAAAAGCGATGAAAACCGTGATCTATGAAATGGAACAACGCGGTTTTGGAAAAGGGAAAATCAACTATCGTTTGCGTGATGCGGTATTCTCGCGTCAGCGTTATTGGGGAGAACCATTTCCAGTGTATTATGTGAATGGAATGCCACAAATGATAGATGTACAGCATTTACCAATCACATTGCCAGAAGTAGAAAAATACTTACCAACGGAAACAGGTGAGCCACCATTAGGAAATGCTGAGGTTTGGGCTTGGAATACGGAAACAAATGAAGTAGTTGGTAATGATAAAATTGACAACGAAACTATATTCCCATTAGAATTAAATACGATGCCAGGTTGGGCAGGAAGTTCTTGGTATTTCTTCCGTTATATGGAAAAAGCAGCTCGTGAAGGTGATTTTGCAAGTTCAGCTGCTTTAAAATACTGGGAAAATGTAGATTTATACATTGGAGGAAGCGAACATGCTACAGGACACTTGTTGTATGCGCGTTTCTGGACAAAATTCCTAAAAGACAGAGCCTTTGTTGGTGTTGATGAACCCTTTAAAAAGTTGATCAACCAAGGAATGATTTTAGGAACGAGTGCATTAGTGTATAGAATTACTGGAACAAATACGTATGTGTCTAAAGGTTTAAAAGACCAACATGAAGTAGATGAAATTCGTGTAGATGTAAATATGATTAACACATCTGATGAATTAGATATAAATGATTTAAAAGCTTGGCAACCGCAATTTGAAAACGCTGAATTTATTTTAGAAGAAGGTAAATACATTGTAGGTCGTGAAGTAGAGAAAATGTCAAAACGTTGGTTTAATGTTGTAAACCCAGATGAAATTTGTGAGGAATATGGAGCAGATAGTCTACGTTTGTATGAAATGTTCTTAGGGCCATTAGAGCAATCAAAACCTTGGAATACTGCCGGAATTACAGGAGTTTTTGGATTCTTAAAGAAACTTTGGAAGTTGTATGTTGGAGAAGAAGGTGTGTCAAAAGCAACGGATGCAGTACCAACAAAAGACAATTTGAAAACCTTGCATAAAACCATCAAAAAGGTAGCGGAAGACATTGAAAATTTCTCGTTCAATACATCTGTAAGTACCTTTATGATTTGTGTTAATGAATTGACAGATCAAAAATGTAGCAGCAGAGAAATTCTAGAACCATTAACGATTTTAGTTTCTCCGTATGCACCACACATTGCTGAAGAATTATGGGAGCGTCTAGGAAACGAAGGTTCTATCGCTACAGCGAAATTTCCAAAATTTGAGCCAAAACATTTGGTCGAAAGCTCAAAAGAATATCCAGTGTCGTTCAACGGAAAAATGCGTTTCAAGAAAGAATTATCATTAGAATTATCAAAAGAAGAAATCGAGAAAATTATCTTGGAAGACGAACGTACACAAGCACAATTAAACGGAAGAACTCCTAAAAAAGTGATTGTAGTTCCAGGAAGAATTATCAATATTGTTGGTTAGTATAGCAGACTTGGTATAATAATCGCTATGTGACTTTTAAATATAATTGTTATATTGTAAAAAACTTATAAAAAAATGAAAAAAATCGTCTTTTTAATCGCGCTAGTTTGTATGACCACGAATGTCATGGCGCAAAAAAAGCAAGTAAAAGAGCGTGCTGGAAAAAGTTCTGAAGACAAGGAATTTCCTACTGAGTATGCGTTTCCAAAAGAATATGTAGGAACCTATGCTGGAAATCTAAATATAGCAGATGCTACTGGTGTTTTGCAAAATGTTCCAATGGAGCTGATTATTGAACCAACTGACGATCCAATGAAATACTCGTACACGCTTGCTTACATTGTTTCAAACAAAAAAGATGAACGAAAGTATACGCTGAACTTAGTAGATCAAGAAAAAGGATTATACGATTTGGATGAAAATAATGGAGTAGTATTAAGAGCTAATTATATGCGACAAACGTTATTTAGCACATTCGAACTTAATAACAGAATCTTAAATAGTCGTGTAGAATTTAATAATGATGGACGTGTTTTCTTCTCAATTACAGTGACTGAAAAAGCAGATGCAAGAAAAACAGGAGATGAAAAACTTTCGGTTATAAGTTACCATACAACATTTCTTCAAAAAGCTACTTTGCGTAAAGTAGAACGTGACTAAGTTCTGAGATCAATAAAAGAATCATATAAAGCAAACCTCGACTATTTGACGAGGTTTTTGTATTTTTTATCGTAAAGTCTAATAAATGAGGAATGTGGTTTCCGATTACAAAGTATAATAAGTACTTTTTTGAGTAAAAATTAAACTAGTATGATTTTTGTATTTTAATTAAATAAATAATATGGATTATGACCTACGATAGCGGATATTTTATACTGGCAGGAGTAATTATGTTAGTAAGTATTTTTGTGAGTAATAAACTCAAAAGCAAATTTGCACACTATTCAAAACTACACTTACGAAATGGAATGAGCGGTGCACAAATCGCTGAAAAAATGTTAGCAGATCATGGAATTAGAGATGTGGAAATAACACATGTAAAAGGGAGATTGACCGATCATTACAACCCAAGAAATAAAACGGTAAACCTTAGTGAAGCTGTATATCATGAGCGAAATGCAGCTGCCGCGGCTGTTGCAGCACATGAAGTAGGACACGCTATTCAGCATGCACGTTCCTACAAATGGTTGCAGATGCGATCGAAATTAGTACCGTTGGTAAGTATTGCATCTAAATTTTCGCAATGGGTCATTTATGCAGGTGCTGCAATGATAGCAAGTCAACAAGTAGCAGGCGATACAACAATAGGAAAAAATATCTTAATCGTTGGATTGATTATGTTTGCAACAGGAACCGCTTTTAGTTTTGTAACCTTACCTGTAGAATACGACGCAAGTAACAGAGCTTTACGTTGGTTAAAAGATAAAAACATGGTAACCCAAGAAGAATATGCTGGTTCACAAGACGCACTTAAATGGGCAGCCAGGACCTATGTGGTTGCAGCTTTAGGCTCCTTGGCAACCTTGGTGTATTTTATGAAATATTTGAAACGGAGGTAACTTATATTATAAACAGGCATAAAAAAAACTGAATGTATAGAAACATTTGGTTTTTTATGTTTTGTTAAGCTTAGATGTATATCGTTTGCAAATTATACTTTAATCTGTCGATCAATTTGTTGATTTAAAGAGATAAACGTTTCCGTTCTAGAAACGCCTTTGATAGCTTGTATTTTGTGATTTAAAATGTGCATTAAGTGCTCATTATCTCTACATAAAATCTTTATCAATAACGACCAATTTCCTGTGGTGTAGTGGCTTTCCATAACTTCAGGAATTTGATCCAAAGCCTTCACCGCATCTGGATTTCGCATAGCTTTATCTAAATACACACCAATAAATGCCATTGTTTTATAACCTAAAACTTTTGGATTAATGACAAACTTAGAGCCTACAATTAACTTTGCATCTTCTAACTTTCGAAGCCTTTGATGTACGGCTGCACCAGAAATACCAATGCTTCGCGCAATACTTAAAATAGGTGTACGCGCATCTTTCATCAAGGCACGGAGTATCTTTTTATCGATTCCGTCAATTTCAATTTGTTCATTAATCACTTTCATAAACAGCTGTTTTTCAAATGAAAATCTAAAATACGGGTTTTTGTTTTAAATCTAAATCGCTTGCTAATTTTTTAAGTGAATCTGATATTTTTCCAACACATTTACTTTATAATTGAAGTTTTATAAAAATAACGAGGTATTTGTGAGAAAGTAGCTCTTAATACAAAATTCCTGAGGTCACTTCGAGTGATTTTTTAAAAGGAAGTGAAGAAAAATAGTATCAAGAAGTACTTTGAAAATGTTTCTACACATTATCATGATTATACCCAAAATACGGAACTTCTTCTTCTTTAAACAATACTCCGTAATCTTCCAATTCTTTTAAGATTGGCGTATATACTTCCTTTGTAATAGGCAATTGTACACCTGGTGTTGTGATTTCTTCGTTCAAAATCTTTAAAGCAGCTATAGCCACAGGCAATCCTACGGTTTTAGCCATTGCTGTATATGTTTGATCTTCCCCTAAAATCACCATCTTGGAGTCAATTTGATGCTTCTTGCCATCTTTTTCATAGCCAAACTTGTGATACATCACAATCATATCTTTATCATCGGGAGCCAATGTCCAGCTATCCATTAATATTTTTTGTAGAATTTGCGCAGGAGTAGCATTCTCTAAACCTACTTTTTTAGTTGGATTGAAAAGATCGAGTTCTAATAACTTCTCCCAAAGCGTATCATCTTGATCGATCTTTAAATTGTGGCGCATTTTCAGCTCAACAGAGTCTGTTGGGCTATAAGGTAAAAATGAATTTACGAAATCGCGGTAGCTCATATCAGCAGAGTTTTCAATAGTGTAGCTATCGTCAGTCATTCCTAAAATGACAAACATTTGCCAGGCTCTAGAAAATCCAACTCTTCTAATCGTTCCACGGTACAAAGTCAAAATGTCATCCAAACCATATACGCTTCTGTATTTCAAAGAATCACGATTTGCATAAGCTTCAAACTTTCCATAGCCTTCTACACTCAAAAATTCTGTTCTACGGAACAATCGGTTGTACGGAATATACTTGTATGTTCCTTCTTGAATAAACTTAGCAGTTCCGCCTTGTCCGGCCAGTACCACATTTCTTGGATTCCATGTAAACTTGTAGTTCCACAGGTTTGTGTCACTTTCTGGAGCAACCAATCCACCTGTAAACGACTCAAACAAAATCATTTTTCCGCCATTGTCGCGAATACGATCAATCACTTCCATGGCGCTCATGTGGTCAATTCCTGGATCTACACCAATCTCGTTCATAAACACCAATCCTTTTTCTTTTACAGCTTCATCCAAGGCTTGCATTTCTTTGCTGATATAGGATGCTGTAACCATATTTTTACCAAAATGCACACAATCTTTTGCGACTTCAATATGAAAGCGCGCAGGAAGCATCGAAATTACAATAGAAGCTTTCTCGATAGCTGCTTTTCGACTTTCGGCATTAAAGACGTCTAGTAAAATGGCAGAAGCGTTTTCGTGGTCTCCAACCAATTTTTGTGCATTCTTAATGTTGATATCTCCAACAGTAATATGTAAGTTTTCATTATGACTTTTATCTAAAAAATATTTAATAAGGTACGAAGCAGATTTTCCTGCACCAATAATTAAAATGTTTCGCATAGTGGGTTTTGTTGCGTAATTTTGTAAAATGACAAATATAACACTAATGTAGCAAATTGTTACATTTATAAAAATAACTTCGTGATTTTATGAGAAAAAAAATATTGATTACAGGTGCAATTCTTGGATGTTTGGCTGTTATACTGGGCGCTTTTGCGGCACATGGACTCAAAAAAGTACTAAGTGCAGATCAACTTCATTCTTTTGAAACAGGTGTTCGTTACCAAATGTATCATGCTCTTTTATTATTGATTGTTGGAATTTCTGGGTTTATCACACCTAAAATGCAACGATTGATCTATGTATTTGTTTTGTGGGGAATTGTACTTTTTTCAGGTTCTATTTATCTATTAGCATCGAAAGATGTGACTTCGATAGATATTTCTTCAGTAGGTTTTATTACACCAATAGGAGGAACTTTATTAATAATTGGATGGATAGCACTGATTATTAATTTTATCAAACTTAAAACTGAGAAAATCAATTGAAAATGCAGAATTTTAAGAAAAGCAAATACTTTTTTTAATTAAAGTAGATTAAATCGTTTGAAAATACGATATCTATAAAAATATTTATACTTTTGCTCTTTACACAAAACACAACAAGAGTTAAAAGTTATGACGAATAACACCTTCTCAACGAAAACGATTTCGTTAAATCAATACGGAATCAAAGATGCGAAAGCACACTACCAACTTTCCTCAGGTCAGCTTCATGATGCAACAATCCAAAAGGGACAGGGAATTGAAACTTCTTTTGGAGCTATCTCAGTAAATACAGGAGAGTTTACAGGAAGATCCCCTAAGGACCGATTTATTGTGAAAGACAGCATCACAGAAGATAAAATTTGGTGGGGAGACATCAATATTCCTTTTGAGCCAGCTGCTTTTGATAAACTATACGATAAAGTAGTTGCGTATTTATCTGAAAAGGAAGTATATGTGCGTGATGCCTATGCTTGTGCTGATGAAAATTACAAACTAAATATTCGTGTCGTAAATGAGTATCCTTGGAGCAATATGTTTGCACACAACATGTTTTTGCGTCCAACAGAAGCAGAACTTGTAGATTTTAAAGAAGAATGGCTTATTGTAAATGCGCCAGGCTTTATGGCAGATCCAGCAGTCGATGGAACACGCCAGCATAACTTTGCAATCTTAAACTTTGAAAAGAAAATTGCACTTATTGGTGGAACAGGATATACAGGTGAAATCAAAAAAGGAATTTTCTCTGCATTGAACTTTATTCTTCCAGTATTTAAAAACACTTTGCCAATGCACTGTAGTGCCAATGTTGGTAAAGATGGTGATACAGCTATTTTCTTCGGACTATCAGGAACAGGAAAAACTACCTTATCAGCAGATCCAGATCGTAAGTTAATTGGTGATGATGAACACGGATGGACAAACGAAAACACAGTCTTCAATTTTGAAGGTGGTTGTTATGCAAAAGTGATCGACTTAAGCGAGGAAAAAGAACCAGATATTTATGGCGCGATTAAAAAAGGAGCAATTCTTGAAAACGTTATCATGGATGACAATGGAAACGTTGATTTTAAAGATACCTCTATTACGCAAAATACACGTGTAAGCTATCCTATTCATCATATAAATAATATTCAGGTGCCTTCTATTGGGAAAAATCCTAAGAATATATTTTTCTTAACGGCTGATGCTTTTGGAGTATTGCCTCCAATCTCAAAGCTTACGCCTAGTCAAGCAGCATATCACTTTATTTCTGGATATACAGCCAAAGTTGCAGGAACTGAAGCAGGGGTAACAGAACCTGTGCCAAGTTTCTCAGCATGTTTTGGAGCACCATTTATGCCATTACATCCAACAGCTTATGCTGAAATGTTAAGTGCAAAAATGAAAGAAGCTGGTGTAAATGTTTGGCTTGTAAACACTGGATGGTCTGGTGGTCAATATGGTGTAGGGAAAAGAATGGCTTTAAAATACACTAGAGCAATGATTGCCGCTGTTTTAGATGGAGCCCTAGGTGACTACACGTATGAAGATTATCATATACATTCTGTTTTTGGAGTAGCGCAGCCAAGAAAATGTCCTGGTGTGCCAGATTCTATATTGAGTCCAAGAGCAACTTGGAATGATGATCAAAAATATTACGAAACAGCATTTAAGCTAACAAATGCATTTAGAGAAAACTTTAAAAAGTTTGAATCGTATGCTAGTGAAGAAATCCGTAGAGGAGGACCACAACGATATGGATTTTAATAAGAAACAATCAGTTTAAAATACTGTAACCAACCAAAAAACATAAAAGCGTTTATCTAAAATGGATAAACGCTTTTTTAATTGTTGTATAAAGTAATTATTTCTTATTCACTTCGTCAATGTATTTTGCCAATGCCATTGTCATTGATGGTGTTTCAGGAGTTGGTGCTTTAATATCTACTCGTAAACCTGCTTCTGTAGTTGCTTTAATGGTTGAATTACCAAATACAGCAATACGTGTGTCATTTTGTTCAAAGTCTGGGAAGTTTGCCAATAAGGACTTAATTCCTGATGGGCTAAAGAACACTAAAATGTCATAATACACATCGCGTAAGTCTGAAAGGTCACTAACTACAGTTTTGTAAAAAATTCCACGTTCCCATGTAATATTTAAAGAATTTAAAGTCTCTGGAACTGCACGTTTCAACGCATCTGAAGACGGTAACAAAAATGTTTCATCTTTGTATTTCTTGATAAGCGGAGATAATTCTTGGAAGGTACGCTTACCTACATAAATTTTACGTTTTCTGTAAACTACATACTTCTGTAAATAGTATGCTACAGCTTCTGATTGACAGAAATACTTCATGGTATCAGGCACTTTGAAGCGCATTTCTTCTGCTACTCTAAAAAAGTGATCGACGGCGTTTCTACTCGTTAAAATGATAGCTGTGAACTTTGTCAAATCTATTTTTTGGTGACGCACATCTCTTGCGCTTACACCTTCAACGTGTATGAACGGTCTAAAATCAATTTTTACCTTTTGCTTATCAATAAGCCTTGAGTAAGGTGAGTTCTCAATTTTTGGTTCCGGTTGAGAAACTAAAATGGTTTTTACTTTCATAAACCTATGTTTTATGTCGCGTTATTCAATTAATAATTTATAGATAACTAAATAAGGGGCAATTTCAAGTGCGCAAAGATACAAAATAAAATAAAACAACTTGTTGATTATCAATTTTTGATAATTCTTCAGTAGAAGAAATAATACGATGAGGTTATAGGAGAAAAATATAAAAATTACTGAGAAAAATATAATCTTATTCTTATAATCGTAGTAAACAAGGACTAAATTGATGGGAATCAATAATAAACCAAATAGGTTTCGAGCGTTAATTTTGTGAAAATTATAAGCGTTAATATACACTTCGATATCTAAAATAACTGCCATAATTTTTTCCAAAATGTATCTAATCATGATGAAAAACATCATAAACGAGATAATTTTCACGAATAAAAATGGCGCATCAATCAAATACGGACGGAAAAAAGTAACCGCAATGTATCCAAAAATAGAAAACGAAATGACTTGCACACAAAATAACAAAGAGGTAAATCCGTTGATAATGTTTTCTTGCTTCGATTCTACTTGGGTTTGATATTTATTCGAAAAGAGAAACGTAAAAAACAGTGCAAACTTTTTCCGAAAAACAAAACGTGTTATAACTAGCAAACACAAAGTCGTTACAAATAACAATGTGAGCCAATCTTTCGAAATTACACTTCTTACTACGGTAGATAACATTTGGTAAAATTAGCAAGTATGTTAAATAATACATAAAAATTTAGGACAAAATACTATAGACAGTTGCAGAACTTATAATTTGTGTACTTTTGTCATGCTCAATAAGCTTTAAAATGATTGATGCAAAATTTGAATTATAGTTTCTTTAGATGAAATAGAAAATATAAGCATAGCCCTAGTTACGGTTCTGTTTCATATTGAAAATATAAAGGAATTAGAAACAAATTTATCGGTTATTTTAAAGTTTATTTGGTATTAGCCTAATTTTAGAAAATGTCAGACGCAATTGTAGTCATACCAACGTATAACGAAATTGATAATATAGAAGCGATTATTGAAGCAGTTTTTGCTCAAGAAAGGACTTTTCATGTGTTGATTGTAGACGACAATTCTCCTGACGGAACTCACAAAAAAGTTAGTGAACTTCAAGAAAAATATCCAACACAATTATTTTTAGAAGTCAGAGAAGCTAAAACAGGCTTGGGTACTGCTTACATTTATGGTTTTCGATGGGCTTTAGCACGCGCTTATGAATATATTTTTGAAATGGATGCTGACTTTTCACATAATCCAAAAGATTTAGTTCGCTTATTGGCTGCTTGTCAAGAAGAAGACGCAGATGTTGCTATTGGTTCACGTTATGTAAAAGGTGTAAATGTAGTCAATTGGCCAATGAATCGTGTGCTAATGTCATATTTTGCCTCAAAGTACGTACGCTTTATTACAGGAATTCGCATTCATGATACTACGGCAGGATTTGTCTGTTATCATAGAAAAGTGCTCGAAACCATTGGTTTGGAGAATATCCGATTTGTCGGATATGCATTTCAAATTGAATTAAAGTTCAAAGCTTGGAAACTCGGTTTCAATATCAAAGAAGTTTCAGTTATTTTTACCGATAGAACCAAGGGAGAATCTAAAATGGATAGCTCTATATTCTCAGAAGCCTTTTTCGGAATTATAAAAATGAAAATTCGAAGTATGTTTACTAAAACAAAACGCAATGCATAAAATACTACTAAAAAACGCACAACTAGTTAGTGAAGTCGAAGTAAAAACGGCTGATATTTTAATTGAAGGGGAACGAATTGCTAAAATTGGAGTCAACCTCACCGAAGAGGCTGATGAAGTGATTGATATTACTGGAAAGCATATTTTCCCAGGCGTAATTGACGATCAGGTGCATTTTAGAGAACCAGGATTAACGCATAAAGCAAATATTGGTACAGAATCACGAGCAGCCATTGCAGGTGGAATTACTTCTTTTGTGGAAATGCCAAATACAAAACCACAAACAACTACTGTTGAAAAGCTTCAAGAGAAATTAGACATTGCAAAAAAAACTTCGTTTGCCAACTATTCATTTATGTTTGGAGGAACAAATGACAACTTAGATGAAATCTTAAAAGTTGATCCAACACAAGTAGCTGGATTAAAACTATTTTTAGGTTCGTCTACAGGAAATATGTTGGTAGATGATGCAGCAGTTTTAGAAAAAATATTTTCAAGTACCGATATGGTGATTTCTGTGCATTGTGAAGATGAAGGAACCATCCGAAAGAATTTAGCAGAATACAAAGAGAAATATGGAGATGATATTCCAATTGAGTATCATCCGATCATTAGAAGTGAAGAAGCATGTTATTTATCTTCTTCAAGAGCGATTGAATTGGCAAAGAAAACAGGTGCGCGTTTGCATGTATTTCACTTATCAACAGGAAAAGAAACCAATTTGTTTGACAATTCCATTCCGTTAGAAAAAAAGAAAATTACTGCCGAAGTATGTATTCATCATTTATGGTTTTCGGATGAAGACTATAAACGAAAAGGAACACATATCAAATGGAATCCTGCGGTGAAAACTGCAAATGACAGAGATCAATTGTGGGAAGCTTTATTGGACGATCGTATTGACGTTATTGCAACCGATCATGCTCCTCATACTTTAGAAGAAAAGGACAATCCATACACAAGTGCTCCTTCGGGCGGACCGTTAGTGCAACATGCGTTAAACGCTATGATTCAAGCACACAAACAAGGAAAAATTTCTTTGGAGAAAATTGTACAGAAAATGTGCCACAATCCAGCACGATTGTTCCAAGTAAAAGAAAGAGGTTTTATCAAAGAAGGCTATTATGCTGATTTGGTTGTAGTAGATTTAGAAAAATCATACACGGTTTCTAGAGACAACGTATTGTACAAATGTGGTTGGTCGCCATTTGAAGGAGTCACGCTAGATAGTGTCGTTACGCACACATTTTTAAATGGTAACTTGGCGTATCATGAAGGAACGTTTTCTGAAAAACGTCATGGAAAACAATTAGAATTTAACAGATGAAAAAATATATAATTTGCTTACTAACTGTACTGTTGACAATAGTTTCTTGTAATGAAGAAGCTGTGCCAAAGCCTGATAATTTGCTGTCTAAAGAGCGAATGGCAGCAATTTTATATGATATATCCTTGATTAATTCGATAAAAGGAGTCAATAAAAAGAAATTGGAAGATGGATATATGCATTTAGATACTTATTTGTACAAAAAACATGATACAGATAGCACACAGTTTTTGTCAAGTAATAATTATTATGCTGCCAATCCAGCTTTATACAATGAAATTTATGGAATAGTTCCGGCTAGGCTAACTAAAGAACGAAAAAAAGTAGGCGACGAGTTGGAAGCTGAACAAAAACGTAGAGATTCTGTTCAGAAATCGAAAAAATTAGCACGCAAGAAAAAGAATGATTCTCTAACAAAAGCAAAACCAAAAACGGAGTTTGGAGATGCTTCAAATGATGGATAGTAATTTATTGTTTGAAATATTTAGTGTCCAAATAGCCTTTGTGAAACTCTACGAGGATAGTGTCTCCGTTTTTTAGATCGTAAATTGATGGTAGATTTTTTTCTTTACGGATATCATCAATAATGGATATTTCTCTTTTATTAAAAATAACGTATTCTCCATTAATTGCATGTAGCTTTTTTTGAGTATTGTCACTTTCAATTTTATATTCTTTTTGAATGATCTCTGAAGTATAGTAAGTATTTGCACATAATACTGTTTTTTCAACAAAACTATCTAAAATGAAAGCTGAAAATATTGCAGGGAAGATTGCTAAAAAACCACTCGCAATGAGACTTTTTTTATTTTTAACAAATAGAAGACCAATCAGAAATGTGGCATACATAATTCCTGCGCTTATAAAAAAGTATTTCCAATAATCGTACTCGAAATTCACTGTGTCAATAAACAAGTATTTCTGCTTTATATGTGGCGTCATTATATGCCAATCCAAAAAAATAAGTGCTGACACAATTAGTATTGGAAGTATCGAAGGCTTTACATACTGTACAAAGTCACTAAAAAATCTCATTTTATACATTATTTTTATAGCGCTTACATACACGTGCAATAGTTTCTTCTACAGGTGTAAACGAAAAATCTAATGCTTTTTGAATTTTACTACTATCATAAAGTGTTTGTGATTGAATTGATTTAGCCATCAAACGCGTCAATCTTCTGTGTTTTCCTGTAAAAAACTGTCGCCACCAATCCATACGCCAAGCAATTCCCAGTAAAAATGAACTAGCTTCTTTTTTTGGAGCTTGCACATTCAATGTTTTTGCGGTGAGATTTGAGAATTTTTCAAAACTCCAATTTTCGGCAACTAGAATAAAGCGTTCGTTTTTAATATCACTATTCATCAATTGAACCATGGCAGAAACGACATCTATCACATCAACATAGCCTAAAATTCCTTTAGTATAATATTTTAATCCTTTGTCAATTTTTCGGAACAAGGAACCACTTCCGCCACCACGCCAAAATCCTGCACCCAAAATAATTCCGGGATTCACAATCACCATGTCTAAATCTTCTTGCGAACCACGCCAAACTTCCATTTCAGAGCCGTATTTGGAAATTGCATATACACTATTATCAGCTTCAGCATTCCAGTGTGTTTCCTCTGTAATTGGAATAGTAGGATCTGTATTTTCACCAATCGCAGCAATAGAGCTTACAAAACAGATTTTTTTTACGCCATGTGCAATCGATAAATTCACAATATTAGCAGTACCTTCGATATTGACTTTACGGAGTTTTTCGAACAATTTCGGATCAAACGAAATCAAAGCCGCTACATGATATACGTAGGTAATATCTGGAAATACATTTTCTAAGGAAGGAACATCGGTCACATCTGCTTGATGCCATTCAATCTTATCATAAAAATAAGGAACATCGTCAAAATAATACCCAAAAACAGTTTTGACAGTTTCTAGTTTTTCAGACGTTCTATAAATGGCACGAATACGCGTTTCCGTTTGTGCTAAATGTGCCAATAAATGCGCACCAACCAATCCAGTTCCTCCAGTGACTAATATCATGCCACTAAAATAAACTTTTTTCTTTTCACTTTTATATCTTTGCGGAGCTTTAAAAAGAATATACAATGAATAGCAATTTAGTAGAAGAATTACGTTGGAGAGGAATGATACACGATATTATGCCAGGAACTGAAGAACAATTGAACAAAGAAATGACGACTGCGTATATTGGATTTGACCCAACATCAGATTCATTACACATTGGAAGTTTGGTTCCTATTATCTTGTTGATGCATTTGTATAAGTCTGGACATAAGCCAATTGCTTTGGTTGGAGGCGCAACAGGTATGATTGGAGATCCTTCAGGAAAGTCGGACGAGCGTAACTTGTTAACAGAAGATATTTTAAATCATAATGTAGCTGGAATTAAACGTGTGTTATCTCGCTTTTTAGATTTTAATTCAAATACTGATAATGCACCAATTTTAGTGAATAATTACGATTGGATGAAAGATTTTTCATTTATCGATTTTGCACGTGATGTAGGGAAGCGAATTACCGTAAATTACATGATGGCAAAAGATTCTGTAAAGAAACGTGTTTCTAGCGAAGGAGCAGGAATGTCGTTTACGGAGTTTACTTACCAATTGATTCAAGGATACGATTTTTACCATTTACATAAAACGCACAACTGTTTGTTACAAATGGGAGGATCGGACCAATGGGGAAATATTACGACAGGAACAGAATTAGTGCGTAGAATGAACGATGAAGCTTCAAAAGCATACGCCATGACTTGTCCATTAATCACTAAAGCTGATGGTTCTAAATTTGGAAAAACAGCTGGAGGAAATGTATGGTTAGATGCTGATAAAACTTCGGTATACCGTTTCTACCAGTTTTGGCTAAATGCTTCGGATGTAGATGCAGAAAAGTATATTAAAATCTTTACATTTTTAGATAAAGAAACAGTAGAAGGTTTGATTGCTGAGCATGCTGAAGCGCCACACGCAAGAGTTTTACAAAAGCGTTTAGCGCAGGAAGTAACTACTTTAGTGCATGGGGAGGAAGCTTTAGAAAATGCTATTAAAGCAACGCAAATTCTATTTGGGAAATCTACTGCAGAAGATTTCAAGCAATTGGATGAGCAAACTTTATTAGATGTGTTTGAAGGTGTGCCTCAAGCGGAAATCGATAGAGCTGATATTGAAGAAGGTTTAGATATGATTGCTGCATTGTCTGCTAAAACAAATTTCTTAAACTCTAATGGAGATGCAAGAAGAGCTTTAAAAGAGAATTCTGTAGCAGTGAATAAAACGAAAGTAAAGGAAGATTATAAAATCACTACAGACGATTTAATCAATGATAAATTTATAACCATTCAACGCGGAAGGAAGAAAAATTTCTTGTTGATTGTGAAGTAAGGTTTAGACTCGGCTTCACCTTTTAGACACACTGATGCTTTTAGATTGTTAGTGTCGGCTTTACCTCTTAGATATTAAAAATAAATAACCCTGAATATAGTGTAGTAGGATCTATATTCAGGGTTTTGATTTTATTAAATAATAAACTAATAAGATGTTAAACTTACAGTTTGTTCGTATTGTTGCGATAAACCTTACAAACAAGCTTATTAAAATTTTTATTTTACGGGTTTACACCAGCGTATGGTATGCCCGTAAGTCTGTGCATTTCTATGTTTAATGTACTTAAATCTGAAAAGTTAAACTTCTTAATATTGTCATGTCCGCAAGATCGTGCTACAACTTTTAAAAGATCGTTGGAAGCAGTAAAGAAGTTGTGTAATTGTTTTGCTGATTGATCAATAATAAGTCGTGCACGTAAGTTTTCTTTTTGAGTGGCAATTCCAACAGGGCAATTATTACTTCCACAAGCACGCATACCTAAGCAGCCTATAGCTTGTAAAGCAGCATTCGAAACGGCAATTGCATCTGCGCCAAGCATCATGGCTTTGGCAAAATCTTCTGCAACACGCAATCCACCTGTAATCACTAAAGTTACATCTTTTGCGCCAACATTGTCTAAATGTTTTCTGGCTCTTGCTAATGCAGGAATGGTTGGCACATTGATGTTGTTTCGTAAAATATTTGGAGCAGAACCAGTTCCGCCACCACGGCCATCTAAAATGATATAATCTACACCAACTGCTAGCGCAAAATCGATATCTTCTTCAATTCTACTCGCGGCAATTTTAAAACCAATAGGGATTCCATCTGTTTGTTGGCGAACTTCTTCTGCAAAAGCTTTAAAGTCATTTACGGTAAATAAATCTGGAAATGCTGCTGGTGATATGGCAGCTTCGCCTTCTTTTAAACCACGAACTTCTGCAATTTCTTTGGTAACCTTGCTTCCTGGTAAATGGCCACCAGTTCCTGTTTTAGCTCCTTGTCCGCCTTTAAAGTGAAAAGCTTGTGCTTTTTTGACTTTATCCCAAGAAAAGCCAAATTTTCCAGAAGCCAGTTCGTAAAAGTAGCGTGAATTGTTGGCTTGTTCTTCTGGAAGCATTCCGCCTTCACCAGAACAAATTCCAGTTCCGCTTAATTCAGCTCCTTTTGATAAGGCAATTTTTGCTTCTCTAGATAAAGCGCCAAAACTCATGTCAGACACAAAAACAGGCATGTTTAAATACAAAGGTTTTTTTGCTCTCGAACCAATAGTAACTTCTGTATTCACTCCTTCATGATCTAATAAAGGACGTTTGGAAAGTTGTGCAGGTAAAAACTGAATATCTTCCCATTTAGGCAAAGTATTTCTATCAACTCCCATAGAAGAAGATGGTCCGTGATGCCCGTAATTTTTGAGTCTGTTTTTAGCCAACTCTTTAATAAACCCAGTATAAGGTTCTGTTGCTTCAGGATGTGTATCGGCATACGTTCCTAAGTATTCATCTCGCTGAAAAGGTTGTGGATGTTCTGTTTGAAAAGCTTTAATTTCTGCTTCGTCAACAGCTAAGATATCACTGTCAATATAGGTGGTGAATTTGTGTAGTTTTTCTTCGTCATTGTATTCGCTAACTCCTGTATCATAGCGATAATCCCAACCGTGAAGTCCACAAATAAGATTGTTGCCTTGTATAAAACCATCAGACATTAATGCGCCGCGATGCAAACATCTTCCATAGAGAATGGAAATGTCCTCTCCGTATTTTATAATAACTAAATCAGTATTGAGCACTAATGCGTGTGAAGGTTTCTTTTCTTCGAGGGCAGAAACCTTGGCAATTTCAATACATGTTTTTGACATATTTTTAGTGGTTAACAGTTAGGTTGTTGTAACTGTTAAGATAATGATATTTTTGAAATACCTGAATGTGTAAAAGTGAGCTGTTTGGGGCTTAAAATACCATCAAATTACAGCCTCTGATGTCAGAATGATCAAAACGTCCGAGGATTTCAAAAGTTTCATCAGTATGTACTTTACCTAAGTCTTGTGTAGCAATAAAAGCGCAGGAATTGATATTTGCCAAATCAATTACATTAATTCCTCCTGATTTTCCTTTGGGTTGAATGGTTAACGCATCTTCTGGATCGCGTGTGTAGAGTTTCATCCAAGGCGGTGTATCAAAGATTCCGTCTCCTTTAGAATAGCCTTGCGAAAGTAATTCGGTCATGCCATATTCGGAATGAATTTCTGAGACTCCAAAACCTTCACAGAGTTGTTGATGTAGTTCAGTACGAATCATTTCCTTTCTAAGACCTTTCATACCGCCAGTTTCCATTACAATGGTATGTTTCAAGTTAAATTGTGTTGTTTCAATCAAATCTAACAACGCAAAAGAAACACCAATTAACAATACTTTTTTTCCTTGTTGATCGAGTTGCACGAGTTTTTCAGTGAGAGCTTTTATATCATGCAAATAAAATCCACTTTCAGGCTGTTTACTCCGTTGTATTAGGTCGTTTGCCATATAGACTAAAGAGGAGCCTTTTCGTTCTAAATAGTTTGGTAATAAAGCTAAAACGACATAGTTTTCAATGTTTCCATAAAAGTATTCAAAACCTTTGCGGTAACTTTCTTCGTAGACGGAAATATCTGTGACAAGATGTTTGCTTGGTGTACTTCCTGTAGTGCCTGAGCTTGTAAATGTTTCTTGAAAAGGATGCTGATTAGAGACAATTTCATGTGACTTGAAAAATTGTATGGGAAGAAACGGAATATCTTCAATTTTTGTAATGTCGCTTGGGTGCACATATAGTAAGTCACAAAACGAACGATAAGTACGATTATTTTCAAATTGATACTGAAATGTTTGAAATGCGCAGGTTTCAAAATCAGCTTCATTTTTAATATTGAAAATAGTGTTGGAATTCATTTTGATGTAAACTATGCTGCAAAAGTATAAAATAAAAAAAAGCATCTTGAAAACTCAAGATGCTTTTTGAATATTGTGTGTGATAAAATTACTTGATCACTAATTTCTTAGTAGCAGATTTACCGTTATCTGTAATTTTAACTACATATACTCCTGATTGTAAATCAGCAATGTTTAATGTATTTGTAATTGTGGTGTTGATTACTTGCTTTCCAAGAATGCTATATACTTGAACATCTTTTGTATTGTTTGAAGCAGAAGCAATAGTTACTATATTTCCAGTAGCAGGGTTTGGATACATGTTGAATTCAGTTGTTCCAAATTCTTCAGTGCTTAATGTAGTATCAATATCACTAGAAAATCTTGGCAAAACTTGGTATGATCCGTTGAACTCACCACCTAAACCAATAATATCAACTGGTACAGCAGGGATTGCAGTTCCTATTAAGTCTTCATCACCAAAAGATGCTCTACAAACAGTTGTGTCTGAACCACCAGCAGTAGTTACTGTGTAGTTTGTATTATCCGCAAAATTCCCCATATCTGAGAACTCTACGTTTAATACTCTAATTAATCTACTTTCGTATGCTTCTCCATTTGTAGCTAATTCGTTAGCAGTTACAAATAAAGGTGTAATTGAATTTCCACTAGAAGAAGCTCCAGGTAAGTTTGAAATAGGTACAAACTGAAGTACTCCACTAAATTGAGATAATTGTCCTTGTAATCCGAAGATTCCGTCTCCTGCTGCTAAAGTAGTGCTAAGTGTTCCAGCAGTATCATCAATTAAGATTCCAGCACCACTATCTTGGATGTATTTTTGGTTTCTTGTATTTTCTGTTACGATGTAAGAGATGATAGCTTCCGCATCTAACTCATAGTAATCTCCTAAATTTCCATTTCGCAACTCTGTTATGCTACTTACTTGTGTGATACTTGCAACAGAGAAAGATACCATCTTTGTATCAATAACTATATTATTTTCCAGTAACTCAACAGTAACGCTGTACATTCCTCCGTTCATAGTAGGAACTGCGTAAGGACTTGAAACATCTGTATCCGTTGGATCACTGTTTACTGTAATATTTACTTGATTTCCGGCTACCATTAAGTCTAAGTTTTGTACTGTAAAAGAAACATCAACACTAGAAGTACCTGGATCAAAAGTAGCGCCGTCACCTGGCGTTACAATACTTACAGAAGGTATTGAAGAGTTGTTCATAATTTCTGTCCAGCTCTCAGCAACACGAATACCATCGATAAGGAACGTTGGAATATTGTTAGATTGACGAATAGCGATAGCACTTATGGTTCTTCCAGTAGTACCAGTATTTGTAGCTTCTGGCATTGCAGGTTCAGTAGCAGTTACTGCAGATAAAACGTGTAAGTTAGACACTCCTGAAGAAACCTCATAAGAAAATACTAAAAGGTATGTAGTATTTAAAGCGTACGATGTTGTTCCGTATGTTAAGGTAGAACTACTAGTTCCAACACCGAATTGTACACCACCACTTCCATCATCTCTTGCTCCAATTCTTGTAGTAAAACCACCAGCAATATTAAAGTGCATAAAATAGTTCCCGCTACCTACAGCACTTAAGTTTACTAGTGCACTTCCATATACTGTCCCAGATGAAATTCCTGAAAAAGATCTGTTCACATCTTGAGAAGTTCCAGAAACTGATACATGTCCACCGATTCCTGATGAAGGATATCCTGTCATTGTCAAACTTGGCGTTGCCACATACTGTACTGGATCTGAAGTACCTGAGTGCTGAGCCCATGCACCTCCACTAGCTGCAGTCAAGTCTCCATTCGTCATTCCATAATCGAAATTCTCTTCCAATACTTGTCCAAATGACAAAGAAGAGATCAATAATGCAACTAATAAAAAGTAATTTTTGTTCATACGATAAATTTTAACTATTTGTAATTATAGCACAAATATACAAAAGTAGCCGAATTGAAACACTAGACTTACGTATTTGTAGGTTGTTTTAACCATTTGATAACAAAAGTATTAATAGGTATAAAACAAAAAAACACTTTCAAATGAAAGTGTTTTTTTACAGATATGTTTTTTTAAGTTTAGTTTCCTACAGTCCAACCAGCTCCCCAAGTTGCATAGTCAGTTCCAGTTCCGTTTCCGTCACCAGCGATTAAATCAGCTTCTGTAAACATAACTCCAGTATCATTTTTAACTTTTGTAGTGATGTCAGTAAATGTAATATCAGTTACTTGTGTTTCTCCACTCGTTACTCCAGCTCCAGTTGGGCTATCAGTATCATTTCCATCTAAATCAAAACCTTCATTGTATCCTTCTAATAATACATTGTTAAAGATCGCTCTTGTTCCAGCTCTTAAACGGATAGCTTCACTACTGTTAGCAGAACCTAATCCAATAATAGTTAAGTTAGTTACATTAGGAGCAGAGAAAAAGATTGGGCTAGAGTTGTTTCCGATATCAGTGTTGAAACCATCAGCTTCGATTCCTTTATCGTGATCAGCTCCATGCTTTACATATGCATTTGTGATAGTTCCAGTATATCCTTCAGTCCAGTCGATAGAATCATCTTGTGAATTTACAACAGAAATATAATCAGCGTTTACCGTTCCTCCAAAGAATTCAAATCCATCATCTTTTCCTTCAAATACTTGTACATACTCAACAGTAGTTTGATTTCCTACACCGTAGAAAGAAACACCATTGTTTTCAGACTGTCCATCAGCAGATCCTCCTGAATATTGTACACGTACATAACGTAATGTACCAGAGTTATCATTAGTTACTGTTCCTCCATAAGGTAAACTTGCAATTTCAGAAGTTGCTGTTGCGTTTCCAGATACAGAGTTAATAGGCGCACTTCCTAAAATAATTAATCCACCCCAGTCACCAGCAGCAGGTGCAGCAGCATCAGATGTAAATACAATTGGGCAATCAGCAGTTCCTTGAGCGTCAATTTGAGCACCTACAGAGATAGCAATATAAACATCAGCTCCACCAGCTAAAGCTTCAATTGTCATACATGGAGGAATCGTTAATGTTGTTCCTGCAGCCATGATTAAAGAACCATTGATTTTATATGTGTTATTTGCGTCAAGTGTTAAGTCAGTAGTATATGTTCCTGATAAGAAGATTGTTTGTCCTCCAGTATTTCCTCCTCCAGTTGTTGTGTTGTTCGTTACACTGTTATCTGTAATATTGATATCTGCAGTGTCATCTGATGCACATGAAGTTAAAGCTAAAGCTGCTAAAAGTGCAAATCCAAGTAGTATGCGATTTTTCATTGTGTTTTTTGTTTTAATTGTAATTTCTTAATTGTTGTGTTTGTTAAAATTTGTATTTTAATTGTAATCCGATATTTCTACCTCTATCAAATCCAGAGACTCCTTTACCATTTGTAGATGTTACTAGTACGTCTCCTCCGCTAGTTTCACGAACGTATTTGATGTCAGGATTTAATATGTTTCTTAGGCTAAAGTTCACTTCGAACTTGTCTGTGATTTTATTTCTTAAGATGAAATCTAAAGTCGGTACTGATTTCTCTACAATATTCCCTAATTGTCCAGAACCTAAAGCATCAATTCTATCTGCGAAGTATGAGAATACTAAGTTACCAGTTGGCTTGTAGCTTCCAAATGTTGGTGAGTAGCTTACATCTGCATTGATAATGAATGGAGATGCTCCTTGTAATTGCTCACTGTCATTTCTAAAGTTTACACTGTAAGTTCCTTGAATGACATCATATAAATCTTGTTCTGTATGCATGAATGTTGTATTCAATCCTGCTGAAAGCAATGTTTCTTCATCTTCGTTTTCCAATAAGTTCTTTCTAACTTCAATTTCAACTCCATATACATCTGCCTGTTCACCAGTTCTAAAGTAACGTTGTGTTCCTGTAGCATCAAAAGCAACTACTCGGTTTACAGGATCTGAGATTTGTTTTGCGAATGCAGATACAGAGAAGATTTCACCTTTTCCAAAGAACCACTCATATTTTACATCGAAGTTTAATACGTTTGAGTATGATTTATCACTTACGTTTACAAAGCTTGCATCATTAGCTCCTAATAAGTCAGGGTTACCACCAATTCTATTTGTTACATCGATGTATACGAATGGTGCAGTTTCTTTAAATTCAGGTAATGAAACCGTTCTACTTGCAGAGAAACGAAGATTTTGTTCTTCAGTTAATGCGTATTTAATATTTAAACTTGGTAAGATGAAGTTTTCATTAGCACTTCTGCTAGAGTTACCATTGTTTCCTAAGTTGATTACATCATAAGCAATACTTTGATCAAATGATTCAACACGAACACCAGGAACGATTAACCATTTACCAGTTTTAATTTCTGCGTCAGCATATCCTGCAAAGATGTCTAAATTTCCTGTGTATGTGTTTTCAGCCAATCCAGGTCTGTTGGTATTGCTTAATCCAGGGAATGCATTGATAACTTTGATTTCGTAAATTCCTCCAGAAGTTAAGTTTAAGTTTCCAGGAGTAAATACATTATTTAAATTGTTTACATCAGTAATCTGAAAATCTGAATCTACGATATCATATCCGTAACGGATGTTTTCAAAGTTACGCTCTTTGCTTCTTGCGTTGAAACCAAAGTTTAAGGTAAAGTTTTCGTTAGCTTCATACTTAGTATTTACACGTCCATTAAATTCTGTATCATCAATATCTTGGAAGTAACGTTGGTTATCATAATCTACGTTGCTAAAGAATGTCGGATTTGTTGTTGGATCATTATCCAAAGCAAACTGATAATTTTCAATACTAATACGCTTACGATCTGGTTGCTTTGCATATACCACGTTGTATCCTGTTGCCCAATCCAATTCAAACTTTCCTGATTTATGATTACCAATTAATTGGTTTACAAAAACTTGATTTTGATCAAACTGTGCGTTCATTTGATAAAAACCTTCATCTGTATTTAAAATAGCATCTCTGTTTCTACCTTTTCCATCAATACCAAAGTATCCAACTTCATTAGAAGAACTGTTGATAAATAAAGAGTTGAATTTTAACTTGTTTTTATCATTGATTTTATAATTCAAAGTTCCCATAGCAGTAGTAGTGGTACTGTATTCAAACTCTTCTGCATCTTGGAAAGCTTTCTTCTCAACTGTTGTAAAGTCTGTTGCTTCTCCTCTTCTGTATTCGTAACTATTATCAAAAGAAACTGTTCCGAAAACACTTAAACGAGAATCATTTTCAAAATCCCATGATTTTCCCCCTGAAACACCAAAAGTAACATTGATAGGTGCGCTTACCTCTTCTGGGTCAACTCCATGAGATAAAATCACGGCAAAAGGGTTTTGATTGTGTCTTGCATAATCTCCAAAGAAACCAGAACCTTCACTTTTTACAAAGTTTTCTCCAATAGCGTTTGTGTTTACACTCGATCCAGCAAAAGCTTCTACGTATCCTTTTCCTTTGTAATCTTTTGAGTTGATGTTTACATTACCAGCAGCAAAATCACCGTATTGTTGTCCAGAATACGCTTTGCTGATAGCTACATTTTCAATAACATCAGAAGCAAATAAGCTTAATTCAATATTCTTTTTGTTAATATCGTTTGATGGTAATGGCAATCCATTAAAAGTAGTGTTTAAGTAACGGTCACCCAAACCACGTACATACACGTTGCTAGATCCTTCTTGTTTTGATACACCAGAGATTTTAGTTACGGCACCAGCAGCATCGCTTACACCTTTTCTAGCCAATTCCTCTGCTCCGATAATTTGCTTGATATCTTTAGATTTCTTTTGCTCTAATAAGGTAGCAGCTTCTGAAACTTTTCGAGTTGTCGCTGTAATGACAATAGCGTCTAATGCAGCAGCATTAACAGATAAAATTACATCTACGTTTGTAATCTTTCCAGGATTTACAATAACATTAGCAACTTCTTGTGTCTTGTATCCAACAAAACTAAATATTAATGTATAAGTACCAGGAGCTACATCGTTTAATTGGTATAAACCGTCAAAATCAGAAGTGGTTCCTTTTGTAGTACCTTTAATTGTTATATTAGCAAAAGGTAATGGTTCATTATTAACTTCTTTATCTTGCACTTTTCCAACGATAGAACCGTTTTGTGCAAATCCTATAATAAAGGTAAAGAATAGGAGAATCGTAAGTGTAAATTTTTGTCTCATCTAAGTTTTTATTTCACAGCGCAAAGAAATGAGCAAAGTGTAAAGATGATGTTACTTGCAGGTTAAAACTTTGTAATATGTATGTTAGCTTAATGTTATGATATTAAAAGAGTGTTAACAGGTTTCAATAATTAATTTTATATTTACTTTTGTGGAGTTATCTTTGATTTAAAGAAGATATAATAGAAACAAAATCAACTACTTAAACTAAAACAGTACGCAATGAAAAAAAAGGATATTAAAATATTGCTTGTCGATGATGAGCCAGATATCTTAGAAATTGTAGGATATAATTTATCTTCTGTAGGCTATCAATTAACAACAGCTTCTAATGGAGTTGATGCGATTGCAAAAGCAAAAAAAGTAAAACCACATTTAATCATTATGGATGTCATGATGCCCGATATGGATGGTATTGAAGCTTGTGAAAATATTAGAAAAGATAGCAGTTTGGCCCATACCATTATTACATTTTTAACGGCAAGAGGAGAAGATTATTCGCAAGTAGCTGGTTTTGATGCTGGAGCAGATGATTTTATTACAAAGCCAATTAAGCCAAAGGTGTTGGTAAGTAAGGTAAAAGCATTGCTTCGTCGATTAAAAGATGATGATGAAAATCCGCAAATTGTTACGGTTGGAAACATTGTAATTAATAGAGAAGAATACAAGATTGAAAAAGATGGTGAAGAAATCATCTTGCCAAGAAAAGAGTTTGAATTATTATCATTGTTAGCTTCGCGTCCTGGAAAAGTGTTTAAAAGAGAAGAAATTTTAGATAAAGTTTGGGGAAATGAAGTAATTGTTGGTGGACGAACCATTGATGTACATATTCGTAAACTGAGAGAAAAAATTGGCGAAAACCACTTCAAAACTGTAAAAGGTGTTGGGTACAAATATGTACATTAAATTGAATAGTATAAATAAGAAATGATTGTATCTCAAAAGTAGAGGAAGAAAATGACTAGAAAGCTTAAGAAATCATATCGTTTTGCATTGCGTTCGTCGTTGTATATTACATTGTTTACAACGTCTATCTTAGTTGCCTTACTATTTTTTTTTGAGATTCAGAATTATATAGTAGTTCCAATGCTATTTTTTGCCACAAGTTTTGCATTTTGTTTTTTTATTATTCAGTTTCGAGTAGAACGATTTATCTACAAAAGGGTCAAAAAAATATATGATGATGTAACCTTGTTGGATGTGAGTGACTTTCATAACTATCCAATTACAACAGACATGGCAACTTTGACCAAAGAAATTGAAAAATTTGCTACCAATAAAAAATTAGAAATTGAAACTTTAAAAGTTCGAGAAAATTACCGAAAAGAGTTTATTGGAAACGTTTCACACGAATTAAAAACGCCATTGTTTACGGTGCAAGGCTATATTTTGACCTTGTTAGATGGTGCCATGGAAGACAAAGCAATTCGTAAAAAATACTTGAATCGCGCAGAAAAAGGTGTTGAAAGATTGATCTATATTGTAAAAGATTTGGATATGATTACCAAACTGGAAACAGGTGATTTAAATCTGGATGTAGAGGAATTTGATATTGTTGAACTAGTACAAAATGTACTCGATTTGCTAGAAATGAAAGCGACAAAGAAAGAGATTTCTTTGGCATTTGATATGAATTATACGAAACCAATTATAGTGTCTGCTGATAAAGAACGCATTCAACAAGTATTGACAAATTTAATTGTAAATTCCATCAAATACGGTCGCGAAAAAGGAACCACTGAAATTAGTATCGAAAACCTAATTCGAAATAAAGTAATTGTTCGTGTTACAGATAATGGAGAGGGAATTGAAAAAGAAAACATTCCAAGATTGTTTGAACGTTTTTATCGCGTAGATAAAAGTAGAGCTCGAAAAGAAGGTGGTTCTGGTTTAGGACTTTCTATCGTAAAACATATCATTGAAGCACATAACGAAAAAATATATGTTGAAAGTGAATACGATGTCGGATCAGAGTTTTCATTTACCTTGGAAAAGGTGGAATAGCGCTTTATAATCCTCGTCATAATTAAACTGACTTAATCCTTCAAAATCTTCCACACGAGCTAATTGATGAATCGAAAAATCATCTTGGTTAGCTGTAGGTACAAGTTTGTGTTTTTGTAAACGTTTGGCTAAATACTCTTGTTCAAATTGTCCAGGTGTTGGAATAAAAAAGGCTTTCTTATTCAATTTTGCTAAATCCATCACAGTGGTATAGCCTGAACGCGATAATACAAAAGCACTTTCGTTGAATGCTTTTTCAAGTTCATCGCTTTGCATAAAATTATACACTTCACAATTCAAAAACTGAAAATGTTCTTGTTTTGGTTCAATTTTTCCACGAACAAATAATACTTTTCCATTGAAGTGTTTTACTTCTTCAAATAATTTTTCTTCTAGTATCGTACGTTGTGGTTCAGGACCAGAAAGAATCACCATTAAATCATATACAAGAGGCATTTCTTTCGCTTGTAATCGACTCAGTGGACCAATATATTTTATAGGAAGCGAGCTATTCTTTAAATGGCCTAATTTCCCAGAAAGATTTGGTTTTCCAGCAACATCAGGAACCCAGCATTCGTCGAACTTTTTTATAATAGCTTGATGAATTTTACTGCTGAACCAAGTCGTAGCACCACTTAATACATTCAATTGATGCGTTATAAAAACAGAAGGTACTTTTTTACTGTAAACACCTAAGCGATTGTCAGAAATAATTCCACAAAAATCACGTTGCTTGACCAGCTTCTTGATAATCTTCTTTTCTTCAGCAATAGCTTTTAGCATTTTAGGAGAATCTTTCAGCATTTTCAACTTAAAATTCTTTCCTTTTTTTGCGTATTCAATTTGATAATCAGGTAGTGTAATAGTCTCTAAATCGGGAAACTCTTTTTTTAACAATTGAAGCGCAACTCCATCTGAACCAATGACAGGCGTGAAATTTTCAGCAAGCAAACCTCGTATAATCGGGATGCATCTTGTGGCGTGACCTAAGCCCCAATTTAGTGGAGCAACCAGCACAGTTTTTGAATTCTTCATAAAATCAAAGATAAGAATATAAAAAGGTCTGCAAGATTTCCTTAGTTTTGTCAAAATATTAAGAAACTATTGTGGGAAGTAAAAACAAACTAAAACGCTTTAGAGAAAACGATACATTTTCAAATGTAATACAACCAACACGTGAGGAAATTGTAGCAGAAAAGTTTCCATACAAAGGAAAATGGAACAGTGATTTCTTTAAGAATGATGCGCCAATTGTATTGGAATTAGGTTGTGGAAAAGGTGAATATACTGTGGCTTTGGCTAAAAAATTTCCAAACAAAAATTTTATTGGAATTGATATTAAAGGTGCGCGATTTTGGCGAGGAGCTAAGACCGCTATTGAAGAAGAACTGCCAAATGTAGCTTTTATCCGATCGCAAATAGAATTGATAGAAGGAATGTTTTCAGAAAATGAAGTAGCTGAAATTTGGATTACATTTCCCGATCCGCAAATTAAATACAAGCGTACCAAGCACAGACTTACCAATGAAGCATTTTTGGCACGTTATAAAAACATATTAAATGCAGAAGGTACTGTGCACCTAAAAACGGATAGCGAATTTATGCACGGCTATACTCTAGGACTTTTACATGGCGCAGGACACGAGGTGTTATATGCAAATCATGATGTGTATACAAATGAAGGAAGTCCTGAAGAAGTTACTGATATACAAACATTTTACGAGTCACAATATTTGGAAGTTAACAAAGCAATTACTTATATTCACTTCAAAATCAAGTAATGACGGATCTCATTATTCTCTTTTTTATCACCTTTTCAGCAGCACTTTTAGGTGTAGTGCCTCCAGGTTTAATTAATATTACAGCAGCTAAAATTAGTACGCAAAAAGGGAAAATGAATGGCGTTGTTTTTTCTATTGGAGCTTCTATTGTTGTATTGATTCAGGCAATTATTGCGGTGATGATTTCCAAATATTTATACAATAATCAACAAATTATAGCAGTATTGGAAAAAGCTGCCTTGGTGATTTTTGGACTGTTAGGAATCTACTTTTTTATCATTGCTCAAAAGAAAAAAGAAAAAGAAAAACGAATCCGTATGGTAAAAGTGAGCAAAAAGGGAAGTTTCTTTAAAGGAATTTTCTTGGCGATGCTCAATGTATTACCCATTCCTTATTTTGTAGGATTAAATGCTTTGTGGAGAACTTCTGGTTTGATGGAGTTTACCATTCCTGATATTATTGTATTTGTATTTGGAACAGGATTTGGAACTTTTGCCATGTTGTATATGTATGTTTTTTACTTTAACAAATCGCAATCCAAATCGGGAAGCTTTTCTAAGTATTCAGATCATATTTTAAGCGTGTTAATGTTGATTTTAGTCATCGTAACGCTGTTTCGTATTTTTTACAATAAAGACACTTCCGTATGAAACCAGAAAATCAAAATTTCTTTGAACGTGTATACGAAGTCGCTCGTTTAATTCCTTACGGAAGAGTCACCAGTTATGGAGCCATTGCCAAGTATTTAGGCGCTGCAAGAAGTGCTCGTATGGTTGGTTGGGCAATGAATGGAGCTGGTAAATATGAAGATATTGCCGCACATCGTGTAGTAAATAGAAAAGGTTTGCTCACCGGAAAACATCATTTCCAAGGAACAAATTTGATGCAGCAACTCCTAGAAAGTGAAGGTGTACAAGTTGTTGAAAATCAAATTCAAAATCTTGAAAAATACTTTTGGGATCCTTCTCAAGAGTTGTAAACCTCTCTTTATTTTTTTAATCAAAATCATTCTTAATGAACTCTTTTCTCGTTTAAAGAGCATGAATCTTTTTTCTTTTTTTGAATAGAATAGATTGCTTGTTTAGTAGCTGTTTTTGGTGTTTATTTTTATAAAAATCAAGTTGAATTATATGAAAGTCAGGTGTAATGAGTTGTTGAAGAGTATCCTAGGTTATAGTTTTGATCATCAAATTAATAATTTTTAAATGATCAAATTATGAAGAAAAAGAGATTGACAAGGAAGTTAGCACTTAAAAAAGTTTCGGTAGTAAACTTTAAAAGTATTTAAGGAGGTAACAACACCTCTGTTACCCTAGAAGCTTCGCAAGATACAAGATGTACAGAAACACTTCAAAGAGATTCTTGAGATTGCGATTTGCCGCCAAATACTGAAACCTGTCAATATGGGACAAACGCTATTAATTGTGAAACAACGAATAACTCTGTCTGTTGTGGAACACAACCAACAATTTGTGGCTTGCAAACAGGTTTGCGAACGAATTGTATGCATTAACAAAAAAAGCCTGCAAAAAAGCGGGCTTTCATACAACTTAAAGCTATTTTAAACAATACAATCAGTATCGGCTGATAAATCATCTGTACTGTTACTGTTATGCGATTGATTTTGCAATGTAGTTTTAACAAGTGTCGTATACGAGGAACATAAGTAAGTTACTCCTTGTTAGCCTCCATAAATTTGTTTTGAATTACTAAATGTTACTTCCTTCACTTTTCCTAAACTTAATCTTTTCATTTTTCTCATTTGTGAATTGTTTTAATGTTAAAACGCTAACATAGATTACTTTTCATAAAAAAGAAAAAAGTAGGACTTTAATTTTATGAAAATAAAGTGTCTTTAAGAGTGTTTATTTTGTTGATTATCAATTCTTTTTATGAGGAATGAAGGGTAAATTCCAGTGTGGTTTTTAAATGCTTAGAAAATGACTGCGCTTTTCTAAAACCAGCTTCTTCAGCAATAGATTGCATGGTGAAATAACGTAATTTAGCATCTTTTTGTAAGCGCTCTACAATATTATTAATTCTGTAATATATTCAGTAAATGTTTTCTCTTTATGAGCATTAATAATTTTAGATAAATAACTTGAATTTGTGTTCAGCTTTTTAGCAACACTACCAAGAGTATATTTATTATTCCTAAATAATTTTTTGTTCTCAAAAGCAATAAGCTTATCTAATATCTCTTGTACTTTTTTGTATGAGATAATATGACTTGTAGTTTCGGTTGTTTCAAGTTTAGTTTTAGACTCTAGGTTTTCAACCAACATTTGAAAACGATTTCTATAAATGCGTTGTCTTTTCTGAAGAAGAAAATAATAAGGGACACAATCCCTGGTAATATAAAAATGAGAGAAGCAAGAAACAACGTTTTTTGATCTCGTTCAACTAACTTTTTTTCTAGGTTTTCAATTTTTTGAGTAGCCTCTTGAAGATCAATTTTTTGAAATACTCTATTGGCTAATTTTACTTTTTGATATTCATTTTTCTTATTCGTTTCAGTAAACTGATCAAGTCTAGATTTAGCATTTTTAGGATCGTCTAATTTTAAATAACAATTAGTTAAAATTGATAAAAACTATTGTGTCTCAAAATCTTTGGCATTTGGGAGCGGATTTTTTTCAATAGCAACTAATACATCAATTGCTTCTTGATACTTTTCCTGATGATACAAAGCTCTCCCTTTCAATAATAAGATAAGAGGAATGTATTCTTTTTGATGATTGGAATACGCAACTTTTTCAGCCTGCATTAAATAATCTAATGCGAGTTCATTTTCTTCAAAATTTCTATTAGATCGTGTGTATGCATTTGCCAATCCGCAGAGTAAAACTACTTTTCTTTTTGTGTAACCGTACTTTTCACAAATATCTAAAGCTTGTTCGTATATCTTTACTGCATTTATATAATTGTATTTATAAATACTTATGAGCCCCAAATACTAAAGAGACTTAACAGACGCCATCAAATAAAGTTCTTTTTTTGTTTCCGTATATTCCTTTACATAATACACTTAATTCTTTTTAAAAATCTTCTCAATATCTTCTATCTTAAAGTAATTACCAATATCTAACTTAATGATAGCAATATTATCCTTAATAAAAGCCTGAGAGTTTGTGTCTTTGATCTCATAACTAAATATCTAATGCTTGAGAAAAAGTATTAATAGCTTCTTCATTTAAAACAAGTAAAGATTCAAGATTTCCTTTCATCATTAAATGTTTTATAATAGTTTGAGGTTTGTTATTTCGATAATACGAAATGGTTTTTTTAATGTTTGTATGCGCTAACGCATAGTTTCCCGATTTTTCTTCTACCAAATAACGCGTGTAGTAAGCGTGATTTAAATACTTGTTAGCATCTTCTTCTATTACTTTTTTAAGGTATGCAATGGTATATACTCGTGCTTTGTCCAAATCACTTTTTAAGTGATTTAGAGTTAATTCTTGAAGTACCTTAATTGATTTTGTAGACAGTGAATCTGTTTGAATTGACGAATAATCGTTTGTTTTATTTTGAGAAAAAGAAAAGAAAAGAAAAAGTTAAAAAAAGAGCGTGGTAACAATCTTTATTTGCATTAAATGATTTTAATATTCGCAATAATAATAAATTATTTGGTAAGTATAAGCTTGTCAAATGACAGTATAGACGATTTTGATTTAGGAACTTCATAAACCGAACTTTTCATAGTATCTTTGCAATTTATAATCAATTTACATTATTGATAAAAAATAAGACTTCGTGAAAATACAAAAGAAAGATATAGAAGCAGCATTAAGTACCATTACCGTTCCTGGTGAAGGTGCTAATATGATTGCTAGTGGAGCTGTACGAAATATTATGACATTTGCAGATGAAATTGTAGTAGATATTGTCATAACGAATCCTGCCTTACAAGCTAAGAAAAAAGTGCAAGCAGATATTACGTCTGTAATGCGTGAAAAAGTATATGCGGAGGCAAAGGTGAAAGTGAATATCAAGGTAGAACGACCAGAAAAACCAGAAATTAAAGGGAAACAATTACCAAACATCAAAAATATTATTGCAGTTGCTTCTGGAAAAGGTGGTGTTGGTAAATCTACCGTAACTGCAAACTTAGCGGTGACCTTGGCGGGAATGGGCTTTAAAGTTGGTGTATTAGATGCTGATATTTACGGACCATCGATGCCAATCATGTTTGATGTAGAAGGAGAAAAACCTTTGGCGGTTCGTATAGATGGTGCTTCTAAAATGAAACCTGTTGAAAGTTACGGAGTTAAAATTCTTTCCATCGGATTCTTTACAAAACCAAATCAAGCAGTAGTTTGGCGTGGACCAATGGCAAGCAAAGCCTTAAACCAAATGATCTTTGATGCTGCTTGGGATGAATTGGACTTTTTATTGTTAGACTTACCTCCAGGAACAGGAGACATTCACTTAAGCATTATGCAATCACTACCAATAACTGGTGCAGTTGTAGTAAGTACACCGCAAAATGTAGCATTGGCAGATGCTAAAAAAGGAGTTGCAATGTTTCAACAAGAAAGTATTAACGTTCCTGTATTGGGAATTATAGAAAATATGGCGTATTTTACTCCTGAAGAATTGCCTAATAATAAATATTACATCTTCGGAAAAGAAGGTGCTAAAAACCTAGCAGAAGATATTGAGGTGCCATTCTTAGGAGAAATTCCATTGGTACAAAGCATTCGTGAAGCAGGAGATGTTGGAAGACCAGCAGCAATGCAAACTGCTACATTAATTGAAGCAGCTTTTGAAAAGTTGACACAAAATGTAGTGCAAGAAGTGGTAAACCGTAATGAAAGTTTACCTGCTACGGAAGTTATAAAAATTACAACAATGGCTGGATGTTCAGCCGTGAAAAAATAAATCTAGTAAACAATATACAGATGACAAGCGAAGAAATAAAAAACAACGTAGAAAAGGCATTAGAAGAAATTCGTCCTTTTTTACAAAGTGATGGCGGCGATATCAAACTCGTAGAAATAGAGAATGATACGTTGGTAAAAGTACAACTAGAAGGAGCTTGCGCTGGCTGTAGTGTAAATCAAATGACACTCAAATCTGGTGTTGAAATGACGATTAAGAAACATGTGCCACAAATCGAAAAAGTGATAAGTGTTGACTAAGCGTCAAATTGTTATTAAGAATGAGACACGACTAAAAATATTTCTTACAATACAATTACACAAACAAAATGATTAAGACCGATATACTAATTATTGGAGCTGGTCCTACAGGACTATTTACTGTTTTTGAAGCAGGATTATTAAAATTAAAATGTCACCTCATAGATGCGCTTCCACAACCTGGTGGACAATGTGCAGAAATCTATCCAAAAAAACCAATCTATGATATTCCGGGATATCCAGAAGTATTAGCAGGTGATTTGGTAGACAATTTAATGAAGCAAATTGAACCGTTTGAACCTACATTTACCTTAGGGGAACGCGCTCAAACCATTGAAAAACTAGACGATGGAACCTTCATCGTAACTACAAATAGAGGAACAAAACATCATGCGCCAATAGTTGCCATTGCTGGTGGATTGGGAAGTTTTGAACCGCGAAAACCACCTATTCAAAACTTAGCGAACTACGAAGATAAAGGAGTTGAATACATTATTCGTGATCCTGAAATTTATAGAGATAAGAGAGTAGTAATTGCTGGTGGAGGAGATTCAGCCTTAGATTGGAGTATCTTTTTAACGGATGTTGCTTCAGAAGTGACGTTGGTTCACAGACGTACAGAATTCCGTGGCGCGTTAGATTCTGTTGAAAAAGTACAGGAGCTTAAAAATCTTGGAAAAATCAATCTAATTACACCTGCTGAAATTACAGCAATTCATGGAGAAAATCATGTCACTGGTGTTGAGGTAACCAAAAAAGGAGAAGAATCGTTTACGTTGGAAACAGATCATTTCATTCCATTATTCGGATTGGCACCAAAACTTGGTCCAATTGCCGATTGGGGATTAGAAATTGAGAAGAACGCTATAAAAGTAGATAATACGCTAGACTATCAAACCAATATTCCAGGGATTTATGCTATTGGTGACGTAAATACCTATCCAGGAAAGTTAAAATTGATTCTTTGTGGATTCCATGAAGCTACCTTAATGTGTCAAAGTGCGTATCAACGTATCTATCCAGATAAAAAGTTTGTGCTTAAATACACAACGGTAAGTGGAATTAATGGTTTTGATGGATCACGTAAAGAAGCCCCAAAAGCAGTAGTAAAGGCAATTAATTAAACTTTAAAACATTACAGAGAGATTTTGTGAAAATCACGTCAATCTCTTTATCAGTAGTAGATTATTTAATTATTTTTGAACTGAAAATCGATACATAAAGTCTCATAGGTTAAAATCATGTCAGCAGACATCAGCATAAAAATAAAAGATCGAGAAGGCGTTACTCACGAAATAGTAGCGCCTACCGACATGGCAATGAACTTAATGGAAGTAGTACGTTCGTACGAATTAGCGCCAGAGGGAACTATTGGAATTTGTGGTGGAATGGCGATGTGTGCTTCTTGCCAATGTTATGTACACTCTGATCATGAATTGCCAGAAATGAGCGTTGATGAAGACATGATGCTTGCAGAGGCATTTTATGTAGAAGACAACAGCCGTTTAGGTTGTCAAATTCAAATGACTCCAGAATTGGAAGGTTTGGAAGTGGAATTGGCTCCTGAGAGTTGATTTAGCTATTACAATTGTAAAAATTATGATTCGTCTCTACGAGTGATAGCGTGGTAACCTGTTTATTTTAAAATGTACTCATTCATTAAAGTGTAGAATTACGTCACTACGTTCGCAATGACGAATTATTAAAACATTGCTACATTTTCAAATTATCAAATCGCTTCATTGTCAAATTAAAAAAAAACTTCACTTCGAGTGAAATTTTAGTGTAAAATTTTGTGTTGAGAAGCGCTTGGAAGTAGAAAATAAAAATCTAAGCAAGTCCAACAAACTAATACACATACACCTTAGAATACTCAGAAACGAAACAATCATTACAATCGCCACTAAGGAATAAATTGCCATCATGCAACTCAATAATGCTTTTAAATCCGCTATCTTCAATCAGTAATTCGTGTTCGCCGCTAAGAATAGTAGATTCTCCTGTTTCTATAGTATAATTAGTTTCTGAAACCAATTCGTTATTTACATAGCGTTTAATGGTAGTTGCAGAAATTTGAAGTTGTTGCGTATTTCCAGTAGATTCTGGCGTATTCGTCCAGCCGCCAATTCCTCCAGAAGATTGAATCCAGCTCCTATTTCCAATAATCCTTGGCTCTGTAACAGCTGTTTGATCATCATCGTTTGAGCAACTTAAAAGTGTGAATCCGATAAAGAAGTAAAAAATATATTTTTATCATGGTATTGATTATTATGTCTGTAAGATGAACGACATATACAATAGTTGCGTCTATAAATGTTAAAAAATTGAGTATTTCTCAAACAAAAGGCAAGTAAATAGCCGAATCAACAAAAAGGCAAATCAAGCGTAAAAACCTGTAACATTTTACCTGTAAATACGTCTAAATTGTACTGTTTCAAATAGAAAAAATAATAGCACCATAAAGCTTTCAAAATAGCTTTCATAGCTGCACAACCAAGGATTTCGTATCTTTGTAAATCAAATAGTTTCGATCATGGACAAGAAACATACACAAAACGATATACATTTACCGCTACAACTCTTGATCAGTTTTGATCAAGTAATGTCTTTTTATGATAAATATGTAGAAGATGAAAATCATCCGTATCATAAATCAGCGGTCGGAATAGTTGAATATTTAGACAATTATCCTGAGTTGAGAGAAGGAATCAAAGATTTCTCTAGACTTGAACAATATAAAGATCAAATTCATTTGATAATGGATGGTTTGTTCCCACAAATTCTTACGGATAATGAAATCAAAGTGGCAACGATTCCATTCTCGTTTCAATCTTTTTATTATACAAACAGACTGAAAACGATTTTAAAAAATGCAGGAGATGATTATGACTTTACAGCTAGAAACTTAGCTGAAAAGGAAATGTATTTGCATGCCTGTGTTTTGATTTTGAATGTATGTTATGGTCATAAAGTTGATTTAAAACGCCCATTTTATTTCGACATTCCTGATGTGAATTTAGGGATAACAAAACATTACCGAGTTGCGTTTAATGGAGATTTCTGTCAAGTAATTCCAACAGAAAACGCACCAAAAATCACTGATGAAGATGTACAAGTATTGCTTGATAATTATGACAATATTGATGTTTGGAAAGAAAAATTTCCATTAGATAGTTATATCTTCAAAGGATTCGGAATCATGAATTTATTTGATGTTACGTTTGATGAAACACTTTCTTCTATTCGTGCCAATTTGTTACGTAGTGATGACAATCTGTTAGAAGATGTACGTCAGAATTTGCGTGAATTTTTCAATATAAAAGATTTAGAATTAGGATATTCTGTATACATTAATGGAACCAAAGGAGGAAAAAATATTACGCGAATCAAAAAGTCTGAAAGCTTAATTTTCAATAAAGACAAAGAGATTTCATGTAGTACATTTTTCTGTGACGGGATTGCTCAAAGAGTATTTCACAACAGAGAAACCATGGCTATTTCGGATGTGGATGTATACGGTGAACGAACGCATCAAAACGAATTCTACAAGCGTTTAAAAGCAATAAACATACGTAGTATTATCTTAATTCCAATTAATGCGAGAGATAACGGAGATTTGGCAATATTAGAAATTGCATCACCAAGACCATATGAGCTCAATTCTGTAAATCAGCAAAAGTTACGAGATATTATTCCAGTATTTGAAGCGGCAGTAACTCGTGAATCAGAATCGTTTCAAAATATATTAGAAGCTACTATTCAAGAACATTACACATCGATTCATCCATCAGTAAAATGGCGTTTTTATGAAGCTGCCGAAAAATATCAAGCTGCGTTGACTGAAAATGTAGAAAATCCTGTGGTAGAAGATATCATTTTTGATGAAGTGCATCCATTGTTTGGACAAAGCGACATTAAAGGTTCATCTATCGCAAGAAATACGGCAATTCAAGAAGATTTAACGCTTCAATTAGAGTTGGCTATTAATGTACTAAAAGGCGCGTTAGAAAAGGCAAACTTGCCAATTTATGAAGAGTTAGCATTTAGAATTAGTGAGTATTTAGACAGCACAAAAGAAGGTTTGAATGCGGGAGATGAATTGGGGATTTTAGAATTCTTAAAGAAAGATATTTATCCAGTTTTTAGACATTTAAAAGATACAGACGAAGATATAGCAAAGCTAGTAAATACCTACATGGATCGTTTGGATGACAATCTAAAAGTAGTGTACGAAAAGCGAAAAGCCTATGAGAATAGCGTTACGATTTTAAATAATAAACTGGCAAATTACATAGACAAAAAGCAGGAAGAAGCGCAAAAAATGTTTCCACATTATTTTGAACGTTACAAAACTGACGGAGTTGAGTACAATATGTATATTGGGCAATCGTTAGTGCGCGACAAAACTTTCCACTCATTGTATTTATATAATTTACGTTTGTGGCAGTTGCAAAATATGTATGAAATGGAGCAAGTAGCGCACAATGCGCGCAAAGAAATGGATCATGACTTACAAGTAGCTTCATTAATCTTAGTACACAGCAATCCGTTAGCGATTAAATTCCGTATGGACGAAAAGCAGTTTGATGTAGATGGCGCTTATAATATTCGCTATGAAATCATTAAAAAACGTATTGATAAAGCCAATATCAAAAATACAACGGAACGTTTAACAGTTCCAGGAAAAATTGCTATTGTATACTCGCAAGATAAAGATGCACGTGAATACATTAAGTATATTAAATACATGCAGTCTAAAAACTATTTTGGTAAGCTTGAAAAGCTAGAATTGGAAGATTTGCAAGGTGTTTCTGGTTTGCGAGCGTTACGTGTAGAAGTTATATACCAAGACGATTTTTGTGACAAATCATCCATCACTATTGATGAATTAATGGAAGAATTCAAGTAAAAATTCTTTCTTTTTTTATCATTTTTTTCAAATTTTAGATAAGTTTTAAATATGATTGACTAAATTTTATCGCCTGCATGAATCATTGTACTGTTATTACTGATCCAGATCAAATCTCTCGGGTGTTTCAAGTTTTCTTTGATTATGTTAGAGTTTTGGTAGATATACCTAAAAGTGATCGTGAATATTGTCGTCAATTATTTGAACCTGTTTTTGTTAGAAAGAATACCATTCTGTAATCGGAAAGCCCCATACATAAATACCATAACTTTATTGTTTCTCGACATATGCGTAATTTCCATCATACTGAAAATGGAAAAGAAGTTACTACAGAAATTAGTGATGAAATGCGTTTTTTTACCTCGTATAATCATTTCATTTCTCAAACAGTCTCTAATGAAAAATTGCAATGCGTTACTGATTGTGAATTACTTCGAATTACCAGAAAAAATGTTGAAAAAGCTGCCGCTATTGGTTTAACATCTCAAGAATATACAAAAAAAGCTCTTCAATATTATTTACACGTAAGTAAACAAAGAATGGTTGATCCTACAACATTATCAGAAAAAGAATGCTATTTAAAACTCATGAAATTTAGTCCTTCAATCATTCACGATATTCCTTTGGTTTACACAGCTTCTTATTTAGGGTTGAATGCTGGAAGTGTGAGTAGAATTCGTCAAGAAGTATCATAAGTAGTATTCCCCTTGTTTTAAGTTCTTCACAAATGTGAAGTTTAAACTGCTTTAAAATTCCAATCTTTAACTTTTTAAAGCATCTTATTATGAAAGTCGTACAACATCTCTTTACTCCATCTTAAAAATATCAAGGAATTTGGGCTATCAAAATATATGTGATGAAATTATTTTTTGCAATGGTGTTTGTATTAGCAGGCAAAGACGCATGGATAGAATTGATTTGACATGAAGGTCCTTGGAATCCTGAAATTGCAGTTGCTTGGTGTGTCATAGCAGCGTATACAACCTTATCAGGCTTGGGAATTATTCATACGCTCAAAATATTGCCTATAATGCTCTTTATGTTTTTATACGAAGGATTATGGTTATGTTTTGTTGCGTATCCAATGTGGAAAAACGGTACACTTGAAGGAAGTGAAGCCGCCGATTGGCCACAAATCTTTATGTTAATTATTGTGCCAATGATTTTTATGCCATGGGAATACGTATATAAAACCAATATTTTAGGAAGAAATTGAACAATTTGAATCGAGCTTTTTCATTTCTCAAAAAGAACATAGAATTATCAAATTATTATATTTTTAAAATAGAAACATTCGTACATTAATAAAGTAATGCGGTAGTAGTCTCATGAACTTTTCTGCCAGCTTCTGGATCTCTTGTATAAAAAGCAATTACGAATGATAATACACTAACTACAATACCAACCATAAAAACGGTATAAGTAGTTCGTAACAAACTATATTTTCTATTCAATACCAATCCTAAAAAGTATAAATCTTTGGTAAGTGAACCGTATAAATAATCGCGATCTTTCATCATTTCATTCATTCCCCATTCAAAATCATCTAATTTCATGTGATGGAAATTTCCAAAGAATAATAAATTCACTTTCTTATTAGCCACATCTTCTTTGCTAAACTTTCCTTGTGTTACATTTGGTCGTGTTGCCAAAATAGAAAGTACCATAGAAATCACCGTAAAAGTGGCGAAGATAATAGTTGGGTAAATTAAATAGTCATTTGAAGGATTGTCAAGTTTAGATACCAAATTTGATAATACCATAGAAATAATAATGGCATTTACCGATAATAGTATGTTTGCCTTGGTATCTGCAATATCACTTAAGGTGATGTGATTTCGCAACGCAACGCGAAACATGGTTTCAATTCCACGTTCTGGCAATTCTATTTTCTCTTGTTTAAATTTTAACTCTGCTTTTTTCTGCTTTAATTTAGAACCTTCTAACTCAATCTTCTTTTTATCTTTTAAAAGCTTCGCTAAATTTTTCCCTTTTTGTTTCTCCCAATTTTTGGAAGCAAATGTTGTATGGAATTTATGCGAGTGTGTTAAAAACTCAATATTCTCACTAAGCCATTCGCTCTCCGTTAAAACTCGATCTTTAGTAAGTTCCCATTCTTTGCGAAGTAACTCTGTTAAATCGCTAAAGTTTTTACTTCCAATATGTGAACAATCTGCATCACAAATTACTTTTTCAAGTTGTGTTTGTGGTTTGTGTCCGATTTTTGTGGCCATAATTAATTGGCTAACAGCTGTAATGGTTTCTTCAGTAGCCGAATGCATTTTTAAGAAATCTGTGGCAATAGCAACACCTTTATCTTCATGATCGTCCATGCTTTTTGTATATCCTGTATCGTGAAACCAAGCTGCTAATATTAACTGCTCTTTCTCGATCTCAGAAAGCGATAAGCCTTCACTAATTTCTTCTGTTTTTGAAACGACACGTTTGGTGTGTGATAAATTATGATACACAAATTTGCTATCTAAATTCGTGTTTAAAAAGTCAATAACAAACTTCTCAGCTTCAATAATAAGAGTATCCATAAAGATTTCTTTAATTTGAGTAAAAATACTAAACTTTAATTAATGTTTACCAAAGATGGGTAAAACGTAAGATTTAGTCATATATTTTCAGAACCTTTCATAAGATTTTGTTAAAAATTTAAATGTAAAATTATTGTAAATTACTGAAATCGCAATTGGATATATATAAGAAAAAGTGCAATAAGAATAGTTTTATCTATCATACTTTTAATCAAAAACTAAATACCTTTGCTTAGTTTCACAACTTACTTTTACATAAGAACAAAGGAATAACGATATATTTTTAAAGAATGAATTTTAAGTTTCAAGGATTTATAGAACAAAGTGTTTTTATACTAACTAATTCTAGTGAGGGGAACTTTACTAGCTCTTTAAATAAAGATAACTATAAACCTGTTGAGCATTTTGATTTGAAAAGAAAAAATTGTTCATCTTACTGATAACCAGTAATTTGTTTTAGCTATAAA